>DMEZ01000018.1:0-14252 GCA_003450735.1 Elusimicrobiota bacterium | reverse complement strand
AATGAGGGGGAAGTCGACATCGTATATCTGGGTTTGCCGGATGAAAAGCCGAGCTGGATCGGAGAGATCAAGTGGTCGGACCGACTGACCACGGACTTCGGGGACGAGACTCGGTCCATGAAGGCTCTGTTGCAGAGGCATGCGGGCATCCGCTCTGCATTCTTCACGACGAAGACCTATTCCAAGTCGTTCGCGTTGGAGAATCGCACGGTCACCGTTTATCCTAGTGCGCTATACTGCTACACGGTGGGGCGCAACATCACGTCGCGGTTGGATCAGCCGGCGCAAATGGCTCCTGCCACCTCAACCGAGAAGCCCTGAAAAAGAAAGAGTCCCCCGCTGTTTGGGCGGAGGGCTTCGAGTTCGGATTCCTCGAAAACTGGCTGGGGGAAACCGACAATATCAGAACCGGACGAGTTCCCGGTCGCCGGGCCCTTGCAGTACCGGCTCCTGGTCCCGGTTCTGCCGACGGGCTTCATCTTGAACTTTGGGCTTGAGGTAGTTGTAGAGTGCCAGCGCCGTGACCCGCCCCGCAGCGTCCTTGGCCCGGCCGCCGAGTCCCTCCAGGAAGAAGTAGGTGAAGGTCCCATGGCCTTCGTTTTCCAGAGTGCTGGTTATCTGCTCGCCGGAGGCCGCGGAAAAAACGGTCAGGTTCTGCGGCACTTCCGCAGAACCTACCTTCATGACCAGCGGGCGGGCGCCCTTGGCCAGCACCGACCGGCCCCCGGCACCTGAAAAGCAGGCGTCCAAGACGACCACGATCTCCTTAGCCTTGAGCGCGGAGAGCCTTTCATAGAGACGTCTTACCGGATACGCTGTGGTGGCGAGGAAACTGGGGTCGCCCTCCCAGGTCACCAGGTACGAGTCTCCGGTTTTGAGATCCGGCGCGCCGTGCCCCGAGAAATAGAAGTAGACCCGGCTGTCCGGCGTCGCGAGGTTGGGGAGCCACTGCTCAACATATTTCTCGAGTGACGATCGGAGCGCCCGATTGTCGATAAGGAATGCGATGTTCCGCTCCGGAACACCAAGCGCCTTAAGGTGGCTTTTCACGGCCTGCGCGTCCCTCTCGGCGAAGCCCGCCGGAGGGAGGTCCTGGTATTTCTCGACTCCGACGATCACGGCGAAATCCCGTGGGCGTTCAGCGTGGCGGTACGCGGGGCTGTCAATGGGAGAGTTACTTCCTCCTGCGGAGGGCAAGGAGGGCGCGGCCGCATGCGTCGCCAGAGCGTTCCCGGGAGTCCTTTCGCGGGGCATTCGCTCCGCTTTGAGCCTGGCCACCAAGTCGGGATTGTCCGCAAAGCGCCGGTAGAGCGCTGACCTGAATAATGGCGAGTAGGCTCCAGCGGCCCGCAACAGGCCGGAGGTGGCATTCACGTCGAAGAGGCGCTGACCGCTTTTCGCCGCGAAGACCTCTAGGTAGTTGAGATTGTTTGTGTGAATGCGGAGTTTTATGTCACAGACGTCGTCGAGACCCTCGAAGTTCTCCCGGACGTCGGTGAAGGCGCCTTCCACGTAGAGCTGGCGAGCATGTCCGACGGCGTAGCGCCGTCCGTATTTGAGGCTGCTGTAATTGTCGGGGACCAGGCATGCCACGAGGTCAATGGGCTGGAAGGACTCTGCCAGCGCTCCTTGGGTGTATTCGGCCGTCCGGCCTTTTTCAATGAGCATCACCCGTGTCGGTCCGCAGCCCGCGGCCAAAAGGACCGTGACGGCAAGGAGCGCCTTTCGAGATACCATGGCGGGTTGATTCTAACAAAAAGCCCTCCTTTCGGAGGAAGTTAAGCCTGCAAGAGCAAGCGGCAGGGATGGTCCCGCCGCAGACTTTGGACGAGAGAATCCGATCCCTCCGCATGAAGCAGGGGCTCAAGCAGAATGAGTTGGCCCGGCGGCTGAGGGTCTGCAAGACGGCGGTATGCCAGTGGGAGATGGGGCAAACAAAGCCAAGGCCCGAGCATCTTGAAAGGCTGGCCGGGATCCTCGGGGTTACCCGCAACCGACTAGTGTCGGGATTGGCCCGCAGTCCGCAGCGGCGATATCGTCGCTGACGCTACGCCCAATAGGGGATGTAATGGATGTACCGCGGGGATGTCCCGGGGTTGGCGACCTTGATTATCTTGGCCTTGATCGCCTCGCGTATGAGTGCGGAAACCAGCTGGGACTGCTTTTCGGCGAGCTTCAAGCGAGTGCGTAAAGAAGCATTAGTGACTTTTTGACCCATGACATGGTGCAGGCAGGTATGCTGGTACGCGGTCCTCAATCTTTCCTCGTGCTCCATGGCCTTGTAGGGTTTGGGCGAGTAAAGAACCGCTCGAAAACTATCCGGGTTGTTAATGAAATGGACCGCTGGAAGACCGTAGACCTCCAGGGCCGCGGCGGCCCTATCTATCCCGCTGCCGCGCTCCTCGCAAAAGCCTAGTTCGCGCATCCGGGCGGCGAGAACTTCATTCCGTGCTCGAGGCTGCTGGTCAATAAGGCGGTCGACGCTCATGTCGGGCAAGAGAGGGCCCGGATTGGTTATCTCGATGCGGTCTTCAAAGATCTCCACCTGGACGTAGCTGTCGGTGCGCGTGTAGTCCCGATGGATGACGGCATTCGCCATCAGCTCTCTGAGGGCGATCTCCGGATAGACGGGGACCTGTTTCCGCGAGGCTTTCTCTATGACCTCGCTTGTGGGAAGGAGGGAGACGATGTCGTCGATGATTTGATCGAAGGAGTGGACATAGCCGGAGAAGAAGAACTTGTCATGATCGGCTTCCAGGCGCGAGAGACCCTTATACCGCGTCAATCTGATCCCATAGTGCTCGCAACCCGGGATCATCTTGAAGTCCTTCCCGGCAACCAGGAGGCCCAAGAAAGTCGGCAAGAGTCCGGCCGTGGTTCTTGCGGCGAACTTGAGGTTGACCAGTATCTCTTTCCGGCGCTCCGGTTCTCCTGAGACGGGTATTTTGAGTCTCGAGCACACAGGGGAGATATCCATTTCGTCCAGAGTCTTCTGGGAATCCGGGGAGCTTATCGTGAGTTCCTCGAATCGGATCGTCCGCGATTGAAGCATAGCGGCCCGGATCTCGTCCGCGTCCATTCTCCTTGTTTGGCCGGCGCTGCGGATAAAAGAGTGTTCCAGGCTTTTTCCGCGGAGGTGGGCCGGTTTTTGGGCCGCTTCCTCGATATGGATGCAGAGCAAGACCCGGTCAGAGTCAGCTATGGGTTCGATGAGGTGGTCGACCATGCATGCAGGTTCCAGGCCGTTCCTGGCGATGCTGCCGACCCGGCTGATGGTTTCCTTTGCCTCCGCCTCCGAGACTCCCGAGATCTTGCCTTCGCGTGTCACTCCGAAAACCAGGAAACCGCCTTTGGTCCTATTGGCGAACGCAGAGATATGTTCAGCGAAGCGCTCTTTGTTGGGGGTCAACTCCCGCTTCCAGTCGAGTTCGTTGAGCTCATGAGGGGCTGGAGGGGTCAGGCTTTGTCTCAGGAATTCACGGGCGGCATCAACCCATTCCTTGGCTTCCATGGGGGGAGTCTACAGGATGCGTAAGAGGGTGTCAATATGTAAACTATATGTGAAATATAGCTGAAAATCGTCGCTAACTCACCGAAGGCGGCCTGGACTATATGTAAAATCAGGCAGTGATTTTATGAGATATCCCTTCTTGCTCGGGGGAGAAGGATGGTAAGGCCTCCCTTTTGCCGATCCAGCCCATGAAATCGCCAAGGCGAAACATTTTGGATGCGCGAGCGCGCCATACGCTGTCGCGGCTACCATTTGTATCGCTTACGCGGCGATCCGGCTTTTCTTCATCATCGCGAAGTCCCGCGGCAACCAGGACCGTGTGTGGTTGTGGGCGGAATTCTCGTTCGCCGTCCTCCGGTTGGGATGGCCGGAACTCCATCCTTTGCGGGCCGGTCTGAACCAGCGTGCGCATCTGGGGGTTGTACACGGCTTGAGAGCAGATCGGGGACCAGTCCGTCCGCAGTGCGACGGGGTCGTTGAAGCACGACGAATCGAACCTCGGCGCTGGAGAGGGGCCTGTGTCGGCCATCGGCCCCATTCTAACAAAAAGCCCTCCGCTCGGAGGGCTTTACTGTTCGGCTCTATGTAACCCGTTAGAAGATGGCTGCCCGAGCCGGAGAAGAATCCGAACTAGTTCGGAAAACCTCCCGATTGCTTGGGCCAATCTGCTCCGTTTCCGAACTGTTTCGGCGCGTCCTATGTGCTAATGTTCTAATATATGAACTCTGATATCTATGAGGCCCATGCCGCCATGTGCCGCATCTTCACCCATTCGGCGCGATTGAAGATCATCGACCTGTTGGGAAAGGGCGAGTTGAGCGTGGCCGCCATCACGGAATCGGTGGCCATAGGCCGGCCGACCGTCTCACAGCACCTTGCCGTGCTGCGAGAGCAGGGCGTAGTCAGGACCCGGCGCAGCGGAACGACGATCTTTTACAGCATCGCCGACCCGCGCATCATTGACGCATGCAGGACCATGCGCTCGGTGCTTATCGATCGGATGCGGGGCCAGGGCTTGATGGCTTCCCGTGCGGAACGCGAAGCGCGACGCTGAAAGCACATCCAAGGAGGAACTCTGATGAAGCTCGGGATTGTCATATCGGTCGCGGACGCGGAAACGGCCTGGAACGCGCTGCGCCTGGCGAATTTCGCGAGGAAGCAGGGCGATGAAGTCGGGGTGTTCTTCATGGGGCCCGGCGTTGACTCGGTCGAGACGAAAGATAAGCGATTCGACGTGAAAGCCCAGGCCGAGGACTTCCGCCAAGCGGGCGGCAAACTCCTCGCTTGCGGGACGTGCCTCAAGCTGCGCGAGAGGGAGGCGAGTGAGGTGTGCCCGCTCTCGACGATGAAAGATCTCTATGAACTCGTGAAGAATTCAGACCGCGTCGTATCGTTCTGAACGCATGAAAGTCCGTGACAGCGGCATGCCCGAGGTGGGGTACTGGGAGAGCCTCTTCGACGTGCCGTTGATACTCGACCGGATGGGAGTGGACGCCTCGGTGCGCGACCTAGTCGAGTTCGGTTGTGGATACGGCACATTCACGCTTCCGGCCGCCCAACGCATAACGGGCAGGCTTCATGCTCTGGATATGGATGACGTGGTCATGAAGATGGCGCGCGACCGTGCCGCGGCTGCAGGGCTCGGAAACATCAAGTTCCTGCAGCGGGATTTCATAACGGAGGGGACCGGGCTCTCTGATAACAGCGCGGATTACGTCATGCTTTTCAATATCCTCCACCACGAGCACCCGCTCGAGATGACACGGGAGGCTTTGCGCATCCTCAGACCGGACGGAAAGGTGGGAGCGATCCACTGGATATGGTCTCAGAGGACGCCGCGCGGCCCCGCGCTGGATATCAGGCCGAAGCCTGAGGCCGTGATGAGCCTGGTGCGCGAGACCGGATTCCGCTTGGTGAAGGATACCCCGATCGAACTGCCGCCCTGGCATTTCGGGGTTCTTGCTTCGAAAGCGTGAACTGAGAAGTTCGAATCCTAATCGGCAGTTGGCTGTTAGGAAAAAAGAAATCCGAACTTTTCGGCCGTTCTGGGCAACCTGCTGCATCAGAAGGCCAGTTCGGATTCCTTGGAAACTGGCTGCCCGAAACCGACGATATCCTAACTTGGCTGAGGGCCCAGAACCCGTCTATATCGCTCGGATGGGAAGTCCTGGCGGGTTATGCACAACCCCGAACAGGATGATGCTCGAACCGCCCTGTCAGAACCGGACGAGTTCCTTGTCGCCTGAGCCGTGCAGGACGGGCTCCTGGTCGCGGTTTTGCCTGCGGGCCGCGTCCTGGACCTTGGGCTTGAGGTAGTCGTAGAGGCCCTTGGCTGTGACCGCTCCCGAGCCGTCCTTGGCTGCTCCGCTCAGACCCTTGAGGAAGTAGTATGTGAAGGTGCCGTGGCCCTGGTCCTCTAGTGCGCTGGTGATCTGGCTGCCCGAAGTCGCGGCGAACACTGTGAGGTTCTGCGGCGCTGTCCCGGCGTCCACCTTCATGACTAGCGGCCGCGCGCCTTTGGCCAGCACCGAGCGTCCGCCCGCTCCCGAGAAGCAGGCGTCCATGGCCACGATGACCTCCTTGGCCTTGAGCGCGGAGAGTTTCTCATAGAGGCGCTTGATGGGATAGCCGGTGCGCTCGAGATAATCGGGATCGCCGTCCCAGGGGATGAGATACGCCTCGCCGGTCTTGGGGTCCGGCGCGCCGTGGCCGGAGAAGTAAAAGAAGACGCGGCCCGCCCTTGACGCGTTGTTCGGGAGCCAAGCCTCCACGTATTTCTCCAGGCTCTTGTAGCCGGCCTTCTCTCCCGCCAGATGGACCACGTTGCGGCTGGGGAAGCCGGCCGCGATCAGATGGTCCCTGACCGCCTCGGCGTCACGCTCGGCGAACCGCGCCTCCGGGATGTCGGAGTACTTCCCGATGCCGACGACGACAGCATAGTCTTCCGGTCTTTCGGCCAGGCGGAAGCCCGGCTTGTCGATGTCGGACGTCCCGAGGGCCTTGGCAGAAGCCTCCGCGGCGGCGCTGGGGACGGAAGGGGCCGCGGGAGCCGTGGGGCCCTGGGCCGCGGCCAGGGCCTCCTCGAGCAGGCGCTTCACGGGCCCTGCAGCCTGGTCCAGCGCGGCGGGGTCCACCTCCGCCCCGTGTTTTAAGAGCAGGCGGACCGCGGCCGCGTCGCCCTTCCTCGCCGCGCAGGCGAGCGGCGTGTCGCCGATCCGGACGATCAAGTTCCCGGACCGGTTCGGGTCGGCGCCTTTTTCCAGAAGGAGTTTCATGATCCCCTTGTCGATGGGGTTGGAGACGCGGTTCCCCGGCACGCAGGCCGCCAGGACCAGGGCGGTCTCGGGGCCCCCGGCCTCGGGGTCAGCGCCGGCCCCCAGCAGGAACGACACCATGTCGGTGTAGCCCCAGAAGGCCGCCTGCTTCAAGGGGTGCCTGCCGTAGGACAGGATGCGGTCCACCTTGGCGCCCTTTGCCACGAGCAGCTGCGCGGCCCGCAGGTTGTCCGTTACCGCGGCGGTATACAGGGGACTCTCCTGTTTGTCCGTGCCCCAGCCGAGGCCCTCGACATCGGCTCCCGCGCCGATGATGCGGCGGACCGCTTCGTCGTCCCCCCGGATGATGGCTTTCTGGAGAGGGGTGGCGCAGCCGGATAGGACTGCCGCAATCAATATGGCCGGAACGGATGAGCACCATTGTCTCATGAGGGCCTCCCCGAGACGGGCATGCTACAAAAAAGGCCCTCCTTGCGGAGGGCTTCAGCTCTGTCTGGACAGAGTCCGTCGGAAACTGGCTGCCGGATCATTACGGCAAAAAGAACTGCAGCTGCCAGAGACTGCCAGGAGCTGCCAGGAGGTGCCTGGGGCTGACACGGTCGGCACGAATAGAGCACGAACTGCCGGTGGCCCTGGTCCGGCTGGCCAAGGGGAGGTGCTCCTTGGTCCGGAGGGGGGAGGTCGGAAAGGCTCGGCCGGTGTCCCTGAAGCCGTGGGAAGGCCGCAGTGTCATAGCCGTCGCCCAGGAATGCGCAGATCTATTGAAGGCGGGTATGAGTGTAGCTGAGGCCACGGAGCAGATGCGGCTGAGCAGGTGTAAGATGCGGAACCTGATGACCCTATTGGCGCTGCCCAAGACAATCAGAGATTACTTGGTTCGGACGCGGGACATGGACGGGCGGGTTGGGGAGAGGCAGTTGAGGGCGCTGCTGCGGATTCGAGGGGAGCGGCCTCGGCTTGTGGAGTTTCGGAGGATGGTGTTTGCGCCATCAGCCAACTCGTAACCGATTTGGGCCGAAGCCCCTTGGTGGAGAAATTTCATAAAATGGTTCCTGCAGAAATAACCACAGCATGAGACCCGAGACAGAGACCTTGGAACTGAAGCGTTCAACGTCCGAATTAAAAGAGGGCGTAATTTCGGTCGCGTCTATCCTGAACAAGCATCGAAATGGCGAGCTTTACTTCGGCGTCCGCAACGACGGAACGGTGCTTGGCCAAGCCGTCTCGGAACAGACCTTGAGAGACGTTTCGCGGGCGATGTCGGAGCGCATCGAGCCCCGCATTTACCCAAAGGTCGAGCGGGTGAAGCTGTCCGGCAAAGACTGTGTTCGAGTTCGATTTGCTGGCCAGGACGGGCCATACTTCGCCTTCGGAAGAGCCTATATCCGCGTCGGCGATGAAGATCGCCAGATTTCGGCCCGCGAACTGGAACGAATGTTCCGGAATCGCGGCGGAGACCATGCGCGTTGGGATTCTGAACTCTCGGAGCGGAAGCTCTCCGACGTGGACGCGACGACCGTGCGGCGGATGGTCAAGCAAGGACGGTCCGTGGGGCGCGTCGAGTTCGAGTTCAAGAGCGTCAAGGTCACGCTCAATAAGCTGAAGCTCCTGCGAAATGGTCGCTTGCTCAGGGCCGGCGAAGTCCTGTTCTGCGACGAAAATCTGCTGAGAGTCCAAGCTGCCGTCTTTGCCGGCACGGACAAGACCACTTTCATCGATATCAAGACCTTTGAAGGGCCACTTTTCAAGGTGCTGGAGAACGCGGAGACCTACGTCAAGGAGCACATCGATTGGCGGGTCCAGTTTGGGAAACTAGAGCGCGAGGAAATTCCGGAGATTCCGATGAAGGCACTTCGCGAGGCACTGGTCAACTCGCTCTGCCACCGCGATTACCAAGTCATGCGCAACAACGAGGTCGCGATCTTCAAGGACCGGGTCGAGATATTCAACCCCGGGGAGTTCCCGGAGGGCTACACGCCGGACGATTTCATCAAGGGCGACGAGCGCTCCATGCCCCGCAATCCCTTGGTCGCTCGAGTCCTATTTCGGACCAAAGACGTGGAAGAATGGGGCTCAGGCCTCAAGCGCATCGCGCAAGAGTGCGCCGCGAACGGTGTGAAGGTGGTTTTCAAGGCTCTCAAGAGCGGGTTCCTGGTCGCTTTCTATCGGCGGCCGAGCGGTTCGGATAAGAGTTTGGGGGCGTCCGGAGGGAAGTCGGGAGAAAGGTTGGGAGAAAAGTTGGGAGAACGGTTGGGAGGAACCGCACTGAGGATTCTCGCCTTGATCCACCGCGACAGCCGGATCACCATATCAGCTCTTTCCAGCCGCCTCAGGATCAGCACGACCGCCGTCGAGAAGAATCTCGCCGCATTGAAAAAGCGCGGGCTACTTCGGCGAATTGGCCCGGACAAGGGTGGCCACTGGGAAGTCGTCGGATCCTGAGGCGCCAAGATCATGCCTGTCGGAAGAAACGACCCATGCCCCTGCGGCAGCGGAAAGAAATACAAACGCTGTTGCATAGACGCAGCCTCGGCCGAGACGTATCCGGAGAAGATTCATCCGATTATCCTGGTTAACACGGTGAGCGACTATGGAACACCCAAAGCCGATGAAGCGTTCTTTACGAACAATCCTTTGCCTTTGCCGGACGAAGCAATGTCTGCCCCTAGGCTCTTGTACAGTTGCCTACTAAGGCCTGAAGTCGAGGCGCTGGCCGGCGATGTCGCTAGGTCGTTTATTTCCCGCGGAAAGGGGGAGAGGAGTAAAATCGAACGGACAAACAACGCCGCAGGGCTTATCGCGATTTTGAAGCAGGACCCCGACCCCCTCAACCACCGGGTTCTTATGGACAAGCTGCTTGATTTGCGGGAAGCCACTGTGCCAATGTTGATCGCGGAACTGGGTCAGGTGCAGAATGACTGTTTTGTCGAGCAAGCCATCAGGATTATATACGAATCCAAGATCGACTGTTCTTCGGCTTTACTTAAGCTCATCGCCTCTTCGGCGATAGACGTATACGCGCTGTCTTTGATCTGCATGGTCCTGGGGATGATGGGCTGCCAAGAAGCCCTGAAGCCGCTATGGGATCGTTTCCACTTCTTCAAGGAGAGATATCCGAAGGAGAACTTCTCACAAGGCCCTTGGCTGGGACTCTATGAGTTGGTTCATCCCGCGGAAAAAGAGGGCGCTTGATGCCGATGAGAAAGCCCCAACCCGCCTTGAAGTCCGATAACCGGAAAGAAAAGGAGATACTCGGCCGGCTCAGGGCCGGACTCTCCGACGAGGAGATTCAGTGCGTGCTCGCCGGCGCCTTGTCGACGCTTGGAAACGATGGGATCGGCCGTCTTGCCGCCAAGCTCGACCCGGATACCGGCGCCGCGTTGCGTCGCGCCATGCAATCCACCCCCAAGAGCGCCGAACCGAGTCCAGGCCCGGCCAAGGTCCTCCAGGAGTGGAATAAAGCCTGGAAGGATTGGGATCGAGTGATCAACGAAGCCTGCGACGAACAGGGGAACTATGTCATCCAAGGACACCATTGGGAGCAGCCCTACTTCGATCCTCTTTCCGTAACCGGCGATCTTGAGCCCATCGCGGCGCGCATGGCCTTGTTGCTGCCGCGTGTCTTCGATGAAGACCTGGACCCTGATTGCAACTTCGCCAACGCGGTCGCCGAAAGCGTCGACGAAATCAGATCATCGCTGCCCGAATGGATGGGTACGTTCGAATACGAAAGCTTTGGCCTCGGCCCCAAGGCTACGGGCTGCCTGATCGAGTGGGAACTGCGCCGATGCCGTCGCGAGGCCAAGAGCCTGTTTCATCTGCTCGACGAATTACGCGAGCTGGAACACTCCAATCGTGGCCTGGATTTGGACGACAAGGCCATGGCCGCCTTTGTTCGCAATCTCGGAAAAGATGCCAAGAGAGACATCTTGGAAGGAATCCGAGCCCACAAGGCCGAAGGCCGCTGGAGTAGGGTTTTGAATTCGGCCCATTCGGGATGGTTTACCATCTACAAGGATCTGTGTCGCGGCCAGGACCGATCAAGCTATTTGCAAGCCTGCCGGTCCAGGATCAGCCAGGATTGGTCCTTGGCCATCCCCGTGATCAAGGAATTGTCGCGGAAAGAGGAGAATGATGAACTATATCAGGTCTGCGCCGAAGCCGCGACATCCTACCTGTACATCCGAGGCGGGAAGAATTGGGACCCGCGCGAGACCCTGATCGCTTCTCGCGGCGGCGGATTGCGCGGCAAAGAACCAGATGAGCGGTTCATCGCCTTGCTGACGACCTGGCGACAGGTCGCTGCGGCCTTGGGCCGTGAGGATACGGACGAAGCGATCCGGCTGCAGTCGGCTCTTCTCTCCGATTGGAGGAACTGGGATAGGGCGCTGAGTGCCTTCAGTCGGGTTCCGTCGCCGGCTTTCGACGCCATGAGGGACGAGCTTTTCGATCAGTGGCGCTCGCTCGTGACGGAGAGAAGCATCGGCTGCTGTGACTTCGGCCAAGCAGGCCTGTGGGAGAGGCCGCGCCCAGAAGGGTCCTGGGTTCGCGCTCTCATCGACGCGGCCCGGCAGGGCGACTCGGCCGCGTCCGGATTTCAAGAGAGCATTCGGTTCCTCCTCAAGGCAATAGAGGCTGGTCCGCATTCTCCGCGCCGCTGCCTTAACGAACTGGCTCGCCTCAGCCTGGACGTGGAGAGCGGAGACTGGCTCAAGGCGTATTCACCGACGCTCACGCAAATTCTGGGATATGGTTGGGCCATGGATAAAGCCCTGCTGGCTTCCCGGCGTACTTGGCTTCATCGCCTTGGGGCGACGACCTTGGTCCCCGAGCTGCAGGCTTTCTGGAAGCGCAACATCCATCGATTCATTCCTGGCCCGGAGTCCAACGCGGGCTCCGATTACGACCGGTGCGTTGAGTGGATGCAGGCTCTCTGGGAGGTCGATTCGGATGCCGCCAAGCGGCTCCTCGGCGAGTGGGGGGCAGTCCATTGGCGGCGGAGAAATCTCTGGCGCGCGGTCGGCAAGAAAGGACTGCCAGTGCCGGACCTGCATGGAAGGAGATCGTAAGCCAGCAGTTCATGAACGCTGGGCTACATCATCGAGTCCGTCAGCGTCTCTGCTACCCACATAGAAATGGCCCTCTTTGGGAGGGCCAATCTAGAGCGATTCAGCCTTACGGATGGGGTGTTCGCTGAGCGTCAAAGTCATCTGCCGGCTCATTACGGCATAAAAAACTGCAGCTGCCTGGGACTGCCAGAAGCTGCCAGGAGGTGCCAGCAGCTGACACGTCCCGCGCACATACAGCACGAGGTCCCGGTGGCTCTCGTGCGGCGGGCGAAGGGGCGATGCGCCTTGGTTCGGAGGGAGGAGGCAGGAAAGATTCGACCTGTGTCTCTCAGACCCTGGGATGGTCGTAGCGTGATCGCGGTGGCGCAGGAATGCGCTGAATTACTGAAGGCTGGGCAGTCCAGCGAGTCTGAAGTGGCTGGACAGATGAGGTTGAGCCGGTGCAAGATGCGGAACCTGTTGGCGCTCCTTGCTTTGCCAAAGGCCATCAAGGAACATTTGGTTCGGACTCATGACCTGGGTGGAGGGATTGGCGAGAGGCAGTTGCGGGCGATGCTCAGGATGAAGGACGAGCGGACGATTTTGCAGGCTTTTCGGAGGGGGGTACTGCCATAGACGAAGAATCCCGCTGAACCGACCTCTCAAGTTCCCACTATCGTCAGCGTCTCGGAAGCTTAGCGTACCGGGCCGGCGTCACGTGAATCGGACACCAACAATGCGGAGGATCCACATGAGCAAGTATACGCAAGCCGGCAGAGCTGCCATGGCCAGCGAGAGCTTGATGCCAAGCCGAAGGAGCCTTGGACCCAGGTCTCGCGCTCGCCCGGGAGACAGCATGCGCGCTGCTAGTTCGACGAGCCAGCCTAGGGTATAGGCGGCGTTTGCCGCAAAGCCAAAGATGATGACAGATAGGGGCTCAACTCCAGTCTCAGCACGGGTATCCCTTGGCGGAAGAAAGACAAATAGCCAGACGAGCATAACCGCAACGGTTCCAGCGCCCCCGACGATGAGGTTATAGGGAATACGTCTGAGTTCCCACCATGCGATGACCGAATACCAGGGCCTTTCGGTGTCGGTCACATGGAACAGGCGAGATTTCCAGGTCATGAGGAGTTGGCCTATCGGCACCCGCAGGGACTTGCTTCCTGCCACTGAAATCTTTGATTGAGGTTGCCCATGAGAGGCACCCACCCGCCGCGCTGGAGGTATTTTGGCAGGCCAGGAATATGGTAGGCCGCTGACCAGAGCGAGAGTGAATTGTCAACGGTAAAGATCGCCATCCCATTGGGCGCGAGTCTGACGTTTGCGTTATATCCCCCAAGCTGAACTGCGGTCCCATTGAAAGGATGAAGGATAGAATCACGATACGCTTGTCCGCCCTCGCGGCCGCTCTGGAGTGGGGCGCATCGATTGTTGATGAAATCTTGGCGAATCTTGCTGATTCCGCGGGACATCATTAGTTCCCGTGTCGAGGGTGCTTGTTGTCCGTAATAGCGTGAACCCTCGCCAGACTCAGAGAACCAGTCCCATACCAGCCCAGGTGACTCGCGCCATGATAGTCCGAGAGGGTCTGTGCGGATGATGGGATTGTTTCCGACGTACGTGAATGGATGCAAGGTCTGCGGCTGCGATAATTCGCCCATGATGGGGTCTTCTTGCAGGAAACGCCCGGTACTGGGATCGTAGTCACGTGCGCCCATGTGAACCAATCCCGTTTCAACATCGAATTCCCGTGCAAGCGTCGACCATGCCCCCATCATCGAGAAACAGACTAACGCTGCCGTTAGAACTCGCTTCATATTAGACCCCCGGCTTCGCCAGGACCTTCTGTCGCTCCTCACGCTCCTTGCGCTCCTTTCGTTCTATGGACGCCGGCTTCCCAAGCCCCATCCGCATCCCTTTCTTCATGAAGACGAGCCCGCGGATAAACTTGATCTCGCGAACCTCGGGCATCAATTCCCGTGATCCCCAATGCTGATAACGGGTTCCAAGGTGGGTCCAATATTCGGAATGTCCCCTGTTGTGGTCCAAACCGCGTTCCATGAGGGCAATGGCCAGGACATCGTCCTTGAGGTATTCCCCGTAATAGAAGCCGCCATGGTCCGCCACCATGTAGCCCACCAACTCCCGATAGGACATGGTTCGCAGGTAAGTCCCGTTCTTGATGGCATGCGCGGGGATCTCCAGCCTTCGGATGTAGTCCTCGTCAGGGAAGTAATTGCCCCGTCCAGAGGGATCGATGTTCTGCATCTTGAATGCGGGATCGACCCAGCGAACGAGTAGATGCTCGGTAGCCGAGACCGGATAAACGGGATAGCCCAGGCGCTGCGCCACCGCGATATAGAGCAGTGCTAGGTTGAAGCAATTGCCGCGTTTTCTATCGAGAATGCTGAAGAT
>DMEZ01000067.1:8583-41882 GCA_003450735.1 Elusimicrobiota bacterium | reverse complement strand
TCGCTTCGTAAGCGATAGGTTGAGGGTTCGAATCCCTTCCCCGGCTGCCTTCTTTTCCGTCTACCGGCCTTTCAGACCCGCCAGGAATCCCAGGATCTCGCCGGAGTAGGCCTCTCCCGTGTCGATGTAGCCCTCGTCGTGGCTGCCCTTCAGCTCGAAGAACCTCTTCGGCTCGGGCGCGGCCTCGAAGAGCCGCCGCCCCATCTCGAAGGGGACGATCGAGTCCTCCCGGCTGTGCATCACCAGCACGGGACAGGAGACCCGGGGGATCTTGGCGAGGTTGTCGTAGCGGATGGTCGTCATCGCGCGCACCGGGAGGAACGGGAAGATCAGCTCGCCCATGTCCACGACCGAGGTGAACGCCGACTCCAGGATGAGGGCCCGGGGCGGATGGCGCAGGGCCGTCTCGAGCGCGATGGCGTTGCCGAGCGATTCGCCGTAGACGACGATGTCCTCCGGCCGGACCCGCTTCTCCTCGACCAGCCAGCGCCAGGCGGCCTCGGCGTCCCGGTAGGTCCCCTCCTCGGAGGGCCGGCCCTCGCTCTTGCCGTAGCCCCGGTAGTCGAAAAGCAGGACGCCCAAGCCCAGCCGGTGGAACAGGTTCGCCTTGTACATGCGGGAACTGATGTTGCCCGCGTTGCCGTGGCAGTAGAGCAGGACGGGACCCGGCCTCTGCGCGGGGAGCAGCCAGGCGTGGATCCTCACGCCGTCCTCCGTCCTCAGGAAGACCTCCTCGTAGGACAGGCCGAACGTCTGCGGCCCCATCGTGAACTCCCTCGACGGGAAATAGAGGTTCGCCCGCTCGAACCACCTCAGGGCGGCCCACAAGAGGACGAGTCCGACGGCGATCCATAGAACGTGTCCCATTCTCACCTTCATCCTTGAGCCCATCGCCCTGAATATATATCATTCTGCGATTCATGGCCAAGAAGCAGCCCCAGCACTCCCAGGCCCAGCCCAAGGAGACGCAGGCCCCGGCCTCCCTGTTCGCGCAGAAATCCCTCATCTGGTGGCTGCCCCTCCTCTACCTCCTCATCTCGGACTCCTTCTACCTGCGCACCTACGACTCGGCCCAGGTCAAGATCACGCTCGTCCAGATGGGCGGCGTGTGCCTGCTCGGCCTCTGGCTCTGCCGCCTGCTCGAGGAGTGGCGCGGGGCCTTCACCAAGACCGACCTCGTGACCCTCGCCCCCTTCCTGGCCTACTTCGCCTACGGCATCTTCTCGTACCTGCACGCGCCCTACAAGTTCTCCTCCCTGGACTTCTTCCTGCGCCGGGTGTTCTACATGACCGTGCCGCTCATCGTCATCCGCGAGTTCAACGAGGAGGCCACGGAGAGGACCACCCGCATCCTCATCTGGACGACCGCCATCACCGTGGGCTACGGCTTCCTGCAGTGGTTCGACGTCTCCTTCTTCCCGCCCGGCCCGGGGAAGGGGCCCGACCCCTTCATCTGGCGCGGCGCCTTCGGCGACCGCGTGTTCTCGACCTTCGGGAACCCGAACTTCTTCGCCGACTACCTCGTCATCATGTTCCCGATCCTCGTCACCCAGTACCTGAAGACGAGGGAGTTCAAGCTCTTGCCGATCCTCTTCCTCGACCTGTTCTGCCTCTGGGGCACGGTCACGAAGGGGGCGTGGATCGGCTTCGCCATCTCCCTGATGCTGCTGATCTCGACCTGGGCGTTCTTCTTCGCCCGAGAGTTCCTCCACGCCCAGTGGAAGAAGCTCGCCCTGGGCTTCCTCCTCTTCGGAGGCGTGGTGCTCGGCGGGGTCTACTACAAGCTGGCCCACTCCTCCTTCACCTCCGTGAACTTCCGCCTGTTCACCTGGGAGGCCACCTGGGAGATGGTCCGCACCCAGCCCCTTATCGGCACGGGCCTCGGCTCCTTCTGGGTGATCTACCCGGCGTTCCGCCGCCCGCCCATCTTCCACATCGAGGGCAAGCACAACACCGAGACCGACCACTCCGAGAACGAGCACCTGGAAGTCCTCTTCGACGAGGGGATCCTCGGCTTCGGCATCTTCTACTGGCTGATCATCAGCACCTGCTTCATCGCCTACCGCGCTCTGGGCCAGCTGACCGGCAGCCTGAAGAAGGGCCAGCGCGCCCCTCCGCACGCCTACGACCTGCTGGGCTACCTGATCGCCTTCCAGGGCATGCTCGCCCACAACCTCTTCGACGTGAGCATGCGCTTCGTCTCCTCGGGCGTCTATCTGGGGCTGCTCTCGGGGCTCGTCGTCAACCTCGCCCGCGGCGTCGCGCTCGTCGACCTGCACGCCTTCCGGGAGGGGACGGATCCCGCCCGTCAGGGCCCCACCCCGCTCGAGACCCTCTCGCAGTTCCTCATCTGGCCCGCCCGCCTGGCCGCGTGGGGCGGCCTCCTCTACACGAGCTGGGTGCTGTGCTCCGAGTTCAGCGTCCTGCAGGGCCCGCTCTACCGCCTGGGCTTCGGCGGGGAGGTCCTCCAGTGGTGGATCGCCTGGGCCTGCTTCCTCTTCTGCGTCGGGGCCCAGGGGTTCATCTTCGCGCGCACCACCTACCTCTCCCGCAACGTCCTCGTTCCCGCCGTCATCGGCCTGATGCTCTTCCCGCTCTTCCGCACCTGGGGCCATTTCAAGGCCGACGTGCACCACAACATCGCCATCTTCTTCTCCAAGCGGCAGGAGTGGGACAACGCCCTCAAGAACTACCTCATCGTCGCCAAGCTCAACCCGGCCTTCGTCATGGCGAACTACTTCAAGGGCAACGTCTTCAACGACCGCTTCAACATGACGAAGCTCTACAACGAGAACTGGGGGGACAAGGACAAGAAGTCGCGCGACGACTTCGAGCGCGCCCTCGACGCCTACGGCGAGGTCCGCGCCCAGGCGCCGAACTACGTGCAGATGCACCACCAGATGGGCGTCCTCTTCATGAAGAAGGCCGACTGGGAGCGCCAGCGCGGGAACGTCGAGCAGTCCGAGAAGGACCTCGACGAGGCGATGCGGCAGTTCAAGCTCTACTACAACCTCGATCCGGTCTTCGCGCCGAACTACTACCGGATGGGGCACATCCACATGCTCCGCAAGCAGTACGACAAGGCGGCCGAGGTCTACAAGGAGCTCATCGAGGCCCCCAGGTGCGCGGTCGACCCGAAGCTCTCCTCCAAACCCTGGCTGCGGCGCAGCATCATGGCCTACCAGAAGCTCGAGGACTTCGGGGGGGCGTGGGCGCACCGGCACGAGAACCCGGACGCCTACCTCCAGCTCGGCAACGCCTACTTCCTGGCCAACAAGCTCGCCGACGCGGAGAAGGCCTTCAAGGACGGCCTTCGCCTCGACCCGAAGAACGAGAACCTCCAGCGCAACCTGCAGATCGTCTACATGCGGGCGAAGAACGAGGGCCTGATGAAGGCCTTCCCGATGCCGGCCGCCCAGGCTCCCGGGCAGGCGCCCCCCCTGCTCGAGATCGACCGGCGTTGAGCGCGCCCCGGTGAGCAGGCGCCTCCTCCCTCCGCTCTTCGTCCTGCTCCAGTTCGTCTGCCCGCTGGTCTTCTTCACCGACCTCACCCGCAACCCCTACATCACCCAGATCGTCCTCCTGCAGATGGGCCTCTGCGCGGCGGCCGCGCTCTGGGCCGCCGACGTCCTCCGAGGGGGGGACTCGTCTTTGCCGAGGACGCCCCTGGACCTCCCGGTCGCCGCCTGGCTCGGCGTCTGCGCGCTCACCTGGGCGATCGGCTACTGGGGCCACGCCGCGTTCTTCCGCGAGTCGATGCGGGCCGAGGGCTCGCGCAGCCTCTATTTCTCGGTGGTCAACTGCGCGCTGCCCTTCTTCCTGGCGGCCCTCTCCGCCGACGGGATCGCCGACGAGCCCCCGCCGCCCGGGCGGTGGGTCGCCTTCTGCCTGGTCTGGGGCGGGCTCTGGCTGTTCTTCCTCCAGCTCAAGACCCCCACCGGCCCCTTCGCGCCGCTCTGGGACCATGTCTGGGACGTCTACGGCGGCCTGCTGTGGGTCGGCGGCTGCGCGGCCCTGCTCTGGCTGGCCCGGGGAGGCTCCGTCCACGACATCTGGCAGACGGCCCTGGCCGCCGGCTTCCTGGGGGCGGCCTACGGGGTCCTGCAGTACTTCAACATCGAGATCATCTGGTCGAAGACCCTCAATCCCTACGGCGGCCGCTCGGTCTCGACCTTCGGGAACCCGAACTTCATGTCCTCGTACCTCGTGGTGCTGCTGCCGCTCGCCCTGGTCTACTACCTGAAGGCGAAGACGCGGCTCCAGCGCGCGGTCTACGCGGTCGTCCTCCTCTCCTACGAAGCCGCCCTGCTCTGCAGCCTGACGCGCTCCTCGTGGATCGGCGCCGCGGTCGCGACGGCGCTCCCCTTCCTCTCGCCCGAGCTGAGGCGCCTCGCGCGGCAGGACCCCGAGTTCACCGGCTTCCTGGCGACGGCCGGCGTCCTGATGGCCCTCTTCTGGCCCCAGAGCCTCATCAGCGGGCAGTATTCCTCCTCCGTCATCGGCCGCCTCTCGGAGGCGATGCAGATCGTCCGGCCCGAGTCGAAGGACTCCTTCTACAGTCCCTGGCACCAGCGTCTGCTCATCTGGACCTGCGCCTGGCAGATGGGGGCCGAGAGCCCGCTCTTCGGCAAGGGCTGGGGCCACTTCGAGCTCTTCTATCCGTTCTATCAGGGCAACCTGCTCGACCACCTCGACTTCTTCCGGAACATGCGCACGCACGCCAACAACAGCCACAACGAGATCCTCGAGGCCTGGTCGCAGACCGGCCTCCTGGGGGTCGGCGTCCTGCTCTGGACCTGGGCGGTCTTCTTCAAGTCCCTCTGGAGCGCCGGGAGGGCCGGCGCGGCTGCGACCCCGCCGCCCAAGCCCAAGGCCGCGCCGGCGAGCCAGGAGCCCGTCTGGCTCTACGCCTGCGGAGCCGGCGCGGCCGGGATGCTGGCCGACAACCTGCTCAACGTCTCCCTGCACTTCGCCGTCCCCGCCTTCGTGTTCTGGTGGCAGGTCGGCGTCGCCATGGGAGCGCTCGCGCGGGGGCAGGGCTGGCGGCGCACCCTCGCCGGCCCCCTGGCTCGGGCGGCGGCCGCGGCCGTGGTCCTGGCCGGCGCCTGGGGCGCCTGGCAGGGCGTGCGCATGTGGCAGCGCGAAGCGCACTATTTCATAGGCTTCAAGCACGTCCGCAACGGACGCATGCCGCAGGCCATCGACGAGCTCGACCGGGCCTACCGCTGGCATCCCCGGGAGGTCAACAGCAACTACGAGCTGGGCAACGCCTACGCCCGCTCCGACCAGCCCGAGAAGGCGGTCTGGGCCTACCGGGAGGCGCTCAACGCCAACGCGGGCTACGACGAGATCTACTTCAACCTCGCGACCATCCTCTCCTCCCGCCTGGGCCTCCAGGAGGAGGCCCGGAAGAACTTCCTCATCTCGTGGGCCATCAACCCGCTCTCGAACGACCTCTACGTGAACTTCTCCTCCTTCCTGCTGCGCGACTCGGCCAAGAACATCGATCCGGCCATCGAACTGCTCGAACGGGCCGCCCATTTCTTCCCGGAGAACGTGCACTACCGCAACAACCTCGGCTACCTCTACAGCCTCAAGCGGGAGCACGCCAAGGCGGAGCAGGTGTATGCGGAACTGCTCCGCCTTCAGCCGGGGTTCGGGATGGCCGA
Source organism: Elusimicrobiota bacterium (assembly GCA_003450735.1). Classification (GTDB taxonomy): domain Bacteria; phylum Elusimicrobiota; class Elusimicrobia; order UBA1565; family UBA1565; genus UBA9639. The sequence continues at coordinate 36,213 of DMEZ01000067.1, read as the reverse complement.
GCAGAACTTGAGGACCTCCCTGAAGCAGTCGGGCCACAAGCCGCCCGCGGTGCTCGAGCGCCTCGACGACCTTCGCCGCCTCGAGGCCGCCATCCTCCGGAGGGACTACGGCCCGCAGACCCTCGAGCTCTCGCGCCGCGTCGCGGACGCCTTCCCCAAGGACACGCGCGCCCGCTTCTACCGCGGGAACCTCGAGCTCGTGCACGGCGACGCCGGGAAGGCCGCCGAGGACCTCTCCTTCGTCGCGCAGCGGGAGCCCCGGAACGTGCCGGCCCTCGTCAACCTGGGGCAGGCGCTCAAGCGCCTCGGGCGCTCAGCCGAGGCCCGCGGCGCCTTCCAGGCGGCGCTCTCGGCCGACCCGAACAACGCCGTGGCCGCCTCGGAACTGCGGGCCCCCGCGGCCGCCGCGCCTTGACAACGCGCGCGCGTTCGTTATACCTTAGGGGCCGGGACAGCCGTTCAAGGAGCGCGAATCCATGCAGCGAATGAAGCTCGACGAGATCCTCCTTCAGGGCAAGGTCCTCTCCCCGGAACAGCTCGCCAAGGCCCAGAAGCACGCCGAGAACACGAACTCCCGCCTCGGCGAGTCCGTGGTCAAGCTCGGCTTCGCGACCGAGGAGGCCATCGCCCAGGCCGTCTCGAAGATGCTCGGCGTCCCCTTCGCCTCCCGCGAGAACCGCATCCTCGCCCCCGAGAAGGACCAGAACCTCCAGAACATCATCGAGGAGCGCTTCGCCCGCGAGAACATCCTCATCCCCCTGTTCCAGGAGGAGAACTCCCTCGCCGTCGCCCTGGCCGAGCCCGAGAACGTGATGGTGCTCGACAACCTCAAGCTGATGACGGGCTTCGAGATCCAGCCCTTCATCGCGACCAAGAGCCAGATCATCAAGATCATCGACGAGTTCTACGGCTCCTCGGGCGGCCTCATCGACAAGGTCATGCAGCAGGAGGACAAGGCGGCCGGCGCGATCGAGGAGCGGGACGCCTCGGACGCCCGGCTCGACCTCGACAAGATGGTCGCCGAGGCCAAGGGCGAGCAGGTCATCACCCTCGTCAACGCCATCCTCAAGCAGGCCATCAGCGAGCGCTGCTCGGACATCCACTTGGAGCGCTACGACGAGCGCGTGATGCTGCGCTTCCGCATCCACGGCGTCCTCTACGAGCGCACCCCGCCCACCGTCGGCGCTTTCGCGGCCGTGGTCAGCCGCATCAAGATCCTCACCAAGCTCGACATCGCGGAGCGCCGCCTGCCGCAGGACGGAAGCTTCTCGCTCAAGGTCCAGAACCGCAACATCGACATCCGCGTCTCCATCTGCCCGACCGTCTTCGGGGAAAAGGTGGTCATGCGCATCCTCGACAAGGGCGCCGTCGAGCTCAACATCGACAAGATCGGCTTCGAGCCCCGGCAGAAGGAGGACTTCCTCAAGGCCGCCGAGTCGCCCCATGGCCTCATCTTCCTGACCGGCCCCACCGGCTCGGGCAAGACCACCACGCTCTACACGGTGCTCAACACGATCAAGACGCCCGAGATGAACTTCATGACCATCGAGGATCCCGTCGAGTTCAAGCTCGAGGGGATCAACCAGGTCCAGGTGCGCTCCGGCATCGGGCTCACCTTCGCGGCCGCCCTGCGCTCTTTCCTCCGCCAGGACCCCGACGTCATCCTGGTCGGCGAGGTGCGCGACCAGGAGACCGCAACGACCTGCCTGCGCGCGGCCCTCACCGGCCACCTCGTGCTCTCCACGCTCCACACGAACAGCGCCATCGAGGCCGTGGTGCGCCTCGTCGACATGGGCATCGAGCCCTTCATGCTCTCCTCCTGTCTGCGCATGATCGCCGCCCAACGCCTGGTACGCACGCTCTGCCCGGCCTGCAAGCAGCCGACCCAGCTCGACCCGGTGACCCTCCAAATGTGCATCAAGGAGAGCGAGCTCGACCCGGCGCCGGACCCCTCGAAACTCGTGTTCTACAAGCCCCGGGGCTGCGACAAGTGCGCCAAGACGGGCTACGCCGGGCGCGTCGCCATCTATGAGGTCTATTACGTCACCCAGCGCCTGCGCGACGCGATCTACAAGAAGAGCGGGGACATGGCCGCGATGAGGGCCATCGCCGCCGAGGACGGCATGTGGGGCCTGCGCGCGAGCGGCTGGCGCAAAGTCCTCGCGGGCGTCACGACCGCCGAAGAGGTCCTATCCATCACCGTGGGAGAATAACATGGGGCGATTCCTCTACACCATCCAGGACAGCAAGGGCGACACCTCCTCCGGGGCCCTGGAGGCTTCCGACGAGAACGAGGCCATCAACGCCCTCCAGGGCAAGGGCTACTTCATCCTCTCCATCCAGGCCGAGAAGGAATCCGGAGGCGGGATCGGCGGGCGCCTGCGCGGGGGGGGCGGCAGCGTCGGCGGGCGCGACCTCTCCTTCTTCGGCGAGCAGCTCGCCACCCTCCTCAACGGCGGCGTCCCGCTCGTGCGCGCATTGACCCTCCTCGGGGAGCACTCCGAGAGCCCCGCCCTCAAGTACGCCCTCAACCAGGTCACCAAGGACGTCGCGAGCGGCTCCTCGCTCCACAAGGCCCTGGAGAAGCACCCCAAGGTCTTCGACACCCTCTGGATCTCCCTGGTGCAGGCCGGCGAGCTCAGCGGCCAGATGCCCAAGGCCCTCAAGCAGGTCGCCACGTACATCGCCTCCCAGGAGGAGCTCAAGGGCAAGGTCATCACGGCCCTCGCCTACCCGGCCGTCCTGTTCACCATCTCGATGGGCGTGCTCATCTTCTTCATCGTGAAGATCGTCCCGACCTTCGCCGACATCTTCCGGAGCTTCGACCTGAAGCTCCCGGCCATCACGCAGTTCATCATCATGATCTCGAAGCTGCTCACCCAGAACCTGATCTCCCTGCTCGCCGGCATCGCCGTCTTCATCTTCGTCCTGAAGGCGTACCTCGCGACCGACGCGGGACAGTACTCCAAGGCGAAGTTCATGTTCGGGCTCCCGTTCTTCGGGGCCTTCATCAAGAACATCCAGACCGAGCGCCTGCTGACGACCCTCTCCACCCTCATCGAGAGCGGCGTGAGCATCCTCAACGCCATCGCCGTGCTCGAAGGCGTGTTCGCCGCGAACAAGATCTTCGCCGGGGCGCTCAAGGCCGTGAAAAACGACGTCGCGACCGGCAAATCCATCTCGGCCGCTTTCAAGAAATCCGGGGTGTTCCCGCCCCTGGTCACGGAGATGATGTGGATGGGCGAAGAGTCGGGCAAGCTGCCGGACATCCTCGGCACCCTTTCGACCTTCTACCGCGAGCAGATCGACCAGTTCACCCGGCGCTTCACCTCGATCATCGACCCGATCATGGTCGTGTTCATCGGCGGCATCGTCGGCGTCATCGTGCTCTCGATCTTCATGCCGATCTTCCAGCTCTCCCAGATCGGCGGCAAGGGCTAGCCCGGGAGGGGGGAGGCCGCGGCCCGGGCCTTTGAGGCCCGGGCCGCTCCTTTTTCAACCGGACTCAACCCCCATGAAACATTTCCTTAACATCCATGAAATGATTCAATAACCATAAAAAGACACAGTAATAGCGACATGCTCGGCTTGTGCAGCGACCGGATGGGCGCCCGGCTCCGGGCGTTCCTTACAGTGTCCGCCCTCCTATTCATGGGGTGGGGCTTTTCCGCGCCCGCCTGGGCCGCGGAGACCGACGAGGAGGAAGCCGCTCCGCGCGCCAGCAAGCAGATGCAGATGGCCATCAAGCTCTACGAGGACGGCAACGACCTCGACGCGATGGACCGCTTCATGGACGTCCTCGTCCGGGGCGACCCCTCCGAGCGGCCCCTGGCCAACGAATACCTGAACATGATCACCCAGCGCATGTCCATGGGCGGGGCGCTCGACGCCAAGAACCTCGCGCCGAAGCCCGCCCCCGCCGTCGTCGAGAAGGCCACCGAGAAGCCGCGGTCGGCCCCGCGCGGGAAGTCGTCCGATGAGGTCGCGATGAGCATCCCCTCTCCCGCGGCCCTGTCCCGCCCGGCCCGCCCCCGCCGGATCAAGGACGAGGGCCCCAGCGGCTCCGACCGGGTCCTCATGAAGCGCGAGATCGAGACCCGCATCCAGGACCAGGCCAAGGCCGCGGTCGAGAAGCTCAAGCGCTACGAGGACATCCGGGTCCAGATGGCCAACAGCCGCGTGCCCCGCGGCATCGCCATCCCCGCCGACCTGCTCTTCGACAGCGGCGTCCAGTTCAAGAAGGACGCGGCCAAGGTCCTGGGCATCCTCTCCGAGCTCATCTTCAGCCTCGGCGCCACGCAGGTGATCATCCTCCCCGAGGGGGCGGTCGTCGGGAACGCCAAGATCCTGGACATGCGCCGGACGATGGGCATCAGCTCCCATTTCTTCAAGGCGGGAGTCGCCCCGCCCCGCATCCGCGTGAACCTCCTGACCAACCAGGTGGACATCCCCCGCGAGCTCCAGGAATTCCGCGGCATCCTCCTCGTGTTCCTCTACAACCAGCCGCTCCAGCTCTCCACCGACAGCTCCATCGACGAGCAGGGCGGCCCGCCCATCTCCCTGGGGGCGCAGCCCGCCGCCATCGACCCGGCGAGCGGCGACGGGGCCATCATCGAGTTCTCCGTCGTCGAGCCCCCGGCGGGCCTCTCCTCCTGGCGCTTCCAGCTCCTCGGCCCCGGCGAGCGCAAAGGGGACGACATGATCATCCTGCAGGAGGTCAAGGGCTCGGCGCCGGTCTTCCACCAGATCTTCTGGAACGGCCGCAAGAACTATTTCGGCGAGCCCTACGCGCCGGGACAATACGAGGCCGTCCTGACGGCGACCGACCTCAAGCGCCGTATCCGCAAGAAACACCTTTGGATCTCGGTAGACGGCCCGGCGCCCGAGCCGGAGAAGCCGGCTAAGCCGAAGCCCGGCGAGACCCTGGTCGCGAAGGCCTCGCCGCCGCCCGCCGATTTGACGGCCGAAGAGGAGGGGCCCGCGGACGAGGAGGAGGCCGTGGACAAGAAGCCGGCCGCGTCCGCCAAGACTCCGAAGGGGAGGAAGGCCGCGCCCGCGCAGCAAGCCAAGAAGAAGGGCAAGACGATCAAGGCGGCCAAGCGCGCCGAGCCCGAGCCGCCCAAAGTCGAGGCGGAGGAGCCGGCTTCTCCGGCGGAGCCCGAGCCGAAGCCCGCGCCCAAGAAGGGCGTGGAGATCGGGGCCAAAACGCCCCCCAAGAGCTCGGCGGACCCCAACCTGCCCCAGCACAGCAATGTCGTCAACTTCCAGGTGGTGTTCGTCCGGAACACCCTCAACATGGCGCAGGACAGCGAGAACACGCTCACCCGGGTCGCCGACACGATGGAAATGTATCCTCGGGATAAGATACAAATGGTCGGCTATGCGTTCAGCTCCGAGTCGGACCCCGCGGGCCTCGCCAAGAAGCGGGCCGATTTCGTGAAGGACCGCCTCACCAAGAACTACCGGATGGACCCGGCGATCTTCAACGAGCCCCAGACGCAGGTCTCGGAAGTCGAGTCTTACAAGGTGGAGATCTATATCGTGAAAGGAACGGGGAAATAGATGGCCTTGAGCGAGATGGTCGAGCAGCTGTCCTTCGGGAAGTCCGTCCCGAAGATGAGCTCGTGCCTGGGCCTCTTCCTCAGCCCCGAAGCGGTCTTCCTGACCGACATCCGCTACGACGGCCGCCCGCAGGTCGCGTGCCTGCTCCGCATCCCGATCCCGGCGGGGCCTCCCTCCAAGGAGACGAAGACGGGGGGCTCCCTGAACACGGACTTCCTCGCGGACACCGACCGCATCAGCGGGATCATCAAGACCGCGATGGGCGAGCACAAGCTGAGCTCGAAGCACGTGATGGTGACTTTGTCGCACCACTTCGGCATCCTGCGCTATTTCACCCTCCCGAGCATCGACCGGCGTTTCTGGAAGACCGCCCTGCCGGCGGAGGCCAAGAAGTACATCCCCATCAACTTCGCCACCCTGGTCAACGACTTCCAGGTCGTCCCGGTCCCCCCGGGACCCGACAAGCGCCCGAAGCTCGGGGTGCTCTTCGGCGTCACTCCCCGCAATAACATGGATTCCATCCGGGAGCTGGTGACGAAGCTCGGGCTCCAGCTCGTCGGCGTCGAGCTGGCCCCCGTCTCGACCGAGCGCCTATGGGACACGCTCGAACCGGTGTCGGAGCCTTACGCGCAGGTCCATTTCGACGAGGGCGAGATCCGCATCCTCATCTCGGACGGCGGCATGCCCATCTTCTTCCGGGAGATCTTCCTCGGGCCCGATGCGACCGCCGCCGAGGTCCGCAAGATCGACCTCTCGGGCTGCGTGGATTTCACCCGCAAGCAGCTCGGCTCGAAGGGGCCCGAGCGCATCCGCATCAGCGGGCAGACTCCGGACATGCCCGGCTGGCAGGCCGCTTTCGCCCAGGAGATGAACCTCCAGGCCGCTCAGATGGACACGGACAAGCTCCTCGGCCTCAAGGGCGGCCGCTATGGCGGCTACGCGGCCATCGGGACGGCCCTGCGCCACCTGGCCCCCACGCCGCTCAACCTCGACCTCAGCGGGGTCGGCCGCATCAGCGACGACGACCGGCGAGCGGCCCTGACCATCTTCAAGCTCTCCGCGGCGCTCTCGGCCGTGCTCCTCGTCATCGGAGCCTACCGCTACGCCCTGGTCACGATGAAATCAAGCGAGCTCTCACGCCTGCGCGGCCAGGTCTCGGTGCTCGACGAATTCCGCAACAAGACGGCCCAGGATATCGAGAACACCATCGCCTCGATGCGCGAGAAGGTCAACTCCTTCGGGGCCGTCACGAGCCGGCAGACCCCTCTCACGCACATCCTCCAGGCGGTCACCGAGGCCATCCCCGACTCGGTCTGGCTGACCGACCTGACCTACGTCAACCAGATCAGCTTCGGCGACAAGCGCTCGCCCCGCACGATGGCCCTGGGCGGCAACGTCATCGGCCCCTCGCCCGCGGCCGAGCAGGACCTGGCCTTCCGCTTCGCGGACGGCCTCCGCAAGAACGAGACGTTCTCGAAGGCGTTCTCGTCCATCGAACCTTCGGTGGGCAAGAAGAACACGGAAGCGGATGGCGACTCGCAGTTCGCCGACCCGGGGCAGGCCGAGGCGCACCTGGAGAAGCGGACGCATTTCACCATCGAATGCTCGAACGAGAAGAAGCGCTGAGACCATGGCCCTCGAGATAAACAAGAACAACCTGCAGCGCTGGGCGGCGGCGGCCGCCGCCGAGGTCAAGGTCCTCAAGGACAGCCTGCGCGACAAGGGCCCGAAGTACTTCGCCCGCCCGCTCGCGCTGGGCGCGGTCATGGTCTTCGCGAGCTACAACTACGTGTTCAAGGCGCCCCAGCAGGCTATGACCACGGCGCTCACCGAGCTGGACGCGGCCAAGGCGACATCCCAGTACGCCAACGACTACCAGGATCTCAAGGACCGCCTGAACCGCCTCTACAGCAGCCTGCCCAGGACGAATGACCCCGAGGCCTGGCTGCTCTCGGAAGTCCGCGAGAGCCTGCGCCAGGAGGGGATCGTCCCCGACAGCTTCTCCTCCCCGACCGACGAGGCCGGCGTGGGCTACAAGCTCGTCTCCCTGACCATCTCCCTGACGACGAGCTACCCCCAGCTGGCGGCCTGGGTCGCCCGCGTCGAGCGCAGCCGCTACCTCATGCACATCAAGGATGTGAAGCTCGTCAAGAAGCAGAAGCCCATCGGGATGAACACGGTGGATGTCAGCGTCTCGACGATCATCCCGCTGGAGACGCCCGCGGAGGTTTTGCCGTGAGCCACAAAGCGGTCACCTGGCTGATCCTCGCGGCTGTCCTGGTGGTGCCCGCTGTGCTGTTCTACAACTGGCTGGGCAAGATGAAGGCGCAGACGACGCCCACCACCGCGGAGCTCCCTCGCAAGGCGGACGCCGCAGTCTCGACGGCGGCGGCCGCCGCGACCCCCTTCACGCCGTCCCAGGCCAGCACCGCCGCCGCGGCACCGCAGGATCCGCCGCCCCAGCTCGCGTCCATGGGAGGAGCCACGGCCCCCGCCGATCCCGCCGCCGCCCAGCCCGCCAACCCCGAGGCGCCGGCTCCGCCCGCCCAGAGCCCGCCGGCAGCGGCGGACATCCAAGCCCAGCCCGGCCAGGGCGGCCAGGCCGCCCAGCCCACCCATGCGCCGCTCCGGGCGGGGGAGAAGCCCATCGAGTACGCCCCCGCAACGAGCCGCGACCCGACCATCTCGCCCATCGACGTCAAGCGCAAGCTCCAAGAGGCGGAGCAGAAGCGCCTCATCGACGAGGAGAAGCAGCGGCAGTACGAGGAGATCCGGGCGCCCAAGACGGTCCGCAAGGAGCGGCCCGCGGAGCCGCCCATCGAGGAGCGCATCCACCTTTACGGGGTCGTCTCGACGCCCTCCGGGAGGGCCGCGATCGTCAACGATGGCACGGCCTACGAGGGCGACACGGTGATGGGCGCGGTCATCAAGCGCATCACCACCAACACCGTCTTTTTCCAATACCGGGGCAGGACCTTCAGCAAGAAGGTCACCAAGTAGGGAGCATCCGTGGGTTGCGGCTGTTTGGGGAGGAGTGCCATGAAGACAACGAATGATGAGCCGATGACGCGGATCTGGGCGGCGCTGCTCTCCGCGCTGCTGGCGGCCGACGCCTTCCTCGCCGGGGCCGCCCCCGCTTGGGCCCAGCGCCGCAAGGCGGAGCCGGAAGCCAACCCCCAATTCCAGGAGGACGTCAGGCGCAGCTCCCGGGGCGGAGGCCCCATTGGAGAAGGCGCCGCCGAAGCCGGCGCCGGGGAGGAATCCCCGCAGGTCGAGCGCCCGGAGCCCGAGGCCCAGGAGGAGCCCGCCTCCCCGTTCCCGCCGAGGCCCGCGCAGAACGTCCAGATCGGCGCCACCCAGACCCGCCGGGCCGCCCCGGCCGAGCCGACGGATCCGCTCGAGACCCGCATCGTGGTCCGCGTCAAGAGCGCTCCGCTCGCGACCTTCCTCGACACGATCTCGGCCCAGGCCAAGGTCAACTTCATCATCACGGAAGGCCTGGAGGACAAGCGCATCACCGCCTTCCTCCAGAACGTGACCGTCCGCGAGGCCCTGCAGATCCTGCTCGAGATCAAGGGCCTGACCTACCAGCGCATCGGCAAGAGCAACACCTACGTGGTCTCCCCGCGCGCGAAGGGGGTGCCCAACCGCATCACCCGCATCTACACCCTGAACTACATCCCCCTGATGTCGATCTCGGCCGAGACGAAGGACTTCACCCCGACCTCGAACACGTCCTCGTTCTCACAGTCGTCTCAGGGCGGCGGCCAGTCCGCCGGCGGCCAGTCCGCCGGCGGAGGCGGGGGCCAGCAAGGCGGGGCGGGCGACCAGGCCGCCGGCGTCACCATCTTCACCGTCCTCAAGAGCGTCCTGTCCAAGGAGTACGGCAGCGTGGCCGTGGACGCCCGCACGAACTCCCTCATCATCACCGACATCCCCGAGGTCTTCCCGCAGATCGAGCAGATCCTCGCCGAGCTCGACAAGAAGCCCCCGCAGGTCATGATCGAGGCGCAGATCGTCGAGATCGACTCCGACCGGGCGCAGTACCTGGGCCTCGAGTGGGGCGGAGCGAAGGGCGAGTTGGGCATGTATACCGGCCCGATCCGGGATTCGACCTTCCCACTGAACATGCCGTCCAAAACATCGAGATTCGCTTTCTTCGACCCGCTTTCGAACGTGGTCAGCAGCCTCGGGCAGCAGGCGGCCGGGGGCAACACGGCTGGCTCGGGCGGCGGAGTGGCCGAAGGCACCGGGGAATCGGACGCGTTCCGAGGGTTGATCACGGGCAGCAACCTCCAGACCGGCGTGCTCGACCTCACCAGCCTCAAGGTGATCCTGCGCGCCCTCGTGACCCGGGCCGAAGCCCGCTTCCTGGGCAAGCCCAAGATCATGACGCTCAACAACAAGACCGCCCTGATCCAGATCTCCCAGAACCAGGCGGTCTCCATCCAGCAGCAGATGACCGGCGGGCAGTCCATCACCCAGACCACCGCCGAGGCCGAGCGCTTCCCCACCGGTCTGACCCTCAAGGTCACCCCGCAGGTGAACAAGGAGGGCTACATCGTGATGCTGGTGGAGCCCTCGTTCTCGAACGTCGTCGAGTCGGCGATCTCGTCCCAGTCGAACCCGGTCTTCGACCCGACCACCCGGGCGGCCTCGACGCTGGTGCGCGTCAAGAACGGCCAGACGCTCGTCCTGGGCGGCCTGCTCGAGTCGCGGGAGACCAAGTCCGTCCGCAAGGTCCCGCTTCTGGGCTACATCCCGCTCATCGGCTGGCTGTTCACGAGCGTGAGCAACCAGCGCAGCAACACCGACCTGGTCATCTTCATCACGCCCACGGTCGTCAACGATTAGGAAGACGGGCGGAACGCCTGTCCAGCGGGACGTCACGGAGCGCCGACAGCCCCTGTCGGCGCGAGTGCCGAATTGACGGCGATCGCGCAGTCTGTAGAACTACCCGGGGCCGCCGCCTGCTGATATGCTTATCGCGGAGTCTCGCCCTTCTTCTTGAAGTACTGCTTCATGGCCGGATCCAGGTTCTCATCGACCTCGCGGTTATAATTCTTGATCTCCTGGCTGACGTCCATCGGGCGTTTCCCGTCCCACTTCGACTTGTCGAGGACCGTCTTGAGCCCGTCCGCTCCGCCCGAGAAGAGGGTCGCGGCATCGCTTGGGACGCCCGGCTTCTCGTCTTTATGAAGGAGGCCCTTCAGACGGCTCTTGGCGGCCTGATACACCCCCTTCAGCCGGTCGAGGAAGCCGGGCACGACGACCTCCGTCTCGGACGTCATGGTCGCGAGTTCCGGATGCCGCAGAGCGTGCTCGCGGGCCTCCCGGCGCTGATGCTCGTCCAATGCGTCCAGCCGGAGGTTCGACGGGAGTCTGCCGTACCTCCGCTCATAGTCCGCGATGAAGGCCCGGCGCGCCTCCCGCTGGCAGGTCAACACTTCGGCGAGCATCGGGAGATGGCCTTCGGAGTCCTTCGGCTGGACGCAATCCGGATACCGAGAAGAAGCATTCTCACGTCGTGTGGGCGCATCTTGCGGTTCTTCGGCGAGCGACAGACCGGGCATCATCGTCATCAGCACGGCGCACGCGATGCCGGCCGCGAATTTTCCGGGGACCATGAGGATACTTTACCATGTCTAGAACGTTCCGGAAGAATGTCCGCTGATCCCTTCCATCCGAACACGCGGCGGGGGCATCATCCCGAAGCGCAGGAGGCCGTCTCGAATATCCAGACGGCGTAGGTTTGGGACGCGCGAACGCAGAGCGCGGCCGCGCACCCGATGGCCAGGCGCTCCGCTCGGCTTCGCCGCCCTTGAATCCACGTCCCTAGCGGGCTAAGATATGCCTAGCTTGGAGGCCTCATCCATGACCCGAAGGATCCTGAAGCGCTTCTCGCCCCGCAAGGGCTTCACTCTCGTCGAGCTCATCGTCGTCGTGCTCATCGTCGGCGTCCTCGCCGCCTTCGGCATCCCGCAGTACACCCGGACGATCGAAACCTCCAAGGCCGAGGACGCGGCGAGCATCGTCAAGATCATCGGCATGGCCAACAGGATGTTCTATATCGACAAGAACAGCTACGCTTCAGGAAAGCTCAAGAACAACTGCATCAACAACACCTGCACCGGCACCGACGCCTGCGCTCTCATCGGCTGTCGTTATCTGGCCAGCATGGATTGGGACGGGAAACCCTATGAATTCCAAGCCGTCGGCAACACCACCAACCCCTGCGGCCATTGCGGTTCATCGAACATCATCGCCTGCGCCAAGCGGTGCAACGGCCCCTCGCCATGCACGACCAACAGCAAGTACACCACTTGGTGCTACGGCATGAACAAGGACGGGGTCATGGACTACTACAAAGATACGGAGCCGAAGGCTCCCAAGCCTTCGTCCTGACGTGAGCCGCCGCCTCATCCTGACGGCGGACGACTTCGGGCATTCCCCAGCGGTCAACGAAGCGGTCCTCGCGGCCTGCCGCGAGGGCGTCCTGCGCCACGCGAGCCTCATGGTCGCGGGGGACGCGGCGGAGGAGGCCGCGCGCCTGGCGCGCTCGGCCCCGCCGGGCCGTTTGTCGGTCGGTCTCCACCTCGTGCTCTGCTGCGGCCGGGCCCTCCGAGACTCTCCGCTGGCCCCGGGTGGCGCGTTCCCCGGGAGCCCCGCGGCCTGCGGCCTCCGCTATTTCCTGCGCCAAGACCTGGAGCCCGCCCTGGAGGCCGAACTGCGGGCCCAGTTCGAGCGGTTCCTCTCGCTCGGCCTGCCGCCCTCCCACGTGGACAGCCACGCCAACATCCACGTCCACCCCGTCCTGTTCCCCATGCTCCTGCGGCTCGCGCGGGAGTACGGGTTCAAGCGCGTCCGCCTCCCAGGAGGGGAGCTTTCCGCCGCCCTCTCCTACGACCCGCGCCCCTTCGCCTCCCAACTCGGACAGGCCTTCGTCTTCGCCGGGATGGAGGGCGCGCTGGGGGGGAGACCGGCGCTCTGCCCCGATCGGACCTGGGGCCTTCTGCGCTCAGGACTCATGGAGGAAGGCTACCTTCTGCATCTGCTGAGCCGGCTGCCGGAGGGGACCACCGAGATCTACTTCCATCCGACCACGGACCGCGCCAGCCTTCCGGCCGGACGCCGGCCCACGCCGGCGCACCACTCCCGCCTCGACTTCGAAGCGCTGACGAGCCCGCGCGTGGCGCAGGTCTTGAGGGAACGGGCGATCGAGCTTATCTAGAAGAGAGGACGGGTTCCGGCGCCGGGGCGGGCTTCAGGCTCGCCCGGGGGTTCCTGCGGAGCTCCCAGGTGTAGAGCAGGAGGCCCAGACCCGCCCAGAGCACTTCGCGGATGTGGCGCACGATCCCCAAAGCCAGGCCCGTCTGGGCGCCGAGCCCGAGCAGGTGGAAGATGCCGGTCTTGCCGGCCTCCTGGGTGCCCACCTTGGCCGGGACCATGAAGAAGATCATGTCCACCGTGTTCGAAAGGACCTCGATGAGCAGCGCCGTGCGCCAGTCCAGCCGCAGTCCGAGGAAGGCGCAGATCATCCAGACCTCGACCGCCGTCCAGGCGTAGCCCAGCACGAAGAAGAAGGTCGAGGCCCACCAGCGCAGAGGGTGCTCCTGGTGGAAGCCGAGGACCTGGCCCGGCACGGCCTTGAGCCAATGCCAGCTGGACGGACCGATCGTGAGGTTCCAAGCCTGACGGGACCCCATCATCCAGAATCCCGCCGACGCCGCGGCCAGAACGGCCAGCAGACCGGCGGGGCCCCAGCGCAGGAGGGCGTCGTAGCGCGCGAGGGACGGGACGCTCCCCGGAAGGAGCAGGGCGACGCCCGCGAGGGTGAAGACGATCTGGGCCAGGGATTGGGTGCACTTCGCCGTGACGACCCCGCCCAGGCGGATGTCGGCCGGGACGGCGTTGTCGACCAGGAGGGCCCGGGTGAACTCGCCGGCGATGGTCGCGCTGGGGGTCAGGTAGTTGACGCCGTCCCCTTGGATGCGGTGCTGGTAGAGGTCCCCGAAGCGGAAGAGCCCGGCGTGGCGCCGGGGGATGGCGAAAAGCCAGCCGAGCGCGTTGAAGAAGTGGGGAACGACCTCCTGCAGGAGGATGAGCAGGAAGCCGAGGGCGCCCACCTTGAGCATGAGCCGGCCGACCTGGGCCGGGTCGAGCTTCCAGAGCAGGACGAGGAAGGTGGCGGCGCCGACCGCCAGGATCAGGGCACGGAAGACTTTCACGCCTTCCTGGCTCGTGACTGGAAGGACTCCAGAGCCACGAGCGAGAGCCAGAACAGGTGCGAGCCGAACGCCGCGGCCCAGAGGAACCACTCGAGCCGCCGCACGACCGTCAGCAGGAGGACGAGGTAGATGAAGTCCCGGCTGGCGATCCGCTCGAACACGGCGGCGCTCGGGCCCCGGCTCTCCTCGGGGCGGGCCAGGATGAGCCGCCAGACCCAGAACGCGCTGAGGAGGAAGCCGCTCATGAGCAGGAGCCCGGGCCGGAGGAAATCCGCCCCCGGCTGCATCCGCTGGATGTGGACGGGGATCGCGATGAAGATGGCCAGGTGCACGAGGTTGTCCGTGAGCATGTCGAACCGAGCCCCGGAGGGCGAGCACATCAGCTTCAGCCGCGCCAGCTCCCCGTCGCAGCCGTCGAGGATGCAGCACGACCAGAGCATCAGGGCTCCCAGCACCTGCCGGGGATAGGACGTGCCGGCGAGCAGGGCGGCCCCGGCGAGGCCGAGAGCCAAGCTGGCCAGGGTGATCTGGTTGGGGGTCACGGGAGTGCGGAGCAGGAGCTTCGAGAGGGCGATGGAGAGGCGGCGGTCGAAGCGGGCGATGTAGCCGTCCGTGGATTGGGGCAGGGACTCGAAGATCCTGCGCTCCTCCGACTCGGCGTCGGCCGGGGAACGGATGGCGCGCCAGCTCTCGGCATCCCCGTCGACTCCGATCTCGGCCGCCCCGTCCGGAGAGAGCAGGGCATCGAGCTGATAGGCCCGCTTGGCCGAGGAGGGGTCCGGATAGAACACGGCCAGGACGCGTCCCTCCTGCACCAGCCGAGAAGCGCCAGCGCCGCCGGAGGCCCGCTCGACGAACCTTCGCACCGCCGCCGTGTCCGGCAGGACATCCGGAGAGAGCGCCAGGACGGCTCCCTCGCCCAGGAGGTCCTGGACCGAGCGGCCTTCCCGCGAAGCGACCAGCCACGGCAGCCCGCTCAGGCGCTCGCCCCACTCCGACACGAAGCGTCTCGAAGGCGCGCAGAAGATGAGCCGGTCGGCCTTGAGGCCGTCCCGGAAGGCGTCCGCCGCGCGCACCGGCACGGGAAGCCCCGCCACCAAGGGGGGGCGCTCCGGGACGGTGACGATGACCTGCAGGCGCTTCATCAGAGGACGGCCGCAGGGACCGTCCCCGGCTTGTCGCCGCTGGGCACCAGCCGCCCCTTCGCGCAGATGTCGTAGGATTGGCCGCGCCAGACCACCTGTCGGGACCGGAAGCCTCCGAGCCAGGCCGCGGCCTGGAGAAGGTCGCTGGCCGGCAGCAGCCAAAGGTGCCGAAGGATCTCCCGGTTCCCCACGTAGCGGCAATGGATCCAGGCCACGCTCAGCATCCGGACGCCCGCGACGAGGGCCAGCAGCGAGAGCATCGTCCAGGACGGGTGGAAGAGGGCGGCCAGGAGCATCAGGCTGAAGCCGTGCAGCAGGCCGCTGCCGAGATAGCCGGTGGGCTGGCAGACGAAGATGGTCCGCGACCACCGGACCAGGTGCTCGAAGTGCTCCCGGATCGTCCAGGCGTCCGGCACGCAGGCCACCACCGGACGGAGGACCGCGATGCGATGGCCGAGCGCCTGGGTGCTGGCTCCGAGGACATAGTCATCCGCGAGGTGGAGGCTGAGGGCGTGGAAGCCGCCGATCTCCTCGAAGACCCCGCGGCGCACCATCATCACGGCGCCCATGGCGAAGCGCATGCCCATCCCCACCGCGCCCACGGCCTGCGGGAGGAACCAGGCGTTGACCGCCAGCGACTCGAGCGCGGGCCCGAGGCCGACGGCGTGCCGGGACTGGTAGAAGGCGGTGACCAGGCCGACCTTCGGGTCGGAGAACGGCAGCGCGGCCCGACGGAGGAAATCCGGCTCGACCCGCACGTCCGAGTCGGAGATCATGATCAGGTCGTGCTTGATGTGGGGCAGGGCGTTGGAGAGGTTGTTGACCTTCGGATTGAAGCCGATGCGGTTGTGCGAGATGACGATCTGCAGGTCGGTTCGGGGGAATTCGTTCTGCAGGCGGCGCAGGATGGGCAGGGCCGGGTCGCGCGGGTCCTGGAGGCAGAACACCACCTGGAAGCGGGGGTGGTCCTGCGAGAGGAAGCTCGAGAGGTTCTCGTACATCCCCTGGTCGGCGCCCTTGATGGGCTTGAGCACCGTGATGGGCGTGAGAGGGTCGGCGGCGGGGGCGTCGTCGCGGCGGCCGTCGGGACGCCAGAAGAGGCCGGCCGCGTGGACCGTGAAGAGCGAGAAGCCGATGGTGAAGACGGCGCTCACGCAGGCCGCCGCGCAGAGCACCTGGAGTGCGAGCGCGCCCAGGGGATCAAGCACCGGCTTTCTCCTCGGGCCGGGCCTTCTTCCCGGCGGCTTCGACGGGCTGGTGCCCCCAGAGGAAGCGCAGGAACTCGGCGCCTTCCCGCAGGCGGCGGCGGCGCTCCTCGGGGTCCTTGGCCATGGCCGCAAGCATCCGGACGATGGGCTTCGGGCGGAAATAGAACCGGGAATACATCCGGTTGAGCCCCCGGGTGATCTCCGAGGAGGGCAGGCCCGGGTAGCTCAGGACGCAGTTCTGCGTCCCGTCCTTGTTGACCATCCCTTCGCCGGCGAACCAGCCGTTGTTCTGGGCCTGGCTGAAGAGCTCCGTGCCGGGATACGGGGCGGCCAGGGAGACCTGGATGGTCTCCACGTCGAGGTCGCAGGCGTAGCGAATCGTCTCCTGGATGGTCTCCTTCGTCTCCCCCGGGAGGCCGAGGATGAACGTCCCGTGGATGACGACGCCTAAGGAGCGGCAGTCGCGGGTGAACTGGCGGGCGATGTCGAGCCGGACGCCCTTGTGGACGTTGTTGAGGATCTGCTGGACGCCGGATTCGTAGCCGACGAGCAGGAGGCGCAGGCCGTTCTCCTTGAAGACCTTGAGATAGTCGTAAGGGACGTTCGCCCGGGAGTTGCACGACCAGGTCAGCTTCAGCCGGCCGAGCCCCTTCGCGATCTCGGCCGCGCGGGGGAGGTCGGCGGTGAAGGTGTCGTCGTCGAAGAAGAACTCCTTGACCTGCGGGAAAAGGGCCTTGGCCTTGGCCATGTCCTCCAGGACCTTCGCGGCCGACCGGGTGCGGTAGGTGCGGCCGCTGACCGTCTGGGGCCAGAGGCAGAAGGTGCAGCGGGCCGGGCAGCCGCGCCCCGTGTAGAGGGACAGGTAGGGGTGCTTGAGGTACCCGATATAGTAGTTCTCGACCTTGAGGTCGCGCTTGTAGACGTCGAGGACGTCCGGGAGGGCGTCCATGTCCTCGATGAGAGCGCGGTCCTTGTTGTGGCGGACCTGCGCCCCGTCCCGGTAGGAGATGCCGTCCACCTCGGCGAGGGGGCGCCCCTGGGCGATCTCGAGCAGGGGGTAGTCGAACTCCTCGCGCGCGACGAAGTCCACGGCCGGCGCCTGCTCGAGGGACTCCCCGGGCAGGACGGCCACATGGGGGCCCACCAGGCCGACCCGGATACGGGGGTGGATCTCCTTGAGCCGGGCGGCGACCTTGGCGTCGTTGGCGAAGGAGGGCGTCGAGGTGTGCATCACGCAGAGGTCGAAGCCCTTCGACATCTGGACGACATCGTCGAAGGACAGCCCGTCGGCGGGGGCGTCGATGAGCTTGCTGTTGGGGATGAGGGCCGCCGGCTGGGCCAGCCAGGTCGGATACCAGAAGGAGCGGACTTCCCGGCGCGCCTGGTAGCGCGACCCCGCCCCTCCGTCGAAACCTTCGAAGGAGGGGGGGTTCAGGAAGAGCGTCCGGAGGGTGTCCATCCTGAAAGAGTGATTTTATCAGATTTTATCGGAGGTTTCTATGAGGGAGCCCCCCCTGGCAAGACCGCAGTCCGAGTGCTACACTCTGGGGGTATGCCGCCGAGCGCCCTCCTTCTGGCCCTCTTGGCCGCCGCCCCGGCGCAAGGCGCCCAGTCCGGCTTCAGCGAATCGGTCTCCCCGCACTTCCAGCTCTACCACCAATCCGCCTTCGGCGCCTCCGGCCTCACCCTGCAGCTCGAGCGCATCCACAACCGGCTGAGGCTCGACCTCTCGATGTTCGTCCCCTGGATGGCCAAGGAGCGGGTCAAGATCTACCTCTACTCGAACCGCAACTCCTATGTGTCCGGAGAGTTCCATCCGCCGTCCTGGTCGAACGGCATCGCCTTCTACGACCGTAAGCTGGTCTGCACCTACGAGCAGGCCTCCAAGGACAAGCTCTTGAACATCCTGGGGCATGAGCTGACCCACCTGTTCTTCGAGAGCTACTGGGGGGAGGAGCATCAGAAGCCGCCGGCCTGGCTCAACGAAGGTCTCGCCATGCTCGAGGAGACCGACCCGAACAACGCCCAAGACTCGGACTGGTACCAGTCCATGTCCAACCTCACGAGCGGCAACGTCATCCCCCTGAAGACCTTCCTGACCCTCTCGCCCACGAGGGACATGAAGGACAAGAACACCGTCGCGCTGTGGTACGTGCAGGCCTACTCGGTCGTCCACTTCCTGTACCGCCGCCACTCCCGGCAGCAGTTCTTCAACTTCTGCTCCCAGCTGCGGCAGGGCAAGGACTTCCACAAGGCGCTCTGGCTGGTGTACCGCTACCCCTCGGCCGAGCGCTTCGAGGCGGCTTGGAAGAACTGGCTGAAGCTCCCCGAGACGCAGAAGCAGTTCCACAAGCTGCGGGAGGCGTCGGCCGGCGTCGACGCCCCGTCCGGGCAGAGCCGCCCCGCCCTCCGCTCTTCCGGCTTCTCCGGATTCACCTTCCGCAGCCTGCTCCCCCAGGATCGCTGACGCCTGCTTGACGCACGCGGGCATATTCAGGATGATATGTCTTCGGAGGCCCATCCATGAAGACCCTGCTTTCGCTCGTCCTGTGCATCGCGGCATCGCCCGCCCTCGCCGATGATGCCTGGAAGGAGGCGCTCAAAATGGCCCGGCCGGCGGAGCCGCTCGCCCCCCAGCTTCAGGGAAGCCCGGCCGCCCCGGCGCCCCAGCCTCCGCAAGCGCAGCCAGCGGGTCCGGCGTCGAGTTCCTCCAACCAGCCCTTCCGCACGCCCGCCACGCTGCCGACGATACCGACGGCGCCCACCACGGAGCAGGTGGAGCTGACGAAGATCTCCAGCGAGAACCAGGTCTCGGATCAGCGCCTTAAGCGGAAACTGCAGAAGATCACCGACGAGCGCGAGGAGCTCCGCGCGCAGTACGAGCTCCTCCAGCAGAGGCAGAAAGCCCAGACCGCCGAGCTGGAGGGCGCCCTCAACAAGGCGAGCCTCGAGAACCGCCTCGAGGACGAGCGCCGCAAGGCGGACAACGCCAAGGCCGAGGCGGAGCTCCAGAAGCTCTCGACCCAGAACCGCCTGGCCGACGAGAAGGGCAAGGCCCTGCTCGAACCGCAGGACGCCGAGTTCCAGAAGCTGACCCTCGAGAACAAGCTCTCGGCCGAGAAAGGCAAGAAAGCCCTCGACGAGCTCTCCCGCCAGCTCGAGAAGACGAAGCTGGAGAACGACCTCCGGTCCGAGGGTCTGCGCGAGCTGATGTTCGCGGCGGACAAGGAGAAGCGGGACATCGAGCTGGCGCTCAAGCGCCTCGAGCTCGAGGAGCGCAAGCTCCACTTCGAGAAGCTCAGCATGGACAGCCGCATGGCCAAGCTCAAGAGCGACCTCGAGATGCGCGACAGGAAGGAGGAGTGGAAGAAGGAGGCCAACAAGGAGCCCCTCTACGTCGACAAGCCCTTCCAGAGCGGACGCCTGGTCGTCAGCGACCGCCGCATCCCGCTGAATGGCCCCATCTTCACGGGGGTCGCCGACTTCGTCACCGAGCGCATCCACTACTACAACAACATCTCGAGCACCCAGCCCATCTTCATCGTCATCGACCGCTGCCCCGGCGGCTCGGTCATGGAGGGCTACCGCATCGTCAAGGCGATGCAGGCGAGCAAGGCCCCGGTGCACGTCGTGGTCAAGTCCTTCGCCGCCAGCATGGCCGCCGTCATCACGACGCTGGCCGACCAGTCCTACGTCTACCCGAACGCCATCGTGCTGCACCACCAGATGTCCACCGTCAACTGGGGCAACATGACCCAGCTCAAGGAGCAGCTCGAGCTGGCCCAGGAGTGGGAGCGGCGCCTGCACGTGCCCGTGGCCAAGAAGATGGGGATCTCCATCGAGGCGTTCCGCAAGAAGATGTACGAGAAGAACTCGGACGGCGATTGGGAGGAGTTCGGCGACAAGGCCGTGGAGTACAAGTGGGCCTCGAGCGTCGTCCACGAGATCGACGAGACCGGGTTCACCAAGAACCCCGACCTCCAGCCCAAACCCCAGAAGCCGATGTTCTGGATGGAGGAGAAATCCGACGAGAAGGGCCACCGCTACGTGAACTTGCCGCGGCTGGACCCCTTCGACTTCTACTTCATCTACAACCCGGACCGCTACTACCGGTAGCATGCGGGCGCTGCTGCTCCTCCTCGCCCTGCCCTGCTGGGGCCAGGACGCCGAACGGCTCGTCGTCCTGGCCGACCCGCACCTGCCGGGCCGCAACCTCGAACTCAAGCGCAAGGCCCTCGAGGACATCAACGCCTGGGAGGACGTCGAAGGCGTGGCCGTGCTCGGGGACCTCTGCAACGACGTCGGTTCCCCCGAGGAGTACACGGCGGCCAAGGAGTTCTTCTCCCGCCTGAAGAAGCCGCTCTACCCCATCCCGGGCAACCACGACATCGTCTACCGCCGCCTGCCCGACGGAAAGAAGGAGAAGGCCGGCCCCGCCGAGCGCGCGGCCCTGCTCGAGCGCTTCCAGGAGACCTTCAACCTGCCGGACGCCCGCTACAGCCGGAAGCTCGGGCCTTACCTGGCCCTCTTCGTCCCGAACGACGACCTGGAGTCGCCCTATCTGGCGGCCATCTCCTCGGGCACCCTGGCCTGGATGGAGGCGGAGCTCTCGCGCGAGAAGGACGCCCCGGCCATGGTCTTCTTCCACGCCCCGCTCAAGGGGACGCTCAGGAGCCGCAACGCGGCCGCCGAGAAGGACAGCTTCGTGGCCCAGCCGGCCGAGACCCTGCGGGCCCTCCTCAAAAAGCACCCGCAGGTCTTCCTCTGGGCCTCGGGGCACACCCACGTCGCGCCGAGCAACGCGCGCTTCAAGCACGCGGTCAACCTCTACGACGGACGGGTCTGGAATATCCACAACCCGGACATGGACGGCAGGAGCTACCTGGACTCCAAGCACAAGGAGACCACCGACCACGACGGGCTCTGGAGCAATTCCCTATTTCTCTACCCGGACAAGGTGGTGGTCAAGACCTTCGACCACCGCCGGGGCGCCTGGTTGGACAAGCTGACCCGCGAGCTCCGGCCTTCAGGAAAAGTTCAAGCCCGCTGAATCTTGGCCGCTTTCTCCTTGTTTTATAATCGTTTTTCTCCTGAAGAACACTTTCTTTGAGTTTGGCCGCCTCCCCGGCTATCCTATCCTCAGACGCAGGGGAGGGGCTATGAACTTGAAGATCTTGACGCTGAGCTGGATCCTGGCGGGGACGGCGCAGGCCGCATCCCTCCCCACCAACGTCGTCACCTTCCACTCCGACAACGACATCGAGGGCGGCTGCAAGAACATCGACTACACCGACTGCGTCAACCGGTTCCTGGACAACCCGACGCCGGGAGTGGACGGCCTCATGCTCTCCAACCGCGAGTCGGACTCCGAATTGAGCGCCCTGATCTCCAAAGCCCATTCCTTGGGCCTCTCCGTCGGCTCGGGCGTGGACAGCTGGACTCTCGAGGAGCAGGTCCGCGACGTGGAGAGGCTCGCGAAGCTGGGCTTCGACTGGATCGAGGCCGACGAGCTCAACGTCCGGGGCCTGCAGACCGCCGAGGGCTTCAACAAGATGAAGGACGCGGCCAAGAAGATCAACTCCGACATCCTGGTCGGCGAGACGGAGAACCCGACCTCGGCCATCGCCAAGTCCCTCGGGGAGGGCGCCCGGCCCGATTTCATCCTCAACGAGGTCTACCAGGACACCCCGGGGGAGATCACGGAGATGGCGGCCCTCTCGAAGCAGTACGGCATCCCCGCCGGCACCTGGCTCGACGACAGCGGAGTGGGCGGCCACTCCCTGAGATTCGCCTGCGACGTCCACAACAGCGGCTTGAGCGTCTTCTACTTCAACGCCGGAGGCTACGCCGACAAGGTCGGGAGCCTGGACACCTGCGGCGGCGCCGCCGCCCAGCCCACGCTGTTGAGCGCCATCCCCGAGGTGGGGGCCGGGACGGCCGCCTGCCCCGGCTCCGACGCCGCGAGCTGCCAGGCCTACCTGATCATGACGATGCTACAACGCCAGGCCCTCGGCATCCCGGCCGTGCCGGACACGATGACCGCCTATCCGGGCATCTTCGGCGACGCCGGCGCCCAGAACGAGGGCGGCCCCATCTTCAGCGCCCAGCCTCAGTTGCCCGCGGCGGCGCTGCCCGCGCCCTCCGAACAGGCCATGAACGACTGGCTGGCGGCGCTGCAGGCGATGTTCAAGGCGATGTTCGAGGCCTTCCAGCAGATGGCGCTGGCGCTCTGGGGAGCGCCGCAGACTCAGGCGGAGACCAACGGTTAATCGGCGGAGGGCAGCATCCGCCGCTCAAGGGCGTCGTAGCGGGCGGCGGCGGCCTCCACGAAGCTGCGGCGCTCGTTGAAGGTGCCCGGGAAGAAGCAGCCCTTGAAGCCCGCGAACACGAGGCGCCGCAGCTCCTCCCGCGTGACGCGGGCGCTCTCGGCGACGAGCTGGAGCTCCCTCGAGACGGTGGTGTTGGAGACCAGCCGGTTGTCGGTGCAGATGCTCACCGAGAGGCCGTACTCGATCATCTTGCGCACGGGGTGCTGGGAGATGGAGCGGATGGAGGGGATGGTCTGGAGGTTGCTGGTCACGCAGACCTCGATGCCGATGCGCTGGCTGGCGAGGTAGTTGGCGAGGTCCTCGACGTACTTCTGGCGGTCCTTGATCTCCGGGTCCTTGATCATGCCGTGGGCGAAGAGGAAGGTGCCGTGCCCGATGCGATTGGCGTGGCACTGGGTGATGGCCTGCCAGATGGACTCGGGGCCGTAGGCCTCGCCGGCGTGGACGGTCTTGCGGATGAAGTGGTCGTGGGCGTACTTGTAGGCCCGCCAGTGGTCGGCCGGCGGGTAGCCCGCCTCCTCGCCCGCGAGGTCGAAGCCGACGACGGGCAGGCCCTCGCGGGCGAGCTCCACCCCGGCCCGGACGAGTTCGAGGGACGCCGCGGCGTAGACATCGTCCTTGGGCGCGTACTCCATCAGGCGCAGGAGGTCGGCGAAGTAGGGGGACATGCCGCGCTTGAAGCGCCGCATGGCGCAGAGGATGAGGCCGAACCGGAAGGGGATGTCCTTGCCGATGCGCACGGACCGGGTGGCGTTGTGGGCCTTGGCGCCGGCGGAGAGGCCCTGGGCGACCGCGCGCACCACGTCCCGGACGCTCGTGGCGGGCGTGACGTGCAGCTGGGGCGCGAAGCGGACCTCGATGTAGCGCACCCCCTCGGCCGCGTTGTCCTCGACGAGCTCCTCGGACACGCGCGAGAGGTTGTCGAGGTCCTGGAGCACGGAGCAGGTGTACATGAAGCCGTGCAGGTACTCGGGCAGGTCCTTGTAGGTGTCCTTGAAGACCAGCTTGCGCAGGCCGGCCTCCGTGTAGGAGGGGAGCTTGACCTTGGCCTTGCGCGCGAGCTCGATGAGGGTCTTCAAGCGCAGGGAGCCGTCCAGGTGCAGGTGGAGGTCCGTCTTCGGGATGGCGCGGATGAATTCGGGGGTGAAAGTCTTCATGCGGATAGATTACCAATTCTCGTTAACAAGAGTGAAACACCGGTCCCGTAGAATCGCTCCATGCTCCACCTTCTCCTGGACGCCCCGGCGCGCTACCCCGCCCAATGGCTGGCTCTCGACCGCCGCATGCAGGTGATGGACCACTCCTCCGACTATGGGGCCCTGCGGGGGAGGATGGACTCGCTGGGGAAGCGCTGCACCCTCTTCTTCGTGCCGGCGGAACCGGCCGTCCGACTGCTGCCCTCGGCCCTACGATAAGAGCGGCTTGAGGTAGCGGCCCGTATGCGAGGCAGCGCACGCCGCGATCTTCTCGGGCGTCCCCGCGAGCACCAACTTCCCTCCGCCGTCGCCGCCCTCCGGGCCCAGGTCCACGATCCAGTCCGCGGTCTTGACCACGTCGAGGTTGTGCTCGATGACCAGCACCGTGTTCCCGGAGTCCACGAGGCGGTGGAGAACCTCAAGGAGCTTGGCCGTGTCGTGGAAGTGCAGGCCGGTGGTCGGCTCGTCGAGGATGTAGAGCGTCCGGCCTGTCGACCGGCGCCCGAGCTCGGAGGCCAGCTTGACCCGCTGGGCCTCGCCGCCCGAGAGCGTCGTCGCCGACTGCCCGATCTGGACGTAGGTGAGCCCCACGTCGCAGAGGCTCCTCAGGCCGCGCTGGATGGAGGGGATGGCCGAGAAGAACTCGAGGCCCTCCTCGGCGGTCATCTTCAGAACGTCCGCGATGCTGCGGCCCTTGAAGCGCACCTGCAGGGTCTCCTCGTTGAAGCGGCGCCCCTGGCACTCGTCGCACTTCACGAACACGTCCGGCAGGAACTGCATCTGGATGCGCAGCGTCCCGTCCCCATGGCACTCCTCGCAGCGCCCGCCCTTCACGTTGAAGGAGAAGCGCCCGGGGCCGTAGCCCCGCTTGCGCGCGTCGGGGGTCTGGGCGAAGAGCTCGCGGATGGCCGTGAAGAAGCCGGTGTAGGTGGCGGGATTCGAGCGCGGCGTGCGCCCGATGGGGGACTGGTCCACGACGATGACCTTGTCGATGTGCTCCACGCCCGAGAGGCCTTTGTGGACGCCCGGCTCCTCCTTCGACCCGTAGAGCTTCTTCGCGAGGGCCTTGTAGAGGACCTCGTGCACCAGGGTGGACTTGCCCGAGCCGGAGACGCCGGTGACGCAGGTGAAGGTGCCCAGGGGGATGGCGACGTCGAGGCTCTTGAGGTTGAACTGCCCGGCCCCGAGCACCTTGAGAGCCTTCCCGTCGGCCGGCCGGCGCTTCTCGGGGCCCCGGATGGAGAGCTCCCCGTTGAGGTACTTGGCCGTCAGCGAGGTCTTGGACTTGAGCACGGTCTCGAGAGGCCCCTCGGCGACCACCCGTCCGCCGTGCACGCCCGCCCCCGGGCCGAGGTCCACGATCCAGTCGGCCTGGCGGATGGTCTCGGCGTCGTGCTCGACGACGACGAGGGTGTTGCCCAGGTCGCGCAGGCGCGCGAGCGTGGAGAGCAGGCGCGTGTTGTCGCGCGGGTGCAGCCCGATGGAGGGCTCGTCGAGCACGTAGAGCACCCCGGTCAAGCCCGAGCCGATCTGGGTGGCGAGGTGGATGCGCTGGGCCTCCCCGCCGGCCAGGGTCTCGGAGCGGCGGTCGAGGGTGAGGTAGTCCAGGCCGACGTTGCGCAGGAACTCGAGCCGCGAGAGGATCTCCTTGAGGATCTGGCGGCCGATGATCCGCTCCTTGGGCGAGAGCTCCAGGGCGGTGAAGAACGCCTGCGCCTTCGCGACCGAGAGCATTGTCAGCTCGACGATGGAGAGGCCGCCCACCTTCACGTGCCAGGCCTCCTTGCGGAGGCGCGCGCCCTTGCAGACCGGGCAGCGGATCTCGCGCATGAAGCGCTCGCGGATGGCCTCCTTGACGAAGTCGGACTCCGACTCCGAGAGGCGCCGCTCGAGGTTGCGCACCACGCCCTCGAAGTCCGAAGGCTTGCTGGCCCAGGGGGCCTTGTAGGTGCCCCCGCCGTAGAGGAGGATGTCCTTGTGCTCCTTCGAGAGCTCCTGGAAGGGCCGGTCGGTCGGGATGCCCTTCTGGGAGCAGACCTGCTCGAGGATCTGGTCGTAATAACCCGACCAGGAGCGCTTCCAGCGGTGGGTGCGCGTCGTGACCGGGTCCGACCAGGCCGTGATGGCGCCCTCGCCCACCGAGAGCGCCGGGTCGGGCACGACGAGCCCCATGTCCACGACGGTCTTGGCGCCGAGCCCGTCGCACTCGGGGCAGGCGCCGTAGGGGGAATTGAAGGAGAAGAGCCGCGGCTCGAGCTCCGGGAGGCTCACCCCGCAGTGGGCGCAGGCGTGGTGCTCGGAGAAGAGCCGGGAGCCGCCCTCGGCGGGTTCGATCTCGACCAAGCCCTTGGATTCCTTGAGGGCGATCTCCACGGAATCGGTCAAGCGCTCGCGGTCCGCGGGATCCACCTTCAGCTTGTCGACGAGGAGGGAGAGCGTGTGCTTGTCGTAGCGCTTGAGCTTGGGAGGCTCGTCGAGTTCGCAGAGCTTCCCGTCCACCCGGACGCGGGCGTAGCCCGAGCGGCGCAGGCGCGTGAACAGCTCCTCGTAGGTGCCCTGCCGGCCGCGCACGAGCGGGGAGAACACCGAGACGGACTTCCCGCCGTAGGAGCGCAAGACCTCCAGCACGATGGAGGAGGCCGACTGGGGGTGGATGCGCCGTCCGCAGTCGGGGCAGTGGGGGATCCCGACCCGGGCGTAGAGCAGGCGGAAGTAGTCGTAGATCTCCGTGACCGTGGCCACGGTCGAGCGCGGGTTGCGCGAGGGGTTCCTCTGCTCGATGGACACCGCCGGCGAGAGCCCCTCGATGAGGTCCACGTCGGGCTTGTCCATCAGCTCGAGGAACTGCCGCGCGTAGGCGGAAAGACTCTCCACGTAGCGCCGCTGGCCCTCGGCGTAGAGCGTGTCGAAGGCGAGGCTCGACTTGCCGGAGCCGGAGAGGCCGGTGACGACCGTCATCTTCCCCCGGGGGATCTCGAGCCGGATGTCCTTGAGGTTGTGCTGGCGCGCGCCGACGATGCGGATGGACGGGCTATCCATAGCGCCGGAGCACCGTGTCCTTCTTCTCGCCTTCGAGCGGCTGGGGGTGGTCGAGGTTGTAGTGCAGGCCGCGGCTCTCCTTGCGGGCGGCGGCCGAGGCGATGAGGAGCTCCGCGAGCAGGGTCACGTTGCGCAGTTCGAGGAGGTCCCGGGTCACCGGGTAGCCGCGGTAGACCTCCATCACCTCGCGTCGGATGATGCGGATGCGCTCCATGGCGCTCGAGAGCCGGCGGTCGGTCCGGACGATCCCGACGAAGTTCCACACGAGGCGCCGCACCTCGTCCCAGTCCTGCCGGATGAAGACGGCCTCCTGCCCCGGCGCCGACTTCGCCGGCTTCCAGGGATCGGCGGCCGGCAAAGTCACGGACGAGAGGGAGGCGTCCGCTGAGAGGCGCCGGAAGGCGCGCTCGGCGAAGACCGCCCCCTCGAGCAGGGAGTTCGAGGCCAGGCGGTTGGCCCCGTGGAGCCCCGTGTGGGCGCACTCCCCGATGGCGTAGAGGCCGGGCAGGCCGGTCGCGCCGCCCTCGTCGGTCTGGACACCCCCGCAGAAGAAGTGGGTCGCCGGCACGACGGGGATGGGCTCCGCGGCCGGGTCGACGCCGATGGTGCGGCAGTGGCGGCAGATGTTCGGGAAGCGCTTCTCGAGGAACTCGCGGGGCCTGGCCCTCATGTCGAGGTAGGCGCACTCGTCGCCGGTCCTCTTGAGCTCGGCGTCGATGGCCCGCGCCACGATGTCCCTCGGGGCGAGGTCCTTGAGCGGGTGGACCCCCTCCATGAGGCGCGTCCCGTCCTTGCGGACGAGGACTCCGCCCTCCCCGCGCAGGGCTTCGGAGAGCAGGAAGCGGCGGCCGAGCTCGTCCTTGGAGGCGGGGCTGTAGAGGCAGGTCGGGTGGAACTGCACGAACTCGAGGTTGGCCAGCGCC
>DMEZ01000067.1:7247-8529 GCA_003450735.1 Elusimicrobiota bacterium | reverse complement strand
CTCGAGGTTGGCCAGCGCCGCCCCGGCCCGATAGGCCATCGCCATGCCGTCGCCCGTGGCGACGTCCGGGTTGGAGGTGTAGAGATAGACGCGTCCCGCCCCGCCGCTGGCGAGCACGACGGCCTTCGCGCGGAAGGAGCCCACGGCCCCGCTCTTCTCGTCGAGCACGTAGGCGCCCCAGCAGCGGTTGCGCCCGAGCGGGGTCTGGGCCGGGTCCTCGCTGAGCAGAAGGTCCACGGCCGCGTGATGCTCGAGGAGGCGGATGCGGGGGACGCTCCGGCAGGCCGCGACCAGCGCGCGTTCGATCTCCTTGCCGGTCATGTCGCCCGCATGGAGGACGCGGCGGCGGGAGTGCCCGCCCTCGAGCCCCAGGTCGAAGCGGCCCTCCTTCTCGCTGAAGCGCACCCCGATCTCGGTCAGCTCGCGCACGCGCGCGGGGCCCTCCGAAACGACCCCGCGCACGATGTCCTCCCGGCAGAGGCCCGCGCCCGCCGTGAGGGTGTCGGCCACGTGGCTCTCGGGGGAGTCGTCCTTGGCTACGACCGCGGCGATGCCGCCCTGGGCGTACTGGGTGTTGGACTCCTCGGCCTCCTTCTTCGTGACGACGCAGACCGTGCCCAAGGACGAGAGCTTCAGGGCCGCCGAGAGGCCGGCGATCCCGCTGCCGATGACCAGGAAATCCGAGGATTCGTCCATGGGGGTCCCGCGATTGACGGGGGCGGAAGGGAATGCTATAAAACCTCGACGGAGACGGCAAACGCTTTGTGATACGCACCTTCCTCCGCCATACCCCCCGCGTCCATCCGACCGCCTTCGTCCACGACTCGGCCGAGGTCATCGGCCGCGTCGTCCTCGGCCCGCGCTCCTCGGTCTGGCCCGGCTGCGTCCTGCGCGGCGACATCGAGCCCATCGTGGTCGGCGAGGGCACCAACGTCCAGGACGGCACCCTCATCCACACGGGACACGGCGACCCCTCGGTGCTCGGCAGGCGCGTGACCGTGGGGCACCGGGTGGTTCTGCACGGCTGCCGCATCGGGGACGGCTGCCTGATCGGGATGGGAGCCATCGTCCTGGAGACCACGGTCGGGCGGGAGTCCCTTGTCGGCGCCGGGGCGCTGGTGCTCAAAGGGACCCGCATCCCGCCCCGAAGCCTCGTCCTCGGCTCCCCGGCCAGGGTCGTCCGGAAACTGCGGGCCTCCGAACTGCGGGAGATGAGGCGCATCAGCCGAAGCTACCCGCTCGCCGCCGACGCCCACCGCAGGACCTCCAGGCCGGTGTTCCC
>DMEZ01000067.1:916-7080 GCA_003450735.1 Elusimicrobiota bacterium | reverse complement strand
CCTCGTCCTGGCCGCCTTCGCCGCCGGCTGGGCCGCGGCGACCTGGCGCGCGCGCCGGACCGAGCAGCAGCGCGCCCGGTTCCTGTCCTTCGTCGCCCACGAGTTCATCACCCCGGTGACGACGATGAACATGACGGCCCTCAACCTCCTCAACGGCGTCTTCGGCGACGTGCCGGAGGAGACCAAGACCTGGATCCAGATGATCTGCGAGCAGATCAGCCGTCTGGAGGCCCTGGTCGGCGACCTGCGCGACCTCGTCCACCTGGAGTTCCACCGCGACCTCCAGCTGACCCCGGAGCCGGTCCGCCTGGCCGCTCTCGCCGAGAAGTGCCTCTCGTCGATGCGGGAAGGCATCAAGCGCGCGGGCACCCAGGTCGAAGTCGAAGGGCTCGACGCCCTTCCCGAACTGCAGGCGGACGCCGACCGCCTCCAGCGGGTGCTCGCCGCCTCGCTCCAGCACGCCCGCAAGTTCCGAACGAAGGGCCCCATCCGCCTGGTCGGGCGCTCGTCCGGCGGCTTCGTCTGCCTCGCCGTCGACTATGAAGGCCCGGCGGTGCCGGCCGAGACCCTGCGCCAGGCCCTCGACCTCTACCACGCCGTCCACAACCCCAAGTCCCAGGTCCTCGCGAGCACCGGCCTGGGGCTGGGGATCGCCTGCCGCCTCGTCGGACTGCACGGGGGCAGGATGACGATCGAAGCCGACTCCGCCGGCCGCACGCGCATCGAGATCCGGCTCCCCGAGAGGCCGCTATGAGCCGCAAGGTCCTCATCATCGAAGATGACTTCGCCCTCGCCGACATCATGATAGCGCTGCTCAAGAAGAACGGCTTCGAGCCGCACCACGCCGCCGACGGCGAGGCGGGCGTGGAGGCGGCTAGGAAGCTTCGGCCCGACGTGGTCTTGCTCGACGTCCGCTTGCCGAAGATGGACGGCTACGAGGTCTGCCGGGCCCTGCGGACCGAGGAGAAGACGAAGGGCGTCCACATCATCATGGTCACCCAGGTCGGGCAGATGGGGGAGGTCGAGAAGGCCTTCTCCTGCGGCGCGCACGACTATCTGACCAAGCCCTTCGACAGCGACCGGCTCCTCAAGAAGATCGAGAAAGCCCTGCCGAGTTGACTCCCGCGGCCGCGTACCGTCGCCTGCTCTCCCGCTTCGGCCCCCAGGGCTGGTGGCCCCTCACGCCCCCCGGCGCACTGCGCCCACGCTATCACCCGGGCCGCTTCCAGACCTTGGGAGAGAAGGCCGCCCTGGAGGTCTGCCTCGGGGCCATCCTCACCCAGAACACGGCCTGGACGAACGTCGAGAAGGCCCTCGAAAGCCTTCACCGGGCGAAGGCCCTCGACGCCGGCCGCATCCGCCGGATGCCCTCGCGGCGCCTGGAGGCCCTCATCCGCTCCTCCGGCTTCTTCGTCCAGAAGGCCAAGAAGCTGAAGGCCTTCCTCCGGGCGTACTCCCTGGACTGGCTCAGGACGGTTTCGCGCGAAAAACTGCTCTCCGTCAAGGGCGTCGGCCCCGAGACGGCCGACTCCATGCTCCTCTACGCCGCCGGCCGGTCCATTTTCGTCGTGGACGCCTACACCCGCCGCATCGGGGAACGGGTCGGGTGGCTCAAGCCCTCCATGAAGTACGACGAGGTGCGGGCCTTCTTCGAGGAGGGACTTTCCGCCTCGCTCCGCGTCTATCAGGAGATGCACGCGCTCCTTGTCGAGCTGGCCAAGCGCCATTGCCGCAAGACCGACCCGCTCTGCGCGGGATGCCCTCTTCGCAAAGGATGCCAACATGCCCAAGCCTGACGCCCTGGATCGCCTGGAAGCCGCACGGACGGCGCTGGAAGACGACGCCCCCCGCGCCCTGAGGCTTTTGCCTCCGCCGAAGGCCCTCCCGGCCTTCGTGCGGGCCGAGCGGGACTATCTGGAAGGCGAGGCCCTCCGCGCGATGGGCTACCTCGCGAAGGCCGAGACCCTCTTCTCGAAAGCCCTGAAGGCGAAGGACGACCCCGTCCTCCTCGCCGAAGCCTCGCTGTCCTCGGCCGCGGTCCTGCGCAGTTTGGGCCGGACGGCCGAGGCCCGTACGCGGCTGAAGGCCGCCATGCCGAAGGCCTTCGGACATCGCCTGCGCCTGGAGAAGGCGATGGTGGACCGGGCCGAGGGCCTCCACGAGAAGAGCCTGCGCGTCCTGCGGCCGATGCTGGCGCAGGCCGTCGCGAGCGCGGACTGGGCCGAGGTGGGCTTCCTGCTCTGGGCCATCGGCGGGGCCGAGCGGCTGATGGGCTGGCTGGAGGAGTCCTCCGCGAGCTTCGAGCGCTCGCTGGAGTTCTTCCGCCGCGCCGGCGACAAGTCGGGAGCGGGCTACGCCCTCTTCGGCCTGGCGGGGGTCTCGCGCATCAAGGGCGAGTTGGAAGCCTCGCTGCGCCATTACCGCGAGGCCGGCCGGATGTTCGCCTCCACCGACGACGTCTTCGGCAAGGCCTACGCGCTCTGCGGGACGGCCAACGCCCTGCGGCAGTTGGGGCGACTCAAGGAGGCCGACGCCTTCTACCAGCGCTCCGAGAAGCTCTATTCCTCGCTTGGCGACGAGGTGGACCTGGCGTACGTGGTCTGGGGGAGGGGGAAGATCCGCCTGCATTCGGGGAAACTCCCCGAGGCGGAGGCCCTGCTCAAGAAGGCCCTGGCGATGTTCGCCCGCGGAGGCGAGACGCGCGGCGTCCTGCTGTCGCAGCTGGCCTTGGGGCAGGCTCTCTACGCCCAGGGCCGGACGGCGGAGGGGGAAGCCCTGCACGCCGCGGCGATGCGCGGAGCGCAGCGCGCCGGCCTGCACACCCACCTGGAAGTGTTCACATAAGGGCCCTCGGATTAGCCGTTCTTCTCGCCGTTCCCGCCTCGGCCAAGGTCGCGCCTTCGTCGGTGCCGGGGCTTCTCATCGACGACCACGGCAGTCCTCGGGAGCGCGAGCTCCTGGACCGGGCCCTGGTCCGCCTCCAGGGCTCGCCGACCGCCAAGCGCCTGGAGGCGCGCCGGCGCCGTCTGGGGCCGGCGGTTGTGGCCTTCGCCGTCCTGCCGGGCAGCGCCGCCGTGCCTGGAGACAAGACCTTCGGCCATGTTTCGACCGCTCCGGAGGGCATGAGCGTGCGCATCGACGAGAGCCTGAAGGTCTCCTCCCACGCCTTCATCGAGACGCTGGCCCACGAGCTCTACGGCCATGCCCTGATCTTCCCCGAGTCCAAGAAAGCCGGCGCGGACATCGGCCTGCTCATGGAGAACGAGGGCTTCTCCCTGGCCGCGGGACACCTCATCGCGCTGGAGCTGAAGGCCCCGACCAACCCGGACGTCCTCATCGATGCGCTCACGGAGAGCCCCCGGGCCTACTACGCCGAGCGCCTCTTCACGCAGTCCCCGGACCGGCTCGAGCTCAGCCGCAGCGAGGCCGCCGACCCCCGGGGCGCCGTGATGGCGCGCCAGGGTGAACTGGCCCGGCGCCGGCGCTCGCTCGCCGTCCGCGGCAGGGACATGGCGGTCTGGAAATGGCAGTTAGACCACCTCGAGCGATTCCACGGGCTCGACCCGCGCTCGGTGAGGGATCTGCGCGAGTCGGTGGAGGTCTGGAAGAGCACGATGATCCCCAGCCAGCGAGCCCTGCTCGACAAGGCCGAGCCTCATATGAAGGAGTGCCTGCGCTGGTTCGACGCCGAGCCGGAGGGCCGGGAGTACACGGCCCGCATGGCCGCCGTCTCGAGCCACCCCTATGCGCTGGGATTGGAGGCGGAGTGGGCGGCGTTGGGACGCCGCATCGCCGCGTTGAGCGCGGCCGCGCCGGCGGAGCCGCCGGCCCCGGCGAAGCGGGAGGCGGCTCCCGCCGTGAAGCAGCTCGACTGGCCGGACGTCGAGCGGCTCGCTTCCATCGACCGGGCCAAGCACCCGGAGCATTGGACGTACGCCCCCGAAGCCGAGACGCCCATCCCCTGGCTGCTGAAGTAAAGGGAACTTTTTCGGGCCCACATACGTACTTGTGGGTATGGAAAACTGGCACGCGGGTCTTGACAGGAGCGCGATTACTGTTAAACTATTGTTGAATAGTTATTCAACTCTAGGAGACCCCATGAACGCGATGAGCTACCTCCGCGACGTCGAGACGATGGGAGCGCGCGAGTTCCGCCAGCGCCTGGATTCCATCCTCCGCAGCCCGACCCAGCCCTACCGGGTGATGCTGCACAACAAGCCCGCCCTGGCCGTCATCCCCGACGACGAGTTTTTGCAGATCCTGGAGCTCCTGGAGGAACTGCGAAGCGGCGGCCTTCTCAAGCGCGCGGTCAAGAAGCTCGAGGCCGCCCACAAGAAGCGCGGCGGCTGGTTCTGGAGAGGGGCCTGGCCCCGGAAAGAGGCGCAGGCGGACAAGGAGCTCCGCGCGGGCAAAGCCCGCCGGGCGGGCTCGGCGAGCGAGCTGATCCGTCAGCTGAATGCATGATCTTCGAATGGCTGCCCTCCGCCAAGGAGGACTACCTGTCCCTGCCGGAGGCGGCCCGAAGAAAAGCCGATAAGGCGTTCCTTCTATTCCAGAAGGACCCCAGACATCCGTCTCTGCACGTCGAGAAGATCGACACCGTCAGGGGAATCTGGTCGCTCCGCATCGACCGGGGCTACCGCCTCACGTTCCAATGGATTCGAGGGGGGATCCTGATCCGTCGGATGGGAGTTCATCAGGACGCCTATCGTCGTCCCTGACATAAAGAACCGGGGGGCTTTCGCCCCCCGGCCTCTTTCCCGCCCGCCGTCCTAGATGAACAGCGGCGCGAGCACCAGCGTCACCGTCGAGAGCAGCTTGATGAGCACGTGCAGGGACGGCCCCGCAGTGTCCTTCAAGGGGTCGCCCACCGTGTCGCCCACGACCGCGGCCTTGTGGGTGGGGGAACCTTTCCCGCCCAGGTTGCCGAGCTCGATGTACTTCTTCGCGTTGTCCCACGCGCCGCCGCCGTTGTTCATGAGCGTCGCCATGAGGATGCCCGCGATGGTGCCGACCATGAGCAGGGCCGCGACCGCCTCGGCGCCGGCGCCGAAGGCGATCTTGAAGGTCACCCCGACCGCGATGGGCATGCCCACGGCCAGCAGGCCGGGGAGCACCATCTCTTTCAAGGCGCCGGTCGTCACGATGTCCACGCAGCGGCCGTAGTCCGGCTCTTCCGTGCCCTTCATGATGCCCGGCTTCTCCTTGAACTGGGCCCGCACGTCGTTGATCACATAGTAGGCCGCTTTCCCCACGGCCCGGATGGCCAGCGCGCTGAAGAGGAAGACCAGCATGGCGCCGAGCAGGCCGCCCACGAAGACCTCCATCTTCGCGATGTCCACGCTGTGGAAGGCGCGGCCGGTGATCAAGCTCACTTCGTCGAGGTACGCGGAGAAGAGCAGGAAGGCGGCGAGAGCCGCGGAGCCGATGGCGTAGCCCTTGGTCAGGGCCTTCGTGGTGTTGCCCACGGCGTCGAGCCGGTCGGTGCGCTTGCGGATGTCCTCGGGCTGGCGGCTCATCTCCACGATGCCGCCCGCGTTGTCCGTGATGGGCCCGAAGGTGTCCATCGCCAGGATGTAGGCGCAGGTGGAGAGCATGCCCATCGTCGCGATGGCCGTGCCGTAGAGGCCCGCCGCGTTTCGGGAGATGCCCGGCTCGCCCGCGAGGGCGTAGATGCCGAAGTAGTACGCCCCCAGCAGGGCCGCGGAGGTGGCCAAAACCGGCAGGGCCGTGCACTCCATCGCGACCGCCAGGCCGGAGATGATGGTGGTCGCCGGGCCCGTCTGCGAGGCCTCGGCGATCTCCCTGACCGGGCGGTACTTGTACTCGGTGTAGTACTGCGTGATGAGCACGAAGGCGTAGCTCAGGACGATGCCGATGACGCCCGCCCCGAAGAGCCACAGGTTGTTCTGGAGCAGCCAGCGGACCGCGACGTAGAAGCCGATGATGGCGAAGAGCGTCGTCACGTTGTAGCCGCGGTTGAGGCCGGTCATCGGATCTTCCTCGTTCTCCTTGACGGAGACGGTCATGACGCCGATGATGGCCGCGATGAGGCCGAAGGCGCGCGCCACCAGCGGGAAGAGGATGCCCTTCACCCCGAAGACCGGGAAGAGCGCTGTGCCGAGGATCATCGCCCCGATGTTCTCGGCGGCGGTGGACTCGAA
>DMEZ01000067.1:0-733 GCA_003450735.1 Elusimicrobiota bacterium | reverse complement strand
ATGCCGGCCTCGACCTTGCCCACGAGGTCGGCGCCCACGTCGGCCGCCTTCGTGTAGATGCCCCCGCCCAGCTGCGCGAAGAGCGCCACGAAGCTCGCGCCGAAGCCGAAGCCCACGATCTTGAGGGGCACCAGCTTGATGATGTCGGGATTGCCGGTGTTGCCGCCCATGATGAAGAAGAGCCCGCCCACGCCGAGCAGGCTCATCGAGACCACGGTCAAACCGCTGACCGCCCCGCCCCGCAGGGCGGTCTGGAGCGCGTCGTTGAGGCTGGTGCGGGCGGCGGAGGCGGCGCGGATGTTGGAGCGGATCGAGATGAACATCCCGATGTAGCCCGCCAGCCCCGAGCAGAGCGCCCCGAGCAGGAAGGCCAGGGAGGTGTGGAAGGCCGTCTGCATGTTGCCCTGCACGCCGGCGTAGACGCCGAACATGACCACGGCGAGCAGGATGGCGAGCACCGCGATCGTCGTGTTCATGCGGCGCAGGAACGCCTCGGCGCCGGCCTTGATGGCGTCCGAGATCTTGCGCATCTCGGGGGTGCCGACATCGCGACGCAGGACATCGTGGGCCAGCCAGCCGGCGAAGGCCAAGGACAGGATGCTGATCAGGATGACGAGTGGGAGCATGTTCCAAAGACCTCTTTTATCGCGATTTCCGCTGTCTTTTTTCCGAGCGGGCTATTTTAGCCTATTTCGGTCGGAAATTTCGAGGGCCAGTCTTGTCCAATACAAGA
>DMEZ01000058.1:8559-14851 GCA_003450735.1 Elusimicrobiota bacterium | reverse complement strand
CGTTCGAATTTCGACTTGGCCATTTTATCAGTTCTCCTCGGTCTTCTTCATCCCGCGCTTCTCCACGATGGCTTTCTGGACGTTCGCGGGGACCTGCTCATAGTGGCTCGGCTCCATCGAGAAGGCGGCGCGCCCCTGGGAGATGGAGCGCACGGCCGTCGCGTAGCCGAACATGGTGGACAGGGGGACGGCGCCGCGCACGAACTTGACGTTCCCGCGCACGCCCATCTCGGCGATCTTGGCGCGGCGGGCGCTCAAGTCGGCGATGACGTCGCCCATGTACTGCTCGGGCATCGTGACCTCGAGCCTCATGATCGGCTCGAGGAGCACGGGATGGGCCTTCTGGCAGCCGGCGCGCAGGGCCTGGGCCGCCGCGATGCGGAAGGCCATCTCGTTGGAGTCCACCTCGTGGTAGGAGCCGTCGAACACGGTGACCTTGATGTCCACGATGGGGAACCCCGCGAGGGCTCCCTCTTCGAGCGCCTCCCGGACGCCCCGCTCGATGGGGGCGATGAACTCCCTCGGGATGGAGCCCTGCTTGATCCCGTCGACGAACTCGTAGCCCTTGTTCTTGTGGGGCTCGATGCGCAGCCAGCAGTGGCCGTACTGGCCGCGCCCGCCGGTCTGGCGGATGTACTTCCCT
Source organism: Elusimicrobiota bacterium (assembly GCA_003450735.1). Taxonomy (GTDB): domain Bacteria; phylum Elusimicrobiota; class Elusimicrobia; order UBA1565; family UBA1565; genus UBA9639. The sequence continues at coordinate 14,208 of DMEZ01000058.1, read as the reverse complement.
TCCTGCTCCACCTTCTTGCGGATGGTCTCCTTGAAGGCGACCTGCTGCTGGCCGACGTTGGCCTGGACGTTGAACTCCCGCCGCATGCGGTCCACGATGATGTCGAGGTGCAGCTCGCCCATCCCCGAGATGATGGTCTGGGCGGTCTCCTCGTCCGTCTTGACCCGGAAGGTCTGGTCCTCCTCCGACAGCCGCTGGAGGGCGTTGGCCATCTTCTCCTCGTCGGCCTTGGTCTTGGGCTCGATGGCGACCGAGATGACGGGCTCCGGAAAGGTGATCTGCTCGAGCAGGATGGGGTGTTCGGCCCGGCAGAAGGTCACGCCGACGCCCGAGTTCTTCATGGCCACCGTGGCCGCGATCTCGCCGGCGGAGACCGACTGGATCTCCTCGCGCTTGTTGGCGTGCATGCGCAGGAGGCGCCCGATGCGCTCGCTGGCTTTCTTCTTCGGGAAGTAGACCGTATCGCCGACATGCAGCTTCCCGGAGTACAGGCGGAAGAAGGCGAGCTTCCCGACGAAGGGGTCGGCCTGGATCTTGAAGAAGAACGCCGTGAGCGGCTCCTCGTCGTCGGCGTTGCGCACCACGGGCTCCCCCGTCTCGGGGTCGGTGCCGGTGACCGAGGGCCGGTCGAGGGGACTCGGAAGGTAGTGCATGACGGCGTCGAGCATCGGCTGGACGCCCTTGTTCTTATAGGAAGAGCCGCAGAGCACGGGGAAGACCTTGCCCAGGATGACGCCCTTGCGCATGGCAGCCCGCAGCTCCGCGGGGTCGAAGTGGCGCTTATTGTGGACGTAGCGGTCCATGAGCCCTTCGTCGTACTCGACGATCTTCTCGATCATCTTCTCGCGCCACTCGTTCGCCTGCTCCAAGAGCTCCGGGCGGATGTCGCGCACTTCGAAGGTGGCGCCCAGCTCCTCGCCGAGCCAGACGTACTCCTTCATCTCGACGAGGTCGATCATCCCCTCGAACTTGTCCTCGGCCCCGATGGGGAGCTGGACCGCGGCCGCATTGGCGCCGAGCTTCTCGCCCAGGGAATGGAAGGACATAAAGAAGTCCGCGCCGAGCCTGTCCATCTTGTTGATGTAGGCGATGCGCGGCACCTCGTACTTGTCGGCCTGGCGCCAGACGGTCTCGGACTGGGGCTCGACGCCCTGGACCCCGTCGAAGACGACCACCGCGCCGTCGAGGACGCGCAGGGAGCGCTCGACCTCGGCGGTGAAGTCCACGTGCCCAGGCGTGTCGATGATGTTGATCTGGCAGTCCTTCCAGGCGCAGTAGGTCGCGGCGGCGGTGATGGTGATGCCCCGCTCCCGCTCCTGCGGCATCCAGTCCGTCGTCGTCGAGCCCTCGTGGACCTCGCCCAGCCTGTGGATGCGGCCGGTGTAGTAGAGGATGCGCTCGGTCGTCGTCGTCTTGCCCGCGTCGATGTGGGCGATGATCCCGATGTTCCGCACCTTCTCCAGCGGGAACTCCTTGGGGGTCTTCGCTTTGTGCACCGTCGCGTGCGCCTGGGCCATGGGATTTACCAGCGGTAATGGGCGAAAGCCCGGTTGGCTTCGGCCATCTTGTGCGTATCCTCGCGCTTCTTCATGGCCATCCCTTCCTTCTTGAGAGCCGCGCCGAGCTCGTCGGCGAGGCGCTCGGCCATGGTGCGCCCGCTCTTCTCACGGGCCGCGTTGATGATCCAGCGCATCGCGACGCTGTAGGAGCGGACCGGCCGCACCTCGCTGGGGACCTGGTAGGTCGCGCCGCCGACGCGCCGGGAGCGGACCTCCAGGAGCGGACGGACGTTCTCGATGGCCGTGGTGAAGACGTTGAGGGGATCCTCGTTGCCGCGTTCCTTGAGCTTGTCCATCGCTCCGTAGAACACCTTCTCGGCCGAGATCTTCTGTCCCTGGTAGTTCAGCTTGTTGATGAACCGCGCGACCAGGACGGAATTGTACATCGGATCCGGCGGGGGGAATCCCCGGCGGTCTCTGGGTCTGAGTCCTTTTCGTGGCATGATGCTCTCCCGCCCTTAAGCCGGGGTCCCGGCGGCCTTCGGCCGCTTCGCCCCGTATTTCGAACGCCCCTGCTTGCGGCCGTCGACGCCGGCCGTGTCCAGTACGCCCCGGATGATGTGGTAGCGCACGCCGGGGAGGTCCTTCACGCGGCCGCCGCGCACGAGCACGATCGAGTGCTCCTGCAGGTTGTGGCCGACGCCGGGGATGTAGCCCGTGATCTCCTGCCCGCCGGTCAGTTTGACGCGCGCGACCTTGCGCAGGGCGGAGTTCGGCTTCTTCGGCGTCGTCGTGTAGACGCGCGTGCAGACCCCGCGGCGCTGCGGACAAGAGTGCAGCGCGGGGGCCTTCGTGCGGTTCTTCAGCGGGCTGCGCCCGATTCGGATGAGCTGGTTGATCGTCGGCATAGGGCTCCTGGTTACTCTTTCTTTTCGGCCTGGATCTCGCGCAGGCGGGCCTGCAGGCCCGTCCCGGCCGGGATCATGTGGCCGATGATGACGTTCTCCTTCAGGCCTTTCAAGTAGTCGATCTTCGACGTCGTCGCCGCCTCGGTCAGGACGCGCGTCGTCTCCTGGAAGCTGGCGGCGGAGATGAACGAGCTGGAGGCGAGCGACGCCTTCGTGATGCCCAGCAGGATCGGCTCCGCCTGGGCCTCCTGGCCGCCCTTCTTGGCGATTTCGGCGTTCTCCCGCTGGAAGACGAAGCGGTTGACGATCTCGCCCTTCAGGAAGCCGGTGTCTCCGGAATCGATGATCTTGACGTTCTGCAGCATCTGGCGGACGATGCACTCGATGTGCCTGTCCGAGATGCCCACGCCCTGGAGGCGGTAGACCTCCTGGATGGCGTTGAGCAGGTACTCCTGGACTTCCTTGACGCCCTTGATGTGCAGGATGTCGTGGGGGTTGATGGCGCCGTCGGTGAGCGGCTCGCCCACGCCGACCGGGTCGCCCTCATAGACCACGAGATGCTTGCCCTGAGGGATCAGGTAGTCCTTGGAGATCTCCGTCTCCTCGTTGCGGACGGTGATCTTGCTCGCGCCCTTCTGGGTCGTCTCCAGCGAGACCGTGCCCTCGATCTCCGAGATGATGGCGCCGGTCTTCGGCTTGCGGGCCTCGAAGAGCTCCGAGACCCTGGGCAGGCCGCCGGTGATGTCCTTGGTCTTGGTGATCTCCTGCGGGATCTTGGCCAGCACGTCGCCCGGGACCACGTCCTGGTCGTTGTCCACCAGGAGGGTGGTGTCGATGGGCAGCGGGTAGGAGGCGACCTCCTTGCCGTGCCTCTCGACGATGATCCGGGGGTTCACCTTCTCGGCGCGGTGCTCGATGATCTTGCGCTCGATGATGCCGGTGACCCGGTTGCGCTCCTCATGGAGCGTCACGCCTTCCTTCACGTCGCGGAGGGTGACCTTGCCGTCGCTCTCCGTCATGATGGGGAGGGTGTAGGGGTCCCACTCGGCCAGCACGTGCCCCTGCTTCTTGTCCTTCTGCTCGGAGGTCACGTGGACGGCCTCGCCATCCTGGACCTTCAGGCGGCTGCCGAAGGGGATCTCGCACTCCTGCAGGATCTTTTCCTCGCCTTTCTCCTTGGGCCCGACGATGTGGATGACGCCGTTGCGCGAGGTGCAGATGACCTCGCCTGAGCGGTTCTTGAGGGTCTTGAGTTCGTAGCTCTTGGGCTTCTTCTTGGCCTCGTCGGAGTCCCAGCCGACCACGCGGAAGACGACCTTGCCCGTGACCTCGGCCTGCGCCTTCGAGCGCTTGACCACGCGGGACGCCGTGCCGCCGATGTGGAACGTCCGCAGGGTGAGCTGCGTGCCGGGCTCGCCGATGGACTGGGCGGCGATGATGCCGACCGCCTCGCCGATCTCCACCATGCGCCCGGTGGCGTTGTTGCGGCCGTAGCACTTCGCGCAGACGCCGTTGACGGTCTCGCAGGTCAGCACCGAGCGCACGCGCACGTGCTCCGGCCCGCCCGCCTTGATCTCGCGGACGACTTCCTCGTTGAGGATGTCGCCGTTCTTCGCCACAGTCTCCTCGACGATCTTGCCCTTCGGGCCCGGCAGATGGCAGATGACGTCCTCGAGCACGACGCGGCCGGGCAGGCGCTCCTCGATGGGCTCGATGACCTCGTCCCCCGAGGTCAGGGCGCCCACGCGGATGCCGTTGATCGTGCCGCAGTCCTCTTCCGTGATCACGAGGTCGTGGGCCACGTCGACGAGGCGGCGCGTGAGGTAGCCGGCTTCGGCGGTCTTGAGGGCCGTGTCGGCCAGACCCTTGCGTCCGCCGTGGGTCGAGATGAAGTACTCGAGGACGGTCAGGCCCTCGCGGAAATTCGACAAGATCGGGTTCTCGATGATCTCGCCGACGCCGCCGGTCAGCTTCTTCTGCGGCTTGGCCATCAAGCCGCGCATGCCGGCGAGCTGCCGCACCTGTTGGCGGCTGCCGCGCGCGCCGGACATGGCCATGAGGTAGATGGCGTTGAAGCGGGGGCTCCCGGCCTTGTAGTCCAGGAGCTCCTCCTTCTTCATCTCGTCGAACATGACGTCCGAGATGCGGTCGGTCACGTGCGTCCAGATGTCGATGATCTTGTTGTAGCGCTCGGACTCGGTGATGACGCCGATCTTGGACTGCTTCTCGATCTCCTTGACCTCCTGGCGGGCCTTGGCGATCTCCTTCTCCTTGATGGGCGGGATCTTCATGTCCGAGACGGAGATGGACAGCCCGGCGAGGGTCGACATCTTGAAGCCCAGGTTCTTGAGGGAGTCCAGCAGCTTCACCGTCTCGTAGTGGCCGAGCTCCTTGTAGCAGCGCTCCACCAGCTGCTGGAGCTCCTTCTTGCCCATCGGCTTGTTGAGGTAGCCGAGCTTGGGCCGCCCCTGTTCGTTCTTGGGCATGACGTCGTTGAAGATCACCCGGCCGACGGTGGTATAGCCCTCCGAGGGCCACGAGAACCTGTCCGCGCCCCCTTCCTTCTTATAGGCCGGGGCGCTGAGGTCGCCGAGCTTCTGGGTGTCGCCCTCCCACTCCCGGAATTCCATGACCTTGATGCGGGCGTGGAGGTCCACCTTGCCGTTCTGCCACGCGGTGACGACCTCGGCGCGGTCCACGAAGGCCTTCCCTTCGCCGATGGCCTTGGGCTTCTCCTTGGTCAGATAGTGGATGCCGAGGACCATGTCGTGCGACGGAGTGGCGATGGGCTTGCCGGACGCCGGCGACATGATGTTGTTGGAGGCCATCATGAGCAGCCGGGCCTCGAGCTGGGCCTCCTGCGAGAGCGGCACGTGGACGGCCATCTGGTCGCCGTCGAAGTCGGCGTTGAAGGCCGCGCAGGTGAGCGGGTGCAGCTGGATGCTCTTGCCCTCGATGAGCACCGGTTCGAAGGCCTGGATGCCCAGCCGGTGCAGGGTCGGAGCGCGGTTGAGCATGACGGGGTGGCGCTTGGTCACCTCATCGAGGATGTCCCAGATCTCCGGCTTGACCCGGTCGAACATCCGCTTGGCCGCCTTGAGCGTGAGGTTGTCGTGCTTCATCAGCTCGCGGATGATGAAGGGCTTGAAGAGCTCGAGGGCCATCTCCTTGGGCAGGCCGCACTGGTGGAGCTTGAGGCTCGGGCCGACGACGATGACGGAGCGGCCCGAGTAGTCCACGCG
>DMEZ01000058.1:7711-8466 GCA_003450735.1 Elusimicrobiota bacterium | reverse complement strand
TTGCCGAGCAGGTTCTGGCGGAAGCGCCCCTGCTTGCCCTTGAGGATGTCGGAGAGGGACTTGAGCGGACGGCTGCCGGCGCCGATGACCACCTTGCCGCGCGCGCCGTTCTCGATGAGGGCGTCCACGGCCTCCTGGAGGAGGCGCTTCTCGTTGTAGATCATGACCTCGGGCGCGCGGAGGGCCTCGATGTGCTTGAGGCGGTTGTTGCGGTTGATGATGCGCCGGTAGAGGTCGTTGAGGTCCGAGGTCGCGAAGCGGCCGCCCTCCAGGGGGACGAGGGGGCGCAGCTCCGGCGGGATGACCGGCAGGACGGTCATGACCATCCACTCGGGCTTCGTGCCCGACTCCGCGAAGCTCTCGAGGAGCCGCAGGCGGCGCACGAGGCGCGCGCGCTCGGCCTCGGAGTGGGTCGTGGCGATCTGCTTGTGCATCGCCTCGGTCTCCTTCTTCGCGTCGATGCGCTCGAGGAGGTCGCGGATCGCGCCGGCCCCGATGCCGATCTTGAGCTTGGCGCCGTACTCGGACTTGGCCTTCTGCATCTCCTCCTCGCTGAGGAGGTCGGTCGCGTGGAAGACCGTCCGGCCGTTCGCATCCACGAGGTCGTCGAGGACGACGTACATCGCGTAGTAGATGACCCGCTCGAGGTCCGCGGTCTTCATGTCCAGCACGATGCCGATGCGGGAGGGGGTCTTCTTGAGGAACCAGATGTGGGTGACGGGCACGGCCAGCTCGATGTGGCCCATGCGCTCGCG
>DMEZ01000058.1:5428-7607 GCA_003450735.1 Elusimicrobiota bacterium | reverse complement strand
TGGCCCATGCGCTCGCGGCGGACCTTCGACTCGGTGACCTCGACGCCGCAGCGGTCGCAGACGATGCCCTTGAACTTGATCCAGCGGTACTTGCCGCAGGCGCATTCGAAGTCCCGCGCGGGCCCGAAGATGCGCTCGCAGAAGAGACCGTCGCGCTCGGGCTTGAGCGTGCGGTAGTTGATCGTCTCGGGCTTCTTGACCTCGCCGTACGACCAGGCCTTGATCTGCTCCGGGCTGGCCAGCGAGAGCTGGATGGCGTCGAAGTTCTGGAAGTCGAGCTCGGTCTCCTTCTTCTTCTTCTTGCCTCCGCCGAACAGCTTGCGTTCCGCGATCGCCAGGTTATTGGTGGTCATGCTCAGGCCGCCTCCACCTTCTCGACAGATTTAACCTCGTTGGCGACGGTCTTAGCGTCCCGTCCGAGGTTGCGAAGCTTGACGTTCATCCCGAGAGCCTGCAGCTCCTTGATGAGCACCTTGAAGGACTCGGGGGTGCCCGGGGCCGCAGGCGGCTCGCCTTTGATGATCGCCTCGTACATCTTCGTGCGGCCGTTCACGTCGTCCGATTTGACCGTCAAGAACTCCTGCAGGGCGTAGGCCGCCCCGTAGCCCTCGACCGCCCACACCTCCATCTCACCGAAACGCTGGCCGCCGAACTGGGCCTTGCCGCCCAGGGGCTGACGCGTGATGAGGCTGTAGGGGCCCGTCGAGCGCGCGTGGATCTTGTCCTCCACGAGGTGGATCAGCTTCAGGATGTACATGTAGCCGACCGAGATCTTCTCGCCGAAGGGCTGGCCGGTCCGCCCGTCGAAGAGGGTGATCCGGCAGTCGTCCGTCGGAAGGTACTTCTCGGGGATGCCCTTTTCGATCAGGTGGTCCTTGGCCTTGTGCACCATGTCGTGGATCTCGGCTTCCTTGGCGCCGTCGAAGACCGGGCAGACGGCCTGGATGCCGAGGGTATGGGCCGACCAGCCGAGCATCATCTCGAGCAGCTGGCCGACGTTCATGCGCGAGGGGACGCCCAGCGGGGAGAGCACGACGTCGAGCGGCGTGCCGTCCGGCAGGAAGGGCATGTCCTCGATCGGCAGGACCTTCGCGACGACGCCCTTGTTGCCGTGCCGGCCGGCCAGCTTGTCGCCGGCCTGGAGCTTGCGCTTGGAGGCCACGTAGACCTTCACGACCTTGTTGACGGTCACCGGGAGCTCGTCGCCCTGCTTGAGGTTCTCCTTCTCCCTCGCGGCGTCCTCGCGCATCTTCTTCTCCATCAGCTTGAAGAACGAGGTGAGGCGGTCCTCCTCCTCCTTCTTGCGGCCCTTGGCCTTGGCCTCGGCGGCCTGCTCGGCCCGGTACTGCTTGAGGGCCTTGAGGGCGTTCTCGAGGCGGTCGTCGACGTCCTGCATCCGCTTCTTCTCGTCGGCCTTGGAGAGCTTCTCACGGCGCACGAAGATGCGCACGCCGATGATCTTGCCGGTCACGCCCGGCGGCACGCGCAGGGAGGCGTCCTGGACGTCCTCGGCCTTCTTGCCGAAGATGACCTTGAGGAGGCGCTCCTCGGGAGTGAGCTGCTGCTCGCCCTTGGGGGCGACCTTGCCCACCAGGATGTCGCCGGGACGCACGTTGGTCGAGGGGACCACGATGCCGTTCTCGTCGAGGTACTCCAGGGCGTCGGCGCTCACGTTCGGGATGTCCCGCGTGATCTCCTCGGGCCCCAGCTTGGTGTCGCGCGCCTCGACGGCGAACTCGGAGATGTGGATGGAGGTGAAGACGTCGTCCTGGACCACGCGCTCCGAGACGAGGATGGCGTCCTCGAAGTTGTAGCCCTCCCAGGGCATGAACCCCACCAGCAGGTTCTTCCCGAGCGCGAGCTGGCCGTCCTTGGTCGCCGGCCCATCGGCCAGGACGCCGCCCTTGGAGACGTGGTCGCCGTTGCGGACGACCGGCACCTGGGTGACGCAGGTGTCCTGGTTGGAGCGCTGGTACTTCTTGAGGGTGTGGATGTCGACCTCGTCCTTGTCCGTCGCCGCGACGGCGATGATGTCGCCCGTCGAATAGATGACCTTGCCGGCCCGGCCCGACTTCATGCAGGCGCCGGAGTCCTGGGCCACCCGGTCCTCGATGCCGGTCGCTACGAGCGGCGGCTCGGACACCAGCAGCGGGACGGCCTGGCGCTGCATGTTCGAGCC
>DMEZ01000058.1:4899-5299 GCA_003450735.1 Elusimicrobiota bacterium | reverse complement strand
CGGTTGGCGTCGTCGTGCTCCAGGAAGGGGATGAGCGCCGCCGAGACCGAGACGATCTGCAGCGGCGAGACGTCCATGTAGTCCACCTTGGCGGGATCGGACTGCGGAAAGTCGCCGCGCTTGCGGCAGGCCACCTGCTCGGCGGCGAGCCGGTCCTTCTCGATGGGCGAGTTCGCCTGCGCGATCAGCTTCTCGTCCTCGATGTCGGCGGCCAGGTAGTCGACCTCTCCGCTGAGCTTGCCCTTGTGGGCCTTGCGGTAGGGCGACTCGATGAGGCCGTAGCGGTTGACGCGCGCAAGGCAGGCCAGTGAGGTGATGAGGCCGATGTTCGGCCCTTCCGGCGTCTCGATGGGGCAGATGCGCCCGTAGTGCGTGTGGTGCACGTCGCGGACCTCGAAGC
>DMEZ01000058.1:373-4712 GCA_003450735.1 Elusimicrobiota bacterium | reverse complement strand
TTGATCTGGTCCATGAACTGCGAGAGCTGGGAGGTCCCGAAGAACTTGCGCAGGATGCCGACCAGGGGCGCCGTGTTGAGGAGGCTGCGCGGGGTGATCCCCGTCTTGTCCTGGACGCTCATGCGGTCGCGGATGACGCGGGACATCTGCGCGAGGCCGACGCGGATCTGGTTCTCCAGGAGTTCGCCCACGCCGCGNNCATGAACTGGCTCAACTGGCTGCCGCCGAAGAACTCCTTCATCGCCACCACGACGGGGCGGATGTTGATCAGCGCGTTGGGCGTGGCCTTCTCGGCCTCCTGGATCGACATCCGCTCGCGCACCACGCGCTCCATGCGCAGCAGGCCGACGCGGAAGGCGTTCTGGATCAGCTCGCCGTTGGCCCGGATGCGCCGGTTGCCGAGATGGTCGATGTCGTCCACCTCGACTTTGAGGACCTTGTCCGCGTACTCGCACTTCGCCTCGCCGGCGTTGAGGAGGATGATGTACTGCATCGTGACGATCATGTCCTCGACGGTGAGGGTGCGGCGCCGTTCGGAGGGCAGCTCGAAGTGCATGTCCTTGCGGTCGGAGAGCTTCTGGAAGAGCGGCCCGAGCTTTTTCTGGATCTTGTAGCGCCCGACGTGCGAGAGGTCGTACTTGCGCAGGTTCTTGAAGAGGAGGTTGTCGAGGTACTGCTCGGCCTGGCCGGGGACGATGAACTCCTGGCCGCGCAGCTTCTTGTAGATCTCCTGCTGGGCCTCCTTGGCGCTCTTGTAGGGGTCCTTCTTGAGGGTCTCCCAGAGGGTCGGGTTGTCCTTCTCGGGGTTTCCGACGATGAGCTTGACCTTGGAGACGCCGCGCTCGAGCATCCGCTTGATGGACTCATGGGTGACGGGATGCTTGGTCTCGAGGAGGACCTCGCCGGAGGACTTGTCCACCACGTCCTCGGCCGCGATGCGGCGGAGGAGGTCGTTGCCCGTGTCGGGAGCGACCTTGGCGTCCTCGCAGGGATAGAAGATCTGCAGGATCTCGGCGTCCGACTCGATGCCGCAGGCGCGCAGGAAGGATGTCGCCGGGAACTTCTTCTTGCGGTCGATGCGGACGAAGAGGGCGTTGTTGAGGTCGTACTCGAACTCCACCCAGGCGCCGCGGTAAGGGATGATGCGGGCGAAGAAGAGCTTGCGGCCGATGGAGGAGATCTTCTTCTCCTCGTCTTCCTCGAAGACGATCCCGGGCGAGCGGTGCAGCTGGCTGACGACGACCCGCTCGGCCCCGTTGATGATGAAGGAAGCGTTCTCCGTCATCAGGGGGATGTCGCAGAGGTTCACTTCCTGCTCCACGATCTGCTTGAGCTTGCCGGAGGGCTGGCGGGAGGAGAGGCGCAGGATCGCCTTGAGCGACGTGGAGTAGCTGGCGTCGTGCGCGCGGGCCTCCTCCGGGGTGGCGTAGCGCGTGGGGGTCAGCTTGTAGCGGACGAAGTCGAGCACCATGCTGCAGTCGGCCGACTCGATCGGGAAGACGTCCATGAACGCCGCCTGGATGCCGCCCAGCTTGCGCTCGGCGATGGGGACGTCCTCCTGAAGGAAGTCCTTGAAAGAACGTTTCTGCATCTCGAGCAGGTCCGGCACTTCCAGGACCTGTGGGATCTTCGAGAAGTTGATCTGGTTCATTCGCCCCTCTGCCCTTCTGGATTCCTCACGCTCTCCGTCCACGCTCCCGCATCCTTCGCGGCCGCCCGGGGCGGCCGTCCGCCCCGGGCTGGCCGCTCAAGGCTACTTCAGCTCGACGGCCGCGCCCTGCTCGACGAGCTTCTTCTTCCACTCTTCGGCCTGGGCCTTCGGCACGCCTTCCTTCACGGTCTTGGGCGCGCCCTCGACGAGGTCCTTGGCTTCCTTGAGGCCGAGGCCCGTCAGCTCGCGCACGACCTTGATGACCTGGATCTTCTTGTCGCCCGCGCTCGAAAGCACGACGGCGAGCTCCGCCTTCTCCTCGGCGGCGGCCGCGGGGGCCGCGCCGGCGGCGGCTCCGCCGGCCATGGCCATGGGCATGGCCGCGGCGGCCTTCACGCCGAACTTCTCCTCGACCGCCTTCACGAGCTCGGAGAGCTCCAGAACGGTCAGGTTCGAGATCGCTTCAACGATTTCATCCTTGCTCAGCTTCGTCGCCGTCGTCATTTTCCTTGTCTCCTTGTTTGGATAGCCGGCGCGCTGCGGCCGCCCGTTACCCCCTCTCGGGGACTATCGTACTTGAGGCCTACGCCGCCGCCTTGGCCTCGCCCTCCTTCTTCTTCTCCTCGAGGGCTTTGAGGACCAGCACGAAATCGCGGACCGGGGCGGCCAGCACCGCGGCGCTCTGGCTCACGGTCGAATAGAGCACGCCGACGAAGCGGCCCAGGACCTCGGCCTTGCTGCCCAGCCTCGAAAGGTTCTCGCACTCGGCCGGCGCCATCCACTGGGAGCTGACGAGGCCGGCCTTGATCTTCATGGCCGGGAACTCCTTGGCGAACTGCACGAGCACCTTGGCCGGGCCGATGGGGTCGTCCCCCTTCGTGACGAGCACGGCGTTGGGGCCCGCGAACAGCTTGGCGTCCACCCCGGTGATGCCGGCCTGCTCGAGGGCGTGCTCCAGCATCGAGTTCTTGACCACCCGATAGCTGCACTTGTGGGCCTTGAGCTTCGAGCGGAGGCCTGCCAGCTCGGTGAACTTCAGGCCCTTGTACTCGGTAAAATAGATGAACTCGGAGGCCTTCAGGACCTCCGCGAGCTTCTGGGACGCTTCTTTTTTCTGGTCTTTGGTCAGTTTCATGTCGTTATTTGAACCGCACGCTCAGGCCGGCCGCGTACTCCCAGCCGTTGACGAACGAGGCCTCGGCGTACAGTGCCTCTTTTTCATAGACCTTCAGATGCACGCCCAAGAACGGCGTGAACGTATCCTTGATCCCCCCGGCGCGGCCGCCGCCTTCGAAGTCCTTCAGCCACGCCTGGTCCCTCACCCACTTGAGCCCGCCGTAGGGCTCGACGCCCACGCGCCAGGGCTCCTTCTCGGGGCCGGTGAACCGATGCCCCGTCTGCAGCGCGAACTGCGTCTGCAGGATGTCGAGGCGCTGGTTGATGCTCGCCTCGGAGGCCGCGTGCGCAGGCTGCAGCTCGGTGAACCAGTAGCGCTGCCAGCCGAAGCTGAGGTCGGCCGCGAGGCCCGGCCCCGCCACGGTGTCGGGCCAGAGCACCGCCTTCACTCCGGCCTGGTAGATCTGCCCCGGCCGGTCGCCCGTCAGGACGTTCGTCCAGGCGAGGGAGGCCACCGAGAGCGTATAGTCCCCGGCCCCGAAAGCCGCGTAGTACTGCAGGGCCTCGTAGGGCTGGTAGACGGCCTTCAGCATCGCCGCTCCGCCGTCGGCCCGCCCCTCCACGGTGCCTGCCCCGCTGCACGGGAAGCTCGCCACCCCGGTCCGGTTCGTGCACGTCCCATCGCCGGCGAGGGAAAAGTTCAGCTCCTTGTCCTGCAGGCCCTGGTAGAAAGCGCTCAAGCTCCACGCGCCAGCCGTGAGCTGACGAGGGGAGCCTAGGACGCTCGCGCGCGCAGGCGCGATAGACAAAAAGAATACGCTCAGGGATATGAGTCCCCGCTGCATGACTTCACCCCAGGCTTGCTTCGTCGGATGCTTCGCGCTCAGAGGAGTCGATGAGGCCGGCGACGACCTACTCTCCCAACGCCGAGTTGGGCGTTAGTACCATCGGCCCTGGCAGGCTTAACTGCCGTGTTCGGAATGGGAACGGGTGTTTCCCTGCCGGAATTATCACCGGCCTCATCGACTCCTTGAGCGCATTCTGGGCGCCACCACTTCGCGCCACTTTCAGGAGGGAGTATGGCTGAATGGACTGACCGGTCCCATCATCGTTGCGGTTATCCCGCTACGAACTCCGATCTCTCCCGACAGCGTATTGTACCAAATCAACGGATGCGAACGCAAGAAGAATCACGCGTCTGAAGATTGAAGAATATGGCCAAGCCTCACGGACGATTAGTACCGGTTCGCTGAACCTGTTGCCAGGCTTACACTTCCGGCCTATCAACCCGGTAGTCTTCCGGGGTCCTTTAGCGCCCTTACGGGCGGGGAAGCCTTATCTTGAGGCGGGTTTCACGCTTAGATGCTTTCAGCGTTTATCCCTTCCGAACACCGCTACCCAGCGTTGCCCTTGGCAGGACAACTGGGACACAGGAGGTTCGTCCAGCCAGGTCCTCTCGTACTGTGGCCAGCTCCTCTCAAGCTTCCTGCGCGCATGGTAGATAGAGACCGTACTGTCTCACGACGTACTGAACCCAGCTCACGTACCACTTTAATGGGCGAACAGCCCAAC
>DMEZ01000058.1:0-234 GCA_003450735.1 Elusimicrobiota bacterium | reverse complement strand
CCGACATCGAGGTGCCAAACCGCATCGTCGATGTGAACTCTTGGATGCGATCAGCCTGTTATCCCCGGGGTAGCTTTTATCCGTTGAGCGATGGCCCTCCCACGAGGTACCACCGGATCACTAGGCCCGACTTTCGTCCCTGTTCGGCTTGTATGCCTCACAATCAAGCTCCCTTCTGCCCTTGCACTCGACAGGCGATTGCTATTCGCCTTGAGGGAACCTTTGGACGCCTCC
>DMEZ01000039.1:47900-48043 GCA_003450735.1 Elusimicrobiota bacterium | reverse complement strand
AACCTGGGCTGCGCCTCCGGGCATCCGAGCTTCGTGATGAGCTCCTCCTTCACCAACCAGTGCCTCGCGCAGATCGAGCTCTGGACGAACCGGGACAAGGGCGTCTACAAGAACCAGGTCTACGTCCTGCCCAAGCACCTCGA
>DMEZ01000039.1:34922-47792 GCA_003450735.1 Elusimicrobiota bacterium | reverse complement strand
TACGTCCTGCCCAAGCACCTCGATGAGAAGGTGGCCCGGCTGCACCTGGGCAAGCTCGGAGCGAAGCTCTCGAAGCTCACCGAGAAGCAGGCCGCCTACCTCGGCATCCCGGTCGAGGGGCCCTTCAAGGCCGACAACTACCGGTACTGAGCCGGCGTCCGAGACAAGAGAGCCCCCGCCGGAAGGCGGGGGCTTCTCTTTGGTCCCAATCCGGGGTAGGCCCAATACCCGATGAGCGGGAACCGCTCGACCCATGCCCCACGGCCTCGGAGCGGTTATCCTCTGCCAGGATGCGAGCTCTGTTCCTGATCTTCTTCATGGCAGGCCCTGCGGGCGCCCAGACCCTGCGGGCGCCGGCCGTCCTGCCTTCCATCGGCGTGCCGGTTGTCCCGCTCGTCGTCCCTGGAGCGCTCGCGCCGGCGCCCAGGCTGGATTTTTCCCTCAAGCCGACCCTCGTCCTGCCGACGGCGGCGATGCCGCTTCCGCAGGTCCAAGCCGTCGCCGCCCCCAAGGCGGAGCCCCTGCCGGTTATGGCCGCTCTTTCGGACGCCGCGGAGGCCGTCGCGAAGGACGCCCAGGCCGGCCGAAGCCCCGACGCCTCGCTCAGCGCCGCCTTCGACCTGAGCGCCCCCAAGAGGGGGGGAGCCGCCGTCGACCTCTCGGAGACCGGCACCGCAGACACCGGCGGCCTCGCCAAGACGGAGGGCCTCCGGCGCACGGCCAAGGACGCCGAGAAGCTCGACGAGCTCCAGCAGAGGCTCTACGCGGACGGGAAGCGCTCGGTGCTCATCATCCTGCAGGGGATGGACACGAGCGGCAAGGACGGCACCATCCGCCACGTGTTCTCGGCCATGACCCCGCAGGGGGTCGAGGTGCACAGCTTCAAGAAGCCCACGCCCGAGGAGGCCAAGCACGGCTTCCTCTGGCGCATCCGCAAGGCCCTGCCCGGCAAGGGGAAGATCGGCGTGTTCAACCGCTCCCACTACGAGGACATCCTGGTGCCGACCGTCTACGAGACGCTCCCTGTCGAAGAGATCGAGAAGCGCTACGGGAGCATCAACGCCTTCGAGAAGAAGCTGAGCGAGCGGGGCGTGGTCGTCCTCAAGTTCTTCCTGCACATCTCCAAGGACGAGCAGAAGGAGCGCCTGCAGGAGCGCTTGGACGACCCCGACAAGCGCTGGAAGTTCAGCCCCGAGGACCTCAAGTCCCGGGAGCACTGGGACGAGCTCCAGGCCGCCTACGAGAAGGTCCTCGAGCGCACCAGCACGCCGTGGGCGCCCTGGCACATCATCCCCGCCGACAAGAAGTGGTACCGCAACTACCTGGTCGGGCGCATCCTGCGCGAGACGCTCGAGAAGATGGCCCTCCGCTACCCCCAGCCGGACTTCGACCCCAAAAAGATCAAGATCCCAGACTGACCCCGGGCTTGACTATAGGGGATTCGTCCTCTACACTAGTTAAGCCGTCCCTTGGAGGTGG
This sequence comes from Elusimicrobiota bacterium, assembly GCA_003450735.1. Classification (GTDB taxonomy): domain Bacteria; phylum Elusimicrobiota; class Elusimicrobia; order UBA1565; family UBA1565; genus UBA9639. The sequence continues at coordinate 46,313 of DMEZ01000039.1, read as the reverse complement.
CTTTGACTTCGAAGCCGTCGCCGGCCCTCCTCGCCCTCGGGTGCCTCGCGCTCCTGCTCTGCCCCCTATCCGCCCAGGAGACCGAGAGCGACTGGACGGCCGAGGACCCCGGCCCGGTCATCTCCGACGACAGCCCCTCCGCCCCCGAGCAGAACCGCTTCTGGGACAAGCTCAACGAGAAGGTCTTCAACCAGATCTGCAAGCGCGTCCAGCTGCCGCCCGGGGCCAGCCATCGCTTCGGCGGGGTCTTCGACATCGGCGGCCGCTTCAAGCGGAACCTGGCGCCCATGCCCGACGGCCGCCTCGCGATCATCGACCAGGAGACCCTGAGCGTCGGCGTGGGCTCCTTCGAGTCGGCCTTGGACGGCTTGCAGGGAGCGAAGCTCCCGGTCCAGGTCATCGCCCGCTTCGAGGGCAGCTCGGTGGTGGTCCGCCCCCTGCCCAAGGGAAAGGTCTGCGAGCAGCTGGTGAAGACGCCCATCAAGGCCCTCCTGCCGCTGAACGGCGAGCGCATCTCGGAGATGGCGGTGGGCGAGGTCTGGAAGCTGCCGCTCTCGCTCCAGCTCGGCCTGAACGTCTCCCCGTCGGTCAGCGTCGGCCCCGCCGTGCCGGTCTCCTTCAACATCACCCTCATCGCGGCCGGCGAGAACCGCACCCGCGCCTCCCTCAACCGCCTGAGCGAGGACCGCCTGCGCTTCCGGCTCCACTTCGACCACGCCGCCATCCGCACCGCCGGAGGCGCCGTCTCGCTCGTCCCCTTCTCCGCCCTCGGCCTGCCCCTGGGAGAAGGCCTCCTGGCCAAGGCGCTCGGCGGAGCCGCCGCGGGCATGCTCAACCGCTGGCTGGACGCGCGCTTCTCGCTCTCCTCCCAAGGGCGCCGGGGCGAGCGGGCCATGGTCGAGTACCTGCTCGACCCGCGAAGCTCGGAGCAGATGGACGCGCTGGCCCAGACCATCCGGGGCGACCTCGACGCCCTGCTGAGGGTCGGGCGTCCGCGCTGGCTGGACCCCGACGCCGACCCGGACCTCGCGCGGGAGCTCGACAAGGAGCACGCCGGGAAGCTGGGAGAAAACTCGAGCTTCTCCGGCTCGGACCGCTACGACGAGAACCGCCGCTCCCTGCGCTTGAAGCTGCCGGTCCTCCTCGAGCACGACCGGGTGAAGGCCGACTCGCATGACCTCGTGAAGCTCTACGACGGGAATAAGGGCCGCTACGGGATCCTGCAGACCGAGCGGCGCAAAAGCACGGCCCTGCTCGACCTGCCCTTCGTCGGCCAGCTCTTCAAGCGCACGCGCCAGCAGACGGCGCAGGTCCTCACGCACAAGGAGGGGAACGAAAAGACCGAAGAGCCCCTGCTGGTGTTCTCGCAGCAGGAAGGCTTCCAGCGCGGCAGCGGCAAGCGCGCCCGCCGCATGGCCGAGGACGTGGACGGGATGATGAGCCTCGCCGGGACGCGGGGCGAGGGCACCAACGAGCGGGCCGGCCTGCCGATGGACCAGCTCCTTTCCCCGCCGCCCAAGCTCAAGTCCGAAGACCGCAAGCTCTACCGGATGGGAGCCCTGTCCCTCACCCTCTCCTTCGGCAAGGAGGCCTTGAACGACATCCTGCACGCCGACGCGAAGACGGTCGTCCGATCCTACCTGCGCACCCTGCCCGAAGGGCAGCAGGAGCGCATGGCGTTGGCGCTCGAACACGGGAAGGTGAAGCGGGACGGGCGCATCGACTTCAGCATGAAGCGCCTGCTCCTCGACCCCGACGTCCGCGCCGGGCTCTTCGACCTCTGGCAGATCCGCCGCGTCTGCAAGTCGGCGGCGGAGCTGGTCTCGGACCTCGCGAAGGCGCGGAAAGCGCGCAGCCCCGACCAGCGAGCCCTGCGCATCCACGAGATGCTCTCCGACCCGGTGAAAGGGGGGCTGACCTCGCTCTTCAAGACCTTCGTCCAGCTCGCCGACCCTCTCGACCTCTCCGGAGAGTTCGCCTTCCAGCTGGCGGGGAAGGGCAAGGGGGGGCCGGCGCGGCGCTGGACGCTCAACAAGGACGAGCAGGACCCTTTGCTGCGGGAGGTCGGGCAGGTCCGCTCCCGCTTCGCGGAGCCCTCACCGCTGAAAGACTGACAAGATCCCCTAGATAGGATGCTGAGGCGGGACCTGGAAGCGGCGCAGCTGGTTCAGCTCGAAGACGATCATCATCGTGCACGAGGCGGGGTGGCCCTGCGCGGCCAGCTCGACCTGGCCGAAGACGATGGTCTCGCGCTTGGAGCCGACCCGGTCGAGGACCTTGGCGAGGAGCAGGGGCTTGGGGCCGGAGCTCACGAAGGGGACCGACAGGATGATGGAACTGCCGAAGCGGTCGGCCATCGCCTTCACCAGGGCCTGCCCGATCACGTTCGCGATCTCGCCCGCCATCGCATCGACCCAGTTCGGAAGGGCGGCCGTCCTGGGGCTGATCGCCCGGGCCGCGGCCTCCAGCAGGGACTGGGTGGCGGTGCTGGGGAAGAGGATGAGGCTCTCCATCGTCAGGGGGGACTGGGGAGGGCGCGAGCGCATGTGCACGCCCAGGAACGTGGAGGCGTCGACCGGGAGGGCGTCGAGAGCCCCGGCGATGGTCATGAGCTCGATGCTGGAGGAGGCGACGGACCAGGAAACCTTCGTGTAATGGCTCAGGCGCTGAGCGCTGTTGGCCGCTCCCGCCTCGATGAGCTGGGCGACGAAGGCCTTCTGTTCGAGGGAGAGCCCGGGGCCGATCACGGATGGGGCGGGGCGGCGCCCATCGCGAGGGCGAGGGCGTTGGCGAGGTCCTGCACCGAGAAGGGCTTGGCGACGAAGCCGGCCTTCATCGCCTTGGCCTGCTCGAGGACCTTCTTCTGGTCGTTGCCGGTGACCATGACCACCCGCACCAGGGGGTTCTTGAGCCTCAGCTCGCGCAGGACCTGCAGGCCGTCCATGTCCGGGAGGGACACGTCGAGGGTCAGCAGGTCGGGCTTGAGGCTCCTGAAGGCGTCGATGCCCCCGCGGCCGGAGTCCGCCTCGCCCACGACCTGGTGCCCGAGGGTCTCGAGCATCTCGCGGATCATGATGCGGGTGACGGGAGAGTCGTCGACGATGAGGACCTTGTAGGCCATCTTCAGGGTCTATTGTAACAAACTACAAGAGGTCCAGGGCCTTCAGCGCGCTCGCCTCCTTGTCCTTGATCTCCAGCATCACGTCCGGGTCGTGCCTCCGGGCGGCCTGGAGGAACCGGCGGAAGTCCGCCAGGGAGAGGCTCTCGGCGTGCGCGCCCGCCCGGCGGCCCCTCTCCTGGCTGGAGTAGTCCATCATCGCTCGCCCGTCGGCGGGCTTCCAGGTGGCCGCCGCCGAGCGCAGGGCGGCGCTGAGGCTCTCCCCCCGGTTGAGCAGGGCGTGGTGGAACGAGTCGAAGAGCACCGGCACCCCGGTGCGGCGGTGGAGCTCCAGGCAGTCGGCCAGAGGATAGAGGCGGTCGTCGTTCTCGATGACCAGCCGGCGCCGGACGAACCTGGGAAGCCCCTCATAGCGCCTCACGAAGCGCTCCATGGCCGCGGGCCTCTCGCCGTAGACCCCGCCCACGTGGATCTGGATCTTGGCCGTGCGGTCGAGCCCCAGGAGTTCGAGGACGCGCGCGTGGTACTCGAGCTCGGCGACGCTGCGCTCGACGATGCCCTCTTCGAGGGCGTTGAGCAGGACGAATTGGTCGGGGTGCATCGAGACCCGGAAGCCCTCCGAGCGGATGAAGCGGCCGAGGCGCGCGAACTCGCGGCGGAAGAGGCGCCCCCAGTCCACGCGGCAGACCGGGTGGGAGGCGAAGGGGACGAGGTCGGAGCTGACGCGGAAGAAGCGCAGGTCGTTCTCCGCGTTGAAATGGAGGATGCGCTCGAGGCAAGCGAGGTTGCGGGCGAGGGTCTCCTTCAGGCGCGCGGGGGTGTAGGAGGCCAGGCGGAACCTGGAGTTGGCCGTGCAGCCGATGCTCCGGTTGATGCAGGGATAGCCGATCCTCACGGAGGATATCCTACATTTTTGTATCATGCCTCCATGAGAAGAACGAACGCTTTCCTGAGCGCCCTCGCCCTGCTGGGCTTCGCCGGCTGCGTCTCCACCGCCACGCACAAGGAGGCGGTCGACCGGCTGAGTTTGGAGAAGTCCATGATCGAGGGCGAGAAGACCAGCCTGCAGACGGAGAGGGCGGCCCTGCAGAGCGCGAAGGACGCGCTCGAGTCGAAGATCAAGGACCTGCAGACCGAGCTCGAGGACTTCAAGAAGAAGCTCTCCACCACCCAGGAGAAGAGCAGCGAGCTGGCCGGCAAGCATGAGTTCGCCGTCTCCAAGCTCAAGGACACCGAGGAGCAGCTCTCCAAGACCCAGAAGGACATCGAGGAGCTGCGCCAGACCCTCTCCGGCGAGCAGAAGAAGTTCACCGACCTCAGCGGCACGCACGAGTTCACCAAGTCCAAGCTCCAGGACGCCATGGCCGAGGTCGAGAAGATCCGGAAGGACTTCTCCGCGGCGCAAGCCGAGTTCACGACCTTCAAGCAGGAGGCGGAGGCCGAGCGCCTGAACCTGCAGATGTCGAAGGACTACCTCCAGAAGAACCTGCAGACCCTGGAGACGCGGATGAAGGAGAACGCCGCGCTCCTCCAGGAGATGAACAAGCAGACGCAGGGCCTGGGCGCCGCGAAAGCCGCCAAGCCCGCGGCCGCTCCGGCCAAGGCGTCCGAGCCCGCGGAGCCGGCGGAACCGGCCAAGGCGTCCGAGCCCGAGCCCAAGGAGCCCGCCGCCGAGCCCTCCGTCCCGGACGAGCCGCTCGACGCGCCGGAGCCCCCGGCCAAGAAGCGCTGACGCCCACGGCTCTGCGCTTCCCCGACGGCTTCATCTGGGGCACGGCGACCTCGGCCCTCCAGATCGAGGGCGCGACCGCCGAGGACGGCCGCGGCCCCTCCGTCTGGGACGCGTTCTGCCGCGAGCACCCCGAGAAGATCTTCGAACGCGCCTCGCCCGAGCCCGCCTGCGGGCACTACCAGCGCTGGGCCGAGGACGTCCGGCTCATCTCGGCCCTCGGCCACAACGGCTACCGGCTGTCCCTCTCCTGGCCGCGCCTCTTCCCGGACGGCGGCGCGCGCTTGAACGAGAGGGGCGCGTCCTTCTACGACCGCCTCTTCGACGCCCTGCTCGAGGCCGGCATCGAGCCCAACGCCACCCTCTACCACTGGGACCTGCCCCTCGAACTCGGCGAGCGCGGCGGCTGGGAGCACCCGGACACCCCGCGCCGCTTCGCCGACTACGCCTTCGCCTGCTTCCGGCGCTACGGCGACCGCGTGACCCTTTGGGCCTCCATCAACGAGCCGGCCTGGACGGTTCTCAACGGCTACGTGACCGGCCTGCACCCGCCCTGCAAGCAGGACTATCAGGCCGCCCTGCGCGCGGCCCAGGGCCTGCTCAGAGGCCACGCCCTCGCTTCGGCGGCCTGCCGCCAGGAAGTGAAGGGGGGACGCCCGGGCATCGTCCTCAACATGGCCCGCATCCGCCCCGCGACGGACTCCAAGGCCGACGCCGCCGCCGCGCACCTCGCGGACGGCGTACTCAACCGCTGGTTCTCCGACGCCGTCCTGCTCGGCCGCTTCCCCGAGGACATCCGCGCGCTCTACGCCGAGCGCAAGGCGCTGCCCGAAGGCCTCGAGGAGACCGAAGCCCTCCTGAAGGCGGCCCCGCCGGCCTTCCTGGGCGTCAACTACTACTACCCGCACTACGCCAGCGCCGACGCGCCCAGCACGCGCTTCCACCTCAACATCACGGGGGACGCCGCGGAGGACTGCCTGTTCTCCATCCGCGGGCTCTTCCGCTTCGTGAAGAACCCGCGCGGGCGCTTCACGGACTGGGGCTGGGAGATCGAGCCCGAAGGGCTCACGGAGCTGCTTTTGCGCGTCCACGAGACGAGCCCCGGCCTGCCGGTCTACATCACCGAGAACGGCATCGGCCGGCGCGAGACCCTCGAGAACGGGACGGTGGACGACGGGGAGCGCATCGACTTCGTGCGCGCGCACCTCGAAGCGGCCCACGCGGCCATCCGCGCGGGCGCCGCCGTGCGCGGCTACTACATGTGGTCCTTGATGGACAACTTCTCGTGGCTCAACGGCTACAAGAAGCGCTACGGCTTCCTGTTCGTGGACCGGGACACCCTCGAGCGCACCGAGAAGCGCAGCGCCGCGTGGTTCCGGGACGTCGCGAAGAAGAACGGGGTCTAGCCGATGTCTTTCTCCTTTCGGCTGGCCCCTGAGGCAGCCGATGCCATTCGTCAGGCATCGGCGATGAAGGGCCGAAGGGGTTAGCTCAGCAAAACCCGGAGTTCCGCGGCCACCTGCTCCGCCGAGGACCCCACGATCACGTGAGCCGCGCCCTTGGAGAGGCGCATCAGCCCGCAGGTCCCCGCCTCGGCCAAGGCCGTTTCGTCGATGAGCTTGGCGTCCTTGAGCTCGGCGCGCACCCGGGAGTAGGCGCAGGCTTCGGCCTTGAGCAGGTTTCCCTTCCCGCCCAAGGCGGCCAGCAGAGCGGCCGCCATCTTGGCCGCCTGCGGATCGCGCTCCGCGGCCTGGGCCGCCGCGGGCGCCGGGCCGCCGGAGCCGGCCGGAGCGGAGTCCGCCTCGGACCCCGCCGTGCGAAGGAAGATCTCGATGTCCGTCTTCAGGTTCTCCGAGCGCGTGCCGAAGATGGCCTGCACGCCGGAGCCGGCCATCACGACGCCGGCCGCGCCGAGGCCCTTGAGCCGCCCGGAGTCCACCCGGCTCACGTCCGCCACCGAGACGCGCAGGCGGGTGATGCAGGCGTCGAGGCTCTTGATGTTCCCGCGCCCGCCGAAGGCCAGCACGAGCTGGAGGGCATGGCCGCCCGCCGCCGCCGGCCCCGCGGAAGCCTCCTCCGCGTCCTCGCGCCCCGGGGTCTTGAGGTCGAAGGCGGAGATGGCGCCCCGGAACACCCCGTAGTAGACCAGGGCGTAGATCGGCCCCACGACGAGCACCAGCCAGGGCTTCGTGTCCTTCGCGTAGTAGAGCACGAAGTCGATGAAGCCCTGCGAGAAGGTGAATCCCAGCTTCGCCCCGAGCAGGGAGAAGAGGATCTGCGAGAAGCCCGCGAGCAGGGCGTGCACCCCGTAGAGCACGGGGGCGACGAACATGAAGGAGAACTCGATGGGCTCCGTGATGCCGGTCAAGAACGAGGTCAGCGCGGCCGAGACCATGATGCCGCCGATGCGCCGGCGGTTCTCCGGCTTCGCGCAGTGCCACATCGCGATGGCCGCGGCGGGCAGGCCCCACATCTTGAACAGGTAGGCCCCGCCCAGGATGCCGGCGGTCGGGTCGCCCGCGAAGAAGCGGGTGATGTCGCCGTGCACCACCTTCTCGGCCGCGTCCGTGAAGGAGCCGATCTCGAAGAAGAAAGGCACGTTCCAGATGTGGTGCAGGCCGAAGGGGATGAGCAGGCGCTCGACCACGCCGTAGACGGCCACGGCCAGGGTCGGGTTCCCGTAGGCGGCATACTCGGAGAAGAGGCGGATGCCCCGCCCCACCGGCGGCCAGAGCACGCTCATCGCCGCGCCCAAAGCCACGGCGGCGAAGGCCGTGACGATGGGCACGAAGCGCTTGCCCGCGAAGAAGCCCAGGTAGGGCGGCAGTTCGATGCGGTAGTAGCGCTTGAACAGCCACGCCGCGACGCCGCCCATGAGGATGCCGCCGAAGACGCCGGTGTCGATGGAGGGGATGCCCATGATGGGCTTCACCTCGACGCCGTGCCGCGAAGCCAGCAGGCCCATCGTGGCCAGCAGGACCGCGTAGCCCACGACGGCGGAGAGCGAGGCCACCCCGTCGTTGTCGCAGAGGCCCAACGCCACGCCGATGGCGAAGAACACCGGCAGGTTGCCGAAGATGGCCCCGCCCGCGTCCTTCATGATGGCCGAGAGCAGGTCGGGCATCCACGAGAAGCCGGCGCTGCCCACGCCCAGCAGGATGCCCGCGACGGGGAGGACGGCGACCGGCAGCATCAAGGCCTTGCCGATCTTCTGCAGGAGGGAGAACGCGTCTTTCAAGAGGTTCATGCCGCCTCCTCTCTTTCGACCGTCAAGGCGCGGACTTCCGCGGCCGAAGTCAGAGCCAGGGCCCTGCGGGCCAGTTCCTCGCAGGCCTTCGCGTCGAGGCGCCGCACCGCGGCCTTGACCGCGGGCACGGAGGCGGGGCTCAGGCTCAGCTCGCCGACCCCCAGCCCGATGAGCAGGGGCACGGCCTGCAGGTCGCCCGCGGCTCCGCCGCAGACGCCCACGGGACGGTCGTGCGCCTTCGCTCCCTCGACGGCGTCCCGGATCATCTTCAGGACCGCCGGGTGGAGCGCGTCCACCCGGGCGGCGAGCTTGGGATTGCCGCGGTCCATCGCCAGGGTGTACTGCGTCAGGTCGTTGGTGCCGATGGAGAAGAAGTCCGCCTCGCGCGCGAGCGGCTCGCTGAGCAGGGCGGCGGAGGGCACCTCGATCATGACCCCGGCGGGGAGGGGGGGGACCCCCAGGAGCCGGGCCTCCTCGGCCAGCATCGCCTTCGCCGCGCGGAACTCCTCGAGGTCGGCGACCATGGGGAAGAGGACCTTCAAGCCCGGGCCGTCCTTGGAGGCGCGCAGGAGGGCCCGCAGCTGGGTGCGGAAGAGCTTGGGGCGCTCCAGGAGCAGGCGGATGCCGCGCTCGCCTAAGAACGGGTTCTCCTCCTGGGCCAGCGCCAGGTAGGGCAGGCGCTTGTCCCCGCCCACGTCGAGCACGCGCACGACGACGGCTCCGCCAGGGAAGGCCCGCGCCATAGCGGCGTAGGCCTCAACCTGCTCGTCCTCGGAAGGGGCTGCGTCGCGCTCGAGGAAAAGGAACTCCGAGCGGCAGAGCCCGACGCCCTCGGCGCCGGAGCGGGCGGCCGCCTCGGCCTCCGAGGCCTTGCCGATGTTGGCCTCGACGCGGATGCGGCGTCCGTCCTGGGTGCGCGCCTCCTCGCGGGCGGCAACGAGCTCGGCGTCTCGGCGCACGCGCGCCTTCGCCTGCCGCGCGCGGGCGGCCTCGAGCTCGGCCTCGGAGGGCGCGCTCAGCAGGAAGCCCTTGTCCGCGTCGAGGATGAGGGGGGCGCCGTCGGGCACGGCGAGCAGCTTGAGCTCGGCCGCGGCCAGGGCGGGGATGGCGAGGGAACGGCAGAGGATGGCGACGTGGGAGGTCCCGCCGCCGCCCACCGTGCAGACCCCGAGCACCTTCTCCGGGTCGAAGCCGACCGTGTCGGAAGGGGTGAGGTCCTCGGCCAGGAGCACGCAGCCCTTGGGATACTCGCGCGGCTTGGCGGGCGCCCCCGTGAGGATGCGCAGGACGCGCAAGCCCACGTCCTTGACGTCGGCGGCGCGGCCCGCGAGCAGGTCATTGTTGAGCCGGGTCAGGCGGCCGGCGAAGTCGGTGGCGGCGCACTGCATCGCCGCGGCCGCGCTGGCACCCTTGGCCACGGCGGCCTCGGCCACCTCGAGCAGCTCGGGGTCGTCCAAGAGCTCGCGGTGCGCGCCGAAGATGGCGGCCTTGCCCGGGTCGTGCTGGGCGCTCAGGCGGGCCTGCATGGTCTCGAGCTCGGCCTTGGCCTTCTCGAGAGCCTGGGCGAGGCGGGCGCGCTCGATGGCGGGCCCCTCGCCGAGCTCCGGCACCTTCACCTCCTCGCGGCGGAACTGGAAGGCCGTCCCGATGGCGAGGCCGGGCGAGGCGCAGACGCCGCCGATGGCGCGCGGGTCTTCCGAGCGGGGGAGGGCGGGCAGTTGGGTCGAGGCGGGGGCCTCCTTCTCTTCCAGGCCGGCGGTGATGAGCCGCGAGAGCTCGGCCACGGCCTCCTGGGCGTCGGGCCCCTCGGCGAGGACGAACACCTTGTCGCCCTGCTTGACGTTGAGGCCCATGATGGAAACCAGGCTCCTGGCGTTCGCCTTGGCCTCGCCGCGACGGAGGTGGACCACGCTGCGGAAGCGCTTGGCCGCATGCGCGAGGATCGAGGCCGGCCGCGCGTGCAGGCCGGTGGGGTTGGGCACGACCAGGGCGTCCGAGCTCGCCTTCAGGCCGGGGGCGGCCGCCCCTTCGGGCGTCGCCTCCCCGCGCAGGACGATCTCGAGGGCGACGCTCTTGCCGGCCTCGACGCGGCCCGAGGGGTGCGTGAGCGAGGCGACGAGGTCGGCGTTGGTCACCAAGAGCTGGGTCTGCAGGCTCTTGGCCTTGCGGGCGACCGCGTCGGCGTCGAACTCGACGAGCGCCTGGCCGGGGGCGACCCGGTCGCCGGCCTTTACCAGGAGCTTGAAGCCCTCGCCCTTGAGCTGGACCGTGTCCACCCCGACATGGAGCAGGAGCTCGAGGCCGCCGTCCGAGCGCAAGGTCAGCGCGTGGCCGGCCGCGTGGGCGTGGACCACCTCCCCGCCGCAGGGGGCCAGCAGGAGGGAACTCGTCGGGTCGATGGAGACGCCGTCGCCCACGATGCGCTGGGCGAAGACGGGGTCGGGGACCTTCTCGAGGGGGACGATCCAGCCGTCCAAAGGGGCCAGCAGGCGCAGAGTGGGCTGAAGGGCTCGGGTCGGGGTCATGGGGCAGATGATACCAAACCCCGGCGCGAGGGAGGAGCGAGGGGGGGGACTACTTTCAAATTATGCTGAAAATATATGAGGAATCAACATCGTCCAGACGATGTTGATTGTGCTGAAAAAATAAGCGTAATTCCACAGGGGTGGGGGGGGTGCTTGAAAACATGCGGCCATTCACATCGAAGATCCCAGTGCTCACCGGATATCAACTGATGGCGGCTCGAACTATCGAGGGGTGTCAGAAGATATTTTCGGCGACGGAAAACTGGTGGTGAGGGACGCTCGCAGCTCCAGATTAAGTGTCCTTCGACCTGCGGAGCGAAACCTGAACATCATAGAATCGCAGCTCTGCATTCGGAATAGCCTCAATGGCAAATTTGAGGCGCTCATCGGCGGCATGCGCAAACACATTGCGGCATCCGACTGCGGCCACCGTAGTCGGATGACAAAATGTTGCCAGGGACGCTACGGTTTGGCTCAAGTCGCCATAATGCGATTGTTCGACGATAGCTCGTAGGGCAGCACGGCCGTCGAAGGAAAAACCACTGAGGTCAGATAGCGGCTTAACCATCTGATTGACAGCGTACAACTTTACACTGCTACCCGTCACTTGATGGGCTGGCCAAGCCTTGATCGTCGTCGGGAATAATGAAGAAAGGTACCAGCTTGAAGAGTTAGCGTCCGTTATTTCCCTACGCCCAACTGACGCCGCAGGTCATCGACAGCTCCCCGCAGGCGCTGGACCTGCGCGGGGTCCTTCTCGTGCTTCGCGGCG
>DMEZ01000039.1:0-34751 GCA_003450735.1 Elusimicrobiota bacterium | reverse complement strand
ACGGTACTCCTCCACGGCCTTGTCCTTCCAGCCCTGGTTGGCGTAGACCACCGCCATGCTGTAGTGTGAGGAGGCGGGGTCCTCCTCCCCGATGAGAGGCAGGCGCGTGAGCCAGAGGCAGGGCAGGAGCAGGAGGGCGAGGCCCAGCGCCTTGAGGCGCCCCAGTCCCCGCGCGTAGTCCCAGAAGCGCACCAGGGCGAAGGCGGCCAGCGGGATGAGCCCGGCGGCGGCGGGGAAGCGGTAGCGCGCCAGCACGTAGAAGGCAGCGCAGAGGCCGAGGTAGGTGAGGGCGTAGGCGTGGAGCAGCCAGGCCGTGCCCAGCCAGGGCAGGCTCGCGAGCAGGCCGAGCAGACCCAGCGCCGACACCAGGCCCCAGTCCGCCAGCGGCGCCTCCCTGAGCTTCGTGAAGCGCTCGAAGAGGGCCTGGAAGAAGTTGTCGGGCGGCTCGCGGTGGTTCCAGAACAGGAGGGCCTTGCGTCCGACGAGGCTCCAGGCCGCGGCGGGACGCTCCTGGAACCACTTGAGCGTGCGGCGCGTCCAATACGAGGACACCTCGCGCGCGCTCAGCTTCTTCCCCTCGCGGGCTTCGGCTTCTTCCTTGAAGTCCCGGTACTGCATGCCCGGCCCGTAGTGCACGAAGGACGGGGGCTTGTTGAGCCCGTCGGCTTCGGGGTTGTTGCCGAGGAACAGGTTCACGCCGCCGCTCGCCGTGGTCAGGCCCCAGCCCGCCGAGGGGTCCACCGCCCGGTTGCGCAGTTGGAAGGGCAGCATCGGCAGCCAGGTCCCCAAACCGAGCAATAAGGCGCACAGCCACGAAAGCAGGGGCGAGCTCGCCGTGGCGAAGAGCCACAAGGCCGCGAAGGGGACGAAGGCCAGGACCGTGGGGCGGAACACGGCGGAGAGCCCGAGGAACACTCCCGCCAGCAGGGCGCGGCTCTCGGGGGCCGAGGCCGGCGCGCGGGCCAGCATCCAGAGCGCGGCGATGTTGAGCAGGTAGATGAAGCTCTCGCCGAGCAGGCGGGACTCGAAGAAGACGGCCGGGCCGTAGAAGGCGCCGAGCAGGCCCGCGACGAAACCGACCCGTCCGTCGAAGAGCTGTTCGCCGATGCGATAGAGCAGGACGGGGGCCAGCGCGCCGAGCAGGTGCTGGAGCAGGATGACCGGCAGCACTCCATCGCCCAGCAGTCGGCCCGCGTAGGCGAGGAAATAGGGATAGCCCGGGTTCAGGTCGAAGGTGCCCAGGCTCGAGGCGAGGAAGCCCTCCTTCTGGATGACGCCGCGCCACGAGACGAACAGGTTGTCGTCGAGGAGGGGGGTATCGTGCCAGAAGTCGCCCTTGTAGAGGAAGAAATGCGCCAGGCGCACGGCCACGGCGATGAGGAACAGCCACGAGGCCGGGGAGAGGAGCGGGGCCGCGGGAGGGGCGGCTACTTCGTCGCGCTTCTTCTTCGCCATCGCGCGTTATATTACAATACCTGCCTCCATGCTGCGCGACCTCAAGAAGCTCGGGAAGGAGACCCTGGTCTACGGCCTTTCGACGGTCGTGGCCCGCCTGCTCAATTTCCTCCTGCTCCCGTTCCATACCCACTACCTCACCCAGGGGGAGTACGGGGCCGTCGCCGCGCTCTTCGCCTACATGGCCTTCTTCAACGTGGCCTACCAGTACGGGATGGACCAGGCCTACATGCGCTACGCCGTCGAGAAGGACGGCCTCTCGGACGAGGACAAGTTCTCCACGGCCTTCTGGTCGCTTTTGGCCTCGTCGGTCCTCTTCTCGGCCCTCCTCTTCTTCTCGGCGGACACGTTCGCCCTCTGGGGCGGCCTGCCCGGCCGCGGGACGCTGGTGCGCTGCGCGGCCGGCATCCTCCTGCTCGACGCGCTCTCGACCCTGCCTTTCGCCGACCTGCGCCTGCGCCACCGCGCCTGGCTGTTCGCCGCGGTGCGCTCGCTGAACATCGTGCTGACCCTGGCCCTCAACGTCTGGCTGTTGGCCGGCCTGCGTTTGGGCTCCTTCGGGGTGATGCTCGCGAACCTGGTCGCCTCGGCCGCGACGATGATCCTGCTCGCGCCGGTCGCCGCGCAGTGGCTCAGGCCCGTGTTCAAGGGCTCGCTCTGGCGCAGCCTGCTGCGCTTCGCCCTCCCGCTCGTGCCCGCGGGCCTGGGCTCCATGGCGGTGCACGCCATCGACCGGCCCATCCTCCTGCACCTCACCGACGAGGCGACGGTGGGCCTCTACCAGGCCAACTACCGGCTCGCCATCGTCATGATGCTGGTGGTCAACATGTTCGAGCAGGCCTGGCGGCCCTTCTACCTCCAGCGCTCCAAGGAGCCCGACTCCGGGCCGGTGTTCGGGCGGGTGCTGACCTACTACCTGGCCGGAGCGCTCTGGCTGGTGCTGGCCTTCTCGCTGTTCATGCCGGACATCGTCCGGCTGCGCCTCTTCGGCGTCCCGCTCATCCACCCGGACTACTGGGCGGGCCTGGGCGTCGTGCCCATCGTGCTTTGCGGGGAGCTCTTCTACGGGCTCTACATGAACTTCATGGCCTCGATCCAGCTGAGCAAGCGCACCGACGTCCTGCCGTGGGCGACCCTGCTGGGCGCCGCGGTGAAGATCCTGGGCACCTTCGCCCTCGTCCCCTACTGGAAGCTGCTCGGCGCGGCCTGGGCCACCCTGGCCTCCTACGGCGCCATGTCCTTGATGCTCTTCTTCGTCGGCCGGAAAGTCTATCCCATCCCCTACGAGCGCGGCCGAGTCCTGCACCTGCTCCTGGCGGCCGCCGCGGCGGCCTCCCTAGCCTACGGCGCTTCCGTCTACTGCTCCGGCGGGCTGTGCCTGCTTTCCAAGGCGGCGGCCCTGCTCGTCTTCCCGGCCCTGCTCTGGGCGACCGGCTTCCTTTCGCAGGACGAGCGGGACGCGCTCCGGCGCGTCTCAAGGGCCTAGCTTGAGAGTGCCCCAACGGCCCAAGCACCGCCTGTCCTCTTCCGTTACACTCATAGTGTGATGAAGATGCGGTTCGCGGCGCTGCTGGCCCTCCTCCTCCCGTTCCCGCTCGCGGCCCAGAACGTCGTCCAGGCCCCGGTCGTCGCCCCGGTCGCAGCGCCCATCTCCGTCGTCCCGGCCGGCAGCATCCTCCCCGTCGGCCCGCTCTCGACCACCCTCTCCGGCGCCTCGCTCATCCCGAACGCGCTGACGCCGACGCTGGCTTTGCCTTCGGCGCTCGCGCTTCCGAAGGTTGCTGTTCAGACACAGATCGCGCCGGTGCGAGCGGAGAACGGCCAGCGCGCTGTCGCCGCCGTACAGGCGGCTCCTTCCGCCAACCTCCAGACCATCCAGCAAGCTCAGACACAGGCGCAGACCGTTGAAAAGATCCAGACGCTCACCCAGCAGGTCAACAAAGCTCTCGAACTCCCAGGGAACCGGGAGAACGCCGCCTCCGAAGCCTCCCGGGACTCGGCCGAGAAATCCTTCTCCGCCCTGCGCGGCGAGAAGCTCATCTCCGCCGGCGACGCCCCCGCCGCGGCTGTCGAAGCGGCCGCCGGCGCCCCCGCGACGCTCCTTGACGTCGCAGGGGCGGCGCGAGCGGAGAACAGCCGGCGCGCCGCCTCCCTCCTCAAGGAGGCGAAGGCCCTCGTCTACGCCCAGTTCCAGGGCTTCCCGCACCTGGGCGGCCGCGGCCGCTTCGCGCGGGGAAGCCTGGACGGCGTCCTCGAGAAGGCCAAGACCCTGACCGGCCGCAGCGCCGTCTACCTCGAGGCGCCCACGGCCGCCGGCAAGTCCACCCTGGCCGAGAGCCTCAAGGGCATCCTTGGCGAACGCATCAAGGTCTTCCCGGTGGACAACTACTTCAAGTCCTGGGACCGCGTGCCGAAGGGCCCCGACGGGCAGCTGGACTTCGACCAGCCCGGCTCGCTCGACCTCGACCTGGTGGCCCGCGACATCAAGACGCTCCTGGCCGGCGGCCGCATCGAGCTGCCGGCCTACGACATGGCCACCGGCAAGGTGACCCCGAAGAGCGGGCAGTTCCTCCAGCTGGGCGCCAGAGACGTGCTCATCGTGGACTCCATCTACGCCTCCCATGAGAAGCTGCTCAAGGCCTCCGAGGGCCGGCAGTCGCTCAACGTGTTCCTCTACGCGCCCGCCAGCGTGCGCCTCGCCCGCCGCCTCAAGCGCGACATCGTCCAGCGCGGCATCCCGGCCGAGCGCAACCTCAACAAGTGGCCGACCATCCTCCTCGACGAGAAGCAGTTCATCATGCCCCTGATGGGCCAGGCCGACTTCGTGCTCGACCTGATGAGCGAGGAAGAGCTTCGCCAACTGCCCGCGGCCTACGCCCAGCTTTTGGCCGACGAGTGGGCGGCGCGGGGGAAGACCCCCGAGACCACCCGCCTGTTCCTGAGCCGCATCAAGGCCTCGCTCGAAGCCGACAAGGCCCTGGCCCGCCGTTAGCCCTGGATGAAGAAGGACCCCTTCGAGCTCGCCCGCTCCCTGTGCTCCAAGGCCCGCCGCGTCTGCGCCCTCACCGGCGCCGGCATCTCGGCTGAGAGCGGGTTGGCCACCTTCCGCGACGCGGGCGGGCTGTGGGAAGGGCACCGCGTGGAGGACGTCGCCACCCCCGAGGCGTTCCGCCGCGACCCCCGCCTCGTCTGGCAGTTCTACAACGCGCGGCGCAAGGCGGGCGCCGAGGCCCGCCCCAACCCCGCGCACCTCGCGCTCGCGAAGCTCGAGGAGCGCGCGCAGGTGAGCGTTCTGACCCAGAACGTGGACGGTCTGCACGGAAAGGCCGGCAGCACGCGCGTCGTCGAGCTGCACGGCTCGCTCTGGCGCGTGCGCTGCACGGGGGAGTGCCCGCCGCTGGCCCACGCGGAGCCCCTGGAGCTCGCCTGGCCGACGCAATGCAAGCGCTGCGGGGAGCTTTTGCGCCCCGATATCGTCTGGTTCGGGGAGGCGCTCGACCCGAAAGTCCTCGAAGAGTCGGCGCGCGCGATGCTCGAGAGCGAGGTGTTCCTCGTGATCGGCACCTCGGCCCTCGTCCAGCCGGCCGCCTCCATCGCCTTCGAGGCCGTGCGGCGGGGCATCCCCGTCGTCGAGGTCAACCGCGAGAGGACCCCGCTCTCCAAACTGGCTTCCGCCACGCTCCTGGGGAAGGCGGGGGAACTTCTGCCCAAGCTGCTGAAGGCTTAACAGCGGCGCCTAGCGCTCGAGCAGCTTCCCGAAGAACTTCTGCGCGTTCTCCCAGAGCCTGTCGGCCAAGAAGCTTTCCTCTTCGCCCAGATGGGCAGCCGCACGGCGCAGGGCCAGAGGGAGACTCTCCGGCCCGCTCTCGGGCGAGGTCGAGTCGCTCTCCAGCAGGAGGCGGTCCAAGGGCACGGCCTTGAGCGAGGCCAGGGACTTCTCCCGGCCTGCGCCCAGCCCGACCGCGCTGAACGAAAAACACGCCCCGAGCCCGGCGAGCGGCCCGACCATCTCCGGAGAGCCGCCGTAGGCGTGGAGCAGGAAGCCCGCCGGCAGCGGGCCCTCCTCCTTGAGGACGGTGATGAGCCGGCCCCAGGCCTGCACGCAGTGCACCATGGCCGGGAGGCGGCGCTTGCGGGCGAGGCGCAGCTGAAGGCGGAAGCACTCTTCCTGGAGCGCCTCCGGGCCCTCGATGGCCCCGTCGAGGCCGATCTCGCCCACGCCGGATGGCGCCTCCTTGAGCATCCTCCCGAGGGTCTTCAGCCAGTCCTTGGGAGCCTCGGCCGCCTTCCAGGGGTGTAGACCCAGGCACGCAACGACCTCCGGATGCTTCTGCGCGAGGTCGAGCACCCGAGGCCAGTCCTCGGGACGGGTGCCGTTGCAGACCAGGAAGCGCACGCCGGCGTCGGCCGCGCGCCGGACGACGGAAGCGGCCTCATCGGCGAACGCCGCTTCCGCGAGGTGGAGGTGCGCGTCGATGAGACGGGGGGGCATCAGCGCGAAGAGAGCCCGACGGAGCCGGCGGGGTCGAAGCGGATCTCCTCGCCTTCGCGAAGAAGCGTGCGGCGCCAGCCGGCCAGGTCGCGCCCCACCAAGCCCGAGGGCAGGCGCCGGGGAGCGGCAAAGACCGGCTCTTCGAGCGCGAGTCCCGAGGATCCCGACCACTCGGCTCCCGCCAGGTCGACGACGGGGATCCCCGCGGCGGCCGCCAGCAGGATCGATGAAGGCCCGCCATGAGTGGTCAGCAGGCCCTTCGAGCGCTCGAGAGCCTTCTCGTCCTCGCCCGTCGCGTAGGGCGTCGCGTAGATCCGCCCTCCCTGCAGGGCCTGCAGGCGGCTGTAGGTCAGCTTCGCGGTGAACGGCGGGAGGGAGACGGGATAGGCCGTCCCGGCCGGTCTCAGCAGGCCGGCCTCGTCCATCAAGGCGAGGGCCTGCTCCGCGTCGATAGGCTTCGGCTTCTGCCCTCGGGCGAGCAGGTCGAAACAAAACGTCTCATGAAGGCGGTAGAGCGCCAGCCAGCGTCCGTCGGGCAGGCGCCACTGTCCGCGCTCGGCCAGGAGGCCGCCGATCTTCCCCACCGGCCGGAGCCCGGAGGCGAGGGAGCCGAAGCGCAGCCTCTTCGCCGGCTCGAGCTTCCGCCCGGAAGAGACGAGCTTCGCAAGCGGGTCGTAGCCCGGGACCCGGACCGGCCGCCCGTCCTTCTCCAGCCTCAGCTCGCCCCGAGCGAGCGCCGCGTCGATGGGGCCGTTGTAGTGGAGGGAGAGCGTGCGCCGCCCTACGGGGACTTCCGGGAACTCGCCGAGGTGGAGCGCGGCGAGGGTGCGGCTCATGCGCTGGCGCAGGGCCTCGCGCTCGCCTTCCTTCGAGAGCCAGCCCTCGAGGGCCCCGCGCAGGGAGCCTTCCGGAGGGAGTCCTCCCTCGGCCGCGAGCAGGCGGGCGAGAGCGTCGAGCCGCGCCGCGCTCTCGGCCTGCGAGAGCGTCCCGGCCAGGGCGTCCTTCAAGCGCGGCGCAAGGGAGCGCGCGGCGGCCAGAGCGCGCGCGGCGAAGACGAAGCGTTCGGCCATGCCTTCGGCGTCCAGGTGCGAGCGCGTGCCGTCCAGGGTCGCCCGCAGGACGCCGTCCTCGACGCCCACGGCGAAGCCGGCCTCATACAAGGCCTTGGTGAGGAGGTAGAAGCGCCCCTGCTCGGCGGCCGAGCCGCCCCGCTCGCGGTAGACGAGACGGACCGTTCCGCCCGCCTGAGCCGCGGCGGGACAGGCATAGAGGCTCGCCTCGGGCCACGACAGCCAGAGCCGGCGCCGGCCGAGCACGACCGAGGCGCCCTCCGGTTTTGGCGCGCCCAGGAAGAGCGGGAAGAGCGCGCGCAGGGCGGGGGGGACTTCGTCCTTGGGAGAAGCCCTCACGTCCAAAACGGGGATCTCCGCGGTCTTCCCCTCGGCATCCGAGACGGTGAGGAGCGCGTTCGCCGGGACGGCGCCCTGCGGCGGGGCCTCCAGCGCCCTCTCCTTCATCAGGCGGGCGAGGCGGTGCAGGGAGCCCTTCTCGAGCGAGAACAGGAGCGTCCGCGTCTGGGGCGGGAGGGGATCGGCGGCCGGGAGCTTTGCGGCGCTCTCCTCGACGTCCTGCTTGGCCGAGGGATCGCCGGTCAGCTTCTCGAAATCCGCCGCCATGGCCCGAAGAGCCTCGGCGGCCGTCCGCGCCGACGCGGCGGTCGACGCCTGGGAGCCGTCTGCGAGGCTCCAGAGCAGGGCGTCGGCCGAATCCAGCAGGCGGTCGAGCGCCTCGAAGCGCGAAAGGACCTCGGGCGGGACGTCGGCGCCGCGGCGGAGGGCGACTTCAAGGGACGCGGCGGGAACGGCCAGCGCCAGGATCAGCGAAAGCAATTTACCGGACCGGGTGGAGCTTGTAGCCGAGCCCGTAGGGGTCGATGGGCAGGGAAACCGGCTCTTCGACGGGGATGTTCGTCGCGGGGAGCGCCCTCAAGGCTCCGAGGACGTCCTCGGAGGAGTCCACGGAGAAGGCCGGCACGGTTGCCCCGCTCAGGATGCCCAGCCGCTGGAGCATGCGGCTCACCCAGAAGCGCAGGCGCGAGAGCAGGCCGTCCTTCAGCGCTGCGAGGCGCTGGCGCGAAGCCAGCCAGAAGCTCGAGAGAGCGGAGCGCCCCTGCGCGCGGGCGGCCCGGTAGAAATCAGCGAAGCCGCCTTGCGGGGTGAGGCCGAAAGCGGAGTGCATCGCAGGTCCCTGCGAGGGCAGGGCTTCCCAGGAGACGAAAGAGCGCAGCTCGGGCAGGGCGAACTGGAGCAGCGCCTCGGGGACGACGGGCACGTCGGAGGCGAACTCGACGGGGAGCTTCGCCTTCAAGCTGAGCCGGGCGCCGGGAAGGACCTCGACCACCGCCTTGGGCGCCTTGACCTTCTGGCCCCGGACCGCGTCCGAGGCCTGTACGCGCTCGACGACCGAGCGGAACTCGTCGAGGTTCACGATGAACGGAGCGCCGTCCCGGGAGAGCAGGCTGTTCCAGCCCGCCAGGGCCTTCACGTAGCGCGCGGACTCCTTGCGGCGGCCCGACGCGGCCGACTCGAGCGCCGAGCCGGCTAGCGCGGGCACGGCCTCGGGCGCCTTCATGGAGGCCCGCTTCATGATCTTCGAGGCGCCGGCCTCGGAGCGGCCCGAGGGCAGGTCCTTGGCGACGGAGAGCGCGTGCTGGTAGAGCCTGGGCGCGTCGGCCGGGGAGGCGGCCTCGGCAAGCGTCTCGACCTTCGCGAAAGCCTTCTCGGGCCCGAGCACCTTGGGGTCGGGCAGCTCCAGCGCCGTTTCCATGTCCTCATCGCCGCCGGCCGCCGGGGCCTTCTCCCGCCCGGGGGCGCGCTTGCCGGACTGGTCGAAGATCGTGTTGAGGAGGCCTTCGACCTGGGACGGGTCGCCGGTCTTCTTCTGCTGGGCCTGGGCCTTGTCGAGCTCCTTGAGGGCGCCCGGCCCGCCGCCGTTCTCCGGAACGGGCTGGGAAGGCGGAGGCGTGCGGCGGTTCACGAGATCCTGGACCTGCCCGGGGATGGTCGAGGGCGGGAGCTGGGCCTGGGCTTTCGGCTGGGCGATAGACTGCCTCTGCGGGCCCAGGCGCAGCGGAGCCTCCGTCTGGGTGCGCACGCCCGCCTGGGGCCCGGCGAAGGAAACGTTCGCCGCAGGGGCCGCGGCGTTCACCGCGGCGTTGACCTTGGGCTGGAGCGCCTGGGGCTGGGCGACGGCGGGGAGCACCGTCCCGCCCAGATTCATGTTCTGCGGAATGCTGATCTGCACGCCGGCGCCGCTCCCGGGGACAGTGAGCGAGCCCGCCGCCGAGGAGCCCACGCCCTGGCCGGGCGCCTGGACAGGGGCCACGTCGACCCGAGTCTGGGCGGAGGCCAGCGAAGCGAAGAGGGCGAGCGCGGGAACGGCTCTGAAGGAGGAGGTTCTCATAGGCCTTCTAGGCCATAGTAGTATATCGCGCGCCTCCTTGTGTTGTCCAGGGCCGCGCAGGCCCGCCCAGCCTGGGCCGCAGGTCCCCCGTTCCCGACGGGCCGGGCGTGGGCCCTTCGTCCCATCAAGGGGCTGGGCCCACCGACCCCCGACGCGGGGGCCCTTTGCATCATGCGCGCAGCGAGCGCATCGGGTATTCTCTTCATGGTGGTGGGGGAGAACCCTACAATGACAAACAATCATGAGACGACCAAGGATACCGTCGAGAAGGCCACGAAGCCGATCGACCGGCCAGCCGCGACGCTCCTGCGCTCCTGGGGCAAGCGGATGTCGGACGGAAAGGCGCGGGTCATCCCGATCTACGTGGGCGGCAGCTGGAGCATCGCCGTCCCTCGCGGGAACAAGCGGGTCCTTTCGGTCAACGTCCAATCCGCCAAGAAGAACTGAGCGCAAGCTCGCTCTTCAGGCTCGCTTCTCAGGCCCTGTCCTGAGAGGCGGGCCTGTCGCATTTTATGGCATAATCAGTCCATGCCCCAGGAGCCCTCGACCCTCTCGCCCGAAGCCCTCGCCGAGCGTCTTAAGAAAGGAGAGCGCACCGAGCTGCTCGACGTCCGCAGCGAGCCCGAATACCGTCTGCTCCACATCGAGGGCGCGCGCGCGGCGACCCGCAAACTCGTAGACGAGATGTTCTCGTCCTGGCCCAAGGACACCCCCATCGTGCTCTGCGACCACTTCGGCCCCCGGGCGGAAGACGCCGCGCGCGTGCTCGCGATGCGCGGCTTCACCGACGTGAAGGCCCTGGAGGGCGGTCTCGACGCCTGGTCGCAGGCGGTCGATCCCCTGGTGCCGAGGTATCCATGAAGATCGCCGCGACCCTGACCGGCAGCTGGCTCACCTGCCGCTACGATCTCGACGAGACCCTCCACGAAGGCGGCGCCGTCTATTTCGGCTCGGCCGAGCAGGCCGAGGGTTCGCCGCTGCCCGCCGCCCTCTTCAAGCTCCCGGGCGTCAGCGCCGTCAAGGTCTCTGGAAGCTCCGTCTCCATCACGAGGAACGACGACGAGGACTGGGTCGGGGTGTCGCGCCAGGTCGCCGAAGTTCTGCGAGCCCACCGGGCCTCCGGGCAGGCCGCCCTCGCCAAGGACGTGCGCCCCAACGTGCCCACGTCCGAGGAGATCCTCGAGAAGGCGCGGAAGGTCATCGACGAGAAGATCGCCCCGGCCCTCGCCTCGCACGGGGGGGGCATCGAGCTCGTGGGCGTCGAGGGGGCGAGCATCCGGGTGAAGCTGATGGGCGGCTGCCAGGGCTGCTCCGGCGCCCGAGCCACCCTGCGCAACGGCGTCGAGCGCGCCCTGCGCGACGAGATCCCCCAGCTCGACGACGTCATCGACGTCACCGACCACTCCGGCGGCTCCTGCCAGCACTGAGCTCCCTTATCTTGACAAATAATGTCAGGTATGCTATGCTATGCCTGACGGGGGAGGCAGGCATGGCCAGGAAGACCCTGATGGTCGTCGAGGACGATACCGACACGCGGGAGCTGCTTCAGAAAGCCCTGGGCTCGGAGTATGAATTGGTGGGGGTCTCCAACGGGGAGGGCGTCCCGCAGCTCGTCGAATCCCACCAGGCCGACCTCGTCGTGCTCGACATCGGCCTGCCGGGGATCAGCGGCATCGAGGTCTGCCGTCAGCTCCGGGCGCACGGCCCAACCCGGAACATCCCCATCCTGTTCTTGACCGCCTTCGGCGGGGACGCGATCTTCACCGAGGGCGTGATCGCCGGCGGGGACGGCTGGATGACGAAGCCCTTCGATGTCCCCAAACTCAAGGAGCGCATCGAGTACCTGCTCCGCGGGCCGGCCGCGGTGTCCGGACGCCTCTGAGCCGGATTTGTTAAACTGAGCGCATGCGGCGCCCCGAGACCAGCGTCGAAGAGCTCAAGGCCATGCTCTCGGCCCGGAGGGCCATCGTCCTCCTCGACGTGCGCGAGCCCTGCGAGCTCGAGATCTGCCGCCTCCCCGGCGCCAGGAACATCCCCCTGGGTGAGCTGCCTAAGCGCTTCGGCGAGCTGAAGCCCTCCGAGGAGCTGGTCGTGATGTGCCGCTCGGGCCGCCGCTCGGCCCAGGCCGTCGAGTTCCTGCTGGGCAAGGGCTACGCGAGGTGCTCCAACCTGGCGGGAGGCATCCTGGCCTGGGCTAAGCGCATCGACCCGTCGATGCGGACCTACTAGGGATGGAGGCCCTGCTCTTCGCAGGGGCCTTCGCGCTCTACTCGGCCGCCCTCGCCCTCTCGCTGGCCTACCTGCGCTCCCGCGACGAGAAGATCACCCTGCTGATGTGGCATCTGCTGGGCTTCGCTCTGGCTCTGCATCTCGGGAGCTTCGCTCTTCGGACGGCGGTTTTCTGGAGCATCCCGGGCCACGCGGGCTATCTGCCCATCCACACGTGGTTCGGAGCCCTTTCGATGCTGGCGTTCTTGAACGCGCTGGTGTTCTGGGCCGTCGAGGGGCTCGCACGGCTGAAGATCCTTGGGGCGTTCGTCCTGCCCTGGACGGTGGCGGCCGCGGGAGCGGCGCTCTTCTTCGCCCCGCCGGAAGCTCCGCTTCTCAAGCCCGACCTGCGCAGCGCGCTTCTCAACCTGCACCCCTTGCTGTTGATGGCGGCCTACACGGCCTTCGCCAACGCGGCGGGCGTGGGGCTGGCTTTGCTGGTGCAGGACGCCCAGCTCAAGTCGCACAAGCCCGCCGAGATCTGCTACCGCCTGCCCGCCATCGAGGAGCTCGACCGTCTGCAGAGCCGGCTGATCCTGGGGGCCTTCGTCGTGCTGAGCGCCGGGGTCGCGCTGGGGATCCTATGGACGAAGCGGACGCAGGGGAAGGCGTGGGGGGCCGACGCGAAGATCCTGGCGACGGGAGCGACCTGGCTGCTCTACGGGGGCTACCTCGCGGCGCGGCGCTTCGCCGGCCTGCGCGGCCGGCGGGCGGCCCTGGCCTCGCTGGTGGCCTTCGCCTCGCTGCTCTTCACGTGGATGGCGGGGGACAGGCTCTCCGAGCTGCACGCGTTCCTGTCGGGGCGGTAGTCAACACATGACCGCACGCCGAAACTATTGAACGAACTTTTTGCTTCTTTGCGCCGATATGGTCTATGATTGCTGAAATCCTCCTAATTCCCTAATCGAATCATCGCTATGAGCAAGGATATCAGAGCCCTCACGGCCGCTATCAAAGCATTCACCCGCGCGCGACAATGGGAGCAATTCCATACTCCGAAGAACCTCGCCATGGCTCTCTCCGTCGAAGCCTCTGAAATCGTAGAGATCTTCCAATGGCTCACAGAGAAACAGAGCAAATCGCTTCCTCAGGCCAAAGTGCAGCATCTCCGTGATGAGCTGGCCGACACCTTCATCTTCCTTCTCAAGTTGGCCAATCATTATCAAATAAACCTCTTTGAGGCTGCCCATCAGAAACTCAGGAAGAACGCCAAGAAATATCCCGTCGAAAAAGCTCGAGGCAATGCCAAGAAGTACGACGAGCTTTGAATGCAGCTATATTCCGGGACATCAAGCCAATTCATAGAAGACTCGGTGCAAAACCGCATCGCCAGCCTGCTTAAGATCGCCTTCCTTGAGCAGTTCCGCTACCCGCCACATGACAGCATCGTGCGCTCTTGGCATAACTCGCTTGCCAGGATGAAAGATGTCCTGAATCGAGCGGAGTTGTTGAATCATGGAGTTGCGCTTGAGTACCAGCTTCCCCTGACGTCCAAGCGCCTCGACTGCATGATCACCGGAAAAGACAGCAAGCGTTCCGACAATGCCGTCATCGTTGAGCTGAAGCAGTGGGACCACTGCGAACCCGCGGATGGGAAGAACGAGGTCGTCACTTGGGTCGGGGAATCCAACCGCAGCGTTCTCCACCCTTCCGTCCAGGTCGGCCAATACGCCATGTATATGCGCGACGGGAATACGGCATTCCATGACGGTTCCGACCCCATCAGGCTTGGGGCATGCAGCTATCTCCACAATTACAATTACGAGGAAAACGACCCGCTCAAGGCCCCGAAATTCAAAGAGGTCGTCCTAGAAAGTCCTGTTTTCACAGCCGCAGATGTCGACTCGTTATGCGGCTACTTAGTCGAGCGCATGGGCCAGGGCGAAGGGATGCCCATCCTGGACCGCATCCAGAACAGCAAGTACAAGGCCAGCAAGAAGCTCCTGCAGCATGTATCGACGATAATCAAAGCCCAGCCCGTATACACCCTGCTTGACGAACAACTGGTCGTATACGACGAAGTATTCGCTACCGCAAGGATATCCAGCAAAAGCGCGGGAAAGGCCGTTATCCTCGTTCGCGGCGGACCGGGCACCGGGAAATCCGTCATAGCCATCAATCTGATGGCCGACCTTTCAAAAGAAGGTTTCAACTGCCACTACGCCACAGGATCAAAGGCCTTCACAGAGACCCTATGGGAGATCGTTGGCCGTCGGGCATCCCAACAGTTCAAGTATTTCCACAATTACGCGATGGCGCAAACCAATGAGGTGGACGTACTCATCCTAGACGAAAGCCACAGGATACGGGCGACGAGCGTCGGCCGTTTTACACGCAAGGATAACCGCAGCGGTCTGCCCCAAATCGAGGAGATCGTACGGGCTGCGAAGGTGAGCGTTTTCTTCATCGATGACCTGCAGGGGATCAAACCCGACGAAGTGGGTAACAGCGGCCTCATCCGCGCGACAGCTCATAAGATGGGATGCACCCTCAAGGAATATGAGCTCGAAGCGCAATTCCGCTGCAGCGGTTCAGATGCTTTCGTGAACTGGATCGACAACACGCTGGATATTCGGAAGACCGCGAATATCCTCTGGAAGCCCAACGAAGCTTTTGATTTCAGGATATTCGACACCCCCGATGAGCTGGAGAATGCCATTCGCGCGAAAGCGGCAGATGGCGCAACCGCACGCATGACTGCAGGTTTTTGTTGGCCTTGGTCAAATCCCAATGATGACGGGACACTCGTCAATGACGTAAAGGTCGGCGATTTCGTCCGGCCGTGGAATGCCCGTCCCGACGCCAAGCATCTAGCGCGAGGCATCCCCAAAGCACCCTTGTGGGCATATGAGCCAGGCGGAATCGATCAGATCGGCTGCATATACACGGCTCAGGGTTTTGAATTCGACTACGCTGGAGTCATCATCGGGAAAGACCTAATCTACGATCCCAAGAAAGCCAGTTGGGTGGGGGTCCCGCAAGAATCCTTTGATACCACCGTAAGACGAAACAAAGACAGATTCATCGATCTTGTGAAAAGGACTTACCGTGTCCTTTTTTCGCGCGGCCTCAAAGGCTGCTATGTCCATTTCATGGATGAAGATACAAAGAATTTCTTTTTGAGCAGGATGGAAGCGACCGTCCCCGCGCAAGAGGCCAAGCCCGCCCCATCGGCGATTGAAATCCTGACCGACGTCATAGAAGCCGCACGCCACGTCACCCACCTCCCCGTATACGGTTTGGCAGCAGCAGCCGGAGGCTTCAGCGAAGAGCAATCGCCTAGACCCCTCGGTTGGGTCAAGGCCGACATCGGACGCAGGCTTTCAAAAGACATGTTCGTTGCCAAGGTCAAAGGCCGCTCCATGGAACCGCTGATTCCCGACGGCAGCTACTGCGTTTTCTGCAACGAACGCGGCGGCAGCCGAGACGGCAAGATCGTTCTTGTCGAGTATGCAGGCCTTCAAGACCCGGATACTGGGATGCGCTACACCGTCAAGAAATACCGCAGTGAAAAGGTATTTCTGGATGATGGCAGCTGGAAACACAAGCGTATCACACTCTCTCCCCTGAACAACGAATACAACGACATTGTACTCACAGACATCCCTGGCCATGCTTTCCGTGTCTCAGCGGAATTCATCTCCCTGCTGACCCCCTAGCATCCTCCGCGTTCAACCACTACCGCCTACCCTCGACATCCATCGGGACAAACCCTGCCTAATTCGGGATGGAACCAAACAAGGGGGTCATCCGTACTTGTGGGGGTGAGGGGGGATTGAAATGCGTAAATACAGCGTATATACTAATGGGGGCCGTGCTCCATGAAGCTTCTGGAGATTGTCTGGCCGCAGGAGATCGCGGAGAAAGTCGAACGCAAGCACGGCTTATCGGTCATCGAAGTCGAGGAGGCATGCGCCGACCCGTGCTGCCACCTGCGCAAAGCCTGGCAAGGCCGCTACAGGCTCCTCGGACGCTCGCAAGCCGGGAGGTACATCCTCATCGTGTTCGAGCACGCAGGCCGCGGGACGATTCGAATCATCACCGCGCGCGCGATGGACGAACGCGAACGCGATCTGTACTGGAGACACGCACAATGAGCTCGAAGAAGAAAGCAAAAGGCAAGGGCATCCCCCGTTTCAGGACTCTCGAAGAGGAATCCGCGTACTGGGACACTCACTCCTTGGCGGACCACCTCGACGAGTGCAGACCCGTCAAGATGAGGTTCCAAGGCCCCACCAAGCACCTCATGTCCATCCGCATCGACCTCGACCTGGTGCAGAGGATCCGCAGCATCGCCGAGCGCAAAGGCGTCCCCTATCAGACCCTGATGCAGCAGTGGCTCCTAGAGCGGGCCGAGGAGGAAGCGCCCGCCCTCCAGCCCGGCTCGGCCTACGCCTCCGGCCACGCCTACGGCATGGTGCGGGAGGGTAAGCCATGACCGCCGCCAAAACCCGCGTCTACAACCTCATCCCCCTGCTCGCCGGGAAGGCTGAATCCGTAACGCGCTTGGAAGGCTCCCCCAGGGACGCCCTCGCCGCCGTACGGGAGAGCTGCGAGTTCAAGGGGTCCAGCCCCTCCGCTTGGGCCGCCTCCATCGAGAAGCACTGTCCCCTTCCCCTGGAGCATCCCTTCCGAAAAACGGTCGACGGCCTGCCCCCCGGAGACCCCCTGCGCACCCTCGCCTGCTGGGCCTACGGGGCCGGCAACTCCTGGATCACGCTCGAAGAGGTCGTCTGGGAGAACGGCACGAAGAGCCGTCCGCAGGAAGAGCACCGGGACTGGATGAGGCAGCAATCGGCCCGGCTTTCCAAAGACTAAGACTCGAAATCTTGGGGTGGCTAACGGGACTCGAACCCGCAGCCTCCTGGGCCACAGCCAGGCGCTCTAACCATTGAGCTATAGCCACCGCTCAAGGCTAGTTTACCGTATTTTAACCTTCCCGTAAAATAAATCTAACCAGGTAAAGGCATCCTAAAAGTGTGGACGCGGATGGGCCCAAAGGCCCAGATCTTCCCGGGACCCGCGGCCCTCGAGAGCGAAGGACGGGCTGATTAAAATGAGAACCAGAGGGAACGTCGAGATGAAGCTCCAGGCCCTGGCCTTTGCGGCGCTCGCGATGATGGCGGCGGCTATGCCCTCTTTCGCCGCCAAAGTCCAGAGCCTCCTGGAGCAGGGCTCGCAGGCCCTTCGCCAGCAGCAGTACTCCCAGGCCATCGCCGTGTTCGAGAAGGCCACCCGGGCAGACTCCTCCTCCGCCGAAGCCTTCTTCAAGCTCGGGGACGCCTACTACCAGCGGGCGTTCCAGCGCGGGACTCCGGACAAGGCCGACAAGGACGACGCCCAGAACGCGACCGAGGCCTACGAAGCCGCCCTCGCCCTCGACCCCGACCTCAAGGCCGTCACGAACCCCTACCTCCTGCACCACGGCCTGGCCCTCAGCCAGCAGGCTCTCGGCCGCTACGACGAGGCCCTCTCCAACTTCCGGAAGGCCACCCAGATCTCGCCCCGCAACCCGATGCCCAACCTCTACGCCGCCGCCCTGCGCTGGCGGATGCAGGACTTCGAGATGTCCTCGGCCAACCTCGAGGTGAGCGTCCAGCGCGCCCGCAAGGCCCGGATGTACCCCGCCCTGGCCAAGCTGGTGCGCACCAACGCCCTCTTCACCGACCTGCTCGCCGCTCCGAAGAACCAGGTCATCCTGGAGTCCTACGACGCCGTGGCCGCCGGGACGCTCGACGAGCGCGAGGCCCGGGCCCGCATCGAGGGGGCCTCCTCCTACCGCGACTCCCTGACCAACGAACGCTCCCGGCGCCCCGCCGCGCTCGAAGCTCCCCAGGTCGACCCCAAGGTGCAGGAAGCCCTCGACCGGGCGAACGGCCAGTACCAGGCCCAGCTCTTCCACGAGGCCATCGCCTCCTACGACGAAGCCCTCGACATCGACTCCCGCAAGGGCACCCTGGACTCCATCCAGCGCACCCTCGTCTACAGCAAGATGGGCGCCTCCTACCGCCAGCAAGGCCTCGCGCCCGAAGCCATCCGCCTCCTGGAGCGGGCGGTCGAGGAAGTGCCCCAGAACTCCGAGGCCTACTACGAGCTGGCGCTCAGCTACTCGGTCTCCGGGCGCCTCGCCCTGGCGATGTCCGCGCTGAGCAAGGCCTTCGACAACGCCGCCACCCTCGCCGACCAGCGCAAGACCCTCCTCCTGGCCCGCACCGACTCCGAGCTCGAGCCCCTGCGCGACCTGCCCAAGTTCCAGGAGCTCATCAAGAGCCGCGCCAAGAAACTCTCCGCCCGAAAATAAAGGCTCCAGTCGATAAATTTGATAGAATAAGGCCGCATTCATGGGTTTTTCCAAGAAAGAAGCGCCTAATTGCGATTTCTGCAAGTTCCGCAAGAACTGCCTGCACGACCTCATGGACAAGGCCTCCCAGAAGGAGTGGCGGGACATCCGCATCGCCAACCGCTTCCGGCCCGGCGAGGTCATCTTCTACGAGGGCGAGCAGCCGACCGGCGTCTACATCTGCTGCACCGGACGGGTGAAGATCTACAAGGCCAGCCGCAGCGGCCAGCAGCTCCTGCTCCGCTTCGAGAACCCCGGCGACCTGGTGGGCCATATCTCCCTGCTGGCCAGCTGGCCCTACGCCGACAACGCCGAGGCCATGGAGGAGTCGGTCGTCTCCATGGTGGACGGGGACACTTTCCGCCGCTTCCTCACCAAGCACCCGCAGGCTGCCGTCGCCATCCTCTCCGAGGTCGCCAAGGACGTGCGGCGGGGGGAGGCGCGGGCGCGGGACATCGCCTTCAAGCCGGCCCGCGCGCGCCTCGCTGGCACCCTCACCCGGCACATCCCCAGCCCGGCGCCCAAGAACCCCACGGTGTCCAACCTCAAGCGCAAGGACATCGCGGAGATGTCCGGCCTCACCATCGAGACGACGGTGCGCCTGCTCAAGGACTTCGAGATCAAGGGCTACATCCGCCGCAACGGCAAGGACATCGCCCTCATCAACATCGAGAAGCTCCGCAGCCTCGCCGGACAGGATTAAGCCCCTTCGGCTCCTCATCGCCGATGCCGAACACCCGGCATCGGCTGCCTGCAGGGGCCAGCCGAGCGGAGAACGGCCTCGGCTGGTTGACCATGCTCATTGACCGCGGTCAATGTCCGCTTTTGACCGTTGTCATGCCCCAAGGGGGGCCTTCGGCACTATACTCTCCCTAGGATGATCGAACTGATCCTGATGCTCAGCCTGGCCAACGCGACGAGCGCCCCGACGGCGACCGCGAAGGTCAAGCCCTGCGTCTTCCCGAACACCTGCGGCGCCCAGGCCGTCGAGCTCGTCAAGGTCCGCCCCTGCGTGTTCCCCAACACCTGCGGCAAGACCCTGAGCCTCGCGAAGGTCAGGCCCTGCGTGTTCCCCAACACCTGCGGCGGCGGCAGCCAGAACGGCTGATTAAGAAAGCCTTCCAGCGAACGAAACCCCCGAAAGGGGGTTCTTGATTTATAGGTCGAGGCGGTAGCCCTGGCCCCGGAGGGTGACCAGGTGGCGGCTGAGGTAGTCCAGGCGCTTGCGCAGATTGGAGACGGTCACGTCCACGGTCTTGGTCTCCCCGCCCGCGCCCGGGGGGAAGTTCCAGACGCGCTCGAGCAGCAGTTCGCGTGAGACGACCGTCCCCTTGAAGCGCAGGAGGAAGGCGAGGAGTTCGAACTCCTTGGGGGGGAGCTCCAGGGGCCGGCCGTGGAGGGTGGCGCGGCGGGCGTTCATCTCCATGCGCAGGCCGCCCGCTTCCAGCACGTCGATGCGGCCCGGCCCCCCGCGCTTGAGAAGGGCCTCGATGCGGGCGCGCAGCTCGCGGATGTCGAAGGGCTTGGGCAGGTAGTCGTCGGCCCCGCTCTCGAGCCCGGCCACGCGGTCGTCCACCGAGCCGCGGGAGGTGAGCATCATGATGGGCACCGCCTGCAGGGCGGGCTTCGCCCGGATCTCCACGCAGAGCCCGAGGCCGTCCCCGTCCGGCAGGATCCGGTCGAGGATGATCAGGTCGAAGGCGAGCTTGGCGATGAGGGGCCGGGCCTCCTTGCAGGTGGAGGCCGAGTGCAGCGAGACGTCCATCTCCTTGAGAAGCTCCGTGACGAGCTCCGACACCGCCGTGTCGTCCTCCACGATCAGGAAGCAGCGCTTCACCATGACGGGATTCTAGCAGATTCGCCCGGGGGGACTCACCCGGCGATGAATTTCAGCCAGATATTTCGGCGGCGAGGGCCGTCGAATTCGGCGAAGTAGATCCCCTGCCAGGTGCCGAGCAGGAGGCGCCCGTCTTCGACGATGCAGGTGAGGGAGGGGGAGAACAGGGAGGACTTGATGTGGGCGTCCGAGTTGCCCTCGGCATGCGTGAAGTCCTCGCTGGGCGGGATGAGGGCCGTGGTGCAGTTCAGGATGTCGCGGACGACCGACGGGTCGGCGTTCTCGTTGATCGTGACCGCGGCCGTGGTGTGCGGGACGAAGACCGTGACGAGGCCCGAGCGGGCCTTCGACTCGCGCAGCCAGCCTTCGACCTCCCGCGTGATGTCGATCAGCTGGGCGCGGGACTGCGTCTTGAGCTCGAGCTCTTTGCGCAAAGGCCTAGCGCTCGTAGAGGACGAGGACCTGGGCCGGGACGCTCAGAAGGACGCCGCCGCGGGACTCGATGGAGCGCCGCAGGTCGCCGACGACGGGGTTGCCCTCGGGGATGGGGCCGCCCACCGTGATGAAGAGGCCCTCGCGCTCGTCCTTCATGAGGCCCTGGCCCGCCGCGACCTCGACGCCGTAGGCGCGGGAGAGGCTCTCAAGACAGGGCTTGAGCAGGCTCAGGACGTTCCCCAGGGACGGCTGGATGAAGAACTTGGAGTCCAGCACGGAGCACTGGGTCTGGGAGCGGAAGGCGTCGAAGGGGGCCCGATCGCCGAAGGGGGATTCCTCGCCCTTGCGCAGGGGCTGGCGGACGACCTGGCCCTGGAAGGCGGGCACGGGGGCGGCCTGGTCGAGCGAGATGCCGAGGTCGGCGGCGGCGGCTTTCAGGGATTCGATGGAGGGGCCGGCGCTGCACGGCGAGGCGAAAAGGAAGAGGGCCGTCACCGCGCTCAGGGTCTTCAGGGCCTTCGTCATGTCCCACCTCCTTGCGATCGCCGCGACTCCAGCAGGACCATTATCGCAGTTGCCCGCGCAGTCCCCTATCGCGCAGGTCAAGGCGCTCCGTTGATGCCACTCATTGACCGTGGTCAACCTAGGTACGGCGACCCGCTCCTCATGCTATGATACGCGCGAGGTGCTCGATGAAATGCCCGAACTGCGGCACGGACAACCCTGAAGGATCGGCCGAGTGCGCCCATTGCGCCCTCGTCTTCGCCAAGTGGAGCGCCTCCCTGGCCGACGCCCCCGCCGCCGCATCGGCCCGGGCGCCTGAACAAGGAGGGCCCGGTTTGGGGACGCTCCTTCTCCTGGCGGCGGTCCTGGCCGGGGGATGGGGAGCATGGCGATGGATGTCCAGCCGGCCCGCCGCCGCGGCCGACTCCGCGGCTTTGCTGGCTCCCGCTCCTTACCGCAAGGAGCTCCTCGCCCTTGAAACCGTTCTATATAAGGATGCCCTGCCCATGTCGGAGGATCAGCAGGCTCTTTCCAGCGCCGCCGAAGCGCTTGGGAAGCGCCTCCCGCCTTCCTCCGCGGCGGCCGGGAGGGTCGAAGCCTTCCGCGCCTTCATCTCGGGCTACGGCGACGGCCTGGTTTTGCCTCCGAACGCCCGGGACGAATGGATGAGGCGCTGGGAACAGGCGCGGAGCGATGCCTTCGGCCCGGCCGCCTGGCTGCACGAGTCCGCGGCTCCCCAAGCCTCCGAGGGCGGCGCGATGGACCCTCAAGAGGCCCTGCTCGCGCTCCAGCGCTCGGCTAAAACCATCGGCCAGCTGCTCGACGCGGCCGAGAAGGAGACGGTGAAGTTCGGCGAGACCGCGGTGGTCCAGGGGGATGCGGGCGCCGCCGACAAGAAGCGTCTGGACGCCTGGAGGAACTGGGTCGCCGACTGGCTCGTCCGGGTGGATCCGGTGTTCCAGGAGCTTCCCTCGCCCGAGCGCCTGCCGGTCGAGGTCCAGGAAGGGGGGCTCCTGCTCCACCGCATCACGGTGGACATGCGGGCGGTGCCCGATTCCGGCCCGGATGAAGACCCGGAGATCTACCTGCCGGACAAGGCCGCCCGGGACGCCTGGCTTTCGGCCGCCGGAGAGCGCCTCAAGCAGGCCGAGGCGGCCCTTCAGAAGAGCGCGACGGCTCCGTCATGAGGGCATCGCCCAGCCGGACGAGCCCGCCCTCGACGATCCGGGCGTAGACCCCCCTCAGTCTCAGCGAGACCCCTTCCGGGGAATCCACCAGTTCGCGCACCTCCCGCCCGTAGTGCCTCTGGAACTTGCTGCAGCCATGATGGGGATGGCCGCTGAGCTCGAGCAGGGCCTCCCCGACGCGCAGGCGCGAGCCCGGCGGGAGGTTCTCCACGCTGAGGTCCAGATCCACCACCAGGTTGTCGCCCGAGAGGCCCCTGCGTTCAGGCCTCTCGGCCGCGGCTTCGATGAAGCGCGCGTTCATCAGGGAGACTTCCGCCGAAAGGACCCGGTCGGCCTTCAGGCCCCAGCGGTCGCCCTCGAGCCCCAGGCCGGGGCTCAGCCGGGCGCTCTCGGGCAGGCTCCGGCCCTCACCGGGGAGGCGGAGCACGATGAGCTTGAGGACGCCCTCCCTCTTTGGAGCCGAGCGGGCGATATCGAGCAGGGCCTGGGAGCGCATGAGCGGATCCTACGAAATCCGGCGGGCTTGCGCGAAGCCCGGCGGCCTGTTATCCTCTTGCGAACATGAAGGAAGACCGGGTCTGGCTGGCCGGAGCCGCGGCCGCGATGGCGGTCGTCGCCATCAACCGTTGGCAGGGCCGGCTTTGGTGGTGCGCCTGCGGGGGGTGGAGCCTCTGGCAGGGGGACATCTGGAGCCAGCACTGCTCCCAGCACCTGCTCGACCCTTACAGCTTCTCGCACGTCCTCCACGGAGTCCTGTTCTTCTGGCTGTTCTCCTGGGCGCTCAAGCGCGCCCCGGCCTGGCAGTTCCCGGCCGCCCTCATCACCGAAGCCCTCTGGGAGCTCTTGGAGAACTCCCAGCTCGTCATCCAGCGCTACCGCGAGGCGACTATCGCGCTGGGCTACGAGGGGGACTCGGTCCTCAACTCGATGGGGGACGTCCTCTGCTGTGCGGCGGGGTTCTTCCTGGCCCGGAAGCTGGGCTGGAAGCGCTCGCTGGCCTTCCTGGTGGCCGTGGAGCTCGTTTTGCTCTTCGCGATCAAGGACAACCTGACCCTGAACGTCCTGATGCTGCTCTGCCCGATCGACGGGATCAAGGCCTGGCAGATGGCGCGATAGGCTTTCGGACGCAGGTCTCGGCCCGTCCGGTCTTCTCGTACTGCCGGCGGGCCAGCGGCTCGACGGCTTCCGAACCGTCTTTCGAGGCCGGGGCGGCATCGCAGGCGAAGACCACGTACCGCGCCTTCGCCCCGTCCCGGCAGGGGTCTGCGTAGAGGAACCCCGCCTTGTCGGGGCCGTCGTAGCGCAAGACCAAGCCGGTCCGCTCGAGGTCCTCGAAGGAAACCTCCGCCTTCACGAAGCGGGCCAGGTAGGCGTTCACCTCGTCGAGCGTCTTGAAGCGGACTTCCTCGAGCAGCTTCCCGTCGAAGACCTGCCCGTACTCGTAGCGGGCGGCCCGATAGCCTCCTGCCTTCTCCTCGACGAAGAGGTCGCTGTCCTCGAAGGCCTGCACGACGGCGCCCCGCACCTCGGGCCGGAAGGAGACCGGCCTGCGGACGTCCTCCAAGCTCAGCCGGGACGGGCCCCAGCCCGCGTTGAGGCCCCCGGGCATCCTCTCGAAGGAGGAGGCGTCGACGAGGAAGGCCGAGCCGTCCCCGTCTTCCACCTCGACGACGGCGTGCCCGGCGTCGGGGCAGGCCGAGTTGAACGAGCCGATGGCCAGGGCCGGAAAAGCCGGGTACGCCTCACGGAAGAGCTCGAAGAACACCTTCGCCGCCTCCACGCAGCCGTTGGACGTCCCGTAGGCCAGCGACTGCCGGGCCGTCCACTCGTGCGGCCCGCGCTGAACGGGCCGGTCAGGGGCGTACTTCATGGAGCTCTTCATGAAGAGGAGGACGTTGCGGACGGCCTCCCGGGGCCCGCGGGCCGGCGCGGCCCGGAGGAAGCCGGCCGCGGCGTCGAAGACCCTCTGGAGTCTCGCGTCGTCGGCGTAGAGGCCGGCGCGCAGGCGTTCGAATCCCGCCAGCGCCGCCTGGTTCTTCTCGCTGACGGTGGGGGCGGCGGCGGCCGCCGCCGCCAGCAGGAGGCTAGCCGCCGTGATGAAGATGGATGGCATGGACTTCAGCGCGATCCGGTATAGAGAACGACCCATAGTCTTCCTCCGGGACGAAAACGCCGTCCACCGTCACGGTGATGTGCATGAGGCCGTAGCCCATCCTCTCCAGCAGCCCGGCGACGGTGAGGCTCTCGCTCCAGTCGGTCCCACGGCCGTTGAGGGTGATCACGCCCCGCCCTTCACGAGCAGCTCGATGGCCAGGTTGGCCTGCATGTTGGCGACGATGGCGACGCGCGCCGAGCAGAGCCCGAGCGCGTTCTCCGTCTCGCCGTCCCCGCAGAACCAGAGGCTCCTGCCGGCCCGCTCGATCTTGAGCGAGGCCGTGTCCCCGAAGCCGGACACCCCGTTGCCGCAGACGAGAGGTTTGTCCGGGAACAGGCGGCTCCAGGCGGCGATGAGCTCCTGCTTGGACTCGATGCGGTCGAAGGCTTCGATGAGCAGGTCGGCCTTCCCGAAGAGGGCGGCCGCGTTCTCCGCGGTGACCCGGCAGGCGTGCTCTTCCACCTTCAGAGCCGGGTTGATCGCCCGCAGATGCCGGGAAAGGGCCTCGACCTTCACCGTTCCCACGTCGGCCTGGGTGAACTGCTGGCGGTTGAGGTTGGAGAGCTCGACCTTGTCGAAGTCCGCGAGGAGGAGCGTCCCGACGCCCGCGCGCGCCAGGGTGATGGCGGCGTTCGAGCCCAGCCCGCCGCAGCCCGCCACGCCGACGCAGGCTCGCGAGAGCTTCTCGCTCACGCCGGGCGGGTTGCGCTCGAAGAGCCCGCTCATTCCTGGTCCGGCTCCACGATCTTCACGAGTTCCGGCAGGGCGATGCCGAGCTCCTTGAGCCGGGCGATCGTGGGCACGCCGTTCTTCGTCCAGCCGCGCCGCTGGTAGGCCGCGTCGGTGACCTTCTCGTACTGCTCCTCGCGGTAGGCCCGCAGGAGCCTCACCTTCTCCGCCGTCCCCTTGCCCGCCGGGTCCACCTGGACCTGCTCCTTGAGCTGCTTGTCGTAGCGCTCGGCGCGCGACTCGTACTCCTCGTTCGTCACGGGACCCATGGCCCGGTAGGGGATGCGGTCGTTCAACCGGTCGCCCTTGCCCAGCATGCGGCAGAGGATGCGCTGGAGGTTGTAGACGCGGGCGCTCTGGTCGAGCATCTTGGCGTCGTCAAGCGGGATGCCGGTCATGCCCTCGAAGTACTGGAGGTAGTTGCGCACGTGGCCGGGGATCTTGGCCGGCTCACCCTCCAGGTGGTTGTCGGACGGGACGATGTCGTTCCAGACGATCTTGCACAGGCCCATGAGGCCGAACCAGGTCCGCCAGAGGGGGAAGTAGTAGAGGGCCTCGGCCTTCTTCTCGAAGGTCGGGAGCTGGTTGTTGACCATGTCCATGAAGATCAGCCACGCCTCGTCGTGCTGGGGGCCCTTGATGGCGAGCCCGTAGCCCGCCTGCTGGGCCAGCGACTCCTTGGACACGTACTCCGAGAACTCGAGGCCCTTCGCCTCCATGCCGATGTCCTGGAGGAACTTGGCGTCCGCCCCGTACTCCTTCACCCACTTGTCCTTGAGCCAGCGGATGCCCTGCCCCACGTCGACGCCGAAGCCCTCACCCCGCGCCATCTGGTGGAGGAGCTCGAGGGCCTCGGCCTTGGCGCCGAAGCGCAGCTCGAGGCCGCCGGTATGCTTCTTCGTGATCACGCCGGCCTCGAAGGCCTCCATGACGAAGCCCGTGGTCGTGCCCGCGGAGATGGTGTCCACCCCGTAGGTGTCGCAGTAGAAGTTGAACTCGGCGACGAAGTCCCCGTCGAAGCAGCCCATGGTCGCGACCGCGCCGCAGGTCTCGTACTCCGGGCCGTCCACGCAGACCTTGTGGCCCTTGTAGGGCCCGGTCTTGAGCTCGAAGCCGTCGATGGTCTTGGCGCAGGCCATGCTGCAGCCGTACCAGCAGGCGTCCGCCATGCCCTGCGTGAAGTACTTCTTGCGCAGGGTCTCGGCGCCGATCTTGTGCGTGTCGGGGTGCGAGCCGAACCGGAAGTTGTTGACCGGGAGCAGGTCGTACTTGTCCATCACGTCCACGATGTTGGCCGTGCCGAGCTGGCGCATGCGGAACTGCCGGCCGTCCAGGGTGGCCATCTCGGCGTTCACCCGCATCCCGGCCTTGCGGATCTTGTCCGGGTCGGCCGGGTTGTTCAAGGCGTCGACGATCGAGAGGGCGCCGGTGGGGCAGACGTGGGCGCAGGAGGTGCAGCCGATGCAGGTCTTGTCCACCTCGCCGAAGGGCATGGTCAGGTGCCGGCGGACGCCGCGCCCGGCGAAGTGGAGCACCTTCTCGAGGGCGAACTCCTTGCAGGCCCTCACGCAGTGGCCGCAGAGGATGCAGGCTTTGGGGTCCTCCTCGGTCAGCTCGCTCTGGAAGCGGCTCGTGGTCACCCCGCAGGCTTTGGCCGCCTCCTGCACGACCGGCACGTTGGGCCAGCGTCCCAAGTACATCTCGGCGACCATTCGGCGGTGTTTGAGGGCGGCCTCGCTCGCGGTGAAGACCTTGAGCTCCCCGCGGACGGGGTAGTTGCAGGAGGTCACGAGCTTGCGCTTCCCTCGGACTTCGACCTCCACGACGCAGAGCCGGCAGACGCCGTAGGGCGTGAGGTCCTTGTGGTCGCAGAGGGTCGGAACCTGCACGCCGGCGGCGCGCAGGGCGGGCAGGAGATAGGAGCCTTCCAGCGCCTCGGAGCGCTTGCCGTCGATCTCGAAGAAGGCCTTGTTGACCGCGGTCTTGACGGGGGCTCCCATGTTACCCTCCCGTCCGGACGGTTACGGCGTCGAACTTGCAGACGTCGGCGCAGACCCCGCACTGGATGCATTTCGCCTGGTCGATGCGGTGCAGGGCCTTGCGCTCGCCCGCGATGGCCTTCGTCGGGCAGTTCTTCGCGCAGAGGGTGCAGCCCGTGCAGGCGTCCACGATGTCGAAGCGCAGGAGCGGCTTGCACACATGCGCCCGGCACTTCTTGTGCCGGATGTGCTCCTCGTACTCCTCGCGGAACCAGCGCAGGGTGCTGAGGACCGGGTTGCCCGCGGTGCCCCCGAGCTGGCAGAGGCTGGCCGCGTTGACCGTGGAGGCCAGGTCCTCGAGCAGCTTGAGGTCGTCCTCCTTGCCCTCGCCCGCGCAGATGCGGGTCAGGGTGCGGTCGAGGGCGTGCAGGCCCTCCCGGCAGGGTGCGCACTTGCCGCAGGACTCGTCCACGAGGAAGTGGACGAAGTAGCGCGCCACGTCCACCATGCAGGTGTCCTCGTCCATGACGATCATCCCGCCCGAGCCCATCATGGAGCCCGCCTCGGTGAGGGAGTCGAAATCCACCTTCATGTCGAGGAGAGAAGCCGGGATGCAGCCGCCGGAGGGGCCGCCGGTCTGCACGGCCTTGAACTTCTTCCCGTCCGGGACGCCGCCGCCCACGTCCTCGATGATCTCCCGCAGGGTGATGCCCATGGGGACCTCGACTAAGCCCGTGTTGCGGATGTCGCCGACCAGGGAGAACACCTTGGTCCCGCTCGAGCCGGCCCAGGGGTCGGGCGGAGCCAGCTTGGGGTCGTTGGTGCCCAGGGAGGCGAACCACTTGGGGCCCTTCTCGAAGATGGGGGGGAGGTTGGCCCAGGTCTCCACGTTGTTGAGGATGGTCGGCTTGTCGCGGTAACCGAACTCCACGTTGTGGACGTACTTGGCCCTGGGCTCGCCGGCCTGGCCGGACATGGAGGCCATGAGGGCCGAGCTCTCGCCGCAGACGAAAGCGCCGGCGCCGCGGTGGATCTTGACGTCGAAGGAGAACTTCGTGCCCAGGATGTCCTGGCCGAGCAGGTTGTGCGCCCGGGCGTCCGTCAGGGCCTTCTCGAGCCGCACGAGGGCGAGGGGGTACTCCTTGCGGATGTACACGAAGCCCTCCCTCGCGCCGACCGCGAAGGCGCCGATGAGCATCCCTTCGAGCACCGAGTGCGGGTCGGTCTCGATGATGCTGCGGTCCATGAAGGCGCCCGGGTCGCCCTCGTCCGCGTTGCAGACCACGTAGACCGGCTCGCCGCGCTCGAGGGCGGCCTTGCGGCCCGCCTTCCACTTGACGCCGGTGGGGAAGCCGCCGCCGCCCCGCCCGCGCAGGCCGGAGAGGATGACGTCCTCGACGATGCGCTCAGGCTGGTTCTCCTTGAGGAGCCGCCTCAGCGCCTGGTAGCCCCCGCGGGCGATGTAGTGCTCCACGTCCTCGGGGTCGATGAGGCCCTTGTTGCGCAAGGCCACGAGCTGCTGCTTGCTGAAGAAGGGGATGTCCGTCATCTTCTCGTGGCTCTTCCCGGAGACGGGGTCCTTGTAGAGGAGCTTCGCGACCACCTTCTTCCCGATGAGATGGTCCTGCACGATGGCCTTCACGTCGGCCGCCCCGACCTTCTGGTAGAACACGCCCTCGGGCTGGACGACGACGATGGGGCCCACGGCGCAGAAGCCGTTGCAGCCGGTGCCGACGACGAGGTAGTCCTTCTCGAGCCCCCGGGCGCGGATCTCGGCCTTGAGGCTGTCGCGGATGTCGAAGCCCTTGGCGGAGACGCAGCCGGTGCCGGTGCAGACCATGAGCATGGCCTTGTATTTCTTCTGCTCGTCGCGGACCTTGGCCGAGATGGAGTCCAGGTCGAGCAAGGTCGCGATCATGACGCGGCCTCCTTCTTGAGGATCCTCGCCGCGTCCTGGGCCTTCACGTTCCCGTGGACCGTCTCGCCCACCTTCACCACCGGGGCGAGGCTGCAGCAGCCGAGGCAGGCGACGGCCTCGAGCGTGAACTTGCCGTCCTTCGTGGTCTCGCCCTGCTTCACCCCGAGCTCGCGCTCGAAGGCCTCGAGGATGCGGGCGGCGCCCTTGACGTGGCAGGCCGTCCCGACGCAGACCTGGACGGTCTTCTCGCCGCGCGGGGTCAGGCTGAAAGCCTTGTAGAAGGTGGCGATGTGGTAGAGCTGGCCGCGCGAGACGCCGGTCTCGAGGGCGAGAGCGTCCACGGCGGCCTGGGAGATGTGGCGCTGACGCTCCTGGATGTCCTGGAGCATCTCGATGACGTACTCGGGGTCCTTGTTCCAGCGCTTCACGACGTCCCGGACGAGAGTTTTCGTCGCTTCCTCGCAGGGCCCGCAGTGGTCGCTCTTGGGGATGCGCATGGCGGCCTTGCTCTCGCTCACGCGCCAGCCGTGCGAGATGGGGCGGCTGCGCAGGACGAGGGCCTTGAGCTTCTTGTTTCGGAACACCGTCCCGATCCCGCCCCGGCCCGCCTGCTTGAGGCGCGCGACCTTGCGGCGCCAGTCGTAGAACGAGAAATTCAGGAGCCCGATGCGGGAGTGCTCCGCCGCCCGCCCCGCGGAGACGACCGCGACGTTCTTCTTGTCGAGCTCATCGGCGGCGTACATCTCGGTGAACTCCTCGGCCGCGAGGTGGGAGTCCACGCTCTCGAGCGGGGCCTCTTCGATGGTCACCCGGCGCTCCACCGCGTCGATGAAGACGATGACGTCCGCCTTGGCCTTGCCGGTCAGCACCAGCGCGTCGAAGCCCGCGAACTTGAGGTAGGGCCCGAAGTAGCCGCCCACGTTGCAGTCCATGATGGAGTGCGTGAGAGGGGAGACGGCGGTCACGAGGGTCTTGCCGGAGCCCGGGAAGGAGAGCGTCCCTCCCAGCGGGCCCGAGGACATGCAGATGGGGTTCTCGGGGCTGTCCCAGCGGGTGGTCTTGGAGATCTCCTGGAACATCAGCCAGAGGTCGAAGCCCTTGCCGCCGACCCAGAGATCCTTCATCTGCTGGGTGACCGGGCGGATCTCGAAGGAGCCTTTCGTCAGGTCGATGCGCAGGCAGCGGTTCGCGTAGCCCCTCTCCAGCCGGACGGGTTCGAAGTCGAAGCGGGCCAGGACCTTGTGCGCCTGGCGCATGCGGGAGACGTCGGTGGATGGGGGAGCGGGCATGAAGCCTCCAGAAAAAACCTGCCGCGATGGTAGCTTTTTTCAGGCGGAGCTAGAAAGACGCCGTGGCCGCTAGTCGGCGGAGAAGATCGAGCCGAAGAAGAGCTTCGCGGACGGCCGCGGGGCCTTCATCGCGTACTCGATCGTCCCTTCCTTGTCGGTACGGTGGATCTTCGCGCCCGCGGCCTTGAGCCTGGCGAGGACGTCCGGGGTGGGGTGGCCGAAATCATTGTACTTGCCGACCTCGATGAAAGCCGCTTCCGGCTTCACCTTCTTCAGGAAGGCCTCGGTCGTGGAGTACTTGCTGCCGTGATGGCCCACCTTCAGGACGTCGGACTGGAGGCCCCTCCCGTAGGTCTGCACGAGCCGGGCCTCGACCTCCTCCTGGGCGTCGGCCATGAGCAGGGCCGAGGAACCCTGATAGGAGAGCTTGAGGACGATGGAGCAGTTGTTGAGGAACGCGCCCACATCGGGCCGATGGTCGGCGGACCGGCCGCGGTTGGGGCAGCTGTGGAGCACCTTGACCTTCACGCCTTGGGCCCAGTCGAGCTGGTCGCCTTCCGCCGGGTAGTGGACGACGCAGCCGGGCTCCTTCTTCGCCTGCTCCCGAGCGAGGTTGTCACCGTCGGCGTCGGAGTTGTCGATCCGGGTGTCGTAGAAATGGTCCACCTGGAGCTCCTCGAAGACCCACTTCAGCCCGCCGTAGTGGTCGGCATGGGGATGGGTCATGACGAGATGATCGATCTTGGCGACGCCGCGCTTCTTCAGGAAGCTGGACACGATGGGGGTCTTGTACTCGGATTCGGGGTCGGGGGCCGGGCCGGCGTCGATGAGGGCGGTCTTGCCGCCGGGCAGCTCGATATAGATCGCGTCGCCCTGGAACACGTTGACGAAGTGGAGCTTCAGGCCCGACACGGCCGACTTGTCCTCGGCGGTCTCGACCGGCGCGGACTCGGTGATGGGGGGGACGCTCCCATCGTCCTGGAGGACCCCCTTCACGTCGCCGTTGATGGAATTGAGGGCGTCGCGCAGGTCGTCCTCGATCTGGATCGGGAAGGGGACCCGATGGAACGCGATCCCGCACAGGAGGAGGACGGCTCCGATCATCGTCGGGACCCAGGACTTCTTCTTGCCGGACTCTAAGATGCTCAAATCCTCACCTCGTTCCCGCTCCTAAAAACAAACCCAGGGGAGCGGACGGACCATCACCGTCGCTTCCCCTGGTGACTCCGGGTTGCGGCCCGGAGGTGGATGCTCCCCGACCGATCTCGGGGATTACAGGTTGCCAGAGTATAACAGACAGCGGCGAAAAAGGCGGTGTCCAAAGGCCCAGTCCGGGGTGGGTCTTAGGACCTACTTCACGATCCTGCCGATGCCGACCAGGTACTTGGTGTCGATCCAAGCCCTCTTGACGGGGTTGCCGGCATGGAGGATATAGATCCGCTTCCCTTTCGTGGGGCCGATATAAAGCCCGACATGCCCCACCCCGTAAGGCCGGACCCGGCAGAACTCGTTGCGCCAGTTGAAGAACAGGAAATCCCCCGGCATCAGGCGGCTCAAGTCCGTCCCGTAATACGAATTGCTCCGGCTGATCATCTGCATCTCGAACTGGCGCTTCGCCGAGTACCCGTATTGGATCCCGGCGCCGCGCCGAAAGGCCTTGGGCTCCAGGCCGGAAGTGACCGCGGCCATGCGGGTGAACATGGAGCAGTCGGTCGTGCGCACCCCGTCGCCGCCCAGCTTGTAGGGGATGCCGATGAAGCGATAGGCCGCCGCCAACAGTTTCACGCCGGTCATCAGCGCCTGCTTCCCGCCGAGCTTCTCGGCCTTCTCCATGGCATCGGCCGATTCTTTCGTGGTGGGAGGCGCGGCGGGGATCTCGAAATCCTTGGGCGTCTCCCTCGCGTAATCGGCGTCGAGGGAGACCTTGCCGGCCCTCAGGCTCGCGGGCAGCTTGGCGAACTCGGCGAGGAGCTCCTGGACGGCCTTCTCCTCCTGGGACCGTCCCGAAAGACCGAGCGCGGAGGGCCCCGCCGTCTTCTTGCCGGCCGCGGCGAGCCGGGCGTCCTTCGGGCGCACATCGGGTCCTTCGGCTTTGCCGGGCGGCGCCGGTTCCGCCGAGGAGGCGCCCGGCTTCGCGGAGCGGGGAGCCTCCTCGCGCGCGCCGCCGGGAGCGCCCGGATCGGGGTTCCCGGCCGAGAACGACGAGAAGGCGGAGAGCGCGCCTTTGGAGCCGGCCGGGGCGGGGGACTCGGAAGAAGCCGTGGGGCCTCGAGGCTCGGGGAGGGCGTCGGCGCCGGCCGGGCCGGCCGACGGCGCGGCCTCCTGGCCGCCCGGAGCGGACTGGTACAGGGTCGAAGCCCGGTCCTCGCCCGAGGGGGCGGGGAGTTTGTCGAGCGGAGCGATGTCCGCATCGTCCGCCTTGGCGGGGATCCAGGACGGGACCCAGGACTCCCGCGAAGAGCCCCCCATGCGGGAGAGCGAGACCCAGAGGACGAACGCGCTGAGCGCCGCCGTCGCGGCGAGGGCGTAGAGCGCGGTCCTGTTCTTAGGGGCCCGGGGCCTCATCGGGATACTTTACCATGTCCGGCGCCGTTTGAAGAACCGCCCCAGACAAATGCTACATTTTGCCGGTGCCGAGGGAGAG
This sequence comes from Elusimicrobiota bacterium, assembly GCA_003450735.1. Classification (GTDB taxonomy): domain Bacteria; phylum Elusimicrobiota; class Elusimicrobia; order UBA1565; family UBA1565; genus UBA9639. The sequence continues at coordinate 2,057 of DMEZ01000039.1, read as the reverse complement.
CTCGAGCGCGGCCGGAGGTTGGACCTACGAGCGGTTCGACCCGCAGGACATCAGAGGCTTCGAGGAGCGTCTGATGTATCAGCGCCATCTTTTCCCCTACACCTACGCGCTCGAACGTCTCGCGGAGGATTCCGAGGTCCTCGACTTCGGCTGCGGCGAGGGCTACGGCACAGCCCTGCTGTCCACCCGCGCCAGGAAGGCGATCGGGGTGGATGTCGAGCCGGAGGCGCTCGAACGGGCCCGTTCCCGCTATCGCCGGCAGAACCTCGACTTCCTGGAGTGCGCTCCCTCCCGTCTCCCGTTCCAGGCGGCCCGCTTCGATGCGGTGACCTCCTGCCAGGTCCTCGAGCATGTCGCAGACGACCACGGGTTCGTCTCGGAAGCCGCCCGCGTCCTCAAGCCTGGCGGTTTTTTCCTCCTGACGACCCCCAACCGGCTGACGAGGCTCGGCCCGGGCGAGGAGCCGTGGAACCTCTACCACCTTCGCGAGTATGAGCCGGCCGGGCTCGAGCGCCTGCTCAGCCGCGTTTTCAAGACCGTCCAGCTCATGGGCGTGCGCGCGAGCGCCGAGGCGGAGCGGCTGGAAGCCCGCCGCGTCCGCTCGCTCGTCCGCCTGCACCGGCTGGACCCGTTCAGGCTCAGACGGTGGATCCCCGCTTCCGTGCAATCGGCCGTCCTCGGGAGCCTGGCTTGGCTCAGGCAGCGCCGAGGGAGCCTCGAAGGCTCCGCCTGCCGGGAAGAGGACCTGATGGGATTCCGCGCGCAGGAAGAGTCCCTCGAGGAGAGCCTGGATCTGATCGCGCTCTGCAGGACGGTCCAATGAAGGAGCGGCGAGAGGCGCTGGGAAAAGCCTAGAACAGCTTCTTGAGGACGAGGAAGCCGCCCACGAGCAGGACGGTGAAGGCCACGGTCAGCCACTCGAAGTGCTTCTCGATGAGCGTGCGCACCTTTTCGCCGAACAGCAGGATGAGGCCGGCCACCAGGAAGAAGCGCAGGCCCCGCCCGATGAAGGAGACCAGCACGAAGGGCCAGAAGGCGATGCCCGCCACGCCCGCGGTGATGGTGATGGCCTTATAGGGGACCGGCGTGAACGCCGCGATGAAGACGATCCAGAAGGCGTTCTCTTTGTAGCCCTGCACCAGGTACTCGTAGTGCTTCATCGCGTGGTAGAACTCCAGGAGCGGCCGACCCACGGCCTCGAAGAAAGCGTGGCCTATGAGGTAGCCCAACATCCCTCCCGTCACCGAGCCGACCGTGCAGATGAGCGCCACCATCAGGGCCGAGGCCGGGCGCCCCAGGCAGAGCGGGATGAGCAGGACGTCGGGGGGGATGGGGAAGAAGGAGGACTCGGCGAAGGCGATGCCGAAAAGCGCCCACCGCGCGTACGTCTTCTCGGCGAGGGAGAGCGTCCAATCGTAGATGCGCCTGATCCAGCCCATGGGCCGGCTATTCTACATTAAAGATATAATCCCTGCGCTGATGGACGAAACAGGGATCGTGCTCGACGTCTCGGGTGGCCGGGCCCGGGTCTCCTTCCGGCGCACTCCCGCCTGCGAGCGCTGCGGAGCCTGCTCCCCGCAGGACGACGACCGCCTCGTCGCCGACCTCCTCTCCCCCGAAAACCTGCGCCCGGGCGACCGCGTCCGGGTCGAGATCGCGCCCGGAGCCGTGCTCAAGGCCGCCGCCTGGGCGTATCTCCTGCCGGCCCTCGCCCTCGTGGCCGCCGCGGCCCTGGCCGAAGCCCTCGGCGCCCGGCCGGCGCTCCAATGGGCCTGCGCGCTCGGCGCGGTCGGACTCTGCGCCCTCCTCCTCAGGCTCCTCGACTCCCGCCTGGCCGGCCGCGAGCCCCGCATCGCGGAGGTTTTGCGGTGAGCTTCACCTTCCGCGGCGGCATCCATCCCCCGACCACCAAGGGCCTGACCTCCGGCAAGCCCATCGTCTTGGCCCCGCCGCCGGCCAAGGTCCACCTCCTGCTCCTCCAGCACGCCGGCGCCCTGCTCGAGCCGCTGGTCAAGGCGGGCGAGCGCGTCCTCCTGGGCCAGAAGGTCGGCGACTCG
>DMEZ01000028.1 GCA_003450735.1 Elusimicrobiota bacterium | reverse complement strand
CCGCCCTTGCCGCCGTTGCCGCCGTCCGGGCCGCCGAAGGGCCGGTACTTCTCACGGAGGAAAGACAGGCACCCGTCCCCGCCCTTGCCGGCCCGGGCGTAGACGCGGACCTTGTCTACGAAGCTCAATGTACGGGGTCAGGCCGGCGGGTAGACGCTGACGCGCTGCTTGTCCTTCTTCGCCCACTCGAAGGTCACGACGCCGTCCACCTTGGAGTAGAGCGTGAAGTCCCGGCCCATCCCGACGTTGAGGCCCGGAAGGATCTTCGTGCCGCGCTGGCGGATGATGATGGACCCGGCCCGGATCTTCTCGTTGCCGTAGATCTTCACGCCGAGGCGCTGGCCGTTGCTGTCGCGCCCGTTGCTGCTGGAACCCTGTGCTTTAGTGTGCGCCATAGGATGCTCCGATGATCAGTTGAAGGAGATGTTCTTGACCCGGATCTCAGTGAGCGCCTGCCGGTGGCCGCGTTTGCGGTACCAGATCTTCTTCGGGCGCTTCTTGAAAACGATGAGCTTCGGGCCCTTGACCTGCCGGACGACCTCGATGGTCACCTTGGCGGCCTGGCCGGCTGGGGCCTTCTTGCCGGCGTCCTGCCCCTCGGAGGCCGCCCAGAGGGCGTCGAGAGTCAGCTCCGTGCCTTCCTTGGCCTCGAGCTTCTCCACCTTCAGGGTGTCGCCGGGGACGACCCAGTACTGCTTTCCGCCTGTTTCGATGATAGCGTACATAGCCTGTAAACTATATAAAATCAGGCGCGCGCTGGCAAGGGACCGGCTTCGACGGGAACGAAAACCGGGCGGCGCGGAAAGAAATCGATATTCCATATTTTATCATTTTATACTATCCATCGCTGATTTTAGATTTTTATAGACGTATTTTCGTGTTCCCGGGAAGTCCTGACGCCGTTCATGATTGCTGATTATCTTTATAAATCAAATAGAATCCGACAATATACCGCCCCCATGTCTGCCGGCACCTGCTCAAAGCGCTCATTTTTCCCCGTCGCAAATCCGACGGACATCATTCCATGTTTTATCATCTATTAGCTTATATTTCGTGCCCATTCGCTTAAAAAACCGGCCTCTTTTCAGGCCGCTTCGCGCTCCCGCCGACAGCCCTCGACGAGGAATTTGACACGCGGCGGTCAGGGTGTTAAACTTTTCCGCGCTTCATCAATTTCATGATTTACGACGCTTCCGCACGTCGAGGAGACATCGGTGAAACAAAAGACGGCAATCGAGAAGGAGACCCGCATCGCTAAGGTCCACGCCCACGAGAACCAGCTCAAGGTCATAAAGGATAAGTACCTCCGGGACGCGCCCAGCATCGAGATCTGGCTTGAAGACGTCGCCCGCAACATCGCTTTAGCGGAGATCGCCGTCCACCCGGACGCGGAGAAGTGGGGCGTCTACGACGGCGTCCGCTATACCTTAGAGACGGCCCCCGCGCCGGCCTCCGAGGCCTCTCCCTCCACGCTCGTCCTCTTCCACGACGGCCTCAACGAGGCCCGGGACCGGGACACCAACTTCGCCCGCTTCATCCACAACCTCAACAACGTCGCGCGCAAGGTGCCCGAGGCGGCCAAGCTGCACGAGGCCTGGAGCACGCGCTACTTCAACCTGATGGCATCGTGGGACTTCCTGCCGAACTCCCCGACGCTCATGAACGCGGGCCGAGAGCTGCAGCAGCTCTCCGCCTGCTACGTCTTGCCGGTGCCGGACAGCATGGAAGGGATCACGAAGGCCGTCACGGCCCAGTCTCTCATCCAGAAGTCCGGGGGTGGCACCGGCTTCGCTTTCAGCCGCCTGCGGCCCAAGGGCGACATCGTGAAGAAGACGCAGGGGGTGGCCTCCGGCGCCCTCTCCTTCATGCAGATCTTCGACAAGATGACCGACGTGGTCAAGCAAGGCGGCACCCGGCGCGGGGCCAACATGGGGATCCTGCACTACACCCACCCCGAGATCCGCGACTTCATCACCATGAAATCCGGCACGGTCAACACCATGGAGAACTTCAACATCTCCGTGGCCATCGACACCAAGTTCATGCAGGCCGTGGCCGAGGACTCCGAGTACGAGCTCATCAACCCGCACGACCAGGCGCCGGCCGGCAAGGTCCGGGCCCGCGAGGTCTGGGATTTGATGATCGAGAACGCCTGGAAGTCCGGCGACCCGGGCTTCGTGGTCATCGACCGCATCAACGCCTCCTCCTCCAATCCGACCCCGGCCCTCGGCCAGATCGAGAGCACGAACCCCTGCGGCGAGCAGCCCCTCCTGCCCTGGGAGCCCTGCAACCTGGGTTCGCTCAACCTGGCGAACTTCGTGGACGGCCCCATGACCGAGGGAGAGTTCAACTTCAAGCGCCTCGAGACGGCGGTCCACCTCTGCGTCCGCTTCCTCGACGACGTCATCGACGTCAACAACTACCCGCTCCCGGAGATCGAGCGCATCGCGAAGTCCAACCGCCGCATCGGGCTGGGCGTGATGGGCTGGGCGGAGTGCCTGGTCAAGATGGGCATCGCCTTCGACTCCCAGGAGTCCCTCGCCCTGGCCGAGAAGGTCATGCGCTTCATCAACACGGCCGCCCGCGAGGCCTCCGAGAAGCTCGCCAAGGAGCGCGGCGTGTTCGTGAACTGGAAGGACTCCATCTACGACCCGAACGGCCCGCACTACCGCGGCGCCACCTCGCTGGCGCGCAACTGCGCCCGCACCACGATCGCCCCGACCGGCACCATCGCCATCGCCGCCGGCCTGCAGGGCTCCGGCATCGAGCCCTTCTTCGCCATCGCCTACACGCGCTACAACGCGCGGGCCCTCGACGCCCTCAAGCAGGGCAAGTCCCCGGACGCCAAGGACGTGTTCTTCGAGGTGAACCCGCTCTTCAAGCAGATCGCCGAGGAGAACCGCTACTTCGGGCTCTCCAAGAACGACCTGTGGAAGAAGATCAACGACAACCACAAGGCGGTGCGCGGAGTGGCGGAGGTCCCCCCGTGGGTGCAGAAGCTCTTCCCCACGGCCCACGACGTCGCCGTCGAGCACCACGTGCAGACCCAGGCGGCCTTCCAGCGGCACGTGGACAACGGGGTCTCGAAGACCATCAACCTGCCCAACACCGCCACGCAGGAGGACATCCGGCGCGCCTACCAGCTGGCCTTCGACCTGGGCTGCAAGGGCGTCACCATCTATCGGGACGGCTCCAAGTCCCAGCAGGTGCTGAACCTCTCCTCCGCCTCCGGCGCGGGAGCCCCCGGCCCGAAGACGCGCCGCCGCGACCCGACGGACAGCTTCGGCGTCAAGTCCGAGTACTACCTCATCAAGACCGGCTACGGCCCGCTGCACATCCACATCAACTACGACGAGCGGGGGCCCTACCAGGTCTTCACGAACATCCCGCCGCTGGGCACCGAGATCTCGGGGCTGACCTCTTTGCTCGGCATCATGCTCTCCAAGTACCTGGCCGAGGGCGGCGACCCGATCCGCATCCTCAAGCACTTGAACGCGGTCAAGGGCGACCGGCCGCTCGGCTTCGGCGAGAACCGCATCGACTCCATCCCGCACGCGGTCAGCGTGGCCATGCGCCAGCACCTCAAGCACACCGGCTGGCTCTCCGACAACGAGGCGGAGAACAAGAAGACGGTGGACGCCCTTCTCGAGCTGGCCAAGACCCAGCACTGCCCCAAGTGCTACTCCTCGAACGTGGCCTACGAGTCCGGCTGCAGCAAGCCGGCCTGCAAGGACTGCGGCCACTCCGAGTGCAGCTGAGCTGACGCCTCCGCGACCCTGCGGCCCCCGCGTACCGGGGGGCCGCGGTTTTTGTATCATCCCTGGAGTGAAGCGCGGCAAGTTCATCGTCCTGGAAGGCCCCGACAAGTCCGGCAAGTCCACCCACGCCGCCCGCCTGGTCCATGAGCTGCGCGCTCGGGGACGCAAGGTCGTCCACACCCGGGAGCCGGGCGGCACCGCCTTCGCCGAGGCGATCCGGTCGATCCTCCTCTCGAACGAGTACACGGTCCACCCCCTGGCGGAGATCCTGCTCTACGAGGCCGCCCGGGCCCAGCACACCCACGGCCTCATCCTCCCCGCCCTGCGCCGCGGCGAGGTGGTGCTCTCGGAGCGCTACACGATGGCGACGCTGGCCTACCAGGGCGGCGGGAGGCACCTCGCCATGCCCCTGGTCCGCCGCCTCAACCGCATCGCGACCTCCGGGCTCGTGCCCGACCTGACGGTGGTGCTCGACATCCCCGGCTCCTGCCTCAAGACCCGCGACCGGCGCCGCAAGCTCGACCGCCTCGAGAGGGAATCCCTGGCCTTCCACCGGCGCGTGCGCGAGGCCTACCGGCGCCTGGCTCGCCGCGAGCCGAAGACCGCGCTCGTGGACGCCGACCGGCCCAAGGAGGCCGTGCACGCGGACCTGCTCGCCCTCATCGAGAAGGTCCTCTGATGGCCTTCGCCGACATCCTGGGCCAGGAGCGCGCGCTGAGCCCCCTGAGGCGCATGCTCGCCAGGCGAGAGCTGCCTCCCGCCCTCATCTTCGCCGGCCCCCAGGGCGTCGGCAAGACGAAAGCGGCCCTCGAGCTGGCCAAGGCCCTCAACTGCGAGGCCCAGAGCGACGATGCCTGCGGCCTCTGTCCCTCCTGCGTGCAGGCCGACAAGGGCCTCTCCATGGACACCCAGCTCATCGACGCGGAGTACCAGGCCCGGCTCAAGCTCAAGGAGAAGAAAGGCGAGGGAGAGCCGGACGAGGCCCTCGGCGAGAAGGATCTCGAGACCCTCGTCGCCAAGCAGACGGACATCAAGATCGACACGATCCGCCACGTCCTGGGGACGCTCGCGAAGTCCTCCTTCCTGGGGAGTTGGAAGATCGCGGCCCTCGAGAACGCCCACCTGCTCAACAAGCCTGCGGCCAACGCGATGCTCAAGTCCCTGGAGGAGCCTCCGCCCCGCACCCTCTGGATCCTGATCACGCACCAGGACGAGCGCCTGCTCCCCACCATCCGCTCCCGCTGCCGGCGCGTGCGCTTCGGCCCGCTCTCCGAGGCCCTCGTGCGGCGCGTGCTCGCCGAGCAGGGGCGCCAGGGCCCCGAGGCCGACGACGCGGCCCGGCTCAGCGGCGGCTCGGTGTCCCGCGCGCTCGCCCTGCTCGAGGGCGGCTGCCCGGAGCCTGAGGAGTGGCTCAACGACCCGCTGGCTCCCTTCGCCTTGGCCGACAAACTCCCCCGGGAGCTCCACCTGTCGCGGCCCGCGGTCAAGGAGCACCTCCTCCGAATGGCCGGCCGCCTTCGAGGCGGCTACGCCTCGGCCCGCGTGCGCGCGGCCCTGCGCGAGTTCGCCGTCCTGCGCCGCGCCCTTGACGCCAACGCGAGCCCCCAGCTGGTGCTGACCCTCGCCGCCTTGACGCTCCAATCCGTCCCGCCCGCCGAGCGACCATGAAAAAGTTCTACCTGACGACCCCGCTCTACTACGTGAACGCCGCCCCGCACATCGGCCACGCCTACACCACCGTGGCGGCCGACGTGCTCGCGCGCTTCAAGCGTCTGCGCGGGGAAAGCGTCCACTTCCTGACCGGCACCGACGAGCACGGCGAGAAGATCGAGGAGGCGGCCAAAGCGGCGGGCAAGACCCCGCAGGCCTTCGCGGACGAGACCGCGGCCAAGTTCTCGGGCCTCTGGCCGAAGCTCGACATCCTCCATGACGACTTCATCCGCACCACCGAGCCGCGCCATGAGCGCCGCGTGCAGGCCATCTTCGAGCACCTGCTCAAGACGGGCGACGTCTTCAAGGGCGTCTACAAGGGCTGGTACTGCGTCTCGGACGCGACCTACTTCACGGACACGGACGCCCCGCCCGATGAGAAGGGCCGGCGCCTGTGCCCCAACGCCGAGTGCCGCAAGCCGCTCACGCCCATGGAGGAGGAGGCGTACTTCTTCAAGCTCTCCCGCTTCGCCAAGCCCCTGCTCGAGCACTACCGCGCCCACCCCGAGTTCCTCCAGCCCGCGCACCGGGCCAACGAGATGCTCCGCTTCGTGGAGGAGGGCCTGCACGACCAGTCCATCACGCGCAGCAAGTTCGCCTGGGGTGTGCCGGTGCTCTCGGCCCCCGGCCACGTGGTCTACGTCTGGTTCGACGCCCTGCTCAACTACATCACGGCGGCGGGGTACAATCCGCCGGGTCTCGCCGCGGCCGCCGCCTCTCCGGCGGGGGCGTTCGAGGAGCTCTGGCCCGCGGACGTACAGTTCGTCGGCAAGGAGATCTACCGCTTCCACGCCGTCACCTGGCCGGCCATGCTCATGGCCCTGGGGCTCCCCCTGCCGAAGACCGTGTTCGCTCACGGCTGGTGGACGGTCGAGGGGCAGAAGATGTCCAAATCGAAGGGCAACTTCCTCGACCCGATGGAGTTCGTGGACGGCTACGGCGTGGACGCCTTCCGCTACGTGCTCTTCCGCGAGATGCCCTTCGGCAACGACGGGGACTTCTCCCGCGAGGCCTTCAAGAAGCGCTACAACTCGGAGCTCGCCAACGACCTGGGCAACCTGCACAGCCGCGTGGCCCAGATGGTGGAGAAGTACCTGGGCGGCCGCCTGCCGGAGGGGCGGCCCGTCGACAAGCCGACCGCGCAGGGAATCGACGTCTTCGCGCAGTCGGAGAAGGTCGCCGCGGCGATGGACAAGCTGCTCTTTTACGACGCCCTGGGCCTCATCTGGGAGGTCGTGCGGGCCCTGAACGAGCGGGTGGACAAGGAGAAGCCCTGGGAAAAGGCCAAGACCGCCCCGGGCCAGCTGCCCGCCCTCTTCTTCGACATGATCTGGTCCTTGCGCGCGGTGTCGGTCTGGATCCAGCCCTTCATGCCGGCCACGGCCGCGAAGATGCAGGCCCAGTTGGGCTTCAAGGGCCCTGTCTCCTGGGAAAGCCTGAAGGAGCCCCCCGCGGGCGCCGCGGTGAAGAAGGAAGCGGGGCTTTTCCCCAGGAAATAGGTCCCTTGACACGGGTTTTGCGCGGTGCTACCACTATACTGGGAAGAGGTGCGAACATGACGATCCTTCTAGCCATCCTGATGGCCGTTTCGTTGTCGGCGCAGGCGCAGAACTACGGCGCGGCCGAACCCTCTCAGCAAGGGGAAGCCGGCCCGGGCGTCGAACAGCCTCCCACGAACGAGCAGCAGGGCCTCACCAACCAGACGGGCATCAGCAACTTCATGCCGATGCGCTCCCCCGCGGCCGCCCCGCAGCAGGAGACCCGGCAGGCCTCCTCCCCGACGCCCCAGCCGGCCAAGACCTCCGCCCCCAAGACGCAGCAGTGCGCGAACTCGAGCTACGAGGTCATCTCGACCAAGAGCGGCCAGCGCTGCTCGCCCAAGTGCGCCTCGGGCGAGACCCGCGACCAGAGCACCGGCACCTGCAAGAAGTCCAACCAGATGCAGCCGATGATGCCCGCCTCCGGCGGGGGCGGGGACGACTCGAAGAGCTCCGCCGGCACCGGCGAGACGCTCGCCAAGCCGAAGCAGGAGATGTCGAAGTTCTCCAACAGCATCCAGAAGGGCGAGTGCGCGGCGACGGGAGGCATCTGCGGCAACACCGATCGCGAGAAGAAGACGGCGGACAAGTATGTCCAGTTCCAGGGCGCGCTCGAACCGGGGAGCGTCATGGCCCCGCCGAACTCGCCGCAGAGCGTCCAACTCCTGAAGGGGGATCTGGGCACCATCACGTCCTATCAGCCTCGCAGCCAGGCGCAGAAAGTCGAGGCGGCCGCCAAGAAGATCGAGGGCGCCAAGGCCAAGGTCGAAGCCGTCCAGATCGATTTCTCGAAGCAGTCCGCCGCTCTGTCCGCCTCCTACGAGGGCATCAAGCTCAACGAGGCGGCGGACTTCAAGGGCCGGCCCGACAAGAAGGAGGCGACCACCAAGGGCGCGAAGCCGGCGGCGCCGACGGACTTCAAGAAGCAGCTCGGGGACGTCCAGGCCAAGATCGACGCCCTGAAGGCCCGGCTCGAGGACCTGAAGGCGAAGCTGGGGAAGATGTGCGATGCGTCGCTCCAGACCGCGCAGGCCCTGAAGGAAGCCGTTGAGAAGACCGGCGTCGCCGACGACAAGATGATGGACGTCTACCAGAAGCTCCAGACGGAGAACACCACGGGCGGCGCCGTCGAGCAGGACTTCAGGGGCACGTACCCCAACCAATGGAACGCCTGCGCGGGGCAGATGGAGCCCGCGGCCACGACCTGCAAGGAGGGCGCGGCCTCCGCCGCCAGCGCGCGCAAGACCGGCTACAACCCGACCCCGACCCAGCAGGCGGCCGAAGAGGCCGTCCAGTCCGCGAAGGAGGCCCACTCGGCCATGAAGACCGTCGAGCAGAAGCACCAGGCCGCCCTCTCCAGCATGAAAGCGGTCATCGCCTCGGCCAAACAGGTGGACGCCGCCACGATGGCTTTGCAGAACCAACTGCAGGGCATGAACGCCAAGCAGGCCTCCAGCGACTCCAACCTGCAGAAGCGCATCGACGCCATCGTGTCGGCCGTCAACCACACACGGAAGACGATCATCCCGAACATGGCCAAGCCGCTCGAGTCGGAATTCGTCCCGGGCTATCGGCAGGTCATCGACACCGGCAAGGAGATCGACCGCCTGCAGACCTCCGGCAAGTAGGGATGCGCCCTTCCCACGCCTTCCCCTTGCTGGCCGCCGCATGGCTGGCGGCCTGCCAGACCGTCCCCTACACCGGCCGCTCCCACATGATGCTGGTCTCCCAGGGGGAAGAGTCCCAACTGGGGGAGCAATCTTATAAGGAAACCCTGACCAAGGCCACGCTCTCCACCGACTCGGCCAAAATCCAGCTCATCCGGAAAGTCGGGATGCGCATCGCGAAGGCCGCCGACCGGCCGGACTTCCGCTGGGAGTTCAACCTCATCCAGGACGACAAGACCATCAACGCCTGGTGCCTGCCGGGGGGCAAGGTGGCCTTCTACACCGGCATCCTGCCGATCACCCGGGACGAGGACGGCATCGCGGTGGTGATGGGCCACGAGATCGCCCACGCCCTCGCGCGCCACGGCGCCGAGCGCATGAGCCAGGGGATGGTGGCCGGGGTGGGCGAGAAGGCCCTGAACGTCCTGCTCGCCACGCAGACGAGCGTGCCGCCCGGCGTCTATCAGCAGGCCTACGGCTTAGGGATGAACCTGGGCGTGCTGCTGCCCTTCAGCCGCAAGCACGAGAGCGAGGCCGACGAGATCGGGCTCATCCTGATGGCGAAGGCGGGCTACGACCCGGTCCATGCTCTCGCGTTCTGGAAGCGGATGGCCGCCGCGACCGGCGGCGCCGGGGAGAACTCCCCGCTCGCGCAGTTCATACGGACGCACCCCACCGACGGGAAGCGCCAGGAGCAGATCGCCGCCTGGCTGCCCGACATCAAGGCCAAATACTACAAGCCTTAGGGATCAGGCGCCTGGGGCGCCTGCGGCTTGGGGCGGCGGATGACGAGCCCCATCAGCCCCGAGATGACGTAGAACAGCGCCAGGACGAAGAGGGTGTTCTGCGGGTAGAAGTACATCAGGACGAGGGCGGCCACGACCGCGGCGACCAGCTTGAGGTTGCGCCCTTCGGCCAGGTGCTTCTGCTTGAAGGCGGCGTAGGGGATGGTCGAGACCATGAGGAGGCCGAGCCCGACCACCAGGAAGGGCCCGAGCGCCGCCAGCGCGGGGATCTCGCGCATGAGGGGGCCGAAGGTGCGCACCGGCCGGCCCTGCTCGACGATCTCGTAGAGAAGGACGTAGGACGCGAGGAGCCCGGCGGGCGCCGGGATGGGCAGGCCGGTGAAGTGCGTCTTGGAGCCCTGCCCCGTCTGGGCCACCGCGTTGAAGCGGGCCAGGCGCAGACTGCCTCCCAGCACGTAGAGGAACGCCGCGATGCCTCCCCAGATGCCGTAGTCCTTCAGGAAGAGCCCGTACATCATGTAGGCCGGGGCGACCCCGAAGGTGAGGAAGTCCGCCAGGGAGTCGAACTCGACGCCGAACAGGCTCTCGCCGTGCACGAAGCGGGCCACCCGGCCGTCGAGCATGTCGAAGGCGATGCCGCCGAGGATGCAGGTCGCGGCGGTGGTGTACTCGTTGATGTCGCAGGCCAGCAGGCAGAAGAAGCCGCAAGCCATGTTGCCCATGGTGAAGAGGGAGGGGGCGAGGACCTGTCCGGAACGCTTGAGCTTGGCTTTGTCCATGCTAATCCTTCCACTCGGCGACGGGGGTCAGGCCGCCGGCCACGCGGTCGCCGGGCTGGACGCGGGCCTTGGCGTTGGGCGGGAGGTGGAGGGCCGCCTGGGAGCCGAACTGGATGAGGCCGTAGCGCTCGCCGGCCTGGAGCGGATCGCCCTTCTTGACCCAGCAGCGGATGCGGCGCGCGATGAGGCCGGTGATCTGCTCGACCTCGACGGCGCCGCGGGGCGTCTGCAGCTTGACGATGTTCCGGGCGTTGAGCTTGGCCTCGTCCTTCATGGCCGCGACGAAGGAGCCGGGGAGGAGGCGGATGTCTTCCACGGTGCCGGCGCAGGGCGCCCGCTGGATGTGCACGTCGAAGATGGAGAGGAAGATGCGGATGGTGTCGCCGCCCTCGGGGTTCTCCTTCTTCACGCTGAGGACGCGGCCGTCGCCCGGGGAGAAGAGGAGCTTGGGGTCGTCGGGGGTGACCCTTTCGGGGTTGCGGAAGAAATAGGCGCAAAAGCAGGCGAAGAGGAGGCCTGACGCCGCGAGAGCGGGGCCGTAAGGCCGGGGGACGAAGTAGCCGGCGGCGGCCAGGGCGATGCCGGCGAGGATGAACGGCAAGCCTTCGAGAGCGATGCTCATAGCGTTCCTGTAGGGTGGGCAGGGAGGGACTTGAACCCTCAAGACCTTGCGGTCAGCGGATTTTAAGTCCGCCGCGTCTGCCGTTTCGCCACCTGCCCGTCTGACGGCAGAGGGGATTCTATCATTTGGCGCCGCCGCAGTACTTGTACCGGACGCCCCGGCTGCAGCCCGCCATCGCGCAGTCCGGGTTCTTCCTCGCCTTCCGGTCTTCCGCCCGGACGCGCTCGAGCTCTCCCTTCTCCCGAAGGCACCGCTCTTCCGGCTCGACGCCGCCGCAGCAGCCGCAGCCGCACGCGGTGTAGGACGGCTCAGCCTCTTTGAAAGTCGCCAGCACTCCCTTGAAATCCTTGACGCTCAGCCGCTCGGTCGTGAACCACACGTTCACCCCGGACTTCGCCTCTGCGGCCTCCGCGAACAGGAACCCTTCCCCCAGCCCCATGGCCTTGCGCCGTTCCGGCGTGGGTTTCGCGACCCGGATCCCGCCCACGGCCCCCAGCTCCTCGCACATCCCGGCGCGGCAGACCGACTCCACGTCGTAGACCTTGTCCGGGTCCAGCCAATGAGCCTCGAACACCGCGCCCTTCGCCCCAGACCACACGAGCGAAGTCGTCCGCTCCTTCAGCGTCCACTCCTTGGGGTACGAGAGGCTGAACTCCAGCCGACCCTGCTCATAGACCCGCTCGAACGTCCGGGCCTTCCACTCCGCTCCCCAGGAAGCCGCCGCCAGGAGCAGCGCGAGCAGACGGCTCACTCAGCGCTCCCTCCCTCGTCCTCCTTCTTCTTGGGCTTCTGATTGGGCGCGGGCTTCGCGAGCCAGGGCTTCTTCTTGTCGAACGCCGGCTTCTTCTTCCCGAAGCCCGGCTTATCCCATTTCTTCTTCGGCCCGGCATGCCCGGCCCAGGGCTTGCGCTCCCAGCTGTTCGGCGTCCGCTTGTCCCACTTCTTCTTGTCGCCGAAAGCGGGCTTGTCTCCCCAGGATTTGCGCTCAGGCTTCCCCTCGCCCGGCTTGCCCCACGGCTTCTTCCCGAACGGCGGGCGCTTCTCCCAGGGCTTCTTCTCTCCGAAGGCGGGCTTGCCCCACGGCTTGCGCTCGAAGGGCGGGCGCTTCTCCCACTTCTTCTTGTCGCCGAAAGCGGGCTTGCTTCCCCAAGGCTTTTTCTCGAATGCGGGCTTGCCCGGGAACCCGGGCTTGTCGCCCCAGGGCTTCTTCTTGAAATCCGGCCGCTTCACCCACGGCTTCTTGAAAGGCTCCTCGCGCCTCTGCGCGGAAGGCGGCCTCGCTCCTCCGCGCCGGTCCTGCCCCGAGCGCCGGTCCTTCCCCGAGCGGCGCTCCACGAATCCCGGCGGCAGCTGCTTCGCCTCCGGCTTCCCCTCTCCATCCTTGGGCTTGGCCTCCACCACGAACATCTTCCGCCCGCCCAGCATGAAGCCGTTCATCTTCTCGACGGCCGCCTTCGCCCCCTCCTCCTTCTCCATCACCACGAACCCGATCCCGCGGGAGCGGCCCGTCTCCCGGTCCATGAGGACCTTCACGCTGTAGATCACCCCGAATTCCTTGAAAAGGTTGTAGAGCTCCTCTTGCGTCGTCTCGAAGGGGAAGTTCCCGACGAATAGATTCTTGTTCATAGTGGCCTGGATTCTACCATTTGCACCTTGCCGCCCCCGCGCCCAATCCGCTATCGTTGCCCCGTGACCGGCCTCTACCTGCTCGCCGCCCTGTTCCTCGTCCTCCTCAACGGCCTCTTCGTCCTGGCCGAGTTCGCCATCGTCAAGCTCAGGCCCACCCGGGTCTCCGAGCTCGTCAAGGAAGGCCGCGCGAGCGCCGGCCTCGTCCGGCACATCCAGACCCACCTCGACGAATACCTCTCCGTCTGCCAGATCGGCATCACCTTCGCCAGCATCGGCCTGGGCTTCGTGGGCGAGCCGGCCTTCGCCCGCCTGCTCCAGCCCCTCTTCGGCTCCTGGGCCCTGGCGCACGGCGCCGCCCTCGCCATCGCCTACGTCATCGTCTCGTTCCTCCACATCCTCCTGGGGGAGCTCATCCCCAAATCCCTCGCCATCCGCCTCCCCGAGCAGTCCGCCCTCCTTTCGGCCCCCCCTCTGCGCCTTTCCCGCGCCCTCTTCTACCTGCCCCTGGTCGTCCTCAACGGTTCGGCCAACCTGCTCCTGCGCCTGCTGGGCTTCAGCCAGGCGGCCGAGGACCCCGGCCACACCAAGGAGGAGCTGCGCATCATCCTCGGCGAGTCCCAGAGCCGCGGCCTGCTCTCCCTGCGCCGGCTCCTCCTCATCGAGAACGTCTTCGACCTCGAAGGCGTGCTCGTGCGCGACGTCATGCGCCCGCGCGCCGCTGTCCGTGCCCTCCGCGCCGAAGCCCCCTGGGAGGAGAACCTCGCCGCCATCCGCGCCTCCCGCTTCTCGCGCTACCCCCTGCTCGCGGAAGGCTCCGAGCGGCCGGCCGGCATCGTCCACGTCAAGGACATCCTCTTCTCCGCCCAGCCTCCGGACCTCGGGAAGCTGGCGCGCCCGCCCGTCCTCGCGCGCGAAAGCAGCCTCATCGAGGACCTGCTCGACGGACTCCAGCGCCACCGGGCCCACCTCGTCCTCGTCCTGGACGCCCAGGGCGGCTGGAGCGGCATCGTGACCATGGAGGACCTCATCGAGGAGATCGTCGGCGCCATCGAGGACGAGTTCGAGACCGAGCCTCCGCTGTTCCTGGGAGACTCGATGAGCCCGGGCCGCACGCTCCTGGGCGTCGAGGCGGAGTCCATCCAGGAGGCCGTGCGGGAAGCGCTGAGCCGCGTGCCCCCGGCGGAACTGCCCGTCTCGGCCCAGCGCGCCGCGGACGCGGTCGCCGAACGGGAGTCCAGGCTCTGCACCTACCTCGGCCGCGGGGTCGCCGTCCCCCACGCGAGGCTCGAGGGCCTGGCCAAGCCCTGCGTCGTCTTCGCTCGCTCCGAGAGGGGCATCCCCGTGCCGGGCAAGGAGGAGAAGGCGCGCCTCCTGTTCATCCTGCTCACCCCGGCCGACCAGCCCAAGACCCAGCTGCGCCTCCTGGCCCGCCTCGCCTTGTTCATCGAAAGCGGGACGGCGGAGGAGCGGCTCCTTGGAGCGCGCTCTTCCGCCGCCGTCGTGGACGCCGTCCGCGCTCTCGACCCGATGCTGTTGGGCCGGCGAGCCTCCTAGGAGGAATAGTCCGTAGGGTCCGGCACCTTCGCCAGCCGGAACGCCTCCCGGCGCTCCACGCAGGTGCCGCACTTCCCGCAGTGCCTCGCGCCGCCCTTGTAGCAGGACCAGGTCTTTGCGAAGGGCACCCCCAGCGCGGCCCCGCGCCGGACGATGTCCGCCTTCCTCATCCTCACGAACGGCCTCAGGAGCCGCACCTTGTGCCAGTCGGCCAGCCCGATGGCCTTATCCAGCGCCCGAACGAATTTCTCGCGGCAGTCCGGGTAGATCGCGTGGTCGCCCGAGTGGGCGGCATAGGCCACCGCGTCGCACCGGCTCGAGATGGCCCAGGCCGCCGCGGTCGCCAGAAGGATCATGTTCCGGTTGGGCACCACGGTGGACCTCATGTTCGCTTCCGCATAATGCCCTTCCGGGACCCGCGCCCCCGGCGTGGTCAGGCTGCTCGAGAGGAGGCGCTTCAAGCCCCGAAGGTCGACGAGCTCGTGCCGGACATCCCTGAGCCGGCAGAGGGCCGCCGCGGCCTTGAGCTCGCGCCGATGCCGCTGGCCGTAGTCCACGGAGAGAGCCTTCACCCGCGCTCCCCGGGCCAGCAGGTCGTAGAGCAGGACGGCCGAGTCGAGCCCGCCCGAGACGACGGCGACGACTCTCACTAGTTCCAGAAGCGGGAGGGCCAGCCGCGGCCGGGCGCGACGACCCGGTTGGTGTGCAGGAACGGACGCCAGTTGAACTCCGAGATCGTGATCGATTTCGCGGAGACCGCCGTCACGATGGCCACGTGGCCCCAGCGCCCGGTCGCGCCCCGGTTCCAGATGGCCACGCTCCCCACGGTCGGCCGCCCCGAGTTGCCGGGCCAGTCGCCCGCGTCGCAGGTCGCGAAAGGCTTGCCGGCCCGCCAGCGCTTCCAGGCCGCGTAGGCCACGCACTGCCGGTTGAGGAACCACTTGCCTCCGAAGGTGATCCGCGCGTTCGGGGCCGCCTTGCACCAATTCACCGGGTAGTCGCCGCAGGGCCCGCTCGGGACGATCTCGGTCTTGTTCTCCTGGTCGAGCTTGACCCGCTGGGCGTAGACGCCGGCCAGCTTCGAGATGTCCCCGCTGAGCAGGTCCTTGAGCTTCTGCTCGTCGCCGCCCGTCGCCTCCTGCAGCTCCTGCTTGGCCGACTTCACCTGGGCGGCGAAGCCCTGCCCGTCCTTGAGAGCGGCCTCCTGCTTGGCCAGGATGGCCTTGGCGTCCTTGAGCTCCTTCGCCTGGGCGAGCGTGGACGGCAGGGTCCCGGTCTGGCCGGCGGAGCCGGCGGAACCGGCGGAGCCGGCGGAACCGGTGGAGCCGGCGGAACCGGCGGAGCCGGCGGGCGCGAGAGTCGGGCCGCCCTGCGGCTGGGCGGCCGGCTCGGCGGCGGGCTGCGCCGCGGCGGCGGGCTTGCCCTCCAGGCGGGCGATGCGGGACCGGGTCTCGCGCACCTGGACCTCGAGCTGGTCGTTCTTGCCCTGCTGATCCTTCAGACTGGCGTCGAGCGAAGCCATCTGGCTCTTGACGCTGCTCTGCCCCCAGAGCCACTTCACCTTCTTGAGCTTTGGCTTAGGCTTGGCCTTGGGCTTGGCCGCCGACTTGGCAGGCTTGGCCGCCGGGGCCGGCTTGGACTCGGTTTCCGCGGCTCTGACCAACGGATAGAGCAGGAACGACGCGAACAAAAACGAGAGGAGCGCTTTGGTTGGCATACCGTATTGTAGCACGAGGACGGCTCGCGGAGAAGGTTAACGCGCCGCGAAGCCGTGGATGGAGGCGATGCCGCGGTAGACCAGGCCCGAGATCTCCCGGATCACATTGCCCCGGGCCCTCAGCCAGCGCGTGTAGTTGCGCGCCGAGCCGCGCTTCTCGATGATGCCGATGACCGTGTAGGCGTACTGCTTCCCGTCGGGGCCCTTGGCCTGCAGGACGCCCATGTCGCCGCAGAGGTGGCTGGTGCTGCCCGTCTTGCTGTACACCTCCACGTCGTCGGGCAGGCGCGTGCCGGTGGTCAGACGGTCCCGCTTGGGCAGGGCCATCACCCTTTTGATCTCGGCCGAGCCCGGGAGCTCGTCCTTCCAGAGGCCGTAGAGGAAGCGGCTGTAGTCCCTCGCCGTGGCCTTGTTGCGGTAGGTGCGCCCGCCGGCGGGGATGTACTCGACGATCTCCACGCCTTCGAGGATCCGGCCGTACCTCCCCTGGAGCAGCTTCTGGACGGCGGCCGGGCCGCCGAGCTTGCGCATCATCCAGTTGGTCGAGGAGTTCCTCGAGTGCTGGATCATGCGCACCAGGTGGCGCTGGGCTTCCTTGTCATAGAGTTGGCGCCCCTCGCGCACCTCGTGCATGTAGGCCATCGCCACGAACGGCTTGATGAGGCTGGCCGCCTGCAGGGGGACGTCCGCGTTGAGCTCGACGAGCTTCTCGCCTGTCGTGAAGTCGTAGACCGACCAGGCGGTGCGCTCGTCCTTGGAGAGCCGCCCCTGCTTGCGGAGGTTGCGCACGTGCTCATCGATGAGCGCCTCGAGGCGCCGGAGCTCCGCGTCCGGGTCGGGATCCGCGGCCCGGGCCGTCTTCTCCTCGGGAGCGGCGGGTACCGCCGACGGCGCCGCCGGCTCGGGAGAGGGCGCCGCCTTCGCCTCCTGACGCACCTCCTCGCAAGTCCCGGCGCCGACCGTCCCCGCCGTGCCCAGCCCGCGCGGGGAGAGGATCCTCGAGTGGGCCTGTGCGCTCGCCCGGGCGCCCGCCGCGTCGCCGCGGCGCAGATAGATGAGCATGAAGGCGCCGCCGCAGCGCGCGATGCTCAGCTTTTCCTCCACGCGCGGCCCCAGCACGCCGGCCACCGCCCTGCGGTGGGCCTTCACCTTCGAGAGGTCGGCGTCCTTCAGGTAGGAAACGTCAAAGCGGGGCTGGGCGAGCAGGGTCGCCGGGACGAGGAGGAACGACAGGGCCGAGACGACGATGACGCGGCGCAAGAACGCACTCTCCTTTCTCGGCGGGGATCACGCGAAGCGGAGGCTGACGCCGTCCGCAGGCAAGGTTATAGCAGGTGGTTGTTAAAATTTCAAGGCCTTTTTATGAAGGACCCTTGCGCGGCCCCTCCGCCGCCTTTATAGTAACCGTATGCCCCGGGCCCTCACGGCCCTCTGCCTCGCTGCCTGCTCCCCTCTTTGGGCCCAAGGCCCTGAAGCCGAGCGCTCCTCGGCCGAGCGGGCGTTCGCCTCGTCCGTCCAGGCCCTGCCGCCCGTACAACTCGAGCTCGAGCCCGCCCCCCCGCCCCCTCCAGCGCCCCCGAGAAGCCTGCCCCCGCTCGATTTCGGCAGCGTCACCTGGCCCCCCAACATGGGCGACGACGACCGCAGGGCCTTCGGTATCGCGCTCAACGTCTCGGGAAGCTTCGAAGGGGACACGGGCTGGGACAACATCACCGGCAACTTCGACGGCCAGGGCTTGAGCCTCGGCCTGCTCAACCAATGCTTGGGCCAAGGGTCGCTGCAGCCCCTGATGATCGGCCTACGGACCAAGCATCCCGAGAAGTTCAAGTCCTTCTTCAGCCCCGCGCACCTCAAGAGCCTCAACGGCATGCTCGACGGCTGGCACCGGAGCGGCGGCCCGAAATTCGTCGACTCCCGCCGGTCTTTGCTCGATGAGCCTGTCGGCTTCGAAGCCGAGGCCGTCTCTCCCAACCAGGCCAGCGTGAACTGGGCCAAGGCGAACCTATATAAGGATGGGGCCTTCGTGCCTTCCTGGAAGAAAGAGCTCCAGGCCATGGCCGCCAGCCCCGAGTATGTCTCCCTGCAGATCGCCGCGGCCCACGGCTACCACCTGCGCGCGCTGGAATACGAGACGCAGGTCGGCGTGCGAGAGTTCCGGGCCTACCTGATGATGTTCGACGTGGTCGTACAGAACGGCAGTTTCTACCCGGAGGACCTGAGCGAGTACGCCTCTTACGCCCAGGCCCACCCCGAGGCCCCCAGCGCCGAAAAGCTCGAGAAGCTCCTCATCCTGCGCCTGCGCCACGTACGCCAGCAGTACGTCAAGGACGTGAAAGCGCGCAAGGGCGCCATCATCCACGGCAAAGGCGTCGTGCACGGCGAGTCGCGCGACTTCCCGAAAGAATATTCCTTCGACCCCCTCTGGGCCTACAAATAATCGTTATTTAGGAGCCGCGGAGGGCGGTGCGGGGTCGAGCGGGTTGCCTCGCAGGCCGGCGCTCTTCGCCAGCTTGAACACCGCGAAGCTCGCCTCGGTCACCACGCGCTCCCAGTCCGCCTCGCCCCGGGAGATGCGGTCGAGGTCCTCCTCCAGCCGCGCGGTGTAGTCCAGCTCGATGAAGTTCCCCCGGTACGCGCCCTTCAAAAAACCGGTGACGTTCATGCCAAGCTTCGTGGCGTGGAGCTTGCGCTTGACCTCCTCCACGTAGCCCCGCTCCAGGATCGTGCGCATGATGTTCGCGTACGTGGAAGGCCGACCGATGCCGTCGTGCTCGAGCTTCTTGATGAGGGAGGCCTGGGTGTATCGCGGCGGGGGCTTGGTCGAGCTCTTCTTCGAAGACAGGTCCTTCAACTCCAGCGGATCGCCGGGCTGAAGCATGGGCAGTTCCTCCGACGTCTCCTCTTCCTCCTCAGCCTCTCCCTCCTCGCCTTTCTTGCCCGGCTTTTTCTTGACTTTCGTCTCCTCGGTCGCGTCCTCGCCCGTCAGTCTGCGCCAGCC
This sequence comes from Elusimicrobiota bacterium, assembly GCA_003450735.1. GTDB lineage: Bacteria > Elusimicrobiota > Elusimicrobia > UBA1565 > UBA1565 > UBA9639. The sequence goes on along the minus strand of DMEZ01000028.1, from coordinate 29,004 downwards.
ATCGAATAGGGTCACCTTGCCCTTCGCCTGGAACACGCCCATCGGAGCGGGCTCCTTCCCTTCGACCAGCCAGCTCCCCGGCGCGCAGGCCACGTCGATGGTCGTGACCTGGTCGCGGCCCGGGGCCATCTGGCAGGCGATGAAGCGCTGCCAGATGAGCTTGTAGAGCTTCCCCTCCTCCCCGCTCCCCAGCGCGTCAGCCCCCGCCTCCGGATGGTTGGGCCGGATGGCCTCGTGCGCTTCCTGCGCGTTGGCGGCCTTGGTCGCGTGGAGGATGGGAGCCTTCGGCAGGTACTCCGGCGGGAAGCTTCTGGCGATGATCTTGCGGGCCGCGTCGATCGCTTCGGCCGAGAGCGCGGTCGAGTCCGTGCGGTGGTAGGTGATGTGGCCGTTCTCGAAGAGGCCCTGGAGCAGCTTCATCGTCGCGTCCGGATTGAGCCCCAGCCGCACCGAGGCCGCCTGCTGGACCGTCGCGGTCGAGAAGGGGGGCGGGGCGTTGCGGGCCGCGTCGCGCCGCTCGCAGGCGTGCACCTGCCAAGCCTGCTTGCGGCACCACTCGACCGTCCTCTCAGCCACGGCCGGATCGTTCAAGCGCTGGGCCAGCGGCTGGCTCTTCCAGGCGACCAGCTTGGCCTGGAAGGGGGGCGGCGTGCCCGGGCGCTCGAGCTTTGCGGCCAGCACGAAGTAATCGACGGCCTTGTGCTTCTGGACCTCCGCCTCCCGCTCCGCCACCAGGCGCAAAGCCACCGACTGCACCCGGCCGGCGCTCTTGGCCTGCTTGCCCAGCTTCCAGCGCAAAGTCGGACTGACCAGCCAGCCCACCACGCGGTCAAGCACGCGCCGCGCCTGCTGGGCATCGACCAGCCTCTGGTCGAGCTCGCGCGGCGCGGCCATGGCCTTCTGCACCTCGGCCTTCGTGATGGAGTGGAACACGACGCGCAGGTATTTCCGCTCGCCCAAAAGCCGGCTGACGTGCCAGGCGATGGCCTCCCCCTCCCGGTCGGGGTCCATCGCGAGCAAAACAGCCTCGGCCCCCTCGGCCTGGGTCTTGAGCTCGCGGATGTGCCTTTCCGAGCGCTCCAGCATCTCGTAGGTCGGCGTCACCTTCCCGCCCAGGAACGCCACGGCCAGGTCCCCCTTGGCCGGCAGGTCGCGCACGTGGCCGAAGGAGGCCGCGACCCGGTAGCCCGAGCCCAGGAAGTCCTTGATCTTGCGGACCTTGTTGGGGGACTCGACGATGACGAGCTTCATCAGCGCAGAGCGGCGAGCTCGTCCTTCAGCTTCTCAGAGAGCCTGAGCGCGAGCTTTTCGAGAGCGCCCGCTCCGGCCTTGGCCATGGTGTCGCCGATGCCGAGGATGCGGTCCTCGGGGCCGAGCGCGGCTTCGAAGAGGATGGAGCCGTTGGCGGGGTCGAGGCCCCGGATGGAGCCTTCCGCCCGGCAGAGGTAGGAGTCCGGCCGGGGGTTGTCGCAGGCGCGGATGGAGGAGCGCCCGACCACGAGGAACAGGGCGCCCAGGTCGGCGGCCTTCGCGCGCAGGTCCTCATCGCCGGCCTCCCCCGCGGGGAGCTCCACCGGGAAGAAGTCCCGCTCCCGCAAGGCCGCCGCCGTCCGGGACAGGAAGGCCGCGCCTCTCCCGCTTCCGGCTCCCGATTCCGAAGCGTAGACAGCGGCCCGCAGTCCCCCGCTCATGGGCAGGGTCTTCCGGGGCTGGGACATCGTCCGGAGGTTCAGGTCCGCCACGACGCTCGCCTCCTTCCGGTTCGCCAGGAGGAAGTCCCGGTCGGGCCGGGCGATCCCCGAGGCGTCCGTCCGGATGATACGCGGGGTCGCGGGTTTGCCGCCCCGCTTGCCCGCGCTGAAGCGCACCGGCAGGTCCGGCAAGGGGCGGCCCTCGTAGGCGACCTTGACCGCGACCTGGCCTGGCAAAGCCTCCAGCTTGAGCTTCCGGAAGAGTTCATTCGCGCGGCGGGACGCGGCGCTCTCCAGGGCGGCCGCATCGCCCGCGACGGAGGCGTCCATGGCGGCCGCGACGCGAGACTCCGAGATGTCCCGGAAAGCCTGGGATAGCAGCGCAACGGCCTTGAGTGGGTCGGGCGTACCGTCGAGAAGGTCGAGGCCCGACCGGGCCCCCTCCAGGCGCTGGCGGGCGGCGGCCAGGATGCGCTCCCTCCAGGCCGCCCTTTCGGCGTGCGGGAAGGCGACGAGCAGGCGCGCGTCGTAATAGACCGCCCCGGCATTGGAGCGGCGCTCCTCGATGCGCGAGTCGCTCACCTGCGCGCCCTGGATCGTGGCCCGGGTCTCGGTCTTCCCGACGATGCGGATGTCCTCGCCCAGCTTGGTGATCAGCTCGCTGTACAGGTACGAGCAGTCCACCTGCAGCTCGCTGACGATCTGATAGAGGGCGTCCGAGAAGGCCGCGTTGCGGGCCTCGGACTCCGTGAGCCCGGAGGAGCGTCCGACGAAGTACTTGGCCGAGGCATCCGGGGTCGGGACCGAGGAGAGCCAGGCTGGAGCCTTCGGCCCCGCGCCGGGGGAGGCGCAGGCGCAGAGCAGGGCGAGCGCCGCGGCGGCTGAAAGGAGCCTCATGGCGGGGATATGATACCTCATCGCTTCCGATAGCGCTCGGCCTGCCCCGCGAGGGCGTTCAGGTCGGCCAGGCCCGGGTGGCGCTCGTGGTAGGCGCTCACCTGGGCGCTCGTCTTCTTCGTCCAGCGCCTGGGCGGCGCGCTCAGCCAGCGCGAGAGGAGCAGGCCCGAAGAGCGGATGTTTTTGCGCCGCTCATCGTGGAGGGTGAGCAGGCGGCTCCACTCGCCCTGGAACTGGGCCCGAGGCGCCTCATACTCCAGGACGGGCCGCAGGTCGCGATGCTCGGGGCCCGGGGTCTCGGCGAGGCGCTCGACCCCCTCTTCCGAGAGGGCCTGCAGACAGAGCAGGGTCTCGGGGGCGCTCGCGCCGACCCTCGAGAGGTCGCGGGCGACCAGCGGATCGGAGACCCGCCGAAGGAAGCGGGCCGCGTCGAAGTCGAGCGGCTCGTTCGAGCCGATGAGCAAAAGGTTCATCGAGTCGGGGTTCCAGACGCTCGCATGCGGGAACACCCGGCGGAAGGTGCGCAGGACGGTCAGGAAGCCCCGGTCGTCCATCTCGTAGAGGTGGAACCATTGCGCCATCACCCCGCCGGGCTCGAGGCGCCCCTTGGCCGCCTCGAAGTACTCCCGGGTGTAGAGCCCGGCGACCCCGGCCACCCAGGTGTTCGAGGGCTCGCTGAGGATGACCCGGTAGGAGGGGCCGCGCAGGCGCAGGAAGCCCGCGGCGTCCTCGATGCGCAGCGCCAGCCGTGGGTCGTCTAGGACGCCTCCGTTCTCCTCGGCGAAGAGGCGCGCGGCCGAGACGACCTCGGGAGAGATCTCGACCGCCGTCGCCTGGATGCCGGCGTGGCGGAGCACGGAGCCCGCGCTCACGCCCGAGCCCAGCCCGATGACTAAGACATTCCCCGGGCCCTCCGGCGCCAGCAGGAGGGGCAGGTGCGCGCTGAGCACCTGGTCGGCCAGGTCGCGCGGGCTCGCCTCCGCCTTGCCGTTGACATAGAGGGCCTTTCCCTCCGAGCCCCGCACGACCACCGCATCCGCGTCCGCGCCCTCGGCGTGGAAGAGCAGGTTCCCGCGGGAAAGCTCCTCGCGGAAGGCTCGGTAGGAGGGCGCGGGCTCGGCGCGAAGGCGGCGGTAAGCCTCGTAGGTGGTCAGGCGCGGGTCCCAGGGTCTGAGGGCCGGCGCGCACAACAGCCCCGCGGCCAGCAGCGGCCAGAGGCCGCGGCGCCCCAGCGCCGCGATGCCGGCCGCCGCGCAGAGCGCGGCGCTCGCGGCCAGGACCCCCTGCATCCCGATGCGGGGCATCAGGAGGAAGCCGGCCGCGACGGCGCCCAGCGCCCCGCCGGCCGCGTTGAGCGCCAGCGAACGCCCCCATCCGCCCGCGGCGGCCGCCGCCGGCAAGGCCATGCCCGAGAAGAAAGCCGGCGCCGCGGCGAACAGGCAGCAGAGCCCGAAGGTCATCGCCAGGTGCGCGCCGTAGGAAGGCGCCCAGAACTGCATCGCGTAGGTGATGCTGTGGAACAGGTAGGGCAGGCGGGGAACGGCAGGGAGCAGGAGGAGCACGCACAAGCCCGAGCCGGCCAAAGCCCAGCCAAGGACCTTCCCCGGCTCCGATCCCCTCAGGAGCGGCCGAGCGAGCGCCGCCCCGGCCCCCATGCCGAGCAGGGTCGCCGCAAGGACGGCGGTGAAGCAGTAGGTGCTCGCCCCCAGAAGCCCCGCGAACACCCGCGCCCAGGCCGTCTCCTGGGCCAGGGCGCAGGCTCCGGCCAGGGCCGCGGCGGCGAGCGGCCAGGTCCGGCTCTCTAGGGCGGGGCTCTCGGGCGCCCGCCCGGCGACGGGCATGCTCCGGGCGATGAGCGCGGCGGCGAGGCTCAGGAGGCCGGCCGCCGCCATCGCCCCGTCGAGGCCCGCGGCCTGCACCAGCCAGAAGCCGGCCAGCAGGGCGCCGGCGCAGGCCCCCAGCGTGTTGGCCGCATAAGCGCCGGCCAGCGCCGCGCCCCCCCAGGAATCGGCGGCGGCCGCCAGCGGCAGGGTCGCGCCCATGAGTACGGCCGGGGGCGCGATGAGCGCGGAGCAGAGCAGGAAGCGCAGAGCGGGCCCCCCGCCCGCCTCCAGGTAGCCCCACCCGGCCAGGCGGTAGAGCGCGGGGAAGAGCAGGCACCAGAGGCCGAGGAGGGCTTCGAGGAGGGCATAGGCCCGCAGGGGGGCAGCCATTCTCCGGCAGGCCCGACCGCCGAGCAGGTAGCCGGCGGCCATGCCGCCCATGACGACGCTCAAGATGAGAGCCCGCGCGGGGGCCGCGCTGCCCAGGAGCACGGCCAGGTATTTCTCCCAGGCCACTTCTTGGACCAACGCTCCCGCGCCCGAGAGGAACAGGCAGATCCAAAGCCGGCCGAGAACCGCGCCGTTCATCGCCCTCTCCCGCAGGAGCTCTCAAGCCCATCGAGCCAGGCGGAGGGGAAGGAGCCCCTGCGCGCATAAAGCCGGGCGAGGGGGTCTTCGTGCACCAGGGCCCAGCTCGCGCGCGGCATGTAGACGTCCAGATGCGGCACGACGATGAAGGAGCCCTGCCCCGCCCGGGCCGGAGCCAGCACCTTCAAGGGGGCGGGCCGGTTCAGGAGGAGGGCCCACTCCACGCCGCGCTTGTCCAGCAGGGCCGACCAGCCCTCCGGGCTCCCGTTCGCCCTCGCCGTCTCGGCCAGCAGGGGGTGGAAGATGTAGCGGCCGTCCATGAACACCCGCAGGTCGGCGCCGAAGCGCCAGGTCAGGTAGCCGCCCCAGCCCCACTCGTTGTAGACCCGCCGGTTCCTCAGGGTCTCCCGGTTGTTTCCGATGAAGTCCGCCGCCTTCACCGGGAAGAGGCGCTCATCGAACGGAAGCCTCCGCAGGTCGGGGAAGGCCATCCATCCGACGAAAGCGGCATAGAGGACGGCGCCCAGCACGGCGGCCAGCCGTTCTCCGCTCCGCCGCCCTCGGAGGCGCTCTGGGAAGCCGAAGAGGGCGGCGGGGGCAAGCCGGACGTTGAACGGCCTTCGCGCCGCGCACTCCGCCAGGCTGAGCAAAGCGATGGGGAGGAAATAGGCTTCCTGCCGCGCATGGAGGAAGCTCCAGGCCCCGAAAAACGCCCCCGCCGCCAGGTGGGGAGCCGGCGGCGCGCCGGCCCCGCGCCAGCGCCAGGCCCAGGCTCCCGCGGTCGCAAAGGCCACCAGGAACAACGGCCAGTGGTAGGGGTTCGTGAGCTTGGGCGGCATCCACTCCAGGATGTAGCTTGAGACCGCCGGCAGCCATAGCGCGTGCTCGAAGAGCACCTCGTAGACGCCCCAGCCGTACGGGTTGAGCAGGACGCCGAGAGCCCCGGCGCCCAGCGCCGCCAGCAAGGCAGCGCGCCCTTCCTTCGGTCCAGCGAGACTCCAAAGCGCCAGCAGGACGAGCCCCGCCGCGAAGCCCGGGTGCAGGTTGGCCCAGAGCGCGAAGAAAGCCGCCGAGGCCAGGGCCATGCGGAGAGGAGAGCGGGCTTCCAGCCGGCCGAGGCGGCGGCTCTCCAGCGCCGCGAGCTCGACGCTGAACAAGATGACCGAGAGCAGCTCCGGCTTGAGCTCGGAGCGGGCCAGCGAGGCCGCGGCCCAGACGAGCAGGAGGCCCCTGCGCAGGGGGGCCCCCGTCTCGTGGAGGCCGATCAGCGACCACACGCAGACGGCGCAGAGGGCCATGAACAGCGCCTTGAGCGCCCAGAGCCCCCACCAGCCCGCCGCTTGGTGGACTCCGAGGTACAAGAGCTGGACGAGCCACTCGAAGTCCATCCACGGCCAGCCCATCCGCGTGAACGAGAACGAGTCGTCCAAGGGCAGGCCGCCTGCGAGGATGCGCTCGGCGGAAGACAGATGCCAGAACAGGTCGGGGTTGGCGACGGGGGTCAGCAGGACGGGCAGGACGGCCGCCCACGCCAGCGCGTCCATCCACAGGCCGAAGGCTTTCCCGCCGTCTTCTCTCATCGGGATTCAGTCTATAAAAATATAGAATGGCCCGATGTCGGCCTTCGCGACCCTGACGCTCCTGCTCTGCGTGTTCTGGGTGCTCGCCGGCCCCTTCCTCTCCTCCTGGATCGAGAAGCGCCTGGAGTGGTTCGTGCTGGGCATGGGCCTGCTCGCCGTGAGCGTGAGCTGGTCCTGGAGCGGCTCCGTGGTGGTCGAGGCGCTTTTGCGGCCGATGAAGGTCTGCGGCGCCCTGCTCGCGGGGGCCCTGCTCTTCTCCTTCTCTCACGCGGGCATCCGTCGTGCCGTGCGCCGCGTCATGGAACGCATCGGCCCGCGCTTCGCGGTCGGGGCGGCGGTCGCGTTGGTCGGCTTGGCCTCCGGAGCGATCACGATGGCCATCGCGGCCCTCGCCCTGGTCGAGCTGCTGGCCGCGATGCGGCTGGAGAAGAGCTCCGAGGTCCAGGTGGCGGTGCTGGGCTCCTTCTCCATCGGCCTGGGCGGCGGCCTCACGCCCATCGCCGGGCCGGCCGCGGCCATCGCGGCGGCGAAGCTTGCCGAAGGGCCCTACGCCGAGTTGGTCGGCCCCTCCTACCTGTTCACCCTCCTGGGGCCCTGGCTCGTCCCGGCGATCCTCTCCCTGGGCCTCGTCGCCGGCCTCTTCTTCACGAAGCCGGCGCCCGAGGGCTCCCGGGAATTCACCGACGATCCCCTGAGCCTCTACAGCATCCTGCTCCTCACCCTGCGGATGTACGTGTTCGTGGCCGGGCTCGTCCTGCTGGGCGCCGGGCTCCTCCCGCTCATCGACCGCGTGCTCTTGACCGCGCCGCCCTGGGCCCTCTATTGGCTGAACTCGGTCTCGGCCGTGGTCGACAACGCCGCCCTCGCCGCCGTCGAGATCACGCCGCGCATGCGCCAGGAGCAGCTGCGCTACCTGCTGCTGGCGCTCTTCCTCGTGGACGGCGCCCTCATCACCGGCAACGCGCCGAACCTCGTGGTGGCGCACAAGCTCAACATCACTTCGAAGGAATGGGCCCGCTTCGGCGTCCCCGTCGGCGCGGTTTTGATGCTCTTCTACTTCCTCTCCCTCGTCGTCCACGCCCCCTGATCGGCGGAGCCAGGTGTAGGAAGTGAAATAGCTGGCCCCTGGACTAGAGGTCGGTGGGCCACTGGTAGAGGACGGCCCGCCAGGACTCGCGGGCGAGGTTGACCTTGGAGGTGCGGATGCCGCTGGCTGACACCTTGTTGTAGTAGACGGTCACGTTGGACATCGAGCCGACCGTGATGGTGCCGAGGCAGAAGAAGTTGCCGTAGACGTTGGAAGAGCCGCCGCCGCCTCCGATGGCCACGTTGCCCCCGACGTACAGGAAACCCTGGACGGAGGTCTTGCCGTTGGGCGTGGGAGTGTAGGTCAGGGTGTTGAGGGACTTATAGGTGCTCGTGAGGCCCGGGAAGGTCGCCGCCGCGGCTCCGTCGAAGTTGGTGCGATAGAACGACCAGTTGTTGCAGTACTGCTTCCAGGCGGTCTGGGGGATGAGCATCGTCGCGGAGCCCTTGCCCCAAGCCCCGCTCGCGGTGGTGAGGTTGCCCGTGATGATGAGGTTGCCTAGGACGTTCACGCCGGGGGAGGCCAAGGTCAGGTTGTTCTCGATGAAGACGGTGCCCCCCCCCGTGTAATCGAAGGAACTCCAGCTCTGCGCCGTCCCGTAGTAGGTGCTGCTGGCCGTGGCCGAGTCGCGGTAGAAGTCCAGGTCGACGCTGGGGTCGGGCGGCACGTCGCCGTCGTAGGAGTGCCACTGGCAGCATTTGGAGTCGCAGTTGGGCGGCAAAGGGTCGCTGTCCACGTTGAGGCTCGAGGCCGACCAGATCTGCGGCGAGGTGAGCGAGCCGAAGTTGACGGGCTTGGGGCTCACGATGCCGCCCCACTCGACGTTCACCCCGCCCGAGACGGAGACCCCGTTCATGCCCTGGATGGCGATGTCGCCCATGGTGTTCTCGACGTAGACCACCCTGATGGCGCGGGTCTCCTTGTTCTTCTCATCCTTGCCGACGCTGATGATGGTGGCCTGCTTGGTCTCCGGCCCGCTCGTGATGCTGACGGCGTAGTAGCCGCCCGGGACGTCGTCGAACTTGAAGTCGAACTTCATGCGGTCGATCTGGATGATGGGGGCGGCGTGGTCGACCAGGTCCAGCCAGGTATTGGTCGAGGTGGTCAGGGCCCGGTAGCCCTTCTCGACCCCGGCCTCCGCCAGGTGGAAGGCGTTGGTGTTCTGGTCCTGCTTGACGCTCCAACGTGATTCGTGCTGGGTGAAGATGACCATCACCGGGACCAAGGTCAGAAGGACGATGAGGACGAGCAGGACCCCGACCAGGACCTGCCCCTCCTCCGCCTGCCCCGTCTTCCTCGTCATGGCACCCCTCAATTCATCACCCGGATCTTCTGCACGGTCAGCTCCAACTCCTTCTTCTTGCCCAGGGCGATGGTCTTGCTCATCGTGATGGAGACGCTCACGAGCCTGGGGTAGTCGGAGCGCGGGAAGCTGAAAGCGATGTAGGCCAGGTTCTTCGTGACGGTGGTCACCCTCGTTCCGGCCTGCATGACGAGCTTCTCGCCGGACTGGTAGAAGGAGTAGGCCGTCCCGTCCACGTGCGTGAAGGCGATGCGAGAGTAGGGGCCCTGGCCCGCGGGCGAATCGATGACCAGGGTCTGGTACTTCGCCTGGCGCAGGAAGCGGTTGAGGGTGTCCAGGGTGGCCCGCGCATCGCGCTGGATCTCGACGCGCGCGGTCGTGAGCAGGTAGAAGTTCTGCAGCTGGATCATGAAGTTCGGGGCCAGCATGGCGATGATGCCGATGATGGCCACGACCAGCATCAGCTCGATGAGGGTGACGCCGCGGCGCGAGCGCAGGCGGGTCATGGCAGGGACAGATCCAGGGGCGTGGTCGCGCTGCCCGAGACGGTGGCCGTGTAGCTCTTCTTCACCACCGTCGCCCCCGTCGCGCTGGCCACGGGGTAGTAGACCTTGACGTTGTAGGTCTGCGCGCTGCCGCGCACCTCGACCTCATAGGTGCCGTCCGCCTCGCTCGAGGCCGCGTAGATCACCTGCTTGGCCGGCGAGTCGATCGCGCTCAGGGTCGGCGGGGTGTCGCTGAGCGTCCCCGTGCTGACCAGGATGAGCGCGCCCGTGTGGATGAGCTCGTTGTTGTATTTCACCGTCCCGGCGAGCTTTCCCTGCGCGCCGGTCACCACGAAGGTCGAGACGAAGAGGGTGGACACCGAGGCTACGCGGGTGCTGACGGACGCCGGGGTGCAGATCTCGAGCGGGTCGAGCACCGGGGCGACGTTGTAGACGCCGGTCGAGAGGTTCCTGATGTAGAAGTAGCCGGAGCTGTCGGAAGTGCCCACGCCGTACTCCAAACCGCCCTTCGTGGCCGCCACCTTGATGTTGGGCAAAATCGAGTTGCCGTCCGTGGTCATGTAGCCCGTGAGCGTGCCGCCCTGGGTCAGGATGGCATCCTGCGTGGTCACCTGGCCCGTGACGATGCTGGGCTGGGTGACGTACTCGACGAAGATGCCGTTGGCGTTGCCGGGGTTGAAGGTCGCGGTGATGGGGCCGCTGGAGACCTGGGCGAAGTAGCGCCCGGCGCCGTTGGTGGTCTTGTCGCCAGATCCGGAGGCCCGGACGATGATGTTGCTGATGGGGAGGGCGTTGACGTCGGTGACGCTGCCGGTCAGGAACCCCAGCACGGAGCTGCTGGAGAGCATGACCCCGTCATGGCTGCCGACGATGTAGCCCGGGCTCGAGCCCGTCTGGATCGTCCCGGTCGAGGTGTTCTGCTTCACCATGACGCTGGAGACCTGCATGTAATAGGACCCGCTCGCGATGATGACGTTCCAGGTGCCCGTCGAGACCCCGGAGAGCGTGTAGGGGGCATAGTACTGGCCCCACCAGGCGCCGGAGGGATGCGAGTACCAGGTCTTCGGAGCCTGGGCGCTGGGCCCGATCAGGTCGTCGGCGGTGACGTAGGCGCCGGCTCCCGGGATGCCCGTGATGACGGCCTGGGCGGCGGCGGTCGTGTTGCGCGGCTTGTAGTTGATCCCCTCGGGATAGTTGGCGGCGCACCAGCCGCAGCCCGGCAGGGGGAAGGTGAAGTCCATGTAGTTGACCTGGGAGTTGTAGGCCTTGCCGTAGGTGTCGCTCGGCAGAGCCGGGCTCGAGAGCCGCACGGCCTGGTTGCCCTCCCCGATGCCCTGGTAGGGGTTGCTGTACCAGTCGCAGGTGAGCAGGGGGTAGTACTCGTACTGCGACCAATCCATGCCGCAGACCCCGTCGTAGTCCCCCAGCCAGGCCACCTTGTCCAGCTTGAGGCCGCTGACGTTCTCCAGCCGGAGGATCCCAGCGTCATTGTTCAAGAGATAGTCCGAATGGAGCGCGCCGTAGTAGGCGTCGGCCGCGAGCCACTCCCCTCTGACCATGAACCAGGTCGCGCTGGCCATCAGGTAGTACCTTCCTGGGGGGATGTGGGTGGACACGTAGGTGAAGTCGAAGTTCTTCACCCCGACGCCGTGGTCTTCTACGGTCAGCCCCGCGTTCTTGCCCACGTAGCGCAGCTTCAGGTACTGGTTGACCGGCGCGCCGCCGCCGCCCTGAGCCACGTTGATGGTGTAGGTGGTCGGGTTGAAGAGCTCGATGTACTCGACCTTCGTCAGCGGCGGGTCGGGCATCCAGGGCCCGCCCACCGCGGTGTTCGTGGCGACCACGATCTGGCTGATGACGGGGTACTTGTTGATCCAGACGTTCCCCGTCAGCGTGCCGACGCCGATGGCGGTCAGGGTGAAGTCCTTGGTCGTGGTCAAGCCCGACTGGAGCATCTGGTTGAGGGCCGAGCCGTCGTAGTAGCCTCCGGAGGAGACCCGGAGGGTGTAGGTCCCCGCCTGGGCCTGCACCGTGTAGACGCCGTCGGCGGCGGAGTAATCGTTCCAGTCCGGGTTCTCGACCACCTTCACGAGGGCGTTGGGGACCGGGTTGCCCAGCGTGTCGCTGACGGTGCCGGTGATGACGGAGTTGAGCGGGGCCACGTTGGGGTTCTCGTAGACGTTGCTGAGCTCGACGTGCTTCCACTCGCCGGCCTGCTGCCACCACACGTAGACCGTGACGAACTTGAGGCCCGTGTCCGGGTAGTTGTAGGAGGTGGAGTTGACGTAGTGGTCGGACACCTCGGCCAGCGCGACGGCCACCCCGCGGGTGAAGCGGATGTTGCTGATGACGACCTCTTCGGGCGGATAGTTCTCGTTGTCGACGACGATGTGCGGATCGAACTGGTCGTAGGAGGTCACCGAGGTCGAGAGCTGGAGCTTGTAGTAGGGGATGTTCTTGAGGTTCTCGATCTTCTCCTGGGCCAGGTTGACGGCCAGGGAGCGCGCCCGGGAGTACTGGATGGACTTGGTGATGAAGCCGAAAGCGGAGACGAAGCCCAGCAGACCGACGCTCAGGATGCTGACCGCGATCATGACCTCGACGAGGGACATGCCCCGTCGCGAGGAGAGGCCTCTTTCCACGATTTAAGTATAGGCGGATTTACAGGCCAAAGCAAGGCGACTAAAGGCTGTGACCCAAGTCGCGCGCCTGCGGGATATATTATGATGGGGTGGAACGATGGGCCCCCCCCTGCCTTTGCTGCGCGACCGCCACTCCCACGTCTCCCTCTACGCGGCCCTGGACGGCTGCCCGGACCTCTGCGGCCTGACGAAGCGCCAGGCTTCGCGCCTGCTGAGGGCCCTGCCCCCGGACCGGCTCTCGACCGTGACGGGCTGGAGCAGCGCCAGCCTGAGCTTCACCCGCCGGGAGCTTGCCGCCCTGCCGCCCGCCCTCCTCCTCAACGCCAGCCTGCACGGCGTCCTGCTCACCCGGGCGGCCGAAGAGCTCCTCGAGCCATCCGCCCCGGAGCTCGTGGCGAACCACCGGGACGCCGACTGGTGCGAGCGCCATGCCGTCGAACTGCTCGCCCTCTACGCCCGGGCCGCCCCGCTCACCCCGGAGAAGCTCGAGCGCTTCATGCGGCGCCTCCAGGTGTCCGGGGTCGGCTGGGCCGAGGACCTGCTCGTCACCGACGAGAGCGCCCTGCGCGTCATCCGCGCCTCCCCGTGGAGCGGGTGCGTCCCCGCCTGCTGGGCCGCCCCGGAGGCCTTCCGGAGCTTCTCCCCGGAGGCCCGGGCCTGGACGACGGGATTCAAGCTGTTCGCGGACGGCGCGCTGGCTTTGCGCACGGCCGCCCTCTCCGAGCCCTACCTGGGCGGCGGAAGCGGCCTCCTTCTGCGCACCGACGAGGAGCTCGCCCTGGAGCTGGCCGCGCTGAGCGAGTGGGGCAAGCCCCTCGCGATCCACGCGATCGGGGGCAAGGCCCTCAACCAGGTCCTCAAGGCCCTCGAGCGCTGCCGGCGCGAGGGCGCCGCCTTCCCGCTGGTGCGCATCGAGCACGCGCAGTTCATCGGCGAGACCCAGGCCCGGCGGGCCCGGGAGCTCGGCGTCGTGCTGAGCATGCAGCCCAACTTCAGCGCCGACAGCCGCGACTACGCCGACCGCCTCTGCGAGCGCCTGCGCGCGGCCAACAACCCCTTCCGCATGCTCATCGACCGCGTCGGCTTCCGGCCCGGCCAGGACCTGGTGTTCGGCTCCGACGGCATGCCCCACGGGGCCGAAGCCGCGCTCGAGTGGGGCCTCTCGCCGCTCTACCCAGGCCAGCGCCTCACCCGGGACGAGCTGCTCGCGGGCTATGCCTGAGCGGCGCCGGAGCCTCCTGGTCTTCTTGAGCGGAGCGGGCCTGCTCCTGCTCCAGTTCTCCGCGGCGCGCTCGCTCTCCTCCCTGCTGCTCGGCACCGAGCTCATCCTCTTCCTGGTCGTGTTCTCCTATTTCGCGGGGCTCTCAACGGGGTTCGCGCTCTCCGGCTTCCTCGACGAGCGGCGCCTGCGCCTCTTCCTCTGGGCGCAGTGGCTCACCCAGCTCACCCTGCCCTTCTCCCTGCGCTGGCTGACCGGCCTCCTGGCCGAGGACTCGGGCAACGCCTTCCTGCTCGTCCTCATCCTCTTCCTCGGCGCGTTCTGGGCCTCATCCCTCTACAGCATCATCCTGCCCCGTCTGCTCGCCTCCCGCGGGGACGAAGACGCCTCCGGCTTCGCCCGGCGCTACGGCCTGGAGGCGCTGGGCGGGGCCTGCGGCCTGGCGGCGGCCTTCTTCGCGGCCCGGCTGCACCCCGCCCTGCCGATGATCCTCCAGCAGGCGGTGCTCGCCCTCGTCTTCGCCCTCCTGCTCGGGGGCCGGGGCCCGGCCCTGCTCTTCGCGGCGGGCGCGGCGGCCTACGCGGCGGCCTTCGCCCCGCTCGAGCGCGCCAGCGCGGCCTTCGCCTTCTCCCGCACGCGCGGCGTCCCGGTCCGAGTCCTCTACACGGCCGACTCGCCCTATCAGCGCGTGGAGGTCTTCGAGCGCGAGGGCGGCGCCCGGGAGCTCTATCTCGACGGCATCCGCCACTACGGCGGGGAGGCCCTCTCCGAGTTCAACCAGCTCATCGCGGGCGTCCCCGCCGCCCTCCTGCGCCCGGCCGAGGCTCTCATCGTCGGCACCGGCTCCTTCGAGACCGCCCATCACGCCCTGGCCTCCTCCGCACGGGTGACGAGCGTGGAGCTCGACCCGGCGGCGGCCGAGGCCGGGCGGCGCTTCCTCGCGAGGCCCTTCGCCCCGGAGGAGCTCTCCCGCTGGACGCTGGTCTTCGACGACGGCAAGCACTTCCTCGCCCGCTGCGGCCGACGCTTCGGGCTCGTCGTCCTCGACCTGGCCGGCCCTCTCCAGCGCCAAGTGGCCCTGCTCTACAGCCGCGAGTTCTTCGAGCTCGCCCGCTCGAGCCTGGCCCACGGCGGGGCGCTGTCCTTGTGCCTCAACGGGGACTTCCCCGGAGGCGCCGAGACGGCCTCCCGCATCGCGGCGACTCTCCTGGTCTCCTTCGAGCAGGTCTTCATCATCGCCCAGCCGGGGGGCCCCAGCTTCGCCGTGGCCGGTTCCTCGCTCCCCTTCGGGAAGGCCGACATCCTCCGGGCCCTGAAGGCCTCCGGCCATGCGGGCGCGCTCGTGCTCGACCGCGCCGAGGCCGAGGCCCTCCTGCGCGGCCGGGACGCGCGGCCCATCTCGCTGCGCGACATGGGGGTCGTCCTTCGCAGTTCGATGAAATGGCTGCGGAGGCTCTACCTCTGATGCGCCCCGCCCTGTTCGCCGCCGGCTTCTTCTTCGCGGTCCTGCAGTTCTCCTATTACCTGCTCCTCGAGTGGCGGCTCTCCTCCGCCTGGACGACCTACGCCCTTCTCACGCTGGGCTGGCTGGCGGGCGTCTGGGCCGGCCTGAGGCTGAAGCCCGGCCGCGACCTCGCCTTCCTGGCCGCGAGCCTCGGAGCCTACGGCCTCCTGTCGACGACGTCCGGCTGGAGCCCCTTCGACGACCGGCTACGACCGCTCTTCGCGCTCTGCGCCGGGCTCTCGGGAGCGCATGCGGGGACGTTCTTCCGGACGGCTTACGCGCGCCTCCAGGACGCCCGCAGCTTGCTCCTCCACGAGAACAACGGATTTTTAGTCGGCCTGCTGGCCGGCTTCTTGGGCTTCTACGGATTCGGCTGGACTTTCTCCCTGTGGGCCCCGCCCGCCGCGGCCCTGCTTTTGGCTGGGCTGAGGCGCCGGGCATAATTCGTATACTATCCCCATGAGCACGCAGACCTCCCCCGTTCCCACGGACTTCATCCGCGACATCGTCGACGAAGACCTCCGCTCCGGCAAGCACAGGGCCATCGTCACCCGCTTCCCTCCCGAGCCCAACGGCTACCTGCACATCGGTCACGCCAAATCCATCTGCCTGAACTTCGGCATCGCCCGGCAGTACGGCGGCATCTGCCACCTGCGCTTCGACGACACGAACCCCAGCACCGAGGAGGTCGAGTACGTCGAGTCCATCCAGGACGACGTGCGCTGGCTCGGCTTCGACTGGAAGGACAAGCGGTTCTACGCCTCGGACTACTTCGAGAAGATCCACGGCTATGCCGTCGAGCTCATCCGTCGGGGCAAGGCCTACGTCTGCGACCTGAGCACCGAGGAGATGCGCCGCTCCCGCGGCACCTTCACCGAGCCGGGCCAGCCGAGCCCCTTCCGGGACCGGGGCGTGGAGGAGAACCTCGACCTCTTCGAGCGGATGCGCAAAGGCGAGTTCCCCGACGGCTCGAGGACCCTGCGGGCGAAGATCGACATGGCCTCGCCCAACATGAACCTGCGCGACCCGGTGCTCTACCGCATCAAGCGGGCGACGCACCACCGGACCGGCGACAAGTGGTGCCTCTACCCGATGTACGACTTCGCCCACCCCATCTCGGACGCTCTTGAAGGCATCACCCACTCCATCTGCACCCTGGAGTTCGAGGACCACCGCCCGCTCTACGACTGGACGCTGGAGAACGGCCCCGCGCCCTGCCGCCCCCGGCAGATCGAGTTCGCGCGCCTCAACCTCACTTTCACCCTGATGAGCAAGCGCAAGCTCCTTGACCTGGTCGAGAAGAACCTGGTCACCGGCTGGGACGACCCGCGCCTGCCCACCCTGCGCGGCATGCGCCGGCGCGGCTTCACCCCCGAGGCCCTCCGCGCCTTCGCCTCCCACGTCGGGGTCACCAAGTTCAACAGCCTCACCGAGATGGAGCTGCTCGAGAACTTTTTGCGCGACGACCTCAACAAGCGCGCCCCACGCCGCATGGCCGTGCTCAAGCCCCTCAAGGTGGTCCTCGAGAACTACCCGGAAGGGAAGGTCGAGGAGCTCGACGCGGTCAACAACCCCGAGGACCCCTCCGCCGGCACGCGCAAGGTGCCCTTCTCGCGCGAGCTCTTCATCGAGGCCGACGACTTCCGCGACCCGCCGCCCCCCAAGTTCTTCCGCCTCTCCCCCGGCCGCGAGGTGCGCCTGCGCTGCGCCTACTTCATCAAATGCGAGCGCGTCGTACGCGACCCAAAGACCGGGGAGCCCGTCGAACTGCGCTGCACCTACGACCCGGCCACCCGCGGCGGGAACGCCCCCGACGGGCGCAAGGTGAAGGCGACCCTCCACTGGGTGTCGGCCCAAACCTGCGTCCCGGCCGAGGTGCGGCTCTACGACCGCCTGCTTTCGACGCCCGAGCCCACGGAGGAGGATTTCACGAAGTCGCTCAACCCGAGGTCGCTCGAAGTCCTCCAGGGCTGCCGCCTTGAGCCCGCCCTGACCGAGCTCCCTGTCGGGACAACCTGTCAATTCGAGCGCCTGGGCTACTTCTGCCCCGACTCGGTCGACTCCAAGCCCGGAGCCCTGGTCTTCAACCGCGCCCTGACCCTGAAGGACTCCTGGGCGAAGATCGAGTCCAAGACCAAGGCCTGATGCGCCGGGGCGGCCCTCTTCTCCTCGCCACGGCGCTCGCCCTCTGCGCCTGCGTCACCCCGCCCCGCCGGGGAACGGGCGTCCCCAAGCGGGCGGCCACCGCCGAGGCCAAGGCGCTCCTCCGCACGGCCAAGTCCTACCTGCCCGAGGAGGAGAAGGACCGCGCCCAGCCAAAGGACTGTTCGGACTTCGTGGGCAAGGTGTTCGCGGAGCACGGCATCAAGCTGCCGCGCACCTCGCTCGAGATGTCCAAGCTCGGCCAACCCATCGCCTCCTCGAAGGCCCTCTCGATGGGCGACCTGGTGTTCTTCTCGGGGGAGAAGATCAGCCATACGGTCGGCCACGTGGGCATCTACGTCAGCAACGGCATCTTCATCCACTTCACGAAGCCCTCGGTGGGAGTCACGCTGGAGAGCCTGTACAGCGACTACTACCGCAAGCGCTACCTCAAGTCCCGCCGCGTCCTTCCCTGACCACTCACGCGGCCTTGGCCGCGACCAGCCTGTGAAGCCCCGCCAGCACAACCTGTTCCCGGGCCTTGGGTATGAACAACGGCAGGAACAGCAGCCCCAGAGCCTCCCCGATCTTGGCTAGACGAAAGACAGTCGCCCGGTTGATCCTTCCGGCGCTGATATCCCGCGAGATGTTGCTTTTGCGCGTATGGAGCGCCTTGGCCAGATCGGAATAGCTCCAGCCCTTCTCCTCCAAGGCGTTCAATATCTGGACTTCCAGCGTGAAGGCGGCATAGCTCCGCTCGAAGCGCTCCCGGTATCCAGGGTCTTCCAGCTTCCTTCGAAGCAGGCCTTTAATCCGATTCTTTGGCTTCATAGTATGTCCCCTCCCGCAGTCTCCTTAGGAAGTCCTCCCGGCAACGCGCCGCATAGCGCAGCTTCTCGATGTCCGATGCGCTCATCTTCTGCGAATGCTTGCGGTACGCGTTCGTGATGAGGATGCGCCCCCCTTCCGCCATGAAGTTGAAGAACCTCTCGTCCCTGGCTTTGAACGCATAGATCCCGTTCTGCCTGTCTTCGATCCGATAGAGCGTCATCGGCAAGCGGACGCCGATCGGACTGTCCGCCAGATACCGCACCAGGCAATCGAGCCGTTCCTGGTCGATCCCTCCCAATGCCCGATAGTAGTCCAGCCCAGGCATTCGTCCATCCTCCGTGTAGTACCACTCGACTCGGAAGGAGGCTCCCTCGTAATAGAGGTATTCCTCGGGATCCGGATAGCGGATGCTCCGATCATAGGTTATCATATATGATACCCTCTGTCAATCCCCCTCCCCCACAAGTACGTATCAGGGGGCCGAAAAGTTCCCTCCGGCAATATAGGCCCCCGGGCTCAGGACCCGTCCGGCCGACGCCCCAGGTCCCTCTGGGCCGATAAACGCCGCCCCCTTGGGCAGTACGGCCCCTTCGGAGAACAGCTTCCTCAGGCATAATTAAGGAAGCGAGGTACGCTCATGCCTACGAATCTCCGTCGTGAAAACACTCTCCGCGCCCTGAGCCTCCTGCTCACCGCCGCCTGCGGCACTACCGCGTACGCCCAGCAGGTGCATACGGGCAACGTCGCCCTCCCCGGCGGCGCAGCCGCCGGCGTGGCGGGGATCGCCGCCGTGCAGACGAACATCGGCGCGGTCAAAGGCATGAACCTCGGGACGTTGTCCCCCACTCTCGCTCTCCCGAACGTCTCCTCCCTGAGCCCGAAGACCTTGCCTTCGGTCATACCGCAGGCGATCCAAAGCCGTGCCGCGGCCGTCCAAGCGAATGTTCCAGCGCAAGCCGCTGCGATCCAAACAACCCCGATTCAAGCCGCCCCGCAGGCGCAGCCCTCCGGCTCCACATGGGCGCGGCTCGCCCAGAAACTCATCCCCAAGATCGATTTCACCTCGTTCGCCCCCGCCCGCATGAAGGAAGCCCCGGCCGCTGAGGCGCACTCGTCCGGCTCGAAGCTCATGGACAAGGTGCTCGGCCTCAAGAGCCGGGCCGACGCCGGCGATGCAGAAGGCGGCGTGAGCATCACGGAAGTCCCGGCCCCGCGCCGCAGCGGCCTCCAGAAGGCCGCCGAGAAGAGCAAGGACTACGACCCCTTCAAGCGCCCCTACACCAACTACCGCCTCACGATGTTCGAGAACGACCCCGAGGAGTACGCCCTCACCTTCCTCTTCGGCTCCGAGAACGCCGCGCCCAAGGGCTACGAGCTCCTCATCGGCCTCTCGGTGCACGAGGCCCTCGAGAAGGTCTTCATCCTCATGAAGGAAGGCCGCCCCGGCTCCTCGATCAAGCTCGAGGAACTGCTCGCCGAGTACGACAAGGCCTGGGAGAAGAACGCCGCGGAGGGCCATTACAAGACCCGCGACGGCTGGAAGCCCTCGGAGTACAAGCAGCGCGGCCGCAGCTTCATCGAGCGCCGCTTCGCCCTCATGGCCCCCTTCGACAAGATGGGCACCATCCTGGGCCTCGAGGAGCGCCTCCTTTGGACGATGACCGACCCGGCCACCGGCAAGAGCTACGAGTTCAAGGGCAAGCTCGACCGCCTGATGCTCGAGGGCGACACGATCGTCATCCACGACTGGAAGACCCACTTCAGCCCGCCCAGCCTCAAGCAGCTCCAGGACGGCGACTACCAGCTCGGCCTCTACGCCCTGGGTCTCATGCGCGCGCGCCCCGACCTCGTGAAGGGCCGCAAGATCAAGCTGGTCTGGGACTTCAAGGAGTTCTCGCAGGAGATCGTCGTCGACGAGGCGTACCTGAAGCGCATCGAGGCCAAGGCCTTCGACGTCCTGCGCCGCATCGAGGTGTTCACCGAGCGCGTGCAGTCCGAGAAGGCGACCTGGCTCAAGCGCCTGAACCCCGAAAAGAAGCCCGCCGGCCTGCAGGCCGCCCGGGAGGCCGCCGACCGCATCGGCGCCATCACCGACGAGATCGCCGAGAAGCGGCAGGAGCTCAAGAACCTGCGCCGCGAGTACGCCGGCGTCGAAGAGGGCGTGCTGCGCTACGCGATCCAGCAGAAGCTCTCCCAGATCGACGGGAAGAAGGCTTCCGCCTCCATCGAGGTCAAGGAGACGAAAGGGGCCGTCCCGACCAAGACCGACGACCCGGAGGGGTACGCCGCGGTCGCCGACATCCTCAAGAAGGCCGGCCTATGGGAGAAGTTCTCGGCCCTCGACGCTTCGTCCCTGAAGCGCATGGCGGAGGCCTTCGGCGGCGACGACCACGCGCTCTACCGGGAACTCAAGGGCGACCTCAAGTCCGAGCTCTCCAGCGAGGTCGAGGTCTCCCGGGTCGACGACGCCGCCCCCGCGCGCGGGAAGGGCGTCAAGAACCCGGCCGCGAAGCGCGAGTCGACGGATGAGACGGAGTACCAGCCGGGCCTGCTCTCCCCCACGCAGCTGGCGACCTTCCTCAAGGACCGCGAGGAGTACGTCAAGCGCTACTTCCTCCACGCCGGCAAAGAGATGGGGCCCAAGCCCATGGGCATGCTCGCCGGCTCCTCCATCCACGAGACGATGGAGCGGCTCTTCATCTGGCTCAAGGGCGGGCGACTGGCCAAGGACATCCAGCTCTCCGACCTCATGAAGGTCTTCGAGGAGCGCTGGAAGGAGCTGCGCGACTCGGCCGACTACCGGCCCGACGACGGGCTCACCGCGGCGGACTACAAGCGCGGCTCGCGGGCCTACCTGCGCAACATCTGGAAGCGCATGGCCCCCTTCGACCAGGGGCAGACCCTCTACCTCGAGAAGCGCATGCAATTCACCCTGACCGACCCCCAGACCGGCCACTCCTACCGCTTCCAGGGCATCCCCGACCGGGTCATGCTCGACAAGGACACCATCGTCATCCGCGACTGGAAGTCGCACTACAAGGCCCCGACCGACGAGGAGGTCAAGGCCAACGACTACCAGCTGGGCCTCTACATCCTGGCCATGCGTCAGCTCTTCCCCGACCTCATGAAGGGCAAGAAGGCGCGGCTCATCTGGGACTTCAAGGAGAAGTCCACCGTCATCGAAGTCGACGACGCCTACCTGGCCGACCTTGAGAAGCGCCTCTTCAAGGTCCTGCGGGGCATGGACGCCATCCGCGAGGACTTCGAGAAGAACCGCGCCGCCTGGGAGGAGCGCCTGACCCCGGCCGACCTCCCCAAGAACACCGCTGACGCGGGCAAGCGGGTGGACAAGATGGGCGAGCTGGCCGCGCGCATCAAGAAGCTCGAGGACGAGACCAAGGCCCTCAAGGCCGAGTCGGCCCAGCGCGAGGCCGAGCTCGTCGAGTTCTCCCGGCGCACCGGCCGGGTGGTCGTGGAAGGCGCGACCTACGCGACCAAGCTCATCGAGCGCGGCGGCACCGCCGTTCCGACCAAGAGCCGCGAGCGCGAGGCCTACGACCGGGTCGTCGCCAAGCTCAAGGAGGCGGGCGTCTGGGAGAGATACTCCCAGCTCGACCTCGCCGCCCTCAAGAAAGCGCTCGCGCAGGGTCAGCTGGACAAGGCGACGCTCAAGGCGGTCGAGCCCTTCCTCCGGGACCTCTCGGACACGAAGGTGAAGGTCTCCACGCCGGAGCCGACGGCGAAGAAGCCGGGCGCTTCCAAGGCCAAGGCCGGCTAGGGCCGGTCCTTCGACGGAGAAAGAGCCCCGCGCGCCGAGCGCGGGGCTCTTTGTTGTATCATAGCGCGGATCATGCAAGACCGGAAGTTCCTTTCGAGGTTCTATCTCCTGGGCGTTCTGGTCCTCTGCGCGCCGACCCTCGCCGCCTACTGGCTCCGGCCCGAGCTGATCTACCGGACGTCGCTGCTGGTGCTCGGCTTCGTCTGGGTCCTCTTCTGCGCGGTGCCCGCCTTCCTGTTCTGGGCCATGGCCCGGGCGGACACGGCCCCCTACCGCGAGCCGCGCTGGCTGGCCGACGGGATCGGCCTGCTGGCCGCGGGCCTCGCCCTGTCCTGCGCATGGGCCACCGTCCGGATGGACCGCGGCCTGGAGTTCGTCCCCCTGCTCCTCTTGAGCGTGGCCATCCCGTGCTGGTTCTTCGCGCTCTTCAACGGCGAACAGCATCAGCGCTTCACCCGCTGGCTGCTGCGCACGAGGCGGACGGCCGAGCTCGACGCGGACAGCCTGAAGCCCGAGGCGGTCGGGCCCGTCGTCCAGAAGAGGGCCCTTCCCCGCGAGATCCCGGCCGCAGGCGCGCTGGTCGAGGAAGGCTCCTTCGCGGTGGACGCCGAGCACGCCCTGAAGAAGCTCAGCGAGTTCCGCCTGGCCGATCCCGACGCCGTCCTGCTCCCCTGGCTGCGCTGCGCCGTGGCCTCGGGCGCGGAGGCGATCTCCATCGACCGCGCGCCCTGGGGGCTGCGGTTGGTCTTCGACGGCACGCCCCTCCCCGCCGGCTCCCTCAAAGACCCCACCGCGTGCCTTTTCGAGGAGGAATCCTCCGACCGCGAGCGGGCGCTCTATCTCGCCTACGGCCTGCTGGGCGTCCTGCGCCATAAGCCCCGGCTGGTGCGCATCGCCTCGGGCTACAGGTCGAAGCGCTCCCTCCTGCGCATGGGGCCGCTCAAAGACACGGACCTGGAGACCCCGCCGGAGAAGAAGGAGACCGTCATCGAGGTGGTCCTGCGCGGCTGGTTCCGGCGGTGGCGGGCCCGCAAGTTCCTGGCCTGCATCGAGCCCCTGCTCCCGATGACCCCGGTCGCGCTCCGGATCGACGGCGAACGGTTCCCGACGATCTCCGCGGAGAAGGATTGGCGCTCGGGGTCGGCGGACGGCGTGCGCATCCACCTGCTCTGGCTGAGACCGGGCGAGAGCGGCGCCCTGGTCAACCGGACGCGCCTCTACAAGCACGGGGTCTTCGTCTGCGAGATCAAGGATCCCGTCAAGACCCCCGCCTACCTGGTGCTGGTCAACGACGACCGCTTCGCCCTCGACCTCTCGGGCTCCCAGGTCGTGCAGGACGACCGATACCTCTGGACGATGGAGCGGGTCGAGGCCCTGCGACGGAAGAAGTAGGGCTCAGCTTTCGTTCGGGAAGCGGAACTTGTCCGCATACTCGGAGGGCAGTTCGGCACGCCGCCCATCCGGGTATTCCAACCAGCCGAGGCAACTCCCCATGTTGCTCTCAATGCGCCACCGAGCCAGGCGGGATTCCGCCCACGTCTCGAACGCCGCGTATCTGAGGAGGAATTCCCGCACCCTCCTGCTATCTTCGACGATATCCCCGTAGGCGCCGCCATACGGGAGCCGCAGGAAAATCTCCCGCCGTTCGTCCTTGCGGACAAAATAGAAAGCGTAGCTGTTCACTCCATATCCCCACTGGCCCGTCATCCACGCGCCTCTGGGAGCGTTGTCGAAATCGCCCGGCGTGACCGGGAGATCGGCGCCTTCCCGCAGCGTGACTCGTGAGAATGCCATAATCCCGTCGGATTCCGGATGAAGCGGCTCGGACAGGGAATCCGGCTCCATGACAGTCGGGAATTCCAGACCGAATTCCCTGACGAAGGCGGCCTTAAGCGCCAGAAACCGCTCCTGGGCTAGAGGAAGCTCCAACACGGTCCATTTCGATTTAAAATATTTCAGACAGATCAGCCGCCGCCGACTTCCCAGGCCGGAATCGAATCGGATCAAGTTCTCCGGGTTCCGATCGACCCGAACCTCCGGCGCGCCCGCGGACGCGCATAGCTGCCCGGACATCAGGTGGAACTCCCCGGTGTCGCAGTCGGGTTCGCCGTCCAGATGCTTCGGATTGCCCGCCAATTCAGACGCGAGCGCCCTCAGCACCGGAGGCCGGTAGGGCCCCCCTCCGGCGTAGCGGCCGCGCACGATCATCCAGGCCTTGACGGCAGCTTCGCCGGAGATGCCGGGAACGGAGGTCAGCCATTCATCTTCGATGCTGTAGGCACAGCCATGCTTTCCGATATCCTCGCCTGGAGCCGCGACCACGGCCACGTGCCCCGGCCCTTCGACTCGTCCGGCCTGTTTCGCAAGCTTCTCAATATATCGGAGCGCCTTGAGGCGACTCCGTCCCTTGCCCAGAATAGGGCCGAGGACGACCAGCGCGGCTTGGCGTCCCAGCCAGTTGCCGCGCTCATCAACGAGATTGAGGTATTTGAGGATCTTGAGGAGCCCCTCATCATCCCCGCGAATCGGGCCGATAACGAACGTGCCCTGCCACGGTTCACTCGAAATGGGTTTTGCCTTCTTCTTGGACTTGGGCTGATCCTTGGCTAAAGCGGCTCTCGCCCGCTCTTCGATGACCTCGAGCACCTTGGCCCTTTCGGGGTGCTTCTCCGCGTCTAGATGGGACCGGAGCCTCCTAACCGCGGCGGGATCCCTGAGTTCATCCAGAGGAATCTTCTCCAAGAGATTGACGGCCTCGTCGACTCTTCCGGCGTCACAAAGCATGCATCCCAGATAGGAGTAGGCCTCCCAAAAACCGGGCAGACGGTCTTCCACGGCTTCCTTGAGAAGTTGGATGGCTTCATCGCGCCGTTCTTGTTGATGGAGGCTCGACGCCAATCCCAGCCAGGAATGGCCGTGGGCCCGGTCGATCTCGACCGCCCGGCGGTAACAATGCTCCGCATCCGTGAAGAGCTTGTTCCGGTACAGCAGGAGCGCGAGGCTGTGCACGAATTCAATATTGTTCTCGCCGGGGTGGTCGCAGGCCCTGCGTGCGGCCTCTGCCCCGGCCTTAAGGTCCCCCAGCGCCAATTCGGCTTCGGCCAATCCCTGCAGCGCGTCCGTCAGGTTCGGCTTCTCCGCGACGATTCGAGCGAAGATTTCTCGGGCCTCCGCATGACGCTGGAGGTCGTTGAGCGCCATTCCGCAGCCCAGGAGGAGGTCGGGATCGTCGGGGAAGCGCCGGAGGCCTTCTTCGAACAGTTGGAGGGCTTCCTGAGGCTTGCCGCTGAAGAGGATTTCGATGGCGGCGCTCTCGTATCCGTCGCTGCTGTCGTAGGTCATGAACCTATCTCCCCCGGACTCAAGCCCGCCGGCAATGGTTCCGGCCTGTTGCTATGGGTAATATGACAGGCCGAATGGGCTATGCATGCTTGCGTAGGATCTCATGGATGTCAGCCACGACGTGGGACACATCGCTGGCCCACACCCCGAACCCGCCGTGGGCGTTGACGGCATCCACCCACTCCGTTAGGAATTCCCTCTTCGTCTTGTTCTCCTGAGAGTCGCGGCCTTTGACTTCTAGGACGAGGGTCTTCCCGTTCTTCAAGCGGATCAAGAAGTCCGGATAAAACCGCCTCACCACGCCGTCGTAGACGTAAAGGATGTGGAAGCCGAGGTGGTCGTTCTTCACCCAGGCTTCGACGCCCTTATCATGGTCGAGATTGAACGCCTCGCTCGCCTCCCAGGCGCTGTCGTAGACGCAATGGCTGATATGGGAGTGCTTGACATGAGAACAGGGCTTGCCCGTGAACCATGGGCGCATGTCGCCGGTAGACCGGACCGGGCACTCGGTGTCGAATACCGGAGCCAGCGACTGCGTGTTCTCGAACCGAATGGCCTCCCAAATGTGCTGGACGACCTTGCTCATATTCAGGGTCAGCAGGATCCTTCGCCGCATATCATCCCGATTGAACAACGGAGGATCGAGGCTGATCCGGTCGCTGGCCAGGAACTTTTCGACCAAGCCGATCAGTTGGGCCAGAAGGAACTCCCGGTGACCTTTCCAGCCGGGCTTCATCTGATCGAAGACGTTGGCTGCGGCCTCGAAAACGACCTTCTGCATCCGGAATTTTCTACCCAATCCCTCCAGATCGATCTCCGCGATGTGGGCGACGTCCGGCTTGCCATCGACGATGGGGGCGAGCTCTGCCAGCAAGGCGGTAGCTCCGGCATCGATATCGAGGGGCTTCACCCGAGCGATGTCCAGCGTCAGTTGGGGCTTATATTCATGATTGATGCGGACGATGTTGGGCCAGGAGATGCTGAAAGCGGCCTTCTCCGGCAGCGGCTCAATCCGAGTCTTAGGCGGCGGCGGCACGGGCGGAGGCCCATCTCCTCCCTCGTGGGGTAGGAAGGTGAAGGGGACTCCGAAGATGTTGACGTACTCGGGCTCGAAAAGACCTGTCGCCGAGTTGACTTCGTAGGATGTGCGCCTCAAGCCGCGGCCGACCACCTGTTCGCAGAGAAGTTGGCTGGTGAACGCCCTCAGGCCCATGATGTGGGTGACCGTCTTGGCGTCCCATCCCTCTGAGAGCATGCCCACGGAGATGACGTTCTGTATCTGCTCCCCTGGCTGTCCCAGCTTGCCGACGGTATCCACCTTCAGCCTCAATATTTCGGCCTGCTCTCTCTTGGAGAACTTCCTGGATGGCGCTTCAACCTCGCCATCCTCCTCCTCGGGCTGGATATCCAACGCCTCGTCCCGGGCCTCGGCCGCGTCCAGGACCTTCGAATCGATATGAAGGGTCTTTTCGGCTTCTTTGAGCTCATCGATGTGGATCTTCCCGTGCGTGAAGGCGTAATGGATGCGCGCGGCGGTCTCGGTCCTGTTCGCCACCGAGATCATGACCGGCGGCGTCCGAAAGCCTCTTTTTTCCCAATCCTTCGCGGTCTCGAGCCAGTCTTTGCCCAACAGATAGTAGCCGTTGGTCACCAGGTCCGGCAGTTTCTCGTGCTGCTCCGCCTTGCGCGCGAGATCGTCTTTGACGTCGTGGTCCATGTAGATGTGGTAGAGCCGGGACTTGTAGGTCTTGGCGTCCGGCACGCCGTCGTCACGGATCACGACGCGCGGGGTCTTCACCAGGCCCGCTTCGATGGCGTCGTTCAAGCCGAAATCGCTGACGATCCAGCCGAAGAGGGTCTCTTCGCCGCTCTTCTTGCCGGTGGGCGCGAACGGCGTGGCGGTCATGTCGAAGCAATTGATCAGGCCGCGCGTCTTATGGATGCGATCCAAGCCCCCGACCCACTGAGTCGCCTCCAGGACTTCGTCCTTCTTGAGCTTGAGCTCCTTCGCGGCCTTGGGGTCTACCCGCCAGGCATGGTGCGCCTCGTCATTGATCACGACAAGTCCGCTCGAGGAGGCCATGTCGCGCAGCACTCGACGCGTGAAGGCCTCGTCGCTCTCAGCACCTTTCTTGACGACGCGCGGGCCCGCATCAGGGTCTTCCGGCATGAGCATGTGCCAGTTGTGTATCAGCACCCGGCCTCTGCGGAGCAGTTCATGGAGGCCCGGCGGGACGAGGTTGAACTCTTCGTAGTAATTGCCCGGGCCGGCCGGGAAGAGCACCTTGAGGCGGCTCTTTACCGTCAAGCCCGGCGCGATGAGGAGGATGTTCTTCGAGAACCTTTTATCCTGGGGATAGGAGACCTTGTTGAGGATCTGCCAGGCGATGAGCATCCCCATGAGCGTGGTCTTGCCGGAGCCGGTCGCCATCTTGCAGCAAAGCCTGCGGAAGGGCCCTCCGTCGCTGGGGATGTCGACGCCATGGCGTTCGGAGGGCGGAGCTTCGGCCAGCCAGATCAGGGTCTCGATGGCCTCCAACTGGCAGAAGAAGAGGCGCTTGTCCTCGCCGCGCTGAGCGGGATCGCGCCAATGCTCCAGGAGCCTGCGAGTGATGCCGGATGTGCCGGCGTAGGGAGCGGCCGGGTGTTCGCGCCAGGCCTTGACCCTTTCACGGATCTTGTTGACCAGCGGAAGCTCGATAAACTCGCCGGGGTCATCGAAGGTTTTGGAGTGCTCCGAGGCGCGGATGTAGCCTGCCGGGCGGCGTCGGCCCTCGATGAGCGAGAAGGCACGGGTCTTCCGGTCGTAGGACCAATATCGAACGGGCTCTTCGTAGGGGGAGTTGATGATGAGGCGGTCGATCTTCCCGGACATCAGGCGGCCTCGACGATCTTCAGGCTCTCGATGCCGCGATCGTCCACGATCTTCACGGCGATCCGCTTGCCGGGCTCGAAGGGCAGGGACACGGTGCCGCGGTAAACCTCGATCAGGCTTTCGTCGATCTCGGCCTTGAGGTTCTTGGCCAGCTTGGCCCAACCTTCGTCCTTGCCGGCCATGGGGAAGAAGACCTGCCTGGGGTAGAGACTGCGGCCGTCATAGTCGGTGTCCAGCATCCATATGGCGATCTTGGCGGTGTCGCCGGACTCGATGGCCCCGGTCTTGGTGTTGTAGTAGTCGAAGCCGTGGACTTGGACTTCGCATTTTCCTTTGTGCTCGCCCTTTTTGATCTCTCTTAGTTCGACGTCGGGCTGGCCCATGAGCCAGAAGGATTGGTTGCTCGAGCGTTGTTTCTTTAGGTCTTCGGTCAGGAGGTCGGTGTTCATCTGGACCTTGAGGAAGGTCATGCCGGTCTTTTCCTTGGTCAGTTCGTCGATGTCCTTGGCGGCTTCGGGGTCGAATTGAAACGAGGCGAAGACGATCATGGAGGGCTTGGGGTTGAGCTTGCGGGATTCTTCCCAGGCGAGCTCGACCTGTTTCTGTTCGAGGGGGGCGTGCTCGGGGCCGAAGGAGACCACGGCGCGCTCGGGGTTGGCGCCCTTGGTCTCGCCGTCGGCGTGGAGCCAGCGCGTCCCGGGGAAGGGCTCGATGCGGGAGAATTCGATGGTCTGCTTGCCTTTGCCGCGGATGCCGGTTTTGAGGAGTTCCCCCCTCCATTCGGCGTGGCGGGCCGTGGTGCCGGTGCGGGCGACGGAGTTGTCGGCGGATTCGATGGGGTCTTCGACCGCTGAGAGGGAGCGGACGGCGGGGGCGGGGACGGCTTCGACGGTGAAGGGGCCGGTGACGCGGACGCGTTTGGAGTCGAGGAGAGGCTGGTCGTAGAGGGTTTCATGGCCGGGGGGTTCGTTGTTGGCGATGGATTTCAGGGTGATGTGGGGAACGGTCTTGTAGTTGAACCCGCTCCCCACGCCTTCGTTGGGGTGGCGGAGTTGGTAGTAGTCGAAAAGCGAAGTCATCAGGCGCTGCTTGGCGAGAGTGACGGCAACACGGGATGTGTCGCAGGTGATCCAGCGGCGGCCCCATTGCTCTGCGATGAAGGCGGTGGTGCCGGAGCCGCAGGTGGGGTCGAAGAC
>DMEZ01000077.1:22316-22504 GCA_003450735.1 Elusimicrobiota bacterium | reverse complement strand
CGCCCTCCCCTTCGAGGCCGTCTCGCTCGTCCTCATCGCGGCCCTCGTGGGGGCCGTGGTGTTCTCCAAGCGCCTCACGGGGGGGACGCCGTGACCCTCGCGCACTACCTCGCCCTCGCGGCGGCCCTCTTCCTCATCGGCCTCTTCGGCGCCCTGACCCGCCGGAACATCATCGGCATCCTCATGGG
>DMEZ01000077.1:4314-22179 GCA_003450735.1 Elusimicrobiota bacterium | reverse complement strand
GCATCGAGCTGATGTTCAACGCGGCGAACATCAACCTGGCCGCCTTCAACCGCTTCCTGCACCCGGACGGGGTCGTCGGCAGCGCGATGGCCGTCTTCAACATCGCCGTGGCCGCGGCCGAGATCGTCGTGGGCCTGGCCCTCGTCCTGGCCATCTACCGCAGCTTGAACACGGTCTACGCGGAGGACATCAACCTCCTCAAGGGCTGAGCTATGCTCGAGAACGCGCACTGGATCGCTCTCCTTCCGCTCATCGCCTCGGTGATCATCCTCCTGGGCAGCCGGGAGGACACCGAGAAGAGCCGCCTGCCCTGGCTGGGCATCGCCGTCATGGGCTGGTGCCTGCTCCACTCGCTCTGCCTGCTGGGGCAGGCCGTGGCGGGGAAGCTCGAGGAGCCCTTCTACCGCACCCTCCCCTGGTTCCGCTTCGGCGCCTACGAGATGACCCTGGGCGTGCTCATCGACGGCACCGCGGCCTTCATGCTCTGCGTCGTGACCCTCGTGAGCTTCCTCGTCCAGGTGTATTCGCTGGGCTACATGCACGGCGACCCGCGCTTCAAGCGCTACTACGCCTACCTCTCCTTCTTCACCGCCAGCATGCTGGGTCTGGTCATCACCTCGAGCCTGTTCATCTTCTTCGCCTGCTGGGAGCTCGTGGGCGTCTCCTCCTACCTGCTCATCGGCTTCTGGTTCGAGAAGGACGCGCCGGCCTACGCGGGCAAGAAGGCCTTCATCACGACCAAGCTCGGCGACCTGGGTTTCTACGCCGGCCTGCTCCTCCTCTTCGCCTACACGGGCACCTTCGACCTGCGCCTCCTGCCCACCCACTTCGCGATGGGGCCCGAGCACATGCCGGAGTGGGTCCCGGCGGCCGTGGGCCTGCTCCTTCTGTTCGGAGCCGCCGGCAAGTCGGCCCAGGTCCCCCTGTTCGTCTGGCTGCCGGACGCCATGGAGGGTCCGACCCCGGTCTCCGCGCTCATCCACGCCGCCACGATGGTCGCCGCGGGCGTCTACCTGGTCGCCCGCACCTACTTCGTGTACCAGGCGTCCCCCCTGGCGATGGACGCCGTGGCCTGGACGGGGCTGGTCACGGCCATGATGGCGGCCACGATGGCCGTGGCCGTCTACGACATCAAGCGGGTGCTCGCCTTCTCGACGGTCAGCCAGCTCGGCTTCATGATGATGGCCCTTGGAGTCGGGGGCTACACCTCGGGGATGTTCCATCTGACCACCCACGCCTTCTTCAAGGCCCTCCTCTTCCTCGGCGCGGGCTCGGTGATCCACGCGGTGCACACCAACGACATGCGCCAGATGGGCGGGCTCTCCAAGAAGATGCCCGCGACCTTCATCACCATGGTCATCGGCACCCTGGCCATCGCGGGCTTCCCGTGGGCCTTCTCGGGCTGGTACTCGAAGGAGGCCATCCTCCACGACGTGTACCTGCGCAGCCCGCTGATGTGGGGCCTCGCGCTCGCCACGGCCGCCCTGACCTGCTTCTACATGTTCCGCCTCGTCTTCATGACCTTCCTCGGGCCCTCGAGGGACCATCCGCGCTGGGAGCACGCCGGGGAGTCTCCCTCGGTCATGACGGTCCCCCTCTGGGTGCTCGCGGGGCTCTCCGTGTTCTCCGGCATGCTGCTCGAGCACGGCGGCCTCTTCGCCCGGCTCGTGCATGCCGGCGGCGGCGAAGCGGAAAGCGCCGGCCTTGCCGCCGCCCCGCATTGGCTCGGCTGGGCGGCGGTCGGGGCTTTCGCCGCGGGCCTCGCCGCGGCCTGGCGTCTCTACGGGGAGGGGGACTTCGCGCTCGCCTCCTCCCTCAAGAACAACCTCCAGCCCCTCTTCACCGTCCTCGAGGAGCGCTACGGCTTCGACCGCTTCTTCTTGTGGCTCGTGCGGCTCTCGGACTCCCTCGCGGCGGCCCTGCACTGGCTCGACGACCACCTCCTCGACGCCCTCTTCGTGGACGGGTGGGGGCTCCTCACGCGGGCGCTCGCCGAGATCCACGGCTTCTTCGACGATTTCTTCGTGGACGGCGCCGTGGACGGGGTCGGCGGGGTCACGCGGGACGCGGGAGGGGCCTTGAGCCGCCTGGTGCGCGGACAGACCCAGGAGTACCTGCTCTACGTGGCGCTGGCGGTCAGCCTTTTCGCGACGTTCATCATGGCGAGGTAGAAACGACATGGGCATCCTTTCGCTGGTCACCTTCCTGCCCCTCCTGGGCGCGCTGATCCTCCTCTTCATCCCGAAGGAGGACAAGACGGCCACCCGGGCGGTCGGCGTCGGCGCGGCCCTCCTCACCTTCCTCGTCTCCCTCCTCACCCTGCGCTCCTTCGACCCCTCCCTGAGCGCGCCGGAGGGCCTCGCGATGCAGATGGTCGAGCGCTTCTCCTGGATCCCCTCCTTCAGCATCCACTACCACCTGGGCGTGGACGGCCTCTCTTTGCCCATCGTTTTGCTGACGACCCTGCTCAGCGTCTGCGCCGCCGTCTACTCCATGAACATCGAGGTCCGGGTCAAGGAGTTCTACTTCTGGCTGCTCCTCCTGGAAGTCGGGATGACCGGCGTCTTCGTCTCGCTGGACCTGTTCCTGTTCTACGTGTTCTGGGAGCTCACCCTGGTGCCCATGTACTTCCTCATCGGCATCTGGGGCGGCCCCAAGAAGGAGTACGCGGCCATCAAGTTCTTCCTGTTCACCCTCTTCGGCAGCGTGTTCATGCTGCTGGGCATCCTCGCCCTCTTCTTCGCCTCGAACCCGCACAGCTTCGACATGCTCGAGCTGGCCCGGTCCCACGGGGCCTTCGGGCGCGAGTTCCAGATCATCGTCTTCCTGGCCTTCTACCTGGGCTTCGCCGTCAAGGTGCCGGCCTTCCCGTTCCACACCTGGCTGCCGCTCGCGCACGTCGAGGCCCCCACGGGGGTGAGCGTCATCCTGGCGGGCGTCCTGCTGAAGATGGGCGTCTACGGCCTCCTCCGGGTCTGCTACACGATCCTCCCGGCCGGCTACGAGTGGTTCCTCCCGTTCTTGGTCATCATCGCCTTCATCAACATCGTCTATGGGGCCCTCTGCGCCATGGCCCAGACGGACATGAAGAAGATGGTGGCCTACTCCTCCATCAACCACATGGGCTACGCCCTGCTCGGGATGGCCGCGGTCTCCCCGACCGGCTTCAGCGGGGCCTCCCTGCAGATGATCACCCACGGCCTCATCACGGGGGCGCTGTTCCTCCTCGTCGGGGTGATCTACGACCGGGCCCACACGCGCGACATCTCGGCCTTCGGCGGGCTGGGAGCGAAGGTCCCCCTGTACGC
The DNA here is from genome assembly GCA_003450735.1 of Elusimicrobiota bacterium. Classification (GTDB taxonomy): domain Bacteria; phylum Elusimicrobiota; class Elusimicrobia; order UBA1565; family UBA1565; genus UBA9639. Next base: position 18,871 of record DMEZ01000077.1, on the reverse strand, counting down.
GGGGCTCATGTCTTTGACCTGCTTCGCCTCCCTGGGTCTGCCGGGCCTGGCCGGCTTCATCTCCGAGTTCCTGTGCTTCCTCGGCGCCTTCCCGGTCTGGAAGCTCTACACCTCGCTCTCGGTCATCGGCATCCTGATCACCGCGGCGTTCTTCCTGCGGATGATCCAGAAGGTCTTCTTGGGCCCCTTGAACGAGAAATGGGCTTCCCTGAGCGACATGAACGCCCGGGAGCTCGTCAGCGTCCTGCCTTTGACCGTGCTGACGGTCCTCTTCGGCCTCTGGCCGAGCCTGATCCTCGACCTCATGAACCCGACGCTGGAGGCGCTGGCCAAGCTCTTCCCGGGGATGTTCCAGCTGGTGCGCTGAGCCCATGGAGAACCTGAGCCTCCTCCTCCCCGAGATCGCCCTGAGCGGCTTCGCCCTGCTTTTGATGCTCGCGGACGTCTGGATCCCGCCGAAGCACGGCCGCGTCCTCTTCCACCTGGCTTTGCTCGCGGCGGCCGCGGGGCTCGGCCTGCTGGGGCTGTGCGCGTCCAACCCGGCGGCCTACCAGGGGGTGGGGACGCTCTGGACGGTCGACCCCTTGAGCGTGTTCTTCAAGATCCTCGTGCTGGCCTCGGCGGTGCTCGTGCTCCTGCTCAGCGTGGACGCCAAGCGCCAGGACGAGCACCACCTCGGCACCTACTCAGGCCTCATCCTCCTCGCCAGCGCGGGCATGATGCTGCTCGTCTCCGCCGTGGACCTCGTGATGGTCTTCCTGGCCCTGGAGCTCATCTCCATCTCCTCCTTCGTGCTGACGGGCTTCGAGCGGGGCGACCAGCGCAGCTCGGAGGGGGCCATCAAGTACTTCCTGTTCGGCGCCTTCTCCACGGCCGTCATGGTCTTCGGCCTCTCCCTCTTCTACGGGGCGACGGGCACGACGCACCTGCTCAAGCCCGTGCCGCAGTACAGCTACGCCACCTCCACGATGTTCCTGCTTTCCTGCCTGCTGATGCTGGTCGGCTTCGGCTTCAAGGTGTCCATGGCGCCCTTCCACTTCTGGGTCCCCGACGCCTACGAGGCCGCCCCCACCCCGGTCACGACCTTCCTGTCCATCGCCCCGAAGGTGGCCGGCCTCGCGATGCTCCTGCGCGTGTTCACGCGCCTCATCCCGCACCCCGCCCTCGAGCTGAGCGCCCTCTTCTCGTTCCTCGCGATGCTGACCATGACGGTGGGGAACCTCACCGCCCTCTTCCAGACCAACGTCAAGCGCCTGCTCGCCTACAGCTCCATCGCGCAGGCGGGCTACATGCTCATCGGCTTCGTCACCGCCGACGCGCTCGGGCGGGAGGGCGTCCTGCTCTACTCGCTCGTGTACCTGTTCATGAACACCGGCGCCTTCGCCGTGGCCATCGCCGTCGGCAACGAGGAGGGCTACGGGCTCGAGGGTTTCGACGGGCTCGCCCAGCGCAACTTCGGGCTCGCCCTCGTGATGGCCTTCTTCCTGCTCTCCCTGGCCGGCATCCCGCCGATGGCCGGCTTCGTGGGCAAGTTCACCCTCTTCGCGGCGGCGGTCCAGGGCGGCTTCTACGGCCTGGCCGTGGTCGCCGTGCTCAACAGCGTGGTCTCCGTGTACTACTACATGCTCATCGCCTACCGCATGTTCTTCGTCCCGCCCCGCACCGAGCGCCCGGTCGCCCCCGGGCTCTACCTGTTCTCGGGCCTGGCCCTCGCCGCCATCGCCGTCCTCGTCATCGGGGTGTACCCCGAGCCGGTCCTCTCGGTGGTGAAGATCTCGGCCGAGATGCTGCCGTAGGCGATGCGCGCCTCCGCCCTCCTCTGCGCCCTGCTCCTCGCCCCCGCTTCCGCTCGCGCCGGGCTCGTGTTCATGCAGGTCTCGCAGGCCCAGACCAGCCGCGGGGAGGACGGGATGTTCGGGAAGAGCTGGGTCGAGGTCTCGGGCGGCCGCATGCGCATCGTCTCCGGCTACGCCCGCCGCCTCGACGTCGACGGGGACGCGGAGGACCCGCAGAGGCTCATCCAGATCGTGGACCTGGCCCGGCGGGAGCGCATCCTGGTCTACCCCGAGACGAAGACCTTCTCCAAGGCCTCCCTCGAGACCTTCGACTACGCCGAGGGGCTCGAGAATAAGCTCAAGCGGGGCGCCCCCGACCGCCGGCTCGAGCTGAAGGGCCTGAAGCTCCAGAAGATGCCGGGCGTGCGCCGCCTGCTGGAGGCCGACTGCGAGCGCTACCGCCTCAGCGCCGAGCTCCTCCTCTCCACCCCCGGCGGGCCCGGGGTGGCGGCCCAGCTCAACTTGGACGTCTGGGTCGCCCCCATCTCGGGACACCTCTCGCAGACCCTGCTCGAGCTGATCTCCTTCGAGAACGCCTACCGGGGGGCGACCGGGGGGGCCCTCTCCCCGCTCGATCACGAGCGCTACCAGGTCCGCGAGGCCGCGGCCTATCTCCAGGTGCCCGCTGCCGAGCTCCAGCGGGTCGTCGGGGAGGTGCGCTCGCGCCTGCGAGACCTGCCCAGCTACCCCGTGGCCCTGTCCGTGGGCTGGTGGCGGGACGCGTCGGAGGGGGAGGCGCCCCGCCTTCCGAAGGCCGTCGAAGCCCCGGTCCTCAAGCCCCAGGCGCCCGTCCCGCCGCTCTCCAGGAAGGGGGGTAAGCCCAAGCCCGCTTTCCGGCCCATCGACTGGCGCCGCTCGGAGAAGGACATCAACACGATGTACGAACGCACGCGCTCCCAGTGGGGGGACTTCGCCTTCGGCCCGCTTCCGAAGGTCAGCGAGACGCCCAGCCCCGCGCCTTCCCGAACGCCTGAGCGGAGCGTCTACCCGGCGTTCCGGGACGACCTCCAGCGCGCCCTGGTCGTCCTCTTGGGACAGCTGGCGGAGGGGGAGCCGGCTCGGCAGGCTTCCAGCCCGGCGCAGGCCGAGGAGGCGGGCAGGACGCCGTTCTACCAGATCTACACCCAGCTGCACGGGCTCGAGGCCGCGCGGCCGGTCTCGGAGGGCGACCTGGCCGTCCCGGCGGGCTACACGGAGAAACCCCCCCGGTAATGGTATAATCGCCGAAGACATGCCGCCAGAGACCGATAACCTGAAGCTGGAAGAGATCTTCCTCGACGACCAGAAGGACCGCGAGCGGGTCTACGACTCCTCCGAAGAGGTCGCCAAGCTCAAGGAGCGCGACGCCCAGCGCCGCAAACGGGTCTACGTCATGATGGACCTCGGCGAGATCCGCACGATGAAGGACCTCTACCGCGCCTCCGTCATCCTCCAGCACGGGCACGACGCGGCCGACTTCCTCACGGCGCACCGCCTCGCCACGCTCTCGGCCATCCTGGGCCACAAGACCGCCCGCTGGCTGCTCGCCGCCACGCTCGACCGCTACCTGATGGCCATCGATCAGCCCCAGGTGTACGGGACGCAATTCGAGTACAGCGCGAGCGAGAAGCGCTACCAGCTCAAGCTTCCCATCGGCGACGCGATGTTCCTCGATTTCGAGAAGGAACTGCTCGGGGTCCCCACGGTCGCCGAGCGCCTCAAGCAGCTCAACTCCCAGTTCAAGAAATAGGGTGCGCCTCCTCCAGCTCCTGCTCATGGCAGCCGCCGCTCAGGCGGCGATCCCGGCGCCGCCGCCGGCGTCCGCGCCGCCGGCGGACCCCCAGGCGGTCTTCAACGAGAGCGCCCTGCGCTGGCGGGAGCGCTACGACCAGCGCACGCTGGACCGGACGGCCCTGCTCAAGAGCCTGGGGAAGGCCCCCGCGGCCAAAGCCATCGACAGGCACTACCAGGACGCGGTCCAGTTCCATCAGCGCCAGCTCAAGCTCTACCGGAGCCTGGTGAAGAATCAGAAGGAGGCCCTGAAGGACGGGGTCCTCACCCGCGAGGTCTACGAACGGCACCTCGCCCGGCTCGAGCGGATGATGAACGAGCGGCTCCTCTACCTCTGGGGGAGCGTCCTGCCCTCCCGCTGGAACGCCGTCCTCCAGACGCTTCCGAAAGCTTCGCGCCCGCCCGGGACGCCGTTCGAGGTCTATCCTTCCGAGCAGGACTACCGCCGCTGCCAACTCAAGGACCACACCCCCATCTACGAGAAGGAGAAGAAGCAGCTCCGGGTCGTCCGGCCGGACGAGGGCCTCTCGGAGGGGTCTCAGGAGCGCAAGCCTTGAGGGCCTCGCTGGGCGCGGCCTGCGTCCTCTTCGTCCTGCCCGCCGCGGCCGCCGACGCGTCGCTGAAGCCCGTCTTCCGCCAAGCCTACGCCCAGACCCGGACGGCCCTCCTGGACGTCCACCTGCTCCTCTCCTCCTCCCAGGCCCGCCTCAAGAGGCTGGAGTGGGCCTTCTCCGGCCGCGCCGCGCCGCGCCGCAGGGCCCAGGAAGCCTACCAGGCCCTTTCAGACCGGCTCGCCGCCTTCCGCCCCTTGTCCGAGGCCGCCGATGCCGGCTCGCCGAGCGCTCCGCGGGAGCGCGCTCTCAAGGACTCTCCCGAGGTGCGCGCCGCCGCCAGGGTGCCGGCCTCCCAGTCCGAGCAGGCCTCCGAGATCCTGGCCTTGCGGGCCGCCTACGACGCGGCGCTCAGCCGCAAGGCCCTCAAGAGCGCGCAGGCCCTTACGGCCGTCCTCGAGCGCAGGCTGGGCCGCCCGGAGCTCTTGGCGTCCCAGGCCCGCGCTTTGGCCCTCGCCCGGGAGGCGGCCGCCGGGACCGCCGCAGCCGCCCGGGAGCTGCGTTCTTCAGCCGACGATGCCAAGGCCCGCGACGCCGTTTCGGGCCTCTTGGCGGATTGCGAAGCCCTCCAGGTCGAGCTCGAACGCCTGATCCTACACTACCGCCTGAGCAACGCCCATGACCAAGACCCGACTCTGCTCTAGTCTCCTGATCGCGACGCTGTGCTGGCCTTGTCCGGCTTCCGCGAAAGACGGAGCCGCCCTCGAAGAGCCCTTCGACGAGTCCTATAGCGGCGAGCTGGACGGCAGGAAAGGCCCTCAGCGCTCGATGGAGGGGGAGGGCGCGTCGGATTCGGAGATCCTCACGGCCGTTCGCGAGGCCGAGGAGAACAGCCTCGATTCCGCGATGGAGCGCTCCGGCCGGGACGCGCAGGCCGCCCTCGAGGACGCCCTCGCCCTCGTCCAAGACGCGCGCCAGCAGCTCAAAGCCTCCCTGCTCGACCTCAAGCCCCTCGCGCGCCGGCAGCCCGTCCTGGAGGACGAGCAGGACGTCCTCCTCCTCTCGGACCAGATGCTCGAGACCAAGGCGGAGGCTTTTCGCCAAGGCGCCTCCTCCGCGTCCCTCTCCGTCCCCGAGCTCGACGAGGAGGCCCTGACTTCCCGCCGGACGGGCTATCGGCCCAAGGACCGCGCGCGCGACCTGCATCGCGCCCAGGACGTCCTCAGGAAGGCGTCCGCCCGCTACAAGAAGGCCCCGGCTTTGGATCCCTACGAGAACGCCCTGCTCGACTCGGCGGCCGCCTGCCAGGCCGAGGTCCGCCACGCCGCCGAGGCCCTGCGCCGGGCCTCCGGACTGCTCCTCTCCAGGGGGAAGGACCTGCCCAGGCCTACGGCCCTGAAGAAAGAGGGCCTCTTCTCCGAGCGCATCGAGCGCCTCGACGAGGACGGGGAGGGCCTTCGGCAGGAGACCGCCATCCTCGCCGTCTACCTGAAGCTGCGCCGCATCGACGAAGAGTCCTTCGACCAGAGTCACTGACCGAAATCAGCCGGCCCGGAGGGCCGAGGCGATGTCCTTGCGGATGCGCTCGAGCAGGGCCTCGACGGACGGGAAGCGGCGCTCGCCGCGGATGAAGCGCAAAAACCCCACCGACAGGCGCCGGCCGTAGAGCTCGCCGGAGTGCCCGGGCACGTGGACCTCGACCGAGACGCCGCTGCCCGTGGCGTCCAGGGTCGGCCGGGTGCCGATGTTGCAGACCCCGATGCGGGGCTTCCGGAAGGGGCCTCCCTGCACGCAGACGGCGAAGACCCCGCGCGGCAGCAGCAGGCGCGGATCCGGCTGGATGTTGGCCGTCGGGATGCCGATGCGCGCGCCCAGCCCCCGCCCCCGCGTCACCGGTCCGCTGAGGAGGTAGGGCCGCCCGAGCAGGCGCGCCGCCTCGGCCACCTTCCCGCGCTGGAGGAGGTCGCGGATGCGCGAGGAGGACACCTTCGCCTCGCCCGAGCGCACCAGGGGCGCCGCGGCGAAGAGCAGGCCCCGCCGCCGGCACGCCTCCTTCAGGAAGGCCAGCCCCCCGTGGCGGCCGCGGCCGAAGGCGAAGTCCGGGCCCACGACCAGCCCCGCGGCGCGGCAGCGGCCCAGCAGATAGGAGGCGAGGAACTTCGAGTGGGAGGTCTTGGCCAGCCGGGCGTCGAAGCGCAGGACGCGCACCTCGTCGATGCCCACGGCCTTGAGCAGATTCTTGCGCTCGAGGGCCGTCGTGAGGAGGGGGACGGGGCGGGAGAGGAAGAAGGACTTCGGCGGCTCCTCGAAGAGCGCGACCAGCGTGCGCAGACCCCGCCGGCGGGCGGCGGCCTTGAGCGAGGCCAGCAGCTTGAGGTGGCCGAGGTGGACGCCGTCGAAGGTGCCGAGGGTGACGAGGTTCCTCTTCATGGGGGGGTGAGGAGGCGGCCCGCGAGGGCGGGCAGGTCGAGAGACAGAAGCTCCGGGACGGGCCGCGCGCCTTCGAGGAGGTAGAAGCCGACGCTCGTCCTGCGCAGAGCGCTCAGCGTGGCCCCGCAGCCCAAGAGCCGGCCGACCGACTCGGCCGCGGCGCGCACGTAGGTGCCGCTCGAGCAGGCCAAGCGGAAGGACGCTTCCGGCGGCGCCCAGGCGAGCAGGTCGAAGCGCTCGATGCGCGAGCGGCGCAGGCGCTCCGGCACGGCCACGCCGCGGCGCGCGTACTCGTAGAGCGGCCGGCCCTGGTGCTTGACGGCGGAGTAGCTGGGGATGGCCAGCTCGACCTCTCCCGTGTGCTTGGCGAAGGCCTCCCGGAGGGCTTCTTCGCCCAGGGAGGGCGGCAGAGGGCTCTCCTTGAGCACCCGGCCGTCCAGGTCGCCGGTGTCCGTCTCGACGCCCAGGCGGATGCTTCCCTCGTAGGACTTGGGCAGGCCGAGCAGGGCGGAGGCCTCGCGGGTGGCGCGTCCGACGAGCAGGACGAGCAGGCCCGTGGCCCGGGGGTCGAGCGTGCCGGCGTGGCCGACCTTCACGCCCTTGGGGAGGCGGCGGCGCAGGGCCGCGACGACGTCGTGGGAGGTCCAGCCGGCGGGCTTGTCGGCCAGGAGGAGCCCCGAGGGGAGGGGCGCCCCTTCGCTCATCGCCCGCGGCGCAGGCGCGGGATCCGGCGCCGCTTCGGCCGCGAGGCCGCCTGCCGGAGGCTCTCGTCGGAAATAGGATCGTCGTCAGGGGGCGGCGCGCTCTGGGAAGCGCCGTCCTCGGAGCGCGGCGGTTCTCCTTGCGCGGAGGGGACAGTCTCGGCGTGGATGCGGTTGAGGAGGCTCTCGACGCGGTAGGCCTTCTCCGGGGTGTCGTCGAAGACGAAGACCAGCTTCGGCACGAACTTCATGGCCACACGGTGGATCAGCTCGGAGCGCAGGTGCTTGGCGGAGCGCTCGAGGGCGCGGGCCGTGAGCTCCTTGTCCAGCGCGGAGCCGAGCACCGAGTAGTACACCCGCGCGATCTTCGAGTCCGTGCTGAGCTCGACGCCGGTGATGGTCAGGAAGCCGGAGAGGCCGGGATCCTTCAGTTGGGAGACGAGCCCGGAGATCTCGTGGAGGAAGAGCTCCTTGAGCCGGTCGCTGCGCGAGAACATCAGGACGCGGGCTCGAGCCGCCGGACGCGCTTCTCCTTCATGAACGCCTCGAGGCGGTCGCCGGGCTGGAAGCCGTCGAAGGCGTCCAGACTCACGCCGCACTCGAGGCCCTTCTCGACTTCCTTGGCGTCGTCCTTGAAGCGCTTGAGGGAGTCGATCTTGCCCTGCCCGACCGCCGCGTTGGCGCGGATCACCCGGACGAGGGCGTTGCGCTGGAGCTTGCCCTCGACGACCTGGCAGCCCGCGACCTTGTGGCCCTTGACCGAGAACACCTGCCGGACGTCCGCCCGGCCGATGACGACGTCGACGATCTCGGGCTCGAGGAGGCCTTCCAGGGCCGCCCGCACGTCCGCGGTGAGGTCGTAGATGATCTCGTAGCGGCGCACCTCGACGCCCTGCTTCTCGGCGGTCTCCTGCGCGCGGGGCTCGAGGTCGACGTGGAAGAGCAGCACCACGGCGTCCGAGGCGCCGGCGAGCAGGATGTCGGACTCGTTCGCGTTGCCCAGCCCCGAGTGGAGCACCTTGACCGCGATCTCCGGCGTGGAGAGCTTCTCGATCTGGTCCTTGAGAGCCTCGATGGAGCCCTGCACGTCGGCCTTGAGGATGACGGTCAGCTGCTTGAACTTGCTGTTCTTGATGTTCAGCAGGGAGACGTGCTGTTTGTGGGCCAGGGCTTCCTCGCGCTGGATGCGGTTGCGCTTGCCCGCGATCTCCTTGGCCATGCTCTCGTCCTCGACCACGTTGAAGGCGTCGCCCGCCTGCGGGGCGCCGCCCGAGATGCCGAGGATCTCGACCGGGGTGGCCGGGCCGGCCGACTGGATGCGCTCGCCCTTGTCGGTGACGAGGGCCTTGATCTTGCCGGAGCACAGACCCATGACGAAGGGGTCGCCGACCTTGACCGTGCCGGTCTGCACCAGGACCGTGGCGACGAAGCCGCGCTTGGTGTCCATCTTGGCCTCGATGACGGCGCCCTGCCCGGCGCGCTTGGGGTTGGCCTTGAGCTCGAGGAGTTCGGCCTGGAGCAGGAGCATCTCGAGGAGCTTCTCGAGGTTGAGCCGCTTCTTGGCCGAGATGTCCACGTAGATGGTCTTCCCGCCCCACTCCTCGGGGAGGAGGCCGTGGTTGGCCAGCTCCTGGCGGATCTTCTGGGGGTTGGCGGTCGGGAGGTCGATCTTGTTGACCGCCACGACGATGGGGACGCCGGCGGCCTTCGCGTGGTCCATGGCCTCGATCGTCTGCGGCATGACGCCGTCGGCGGCCGAGACGACCAGGACGACGATGTCGGTGACCTTCGAGCCGCGGGCGCGCATGGCCGTGAAGGCCTCGTGGCCGGGGGTGTCGAGGAAGACGATCGTCCCCTTCGGGGTGGCGACCTTGTAGGCGCCGATGTGCTGGGTGATGCCGCCGGACTCGCCGCTGACCACGTCGGACTTGCGGATGGCGTCGAGCAGGCTGGTCTTGCCGTGGTCGACGTGGCCCATGATGGTGACCACGGGCGGACGGCTCTTGAGGTCCTCGGGCTTGTCCTGCACGGCGGCGGCCGCGGCGGTGATCTCGGCCTCCATGTGCAGCGGCTTGACGTCGAGGTCGAAGCCGAACTCGGCGGCCATGAGGATGGCCGTTTCGGAGTCGAGGCGCTGGTTGATGGTCGCGAAGACGCCCTGCGCCATCATCTTCTTGATGAGGTCGTTGACCTTGAGGCCCATCTTCTCCGCGAGCTCGCGCACGGTGACCATCGTGGTGACCGTCAGCGGCTTGAGCGGCGGCTTCTCCTCGACGGGCTTCCCGGGCTTGGCCGCGCCGGCCTTCGGCGGGACTGCGCCGGGCCTGGCCGGGGCGCCGGCCTTCGGCGGGACTGCGCCGGGCCTGGCCGGGACGCCGGGCTTCGGCGGGACGGCGCCGGGCCTGGCCGGAGCCGCGGTCTGCGGCGGGCGCGCGGCCGGCTGGGCGGGGGCGCCGGGCCTCGGCGGGGCGACGGGGGTCGTGCGGGCCTGCACGCCGGGCTTGAGGGTGGGCGCGGCCGCCGGCGCAGCGGCGGGCTTGGGCGCGGCGGCCGGAGGCGGGGTGGAGCGCAGGACGACCTGGGGCGCGTCGAGCTTGTAGGTGGCGGTCGGCTCGTGGGCCTTGGCCGCGGGAGGGGCCGTGGGTCCCGCCGCCGGCTTGGCGGCCGCGGGTTGAGCGGCGGCAGCTGAGGGAGGGACCGTGGGCGCCGCCGCCGGCTTGGCGGCCGCGGGTTGAGCGGCGGCAGCCGCGGGAGGGACCGTGGGCGCCGCCGCCGGCTTGGCGGCGGCCGCTGGGGCGGCCGCTGCGGCGGCGGCGGCCGCTGGGGGAGTGACCGCGGGTGCCGCCGGCTCGGGCTTGGGCTTCACCGGCAGGGAGCCGCCGGGGGCGATGCGCGCGACGACGGGCGCGCCGCTCGAGGGGCGGTGGGGCGACTTGCGGTACTTCGCGAAAGCGTCGACGAGCTGGGTGGTTGGGGGGGCGATGGAACCTTGCTCCTGGGTCTCTCGGACCTCGGCTTTGGTCTGGACGACGGTCGGTTCGTGCTCGTCCTTCTTCTTGCCCTTGGAGGGCTTCCTGGCGGCGGCTTTCTTGACGGCCGGCTTCTTGTCGGCGGCCGGCTTCTTCTCCGCCGACGGCTTCTTCGCGGCTTCCTTCTTCTTCTCCGCGGCGTCCTTCTTGTCCTTCTCCATAGCTTCCTCCAGCTTTGCTCCGGTCAAATCGCGTCCTTCTCGGCCGTCTGCTCGGCCTTCGGCTCGTCCTGGAGCGGCTCCGCCGCCGGCGAAGCCGCCTCGGCGGCGGCAGCTGCGGGAGAAACCGGGGGTTCCGCCGGATGCTCGGCGACCCACTTCTTGGCGCTGTCGATGATCTTCTCCGCGGTCTTGGGGCCCACGCCCTGGACGCAGGTGAGGTCGTCGACGGTGAGGGTGGAGAGCTTCCGGATGTCGTGGAAGCCGCTCTTCGTCAGGGTCTCGGCGGTCTTGGGGCCGATGCCTTCGAGCTCGCGCAGGTCGGACATCATCGTCGCCTGCACCGCGCGGACTTCGTCGGTCTTCTGGGCCTCGGACTTCACGTTCAGGCTCCAGCCGGTGAGCTTGCAGGCCAGGCGGATGTTCTGGCCGTCCTTGCCGATGGTCAGGGCGAGCTGGTCGTTGGGGACGATGATCTCGGCCTGGCGGTTGGCGTCGTCGAGGATGCGCACGCTCGAGGCCTTGCCCGGGGCGATGGCGTTGGCGATGAAGGTCTGCGTCTCGGGGGAGTGCGGGATGAGGTCGATGCGCTCGCCGGAGAGCTCGTTCATGATGGAGCGGATGCGCGATCCCCGGATGCCCACGCAGGCCCCGACCGCGTCCACCTTCGGGTTGTTGGAGCGCACGACGACCTTGGCCCGGAAGCCCGGGTCGCGTACCACGTCCACGATCTCGACGATCTTCTCGCCGATCTCGGGGACCTCCATCTCGAAGAGGCGCTTGAGGAAGACGGGGCTGGCCCGGGAGAGGACGATCTGCGGGCCGCGCTGGACCTTGTCCACCTTGAGGATGACCGCGCGCACGCGGTCGCCGATGGCGTAGCGCTCCCGGCGGATCTGCTCGCGGATGGGGAGGACGGCCTCGGCCTTGCCCATATCGACGATGATGTTGCGGTCCATGTAGCGGTGCACCGAGCCGCTCGTCATCTCGCCTTCCTTGGGCTTGAACTCCTCGTAGAGGTTGTCCCGTTCGATCTCGCGGATCTTCTGGACGAGCACCTGCTTGGCGGTCTGGGCGGCGATGCGCGCGAACTCGCGGGCGTCGACGGGGAACTCGACCTCGGTGCCGGCGACGATGTCGGGGGTCTTCTTGCGCGCCTCGTCCAGGGAGATCTCGGTCTCGGGGTCGATGACGGCCTCGGCCACGATCTTGATCTGCTTGGCGCTGATGTCGGCCGTCTCCGGGTCGATGGCGCAGACCACGTTGGCGTTGCGCCCGAGGTGCTTCTTGAGCGCGCTCGCGATGGCGCCCTCGATCATGAGGAGGACGTCCTCCTTCTTGACGCCTTTCTCGCGTTCGATCTGCTCGAGGGCTTGGATGAGTTCGCTTTTCTGTGCCATGCTTCCTCTCAGATGTCGATGTCCGGCTGGAGTCTCGCCTCCTCGACGGAGGAGGGGGGGATGTTGAGCACGCGCGCGCCCGTGTCCACGACGATGAGGCCGGCCTCGACGCCCTGGAGGCGGCCCTTGAAATTGCGCTGGCCCTCGAGCGGCTCCTTGAGCCGGACGTGGACCTGGTAGCCCGAGAAGCGCAGGAAATCCTTCTCCTTCTTCAGCACGCGGTCGAGGCCCGGGGAGGAGACCTCGAGGGTGTAGGAGCACTCGACGGCGTCCATCGCGTCGAGCATCGCGCCGACCCGGTTGGAGAGGTATTCGCAGTCCTTGAGGGTCGTCCCGCCGTGCTTGTCGGCGTAGATGCGCAGCACCCAGCGCCCGTTCTCCTGCAGCCAGCGCAGGTCCACGAGCTCCATCCCCTCCTGGTTGAGGAGGCCGTCCACGGCGGTCTCTAGGGCTTTGATATCGGGCATTTTATCTATAAAAAAAAGTGGCTCGAAGATTCGGCCACTTTCAGCGCGGCGTTGAGGCATTATATCGCATCTTTCGGACGGGTGTCAATTCCCTAATAGTGCGGAGCTCTGGGAAGGGACGGGGAGAGCGTGCGGATCAAAACCCGTCAAAGATTAACATCAAATATAGTGTTTATGCCGGAGGAAAAACGAGGAGCTGTGTCTGAGCCTGCTAGCCCAGGGCCAGCAGCCTGGCGACGGCCTCCGAAGCCGGCCACATCTCCTTGTCCGCCGCGGCGCGCTTCTTGAACTCCACCTGTCCGGCGGCCAGGGTCTTCTTGCTGACCACGAGGCGGTAGGGGATGCCGATGAGGTCGCAGTCCTTGAAGCGCACCCCGGCCCGCTCGGGCCGGTCGTCCATCATCGTCTCCACGCCCTTGAGGTTGAGCTCGTCGTGGAGGCGGTTCGCCTCGGCCAGGACCGCCGCGTCGTCGGTCTCGACCGGGACGATGAGCGCCTTGAACGGGGCGATGGGGGCGGGCCAGATGATGCCGTCCTTGTCGTTGCCCTGCTCGATGGCCGCGGCCACGATGCGCGAGACGCCGATGCCGTAGCAGCCCATGACCATCGTGTGGGACTTCTGCTCCGCGTCCACGTAGACGGCGTTGAGGGCCTGGGAGTACTTGGTGCCCAGCTTGAAGACGTGCCCGACCTCGATGCCGCGGACGAACTCGGTCGCTGCGCCGCAGCGGGGGCAGGGGTCGCTGGCCAGGGCCGTGCGCAGGTCGGCGAAGGCTTCGACGGCGAAGTCCTTGCCGAAGTTGAGGTTCTTCTGGTGGTGGTCCTTCTTGTTGCCGCCGGAGATGCCGTTGGCCACCCCGCGGATGGCGTGGTCGGCCAGGATGCGCACCGGGACGCTTCCGTCCTTCTCGGTCTTCCAGAGGGGCAGGTTGACCGGGCCGGCGAAGCCCACCGCGCAGCCGGCGATCTTGACGTACTGCTCCTCGGTGGCGCGCTCGAGCGCGCCGCCGCCCAAGGCCCGCGCGAGCTTGGCCTCGTTGAGCTCGTGGTCGCCCCGGATGAGGGCCATGACGGGCCGGCCCTCGTGCAGGTAGAGCTGGGTCTTGAGGAACTTCGTCGGCTCGGCCTTCATGAACTTCGCGACGTCCTCGACCGTGAAGACGCCCGGGGTGTGCACCAGCTCGGGGGGGAGGGGGGCCTCGGAGGGCTCCTTGGCGTCGCTCAGGCACTCGGCCCGCTCGAGGTTGGCCGCGTAGGAGCACTGCTTGCAGGAGACGATGGTCTCCTCGCCGGTCTCGGCCAGGACCATGAACTCGTGGGAGAACGCGCCGCCGATGGCGCCCGACTGGGCCTCGACGCCCTTGAAGCGCAGGCCGATGCGGGTGAAGGCCCTGGCGTAGGCGTCGTACATGACCTTGTAGTAGCGCTCGGCGTCGGCCTCGTCGGCGTGGAAGGAGTAGGCGTCCTTCATGTAGAACTCGCGCGCGCGCATGACGCCGAAGCGCGGGCGGATCTCGTCGCGGAACTTGAGCCCGAACTGGTAGAGCATGAGGGGCAGCTGGCGCCAGGAGCGCACCTCGCGGCGGACGAGGTCGGTGATGACCTCCTCGGCCGTCGGGGCGAAGCAGAACTCGCCCTCCTTGCGGTCCTTGATGCGCAAGAGCTCCTTGCCGTAGACGTTCCAGCGCCCGGTCTCCAGCCACAGCTCCTTGGGCTGGATGACGGGGAGCCACACCTCCTGCCCGCCGGCCGCGTCCATCTCCTCGCGCACGATGCGCTCCACCTTGCGCAAAACCCGGTAGCCCAGCGGCAGCCACTCGTAGATGCCGCTGGCGAGCTTGCGGATGAGCCCGGCGCGGATCATCAAGGCGGCGGAGACGTTGTCGGCGTCCGAGGGGGCTTCGCGCACGGTGGGGACGAGGTAGCGGTCTTGGCTCATTCTCATGGGCGAGATTTAAGCAAAATATCACGCGCCGCGGAGCGGGGCCGGGCCGAGGATCCTTGCGCCCCGATCCGTCGTCCGGTAGCGTTGGCGGCTGCTGTTGGGTTTGTCCGGGATGGTCATCTCAAGCCAGCCAGCCTGAAGCACTGACGCGAGAATGACCGCTCTGAAATGCTCGCGGCTCCTGATTCCGGCGATGCGCTGCAAGGCCTCGCGGGTTTTGGCGGTCAGGGCAGCTCTCAGAATGGCTTTGACTTGCTCTGTGACTTGCTCT
>DMEZ01000077.1:0-4210 GCA_003450735.1 Elusimicrobiota bacterium | reverse complement strand
CTGTGACTTGCTCTGTGACTTGCGCTGTGACCTGTACTCTGAATGTCACCCGAAAGGCCCCGGCAATCTCCTGGAATTCTGGAGAAGGTATGCCGGCCGTCCTGCAGTTCGCGATGACCCGATTGGTGCCGCGGCCCCTCCCCGGCCGATACGAGACGGCGAAGTCCGTGGATGCTTTTCGGTGCGCGGTCGATCATGGGAGTCCTGTATGCCGGTCCGTGGAGCATGCTGCGCCGAATGCTTTTCGACTGCAGGGGCCAAGACGGCGCGAGCGATGGAAGTCCGTGGGGCGCAAATATCGCGGCCTCGCTGGCGCGTGCCATACGCTCCGGCGCAGGCCTGCGAGCCAGGCGGGAAAGCGGGCGTGTTCCATACCTACAAGTACGTATGAGCCCCCGTTTTGGTTCCATGGTCTTTGCTGGGGCATGGGCCGGGGAGGGGGGAGTGCTTTCAAATAATGCTTATAAAACAAGCGGAATCAACATCGTCCGGACGATGTCGATTGTGTTGGAAAAATAAGTGGAATCTCATGGGGGTGGGGGTAAGGGTGAGAGGGATATGCAGGTCTTGCAGGAGGTGGGGGATGGCAGGTGATGCAAAAAGCGGCGGGGCGATGCGATAGAGCGAGACGAGGGCGGGGCGGGGGGCCCGGACCGGCTACTGCGCCGGGACGGGGGTCTTGGGAGCTTTCGGCGCCGGGGCCTGCTCCTCGGGGGCGGCCTTCTCGGCCTTCGTGCGGCGGCCTTCGCGGATGCGGAGGATGTCGTTGTAGGTCGCGAAGATGAGGATGGAGAAGAGCAGGGCGAGGCCGATGGAGTTCGCGACGGCGAGGGTCTTGAGGGTCAGCTTCCGGCGGCTGATCCCCTCCCAGAGGTAGAGCACGGCGTGCCCGCCGTCGAGGAGGGGGATGGGGAGCAGGTTGAAGAAGCCGATGGCGACCGAGAGCAGGGCCAGGAGGAACACGAAGTCCTCGGCGCCCGAGTGCGCGGCCTTGGAGACCATCTGCACGATGCCCACCGGGCCGGCGAGGTCGGGGCGCTCGCGGCGGTAGATCTTCTCCCAGAGCGTCTTGACCGTGTAGGCCGTCCAGAACCAGCACTGGTGCACGCCCTCCTTGGCCGAGGCGAGGAGGCTGAGGCGCGCGTAGACCATCTGCGGCTTGATGCCGATGAGCCCGTGGCCGAGGGAGGAGTCGAACTTGGGGGTGACCGAAGCGCGCTCCAGCTTCTCGGCGCGCCGCAGTTCGAGGGCCACCTTCTTGTCTGCGCTGCGGTGGATGACGGAGGCGAGCTCTTCCCAGGTCGCCACCTCGACTTGGTCCACGCTGAGGATGCGGTCGCCGGGCTTCAGGCCGGCCTGCTCGGCCGGGAAGCCCATGGCCAGCTCGCCGATGACGGGCTCGTTGGATGGCTCGGGCATGCCGTGCACGAAGACGACCCCGGTGAAGAGGAAGAAGGCCAGCACGTAGTTCATGGACGGCCCCGCGGCCACCATCGCCAGCCTCTCCCAGGGGGAGCGGCTGAAGTACTCGTCCGGATGGCCGGTGCAGTCCTCCAGGGACTCGCCGGCGGGCTTGACGTAGCCGCCCAGGGGGACGGCGCAGAGGGAGAAGCGGGTGCCGCCGTAGGTGATGCCGAAGAGCTCGGGGCCGAAGCCGAAGGCGAAGCGGATGACCCGGATGCCGAGCTTCTTGCACATGAGGAAGTGGCCCGCCTCGTGCATGAAGATGACGAGGCCGAAGGTGAAGAGGACGGCGAGGGTGCTCAGGAGCCAGCCGGGCATGAGGCGCTCAGTCTATGATTTTTAATCGAACAGCACAACGAGGTAGTAGAAGGCGGGGACGAGCAGGAGGAGGGAGTCCAGGCGGTCGAAGAGGCCTCCGTGCCCGGGGAGGAGCGAGCCGGAGTCCTTGACCCCGGAGGCCCGCTTGACCAGCGACTGCGCGATGTCCGAGGCCTGCCCCAGGGTGCCGACGAGGGCGCCCAATGCCAGCGCGAGGGCGGGCGTCATCGCCTCGGAGAGCAGAAGCTTGCGCCCGGCCCAGAGCACCCCCACGGCCGCCAAAAACCCCGCGACGGCGCCCTCCCAGGACTTCTTGGGGCTGAGCACGGGCGCGATCTTCCGGCGGCCGAGCGCCGAGCCGACGGCGTAGGCCGCGGTGTCGCACGCCCAGACCGCGGCGAAGAGGTGGTAGGACAAGAGCTCGCCGTGGGCCAGCTCGCGCAGGAGTACGAGGTGGCCGAGGGGCCAGCCGATGAAGAGCGTCCCCATCACGGTGAGGGCGGCGCGGTCGAGGGAGTGCTCCTTGCGCAGGACCTCGCGCAAAAGCGCGGCGAGGACGACGACCGAGACCATGAAGTGGTTGAGGCCCACTCCGGGGGCGGGCGCGTCGGAGGCGACCGGCCCGGAGAGCCCCACCGCGAGGGCGAGCAGGCCGCTGAGGAGGGGAAGAAGCGCGCGGTGGACGCCTCGCCCGCCGGCCCAGAGCACGAGCGCGTACTCGTGGGCGCAGAGCGCGGCCAGCAGGGCGCAGAAGACCAGGTAGGGGACGCCGCCCAGGTGGATGAGGGCGAGGACCAGCGGGATGCCCACGAGGGCCGTCAGGATGCGCGGGAGCAGCACTAGAGCCTCCCGAAGCGGCGGTCGCGCCGCTGGTATTCGAGGAAGGCCTCCAGGAGGTGCTCCCGGCGGAAGTCCGGCCAGAGGACCGGGGTCACGAAGATCTCGGCGTAGGCGATCTGCCAGAGCAGGAAGTTCGAGACCCGCATCTCGCCCGAGGTGCGGATGAGGAGGTCGGGGTCGGGCAGGCCCGCGGTGTAGAGCCTGCTCGAGAAGCCCTCCTCGTCGACTTCCCGGACGCCCTCCTTGAGGAGGGCGTTGACCGCGTCCACGATCTCCGCGCGGGAGCCGTAGTTGAGCGCGAGGTTGAGGAGGAGGCCGGTGTTGTCCTTGAGCTTGGCGATGGAGGCCTCGAGCTCCTTGCGCACGGCGTCGGGCAGGCCTTGGAGCCTCCCCGACGCGCGCAGGCGCACGTTGTTCTTGTCGAGCTCGGCGGTCTCGCGCCCCAAAGCCCAGGAGAGCAGGCGCATGAGCTCCGAGACCTCGTCCTTGGGCCTGAGCCAGTTCTCGGTGGAGAAGCTGTAGAGGGTGAGGGCCTGCACGCCCAGCTCCCCGCAGGCGCGCACGGTCTCGCGCACGCTCTCCACGCCGGCCTTATGGCCGGCGGCCCGGGGCAGGCCCCGCGCCGCCGCCCAGCGGCCGTTGCCGTCCATGATGAGGGCCACGTGCCGCGGGACGCGCGTGAGGCCCTCGGGGAGCGCCGGCTTCGGCCGGCGGCGAAGCTCCATCAGATGGTCGTGATCTCTTTCTGCTTGCCGGCCGCGATCTCGTCGACCTGCTTGATGTACGCGTCGGTGAGCTTCTGGATGAGCCCTTCGGAGAGCTTCTGCTCGTCCTCGGAGATCTGCTTGTCCTTGGCCGCCTTCTTGATCTCCTCCATCGCGTCGCGGCGCTCGTTGCGCACGGCCACGCGGTACTCCTCGGCCAGCTTGCCGACCACGCGGACGAGGTCCTTGCGGCGGTCCTCGTTCATGGCCGGCAAGGACACCCGCACGATCTGCCCGTCGTTCTTGGCCATGGCGCCGAGGTCGGCCTTGTTGAGGGCCCGCTCGATGTCGCCGCAGGTCTTCGCGTCCCAGGGCCGGACCTCGAGGGTGCGCGCGTCGGGGGCGGAGACGGCGCCCAGCTGCTTGAGGGCCATCTGCTGGCCGTAGCACTCCACCTTCACCGCGTCCAGGAGGACGGGGCTCGCGCGGCCGGTGCGCAGGCGGGCGAGCTCGTCCTTGAGCTTGACGATGCGGTCCTTCATCTTCGTCTCGGTCTTGGTCTTGAAGTCCATTCGATTATGCCTCCGTCATTCGTCTATGATGGTCCCGACCCGCGCGCCGGACACCGCCTTCGCGATGTTGCCGCGCACGGCCAGGTTGAACACGACGATGGGCATGCGGTTCTCCATGCACAGGGTCAGCGCCGTCGCGTCCATCACCCGCAGGCGCCGCCGGATGGCCTCCATGAAGGTGACCTCCGAAAGCATCTTGGCCTGCTTGTTGCGCTTGGGGTCGTCGGTATAGACCCCGTCCACCTTGGTCGCCTTGAGCACGGCGTCCGCCTCGATCTCCACGGCCTTGAGCGCCGCCGCCGTGTCGGTCGT
>DMEZ01000025.1 GCA_003450735.1 Elusimicrobiota bacterium | reverse complement strand
GCTGAAGAGCCGAGGGACGACCCCACTCAGCTTAAAATCCCTACATCACGGGATTTTGATTTGGTCGTGCTACAATGGTCGGTGTGATCATGCGTTGATAGCCGTGACATCAACCTTGCGGATATTTGGAAGGATCAATCATGGAAGTTGCTGCTGATAGGTGCCAGAAATTCTTGAGTACTGCTGAGGCTGACAAAATGACTGACCAGCAGGTCCTGGACAGAATAGATCAGATAATGACCGAGATGTGGTGTAAAAAGCATTCTTTGATAGTACCACCAGCTCCAGCTACCACGGATTGTCTCATCTCGCCTGGCCCAGCCAGAGAGGGACCGATGGATCCTGGCAAGCCTGCTCCACCCATTGCCCCTCAGCCAAACCCAGGCGACCGGGTCACTTTGCCCACGTGCGAAGGCGAAGCCGATGGAAAAGTGGTGGCTATGACACCCGGGAGTGTATGGCCGATCATCTGTGTGGATGCCGCACGTGGGAAGCACCCTCCAGCGATGGTCGACGATATAATCATAGTCAAGCCCGAAGACATTTGGATTTGGGAACCAGCATTAGGTTCATCTGCGGGAATTAAGGCACGTCACGATCTATACTTATTCAAGAAGCATGCGCGGAGTCTGCTGATGAGGTCGTTGCAGTTGGCTCCAAAAAAGACGGCCAAACGATGGCGCAATATCCTCGCTCTCCTTGAGCCTCCCGTAAGAGTTGATATCCAACTCATCGTTCCATGCGAGTTCTGCGGCGCGTATCGCCCAGCCTTTAGATGCAGTTTTTGTGGTCAAGGTGCCGTGGAGGACCGCCGAGTCGCAAAATGCAGATCCTGTGGCGAAATCAATAATGGATCATCAAACATTGATTCATGGGAAACAAGCGGAATGCCCGCCCCGGCTTGCTGCGCGAAATACAAAGCCGTGTATAGAACGGAGCGATGGTGGTACCGGATCGGGCATGATAAGGGACACGACGAAGGCTGGCGGCTAGGCATTCGACTAGGCAGTTGTGCCCTTCTGTTTTTCGCTTGGCTTAGCGCATCCTATCACTCATCCGCTCACTCATCCGTTTTCCAAGTACTCTGCTCAATGGGGAAATCTCCGCTAGTATATTTCGGGCTTTCTGGCCTTTTCATTGCATCTTTCTGGAGCAAGTGAACACAAGTCAATGCAGTGCTGCCATGCATAATCGGTTCAAATATTAGGAGCTTTCGCCTGACTAAACAATCCAGCCCAAATCTTGGGGCAGTTTATAATGGAGGATGGCATTGTGAAGCTTAGCGATCAAAAGGTGATGGAGTTCTTCTGGAAAAGTCCCATAAGGTCGTTCTCAGCGATGTTGGACTTTCTGCGGTTCCTGGATGAGCGCGCGCTTCCCGAGGAGTTGGAGTATGAGCTGTTCGACGGCATTCGGGTGCCGGGTATTGGTGGTGATAGTGCAGCTGTCATCTGGAGATTTACGAAGCACGCTGAGAAATCCGGAGTAGTCCGACGGCGGGCGCGGCGGACCAAGAGCCCTTTGGCTGAGGAGGTCATACTCGTCGCAGTTTACGAGATTACTGCAGCCGGAAGATTGATTATGAAGTTGCTTGAGGCAATCCAGGCGGCAAAAGTAATTTGAGCTGTAGACAAATTGGCTCGGTGTCTAACCAGCCGCTTTAGCAGACGCGCGCCAGGAGGAACGCCCATAGCGCGCGCTGCTGAGCGTTACCGTTAGACCGTCGTATAGCCGGGAATCATCCATGACCACTTTAGATCCCATCGAAGACAGCCCGAGGATATTTCTCGAGACGGTTGCTGCAACCCTGCGAGGCAAAGAGAATCCCTTGCGCGACATCAGAGTCTTTAAGACCTACTTGGATGAGTTGATCAAAAGATCTAAGGGTCTCGTAATCGTGGATTTTCTCGATATGGCGTGCTGGGATTGCCTTCACAGCGTTTCTATTGCGGAAAATCAGGGCACGGTGGAAATGGTTTGGCGCGATTACTCCAGCAGGACAAATGGCGAGGTCGACCGCGCTTTTTTCCCGGCCGATCGATATGCACTCTTTTTCCATTTCCAATCTGCGCTCTTTATAAAGATCAAAGGGTGTCCCATTCCTGTTATTCAGGGATACTCAATGACTGAAAAAGAAATAAAGAAGAGACTATGCGCTGGATTCGATGAATCGGATGTTTGTCCCGACAAGTTCTTCTCATCACACGTTTATCGTCGGAAAGGAAAGGTTTGGAACTCTGTCCGGTGTCTAACCACGCCGATATTTTCAGCCGCGATCATCCCGAAGGGGCATTTTATGCACGCCTTAGACTCGAAGGTCATGCTCTACGGCCAGAATGTGTGGCAAGCGATAGGAGCAATCTCGCGCGTCATGAACGGTGTCCAGAACGAAATCTTCGGCGACGAGATTTCAGAGAAGGGCAACACCATGAGACGTGTTGCCGAACAACTACTAAAGATTGAATGCAGCTTTCGCGAGATCATACCGAGGAAGGCATACAATCAATTGCTCCTCAAGGATTTGATTGCCTTGCTCAAGGAGCATCACAATCGAATATTCAATTGGGGAAGAATCGCGCAGCTCACGAATCACCTCTCACACGATTCAGGAAAGCCGAAGATAAAGGAAGAGCTCATCGAACTCATAGTACTCATATTGGACTATGCGAATGAACTCAGAGCCCTTGTGACCTCGCGTCCAACACCAAAGAAGCCGAGCAAGTAATGACTTCCGGCAGCGTATGCCCAACATCCTCTTGAGCCGACCGCGCTTCGCGGGCCGGCCAAGTGGTTGCTACGGCTCATCGTTTCGTTAACGAAGCCGCTTCGCAACAGTCAGCCGATACCACGTCTCACCGCTTCCCCTTCTCGCCTGCTTATACCTGCCGAGTCTGGACAGCCCCCAATATAGCGCCGATCCTAAGCCGCACCCCCTTCGCCGAGGCCATTGACAAATGATATTACAGGCGATATTATATATACGATGAACAAGGAGAAGCTCCTGCGAAGCGTCCGCAACAACCCGGTCGATGTGCGCTTCTCCGACCTCTGCCGACTGGCGCAATACCTAGGATTCGCGCTGAGAGGAGGCCGGGGCAGCCACCGGGTCTACACGCACCCCAGCGTCAAAGAAATCCTGAATTTCCAGAACGTCGGCGGAAAAGCGAAGCCTTACCAGGTGCGGCAATTCCTGTCGGTCATCGAGGCCTACGGCCTGGAGCTGGAGGGTCGCCATGAACACTGAAACCTACGAGATCAAAGTCTTTTACAGCAAGGAAGACGAAGGCTGGATCGCGACGATCCCGGAGCTCCCGGGCTGCTCCGCCTTCGGCGGGACGCCTGAAAAAGCCCTCGACGAGCTCAAGACGGCGAAACGGCTATGGCTTGAAGCCTCCCGCAAGGAAAAGCGCCAGGTCCCCAAGCCTCTGGCCGACTCCAACCTCAATGGCAAGTTCCTGCTGCGCCTGCCCAAGGAGCTCCACAGGAAGCTCGCCTACGAGGCCAAGGAGCAAGGCGTGTCCTTGAACCAATTCATGCTCTACATCATGGCCCAATACGCCCACCTCGGCTCGCAGGTGGCCTGCCGCACGGCGACGTACGGGAAGAAGCGTTCCTAGGAATCCTGCGGCGTCATCGGGGTGAGAGGGAGGCCAAATAATATGCGCAAGACAAGGCTGGGACAGGAGCTTACCTCGGGGCTGAAGGAAGCCGTCAAGCATGCTCGCGGCGCGAAACGGGGATGCTTACGCCGTCGATTACACGGATTACCACTGAAGGGGGATAAACTAATGATTCCCAAGAAACGACCTCCAAAGCGGTCGCGATAGCACGGGAGCGGGTCCGGGGGTGTGTGAGCTCGTGGGCGGCATGCCTGAGCAAGGTCTTTGAGGTTGAGCCTCTGGTTTGTCGTGTGTGCTCGACCGAGCTGGTCCCGGTGGCGGTCATCATGAATGACTCCGAGCTGGTGCGCCTGCTAAGGCATCTGAGGCTTCCCACAGACTTCCCTAAGACGGTTTCCGCTCGCAGTCGGCCTCCGCCTGACCCGTTCGACGACTGCGGGATCGACCCGCGGGTCGAACGGTACGAGGGCATCGACGCACTCCCGGACTACGACGGACCCCAGGGGTAGGCGGGGCGCTACCTGAGCGCGGTGCCGGCTCCCTTGGGACATGGTAAAGTATACCTCATGCGATGCTGGAAGCACGCTGTCGGCACGGCCGGGGGTATACTGCTTGCGATAACGCCCATTAGGGTACGCGCTGAAGAGCCGAGGGACGACCCCACTCAGCTTAAAATCCCTACATCACGAATGGCGCATTGAGCTTCCGTGAACGCGCCGCCCCGCTCGTCCTCCTGGGCACCCTCGGGATGGTGCTCTCGGAGGGGGGCGTCTGGAACGTCCAGGGCCTCTATTCGATCTGCGTCTCCCGCCCCGCGGCGGTGGTCCCGGCCCTCCTGTTCTGCCAGCTCCTCTACGTCTGCGTGTTCGCTGTCTTCGCCGACATCCTCCACCGCTGGAAGGTCGCCGACGCCTTCGGGCTCCTCCTCCTCGGCTCGGTCTACGGGCTGCTCATGGAGGGAGTGTTCGCGGACAAGGTCTTCATCCCATCGGGGCTCGGCCCGCCCGTCTTCGGCCTGCACCTGATCCGCCTCACCTTCACCGGCCTCTCGGCGCACCCGCTTTTGCCCTTCCTCGGGGGCTTCCTGCTCTTCAAGGCCGTCCACCGGGGGGAGATGGGGCTCGCGCGGCCCGGCTTCGAGGAGCGCGAGCTCGGCCGCTGGGCCGCCGTCTGCCTCGCCTGGTTCTCGGTCGCCTTCGCGGCGATCCACCTCCGCTTCTTCGGCGGGCCGGTGCCCGCGGCCCTCCAGGCCTTCCTGCTGGGCTGGGTCGGCCTCATGCTGTGGCTCGCCCTGCGCGCCTCGACCGGCGGGGCCTCGGCGGCCCCGGAGGAAGTCCTCCCCGGGATAGCCCTCCCTCTCTTCTGGCTGCCCGTGGCGGCCGGCCTGTTCTTCCGGGGCCGCTCCCTCGCGGCGCAGGGGCGCCTGGACGCGTTCCTGTTCTACCTGGCGATCGTCGCGTTCTACGCCCTGCTCTTCGCCCTGCACGTGCGCGGCCGCAAGACCGTCCCGGAGCGCTCGGTCTACGGGGAGGCGTTCCCGGCCGCGGCGCAGTTCAGCGGCGCCAAGCTCGCCAAGCTGGCGCTCTCGGCCTTCGCGCTGCTGGCTCTCCTGCGCGGGGGGGCGTGGGCGCTGAACCTTCAGCGCCCGCTCGCGGCGCTGTGCCTGCTGGCCTTCCTGGGATGCGTGGTCTTTTCCGCGGTCTTCCCGGTCTACGCGCTCGCGCGGCTCGTCCGCGGCCGCTGAACGACCCAAGCCCTTTCATCAGGTGTAATAGTGAAAGCGAAGATAGCGAAATGAACGACACCTAGAATGGCATCTCGAAAGCGAGGCGGAACCAGCGCGAGAGGAACTCCTCGTCCTGGGAGGAGGTGATCCAGACGAGCCGATCGGCGTTCACGGCACCGGGGAGGGGAGCGCGGACGAAGAAGAGCCTCTGGGCCGGCTCGAAGAAGGCGTGCGCCTGCTTCAGGCTCAGCCCCTCGCCGCGAGCGTCGAAGAAGAGGGGGACGTCCCAGAGCCTGCGGCCGAGCTCGTCCTGCGTCTCCAGCGGTTGTCCGGCCGGCAAGATCATCTCGGCCGTCTTCCTCAGCCAGAGCGTGCGCAGGCCGTCGAAGTGCAGTTCCCGGGCTCCCGGGGGCAGGTCGTAGCGGCGCCGGGCGAGCCAGGCCGGTGTGAGCGCGGCGGGGAGCATGTCCCTGAGGTTCCGGAGCCAGTCGGTCTGCAGGGCGGCCCAGGCGTCCCGGCCCGCGAGCCGCGCTTTCCAGTAGGGCAGGAGCGCCGGGTCGAGCAAAAGCTTCCCGGTCTGCGGCATGCGCGCGGCCTGGACGTCCAGCTCGCGCTTGAGCAGTTCCCGCGCCCAGCGCTTCACGATGGCCTTCACGCGGTCGTAGCGCTCATCGCGCACGATGGAGGACTGGGAGACGTCCAGCCGGAAGGCGTCGTCGTTGAAGGTCGCATCGACCGGGGCGAACTCGGAGTCCAGCTCCAGCGACTCGACGCCGACGCCCAGGGCCTGCAGGCGCACGAGGCTCTTCTCACGGACGGTCCCGGCCTCCAGCTCGGCCCTCCGGACGCGGCCGCAGATCGCGTTCTCCTTGAAGAACATGTCCCCGGGCCGCTTGCCGGCCGAGGAGGGGGGCTCCGTCGTCCAGTCCCCGAACGTGACCGGGAGCAGGCAGTCCGAGACGTCGTTTAGGGCCGTGAACACCTTGCAGGGGGAGCGGAAGGAGAACTCCTTGGGCCAGCGGCTCCAGCGGACCCGGATGACCGTGTCCTCCCCGGGCTCGGGGGGGATGAACTCCTCCTCACGGAGCGAGCGCGCGCGCAGTTCGATGCGCTCGGTCCCTTTCCCCGAGAGGACGGTCACGGCCTTGGGCTTCAAGCGCAGGGCCGCGAGCAGGCCGTAGGCGAGCTGGCGGTTCCGCCGGAGCTTGAGCTTCTCCTTCTCCAGCAGGCACTGGTAGGGGTCCTGCAGCTCCCCGCGCGTGAAGGGCCGGCCGTCGAACCGGATCTCGAAGCCCGGAGGAGAGTCCAGGTCCCGGGCCTCGGCGCGGGTCGCGCCGCTCGCCGCCGCGCAGCGCAGGAAGGGGGTCATGAACTGCTTGGGTTCCTTGAGCTGGAACGCCTGCAGCTTCTCGAGCAGGCGGGAGCGGTCGACCCGGAAGGAGCCCTCCTCGACCAGCTCGCCGCCGGGTTCCTCCGGCATCACCGGACGAAATAGAGGCGCCAGCGGCCGTCGGGGAGCTTGAGCGCCGCGGGGTCGCGGCCCTGGAAGGGGAGCGGGCCCTCCTCCTTCCACTCCAGGCCGTCGGCGGAGGAAGCGGCGATGAGGGCGCCCTCTCGCGCGAAGACCATGCGCCAGCCGCCGGGCACGGGGAAGAGGGCGGCGCGGTCGCCGCTCCCCAGCGAGAGAGTCCGCTCCTTCTTGAAGCTCGCGCCGTCCTTGCTCACGGCGCTCAGGAGGGCCCCCGCCGCGGCCGTGGAATAGTAGAGCCGGTAGACCTCGCCCATCTTGACCACGCGGGGGCGGACGAGGCCCGGCGCGGCGAAGCGCTGGCCCTCCTCGGCCGAAAAGGAGACCCCCTCGGAGGAGAGGGCGCTGAACAGCCTCCCCGGCCTGTTGGGGTCGGTGAAATAGAGGCGCACGGCGCCGTCGTCGAGCCTCGAGGCGCCGGCGTCCCGCACGCCCAGGGCGCCCTCGGGGAGGCCGCGCACCTGGAAGCGCTCGAAGCGCCAGCTCAGGCCGTTCTCGGAGGAGGCGCTGTCCGCCGAGCCGATGAGCCCGTCCAGGTAGTAGAGCCGCACGCCGCCCTCGAAGGCCAGCAGGTCGGGAGAGGAGGCGCCGGCCAACAGCTCCCGCCCTTCCTCCTTCCAGTCCGCCCCGTCCTCCGAGACGGCCGAGAAGAGCTTGGCGTAGCGCGGGTGCGGGCGCTCGTCCGGAGGCTCCACCCGGCGGTAGACCGACTCCGCGTACGCCGCGCACAGCCGGTCGAAGAGGCGCCGGGGCCCCGAGAGCGCGATGACCGCCTGACGCGGACGGAACGCGTTGGTCAGCAGATACGCCCCCGAGGTCTTCAGCTGGGACTCCGAGAGGAGCTTGCGCAGGAGGATGCCGGTCTCGTCCTCCGCCCCCGGCGTGCCGACGACGAGGGCGATGCGCGCCTTCTTGAGGGCTTCGGCATCCTCGGGCTTCGTGCGGCGCACCGCGAAGCCCCGCTTGCCGGAGCTCTCCAGGAACTGGGCGATGAGGGGGTAGTCGCGGTCGTTGGCCGCGAGGGCGAACTCGTTGGGGAGGGGCTCGGCCAGCTCGGGGCCTTCGAGGCGCTCAGACCACTTCCAATCCTGGGCCAGGGGCCCATTGCGGGCTCCGCCGCCGCGGACCCGGCGCAGGCCCGAGAGGGCGTGGTCGTAGACCTTCACGGCCTCCTTGAGCTTCCTCTGCGCCATGAGCCGCCGCGCGCGCGCCGAGGCTTCGCGGTAGTCGGAGAGCTCCGCGCCCGTGGGCCCGAGCTCGTCCATGAGGGCCGAGAACTCCCGGATGCGGCCCTGGAGCTTCTCCTGGTCGGAGGCTCCGGCCGCGCCGGAGAGCGCGAAGAGCGCCGCGAGGAGCATCTTCAGCATTCTTCGATTTAAGCATAAATGAGTAAGTTATAATGCCCCCATGCGAAACACGCTCCTCGCCGCCCTGCTGACCCTTTCCCCCTCGGCCGCCCTGGCCGCGCCGAAGGTCCTGCTCGTCCACAGCGCCCATCCGGGGTCCCCTTGGACGGACGGCATCACGCGCGGGGTGCGCCAGGCCCTCGACGGGAGCGGCGCGTCCCTCGAAGTCTTCTACATGGACACCGAGCGCCGGGACGACCCTGAGTGGAAGGCCAAGGCCGGTGATCTCGCGATGAAGCGCGTCGAGACCTTCTCGCCGGACGTGGTCGTCGCGGCCGACGACGACGCCCAGCGCCACTTCGGCATGCGCCTTGCGGGGCGCGAGAAGCCTCAACTGGTGTTCTGCGGGGTGGACGCCGAGCCCTCGGCCTTCGGCTACCCGGCCAGCAACGTGACGGGGGTCGTCGGCCGCGCCTTCTTCGCGCGCACCGCGAAGCTGCTCGCCTCCATCGACCCGCGCATCAAGCGCGTCGCCGTGCTCGGCGACGCCGGCGAGGCCACGCAGGCGGCCCTCGCCTACCTCAAGACCGTGGACATCGCCCCGCTCACGGTCACGGCCATCGAGCAGGTCCCGACCTTCGCCGACTGGCAGGCGGCCGTCAAGCGGCGCCAAGAGGACGCCGACGCTCTCGTCGTCGCGGGCTACTATACCCTCAAGGATGCCGACGGCGCGCCGACGCCGCCGGCCGAAGTCCTCGCCTGGACGCTCGCTCACAGCCGCCTCCCCGTCGCGGGCCTCGACGATGGCGCCGTGCGGGAGGGCGCTCTCTGCGCGGTGGCCGAGTCCTCGCTGGAGCACGGGCTGGAGGCCGGCCGTCTGGCGCGGCAGATCCTGGCGGGGAAGTCCGCCGGCGACCTCCCCTTCGTCGAGAACCTGAAGGGCGCCGTCCTCCTGAACCTGCAGACCTCCAAGGTCATGGGCCTGCGCATCCCGCAGGACATCCTCCGCCAGGCCGACGAGCTGGTCACCGGCATCAAGACGGACGTCTCCGTCGTCCTCTCGGCCGTGGTGGGACTCGCAGACGAGCGCTTCGCGGGCGTCCTGCGCGGCCTCCGGGTCCTGGCCGCCACGAAGGAGGCCCGCGAGGCCCGCTGGGACGACCTCCGCTGGCCCCTCGCCGCGCTGGGCATCCCCCAGGACGCCGGCGTGGCCTTCTTCGCCCTGCCGAACGGCTCGTACTACACGACGGCAAACGGCCTGGAGCGGAGCGTCCTCCAGGACCGCCCCTACTTCGCGAAGCTCCTGGCCGGCAAGGAGGCCGTGGGCGAGCTCGTCGTCAGCCGCTCCACCGGCCGCAAGTCCGCGGTCGTCGCCGTCCCGGTCATGGACAAGGGGCGCGTCGTCGGCGCCCTGGGCGTCTCCCTTTTCGCCGAGGCCCTCATGAACCTCATCGAGGAGAAGGCCGCCCTGCCCGGCGACCTGGTCTTCTACGCCCTGACCCCCGAGGGACAGACGGCACTCCACCGCGACCCGCGCAAAGCCTTCGAGTTCCCGGCTCGCCTGGGCAGCGAGTCCATGACGGCCGCGGTCAACGACATCCTCTACAAGGACGAGGGGGCGGTCTCCTACTACTACACGGGCATGAAGAAGACGGTCGTCTTCCAGGCCTCCCCGCTCACCGGCTGGCGCTTCGTGCTCGGCGAGCAGCGGCCCTCCACCGACCCCGAGCGGGCGCGCAAGGAGATCGCCAAGGAGGCGCTCCTGCGGATCGGCGGCGACATCCGCTCGGTGCTCTCCGGCCTCGACAGCGGCCTCTCGCAAGCCTCGCGCAGGCTCGCCAAGACGGGCCTCGAGGGCCCCGAGGCCCGCGCCGCCGTCGCCGAACTGTGCTCCTCCAACCCCGACGCGGTCGCGTGTTCGTTCATCGACGCGGAAGGCCGCATGGCCCTCGTCGAGCCTTTCGAGTACCGCGTGTTCGAGGGCTCGGACATCAGCGGGCAGGAGCACATCCGGCGCCTGAAGGCCTCCAAGGCCCCGGTGATGAGCTGGGTGTTCCGCGCCGTCCAGGGCTTCGACGCGGTCGTCGTCGCCTACCCGGTGCTCTCCGACTCGGGAGCCCTGCTGGGGAGCGTGAGCGCGACCCTGCGCCCCGACCTCCTGCTCGCCACCCTCGTCGACCCGGCCATCGAGGGCCTGCCGCTCTCGGCCTGGGTGATGCAGGAGGACGGCCGCATCGTCTACGACCCCGACGAGGCGGAGATCGGGCGCCTCCTCTTCGAGGACAGCCTCTACAAGCCCTTCCCCGGCCTGCTGGAGCTGGGGCGAAGGATGGTCTCGGAGCCTTCCGGCGAGGGGGCCTACGAGTTCCCGGCCACGGGCAAGGATCAGCCCGTGCGCAAGCAGGCGTACTGGAGCCGCCTCGACCTGCACGGCACGCGCTGGTCGCTCATCGTCACCGTCGTGCCCGAGAAGTAAGGGGCTATCGGAAGGTCTTCAGCCGCAAAGAGTTCGCGACGACGAAGACGCTCGAGAGGCTCATCGCGGCCGCGGCCGCCACGGGGCTCAGGGAGAGCCCCCACGACGGGATGAGCGCCCCCGCGGCCACCGGGATGAGCAGGGCGTTGTAGAAGAAAGCCCAGAACAGGTTCTGCCGGATGCAGCGAAGGGCCGCCCTCGATAGGGCGATGCCCCGCGGCAGACTCATGAGGCGCGATGAGAGCAGGACGACGTCCGCGGTCTCGACCGCGGCGTCGCTGGCCCCGCCCAGGGCGATGCCGACCTCGGCCTGCGCGAGGGCCGGCGCGTCGTTGAGGCCGTCGCCGGCGAAGACCGTGCGGGCCTTCCTCTGATAGAGGCGCAGCGCGCTCGCCTTGTCCGTCGGGGAGAGCTCGGCGCGCCAGCGTTCGATGCCCGCCTCGCGGGCGACGGCTTCGGCAACAGCCTCGCCGTCGCCGGTCAGCATCCCGACCTGCAGACCCATCCCTTTGAGCTCGGCGACGGCCTCGCGCGCGTCGGCTTTCAGGGGGTCGGAGACCGTTAGGAGCGCCGCCGGCCGCCCGTCCACCAGGCAGAACGCCGGGGTCCTGCCCGCGCCGGCCGCCGCCTCGGCCTCGCGCGCGAAGACGCTCAGGTCGTAGCCGCGCTGTTCGAACCAGCGCCGGCTCCCGACCTCCACGATGCGCCCCGAGACCTTGGCCCGGACGCCGGCGCCGGGAAAGGCCTCGAACTCCCCGGGCTCCGCCAAAGACAGGGAGCGCGCCCTCGCCGCGTCCACGATGGCCCGCGCGAGGGGATGCTCCGAGCGGGACTCGGCCGCGGCGGCGTAGGCGAGGCCCTCGCCCTTGTCGAAGCCCGGGAGGGCGCTCACGCCCGTCAGCGCGGGGCGGCCCTCGGTCAGGGTGCCGGTCTTGTCGAGCACGACCGCCTCGGCCTCGGCGAGGGTCTGCAGGGCCTCCCCGCGCCGGAAGAGCACCCCGAGGTCGGCGGCGCGGCCCGTGGCGACGAGCACGGCGGTGGGGGTCGCGAGGCCCATCGCGCAGGGGCAGGCCACGATGAGCACGGACACCATACGGACCACGGCGTCGGGCAGGGAGCCGAAGGCCAGCCAGAGCGCGAAGGTGAGGAGGGCGATGAGGAGCACCGCGGGCACGAAGCGCCGCACGACCGCGTCGGCCAGGCTCTGGATGGCGGGCTTGCCGGCCTGGGCGTTCTCGACCGCCGAGAGGATATGGGCGAGCACGGTGTCCTGTCCCACGGCCTCGGCCTGGAAGCGCAGGGAGCCGGTCAAGTTGAGCGTCCCGCCGACGACCTTGGAGCCCGCGCTCTTCCCGACGGGCATGGGCTCGCCGGTGAGCATGCTCTCGTCTGCGAAGCTCGAGCCGTCGAGGACGACGCCGTCGCAGGGGACGCGCTCCCCCGGGCGGAGGACGACGATGTCGCCGGGGCGGATGTCTTCGACCGGGACGTCGGCCTCGCCGACGCGGGCGGTCTTGGGCTTGAGCTCGCCGAGCTTGCGGATGGCCTCGCCCGCGCGGGCCTTGGCGCGGGACTCGAGGAAGCGGCCGGCGAGGATGAAGAGGATGATGGCGGCGGAGGACTCGAAATACACGAGCTCGGCGCCGGGGGGGAAGATCCGGGGTGCGAACACGCTCGTAGTGGAGTAGAGGTAGGCCGAGAGGGTGCCGATAAGGACGAGGCTGTCCATGTCGGGCGCGCCCCGGCGCAGAGCGCGGGCGCCTTTCTTCAGGAAGCGCAGGCCGGGGCCGAACTGGACGAGGGTCGCGAGGATCCAGAGCAGGAGGTTGTAGAGCGTCAGGCCGCCGTGGGCGTGAGCGCCCCAGAGCATCGGGGCCATGGAGAGGGCGAGGAGGGGGAGGGCGAAGAGGGCGGCGAGGCGGAGGTCGCTCTTGAGGGCGTTGAGCTCCTCGGCGCGGTCGGCCTCGACCTCGGCGGCGCGGGCGCCGGCGAGCGGGCGGTAGCCGGCATCCGCGACGGCCTTGAGCACGTCCTCGTCCCTGAAGGCGCCGCGCACGCTGGCCCGCTCGGTGGCGAGGTTGACCGAGGCCTCGACGACGCCGGGGGCGGCCTGGAGCGCGCGCTCGACCTTGGAGGAGCAGCCGGCGCAGGTCATGCCGCGGACGGTGAAGGAGAGGGTCTTGTCGGGGAGGGGGGGCACCCCTACATTATATCAGCCGCCGACCGGCACGTAGACGTGCACTTTCTGGCGGGTCTTGGCGTTCGAGAGGCACTCCGGGCGCAAAGTCTGGCAGAAATCGCTGCAGGCCTTGCGGGTGTCGTCCGCCTGGCTGTCGACGACGATCTCGATGTGGCCGTGCTTGGGGCTGTAGCCGCAGGCGCCGCGCTGGTAGACCACGATGGCGCCCTGCTTGAGCCCCGCGGGGGAGGAGGGGGTCGCGACGCGCTGGAAGCCGAGCGCGCTCTCGAGCTTCTGGGGGTGGGCGTTGGCCCAGCGGCTGAAGTCGGCCGCGCTGGCCACCGGGATCCCGAGCTTGGCCCAGTCCGAGTGCCTGAGGACGCCGGCCCGCTCCATCGCGTCGGATACATACGCGTAGCAGAGCCCGCGCGAGCGCGGGCGCGCGCCCTTGAGCGCCTCGGAGGCCAGCTTCGCGCCCTTGGATTGATTATAGAGCTCCGCGGCCTGAGCGGCCCCGCCGTCCTGCTCCTGCTCGGCGGCCGTCTGGGCGTCCTCGCCGCCCTGTCCCTGGTTCTTGTCGCTCCACGGCCAGGGGTTGTAGGCCTCGTCCATCATCTTCTCGAGGAGGCGGCCCATCGCCCCGTTGGGGTGACGCTGGAAGTCCCCGCCGGCGAAGAGCTCCTCGGGCTCGACGCCGACGAAGGGGCCGGCCTGCACGGCGCCCGAGGCGTCCTCGAACTGGGCGGCCACCTCCTTCTTGCCGTCGCCGCCCTTGTGGGCGAGCTCGAGGATGAACTGGCTGCCGTTGGCGAGGCGCACGCCGATCCAGCGGTCGCCGTAGGGTTTGCCCTCCGCGGCGGGGTCGTCGCAGTAGACCGCGGAGTGGAGCTCCAAACTCTGGCTGCGGGCGGCGAGCAGGGCGGCGACCCCGAGGCGGGAGGCGAGGGCGCCGCTCTCGGAGAGCTGCAGAAGCTCTTCGCCGGCGGCCTCGATGGAGAGGCCGCGCACGCGCTCGAGCTCGCGGTCCAGGGCCTCGCGGTAGAGGGCGTTCGAGCACTGACGGCTGGAGAGGGGGGCCTGGTCGGGAAGGAGGGCGGGCTTGGAGAGCGTTTTGCCGATGACGCCGTGTTCCTGCCAGAAATCCGGGGAGAGGACGCCGTCCTGGGCCTGTGCCGGGACCGAGAACGCCAGCAGGATGAGCCACCCTCTCATATCCGAAGGATAGAGGGGGACGTCCGGGACGTCAAGGGACTCGACGTAAAGTGAGGTTAAAAAGAAAGACCGGCCCTAGAGCCGGTCTTCCTTCGAGAGTGGTGGTTGGGATAGGATTCGAACCTATGTAGGGCGTAGCCCGATGGTTTTACAGACCATTCCATTTGACCGCTCTGGCACCCAACCAAAGAGCAAGCGACGACGGGCTATTATAATGATTTCACCCGAGACTGACAATGCCCGACGGATGGGCTTCGGCCTATTCCGCCGGCCGGCTGACCCCTCCGAGCGCCCCGCAGTCCTTCGCGAGGATGCTCCAGCGCACGCCCGCCGGCAGGTTCGACAGCAGGAACCCGCTGTCTTGGTGCACGGCGGGGCGATGCTCCCGCCGCGTCCAGACGTAGACCGCCCGCTTCAACACCTCGGTCATCCCTCTCTCCTTCTGCGCTTCCCCAGGTAATCCGACAACGCACGCCGTGTCACCGAGGACAGGCTGCGGTCCTCCGCCCGCGCGCGGTCGATGAGCCGCTCCCAGAGGTCCGCCTCCAGGATGAGGTTCCGCCGCGTGGGCTTCTTCAGGATCCTGACGCGCGCCATAAAGTGTGTAATTTATACACATCTATCACAGCGAGGTCAAGCCCGAATATGTTTTAATCTCCGTCGCCATGAGCCAAGAAAAGACCGCCGTCCCCGTCCTGACCCAGGTCCGGCAGATGACCCGCAACTTCTGGGTCGCCAACCTCATCGAGGCGGGGGAGCGCCTGGCCTTCTTCGGCGTGCGGGCCGTGCTCCCGCTCTACCTGGTCGGCACGGCCAGCACTTCGCTCGGCCTCTCCTACTCGCAGAAGGGCATCATCTACATGGTCTGGGCTTTGCTCCAGTGCCTGGTGCCCATGGTCTCGGGGGGGTACACCGAGGCCTACGGCTACCGGCGCAGCATGCTCACGGCCTTCACCATCAACATCCTCGGCTACTGCCTCATGGCCAACGCCCACGGCTTCTGGAGCATGATGGCCGCGGGCGTCCTGGTCGGCACGGGCACGGCCATCTTCAAGCCCCCGGTGCAGGGCGCCGTCGCCAAGTCCCTCGACGCCGGCAACTCCGGCCTCGGCTTCGGCATCTTCTACTGGGTGGTCAACATCGGCGGCTTCATCGCCCCCATGGCCGCCGCCTGGGCGCGAGGCAACGAGGAGAACCCCACCTGGTCCTGGGTGTTCTACGGCGCGGCCCTCGTGACCGCCTGGAACTTCATCCCGGCCCTCTTCCTCTTCGAGGAGCCTCCGCCGAACCCCGAGGCCGCCCGGAAGAAGCCGGCCCAGGTGTTCACCGAGACGATGGGGACCCTCTGGGCCGACAAGTCCATGCTGCGCTTCCTGCTCGTCGTCTCCGGCTTCTGGTTCATGTTCATGCAGCTCTGGGACCTCCTGCCGAACTTCATCGACGAGTGGGTGAACACGGCCGACGTCGGGGCCTTCCTGACCTCCCTGCTCGGCTCCGGCGCGCAGAGCCTGCTGACCGCCTCGGGCGGGGCCAAGCCCGAGATCCTCATCAACATCGACTCCTTCGCCATCATCCTGCTCGTGCTGCCGCTCACCTGGTTCTTCGGCCGCTTCAGCATGATGACCTCCCTCGTGCTCGGCATGGCCATCTCTCTGGTGGGCTTCATCGGCTCCGGGGCCACGACCTCCGGCATGCTCTGCGGCCTCTTCATCTTCGTGTTCGCCGTCGGCGAGATCATCTGCAGCCCCAAGTTCTCGGAATACGTCGGCATGACGGCCCCGCCCGACAAGAAGGCGCTCTACATGGGCTTCTCGAACATCCCCTTCGCCATCGGCTGGGCGGCCGGCAACGGCCTTTCCGGCCCGCTCTACGACCACTTCTCCTCGCGGGCCGTCTTCGCCAAGCGCATGCTCGTGGAGCGCTTCGGGCTGGCTCCCGAGGCGGCCGCCGCCATCGCCCCCGACCAGCTCCTCGCCGCCCTGGCGGAGAAGATGGGCGCGGGGGCCCTCCCGCAGGACGCCGTGCGCCTGCTCTGGGACGCCTACCATCCGTGGAAGGTCTGGGTCGTCCTCGGCGTCGTCGGCCTGGCTTCGCTGATCGGGATGGTCCTCAACTACCGCGCCGCGAAGGCCTCCGCGTGAGCGTGCTGCTCAGCCTGCTTTTCGCCTCGGCCCTCGCCGCCCAGGGCGTCGACGAGATCTCCACCGACGAGCCTCTCCCCCGGACGACCGCGCCCTACCTCATTCCGTTCCCGGAGGCCCTCTCGCCGCCCGGCGGCTCGGACTTCGCCCCGGAGACGGTCGCGCCCGTCGACGCCCCTGAGCCGCCCCCCGCGCCCAAGGACGCCAAGGCGGACAAGAAGAAGAAGGGGCCGGACAAGCGCAGGGGGGAGGACCCCTCGGAGCCCAAGGAGTCCGCGTACTCCCTCGCCATGTCCACGGGCCCGGCCTGCCGCGCGGTGCACCTCACCTCCTGGATCGCCGGCACGGGCAAGTCCCGCCGCGCGTTCCTGGACAAGCTCAAGGGCACGGTGGTCAACGCCGTGGTCATCCCGCTCAAGGAGACGGATGGGCACGTCTACATCCCCGGCGTGGCCAAGGCCTCCGAGTTCAACTCGTACCGTCCGGCCATCCCGGACCCGGCCGCCCTGCTCAAGGATCTGAAGGCGCAGAACCTGCGGGCCATCGCCCGCATCGTGGTCTTCAAGGACAACTACCTTCCGAAGAAGCACCCCGAGTGGGCCGTCCGCCGGCCCGACGGGAAGCTCTGGCTCAACCAGAACGGCATCGCCTGGGTGGATCCCTACCAGCGCCCCATCTGGGACTACAACCTCCAGCTCGCCGTGCGCGCGGCCGAGCTCGGCTTCGACGAGATCCAGTTCGACTACCTCCGCTTCCCCTCGGACGGCAACACCAAGCTCTGCCGCTACTCGAACCCCCACCACACCAGCGCCTCGGCCATCGAGAACCTGCGCGAGTTCCTCGACCTCGCCCGCAAGCGGCTGGCCCACACGAAGGTCCCGGTCTCCATCGCGGTGTTCGGGATGACGACCACGGCCAAGGACGACATGGGCATCGGGCAGGAGATCTCCAAGTTCGCGCCCATGGTCGAGTTCATCAGCCCGATGATGTACCCCTCGCACTACGCGCGGGGGGAGTACGGCCTCTCGAGCCCCAACCGGGAGCCCTATAAGATCATCTTCCGGGGCCTGCGCGACGCCAAGGCCCGGCTGAAGCAGCACGCGCCCAAGCTGAGGCCCTACCTGCAGGATTTCTCCATCTACGGCGTGCGCTACGGCCCCTCCCAGGTGCGGGCGCAGATCCTCGCCGCCCACCTGCAGGGGGTCGAGAGCTGGATCCTCTGGAACCCCTCGAACCGCTACACCTGGGACACCCTCACCCCGAAGGCCCTCGGAGCGGCCGGCATGCCCGTCGAGAGCCTCGAGGGGGGCACCGCGAGCGTCGCGGCGCCCGGCGCGGGCCGGGCTGATGTGCTAGAATCCACTCTGCCGCGCCCTTAGTGAAATGGATATCACGGCAGCCTCCGAAGCTGCAAGTGCAGGTTCGATTCCTGCAGGGCGCAAGATTTTTCAGACGAGGAGCCCGGCGGCTATCGAGCCGCTGAGGCGGGGGAAGAGGAGTCCTTCGCTCTTTTGACCTGCCGCGCCAAGGTCTCGGCCTTGTCGATGGACCGCCGCAGCGCCCGCAGAAGCCCTTCCGATCCCGTCGGGCCCAGGTCCCGCCAAACGTCGCCCGCGTAGAACTCGTCCGGGGGGGTGTCCTCGCCCAGGACCGCCATCTTCACGGCCCCGGCCGCGGGGTCGTCCGTCCAGACGAAGGCGAGCTCCACGACGTTGCCGGGCCTGCGGGGCTCGTAGGCCTGGGCGCAAGGGATGCGCTGGAGGCGCTCCCCGTTCATCCCAAGGAACACCACCTTGTTCGCGCCGACCTGCACCCCCTCGCGCTCGGTCCCTTCCAAGTCCTTGAGGGCCTTGAACGCCGGCCCGGACGACCGCCCCTGGGCCACGAGGTTCGATTCGGCGCCGGCGTCATGAGCCTTGAGGAGGGCCTTGGAGATCTTCCTCGCCATGTCCTCTTCGTCGATCCTGGACCCGTCGTGGGTCCAGAGCACCGCGTCCGCCTTGTCGCCGAAGGCCTGGGCCAAGGGGGGGGCTTTGCGGAGCGTCTTGATCTTGTGGGCGCCGCTGAACCAGGCCGCGAGCTTCGCCTGGACGCGGTCCAAGGCCCCGGGCTCGGACGGCAGGCTGAACGCCTCTTCGCCCCTGCTGGCATCCGCCAGGACGAACGTCACGCTCCGGCTCCCGGCCGGGACGCGGTTCGACTCCCACTCGCCGGCCAGCTTCTCGATCCCGGCGCTCAGGGGGCCGGGGGCCTCCACGCTCTTCTGATTCCGCCAGAAGAGGAGGGACCCGATGAACAGGAACGCGGCCGCGGCGATGGGGACGATGAGCTTCATCTGGAAGGCGCCTCCGGCATTATATCACTATGCCCTCAGCCTTCAGGCCCAAGTCTGCTATACTCTCCGAAAGTCATGGCTCCTTTCGACGACACCCTCTTCCTCAGATCCTCGGTGGACGTGCTGTCGTTCTTCAACGAAGAGCAGCTCCGGAAGGTGACCCCCGACATCGAGCGCCGCAGCTACCGATCGGGGCAGACCGTCATCCTGCGCGGCGAGATCTCCAGCGGCTTCTACATCATCAAGAAGGGGAAGGCCACGGCGGTCTACAAGACCCCCGCCGGCATGGTCTCGCAGCCGCTCGGGGTGGGGGATTTCTTCGGGGTGATGACCCTCCTTCAGGACATGCCCTCCGACGCCGCCATCAAGGCGGCCGAGGACGACACCGAGATCATCACCATCCCCGCCGACTCGTTCAAGAAGCTCATCGAGATGCAGCCCCTCCTGAGGACCGGCCTGCTCGCCAAGGTCCTCGAGCGCTACAAGAAGCTCCATCCCCAGGGCAAATAACGGTGAAGTCCCGCCGATGCCCGAACTGCGGGCATGAGCAGTCCTACAAGCTCGAGTCCTGCGAGAAGTGCCTCATCTTCTTCATCAAGTGGGACGCCAAGCTCATCCGGGAAGCGCGGGAGGCCCAGCGCCCGAACGTCCCTTCCGAGCTCGACGAGTGGAAAGCCCGCCTGCCTTTCTTCGCCGCCGCGGCCGTCCTCCTCATCGCCCTCCTGCGCCTCCTCGCGCCGAGCTCGAGCGGCCCCCTCCTGCCGGGCTCCTTCCTCAGCGAAGCGCATCAGTTCGCCCTCCTCGTCCCGGACGGCTGGGAGGCCGAGCCGAAGACGATCCTCCTCGGCGAGTTCGCCAGCGTGCTGACCTTGCGCTCTCCCGGCGAGCTCCCGGAGATCCCGGCCGTGTTCGGCGTCGCGCTGACGCAGAAGCCCATCCCCGAAGTCTGGTACAACCACAGCGACGCCTTCCTGCCCTTCGTCTCCGCCGCTTTGCCCGAGGTCTTCCAGGTCCTCACCATCGGGAACGTGCGGCGCGACCGCCTCGACGGGCTCAAGGCGACCTGCGCCGAGGGGACCGGCTCCAAGGAGGTCGTCCGGACGGAGAGCGTCCTGGTTCCCTTCGGCCCCCAGCCCAAAGGCGTCTGGATCGGGGGGCGCTACCACCCGCCCAAGCCCGACCCCTCCAAGATGCGCTTCGAGCAGCAGACCCTCAGCCGTCCGGAAGGGATCCGCTTCTCCGTGTGCGCGGCCCGGAGCGCCGACAAGACGGTCCTGGTCGGCGCCGCCTCCCGGCTGGCCGAGTCCGCCTCCCGCGAGCCCGAGTTCCAGAAGGTCCTCTCGTCCTTCCGCGTGCTCTACCGCCCCTACTCGCTCAAGCACCTGCTCCGTCGCGCGCTCTTCGAGCTGCGCAAGGAGACCCTCGCCTTCCTCCTGAGCGCGGCCTGGCTGCTCTACAAATGGATCCTCACCGGCCTCTTCGACTGACCCTCCTCCTTCTGGCCGCGGGGACGCCCTGCTTCGCGCAGGACTTCTCCCGGCAGGTCGAGGCCGCCGCGGCCGGCCTGCTCAAGGGCGCCTCCTGGGGCTTCAGCGTCAAGGACGCCTCCACCGGGAGTCGGCTCGCCCAGAGGGAGGCGGAGCGCAACCTGGTCCCGGCCTCCTCGCTCAAGCTGCTCCCGACGGCCGCGGCCTTCGCCGCGCTGGGCCCCGAGCACCGCTTCAAGACCCGCCTCTACCGCCTGGGCCCGCTGGAGGCCGACGGGGCCCTGCGCGGCGGCCTGGCGCTGGTCGGGGGGGGAGACCCCGCCCTGGGCTCCTCACTGGTTCGGGGCGCCCAGCCCCTGGAGGAGCTGCTCGCCGGCTGGGTCCGCAAGCTCCAGGACGCGGGCGTGCGCCGCGTCGAGGGGGACCTCGTCGCCGACAACCGGCTCCACGAGGGACTGCCCGTCCCGGGCAGCTGGTCCTGGGAGGACATCGGCAACTACTACGCCGCCCCCGCGGACGCGCTCTCCATCAACGACAACCTCTTCCGCATCGTCTTCGCGCCCGGGAGCCCGGGCGACGACGCCCGCCTGCTGCGCCTGGAGCCCGAGGTCCCAGGGCTCGAGCTCGTCAACCGGATGACGACCGGCCCGGAGGGCTCCGGAGACAACGGCTTCGTCTTCAACTCGCCGGGGCGGTTCACGGCCGAACTGCGCGGCACGGTGCCCTCCGGCCCCAAGGAGTTCGCCATCAAGGGCGCCTTGCCCGAACCCGCGCTGTTCGCGGCGCAGGCGCTCAAGGCGCGCCTCGAGAAGGCGGGGGTGTCCGTCTCAGGGGAGGCGCGGCTCGCGGAGGCGCCCGTGCGCCGCGAGCCCTCGGCGCTCCTGCTCGAGACCCTCTCGCCCCCGCTCAAGGACATCGTCTTCATCACCCACAAGCGGAGCTTCAACCTCTACGCCGAGCTGCTCGCCCGCGCCCTCGCGGTGCGCCGGGGACGCCCGGGCACGGTCGAGGAGGGGCTCGCGGCGGTGAAGGACCACGTCCGCGGACTGGGGGTGGACGTCTCGGGCATGCGCCTCTTCGACGCCTGCGGGCTCTCGCGCTCGAACCAGCTCACGGCGGACTCGCTGGCCGGAGTGCTGGCCGCCATGTCCAAGGCCAAAGCCTTCGGGATCTACCGGGACTCCCTGGTCGTCCCGGGAGACCCCGACGCGACGGGGCACATCAAGAGCTTCGGGAAGGGGCTGGAAGGGCGGCTCTGGACGAAATCCGGGTCGCTCGCCGGGGTCCGCAGCTACGCCGGCTACCTCAAGACCCGGAAGGGCCGGCTGCTCGCCTTCGCCTTCATCGCCAACAACTACGTCTGCGCCCCCGCCGAGCTCGACCGTCTCCACGAGAGGCTGCTCGCGGCGCTGGCCGCGGATTAGGCGTCAGCGGACATCCACGTAGGGCTGGTTGAGGCGTCGGATCTCGTCCCCGCCCGGGACCAGGTCGTAGACCGTCTTCTCGGCTTCCTGCAGACTCTCGTGCACGCCCCGATACGCCCCGTCCTCGACGGGGCCGAAGCCCGTGATGCCGGCCACGGCCAGGAGGGCCTTGCGCCCTTCTTCGGAGTCGGCGAGAGCCTTCATCGCCTTCATGAGGGCCTCGCGCTTCTCCGGCCTCAGGCCCTTGCGGAACGCGACCGGCTCGTTGGGAACGACACCGGTCTTGGCCAGGATGCGCACGCCCTTGCTCTTGGCCGCGTCCTCGTAGGTCGCGATGGCCGCGACGCCCCCTTCCAGGAGCGCCTGCAGAGCCTTGGCATGGCCGCCCAGGAACTCGCTCTCCACCTCGACGCCTGCCTTCTTGAGGTGCTGGGCCGGAAGAAGGAAGCCGGAGACCGAGTAGGGGTCCACGAAGCCGAACGGCTTGCCCTTCAGCTCCGAGACGGACTTCGCCTTGTTTTTGGCCTTCACCAGGATGACCGCATCGTACTCCTTGTCGCCTTTCCCGCGCAGGACCTGCAGGTCGAAGCGGACGCCGTACTCCTCCTTGGCCAGCAGGGCTTCGTCGAGGGTGAGGATGCCGGCGTCGGCCATGCGGCGGCCGAAGAGCTCGATGGCGTCGGCCGGAGTGGCGGCGGCCTGGACGACGACGCTCAGCCCCGATTGGGAGGAGAGCAGGTACTCGAGCACCCGCAGGGGCTCCGTGTCGCCCGAGGGCGCGTGGGCCGGGGAGACCAGCACGACGAGGGGCACGGCCGGAGTGCCGATGCGGCTCTCGGAGCGGCCGACGCAGGCGCAGAGCGCCGAGAGGGCCGCGAAGAACGCCGTGCGGGAAACGGTTCTCATGAGACGACCTCCTGGAGGGTAGTCACGGCTTGAAGCTGGCGATGTCGATGACGAAGCGGTAGCGCACGTCGGAGCGCAGCATGCGCTCATAGGCCTCGTTGACCTTCTGGACGGGGATCACCTCGACGTCCGAGACGATGCGGCGCTCGGCGCAGTAGTCGAGCATCTCCTGGGTCTGGGCGATGCCCCCGATCAGCGAGCCGGCCAGGCGCTTGTTGCCGCCGATGAGCGCGAAGGGGGAGATCTGGACCGGCGCGGTCGGGACGCTGATGACCGCCATCGTCCCCAGGGGCTTGAGCAGGCCGAGACAGCGGCCGTAGTCGTGCGGCGCCGAGACGGTGTCGAGCAGCAGGTCGAAGCGCCCGGCCAGCTTCTTGAACACGCCCTCGTCCTTGACGATCTCCAGGTTGTGCGCCCCCATGCGGAGGGCGTCGGCCTTCTTGGAGAGCGAGGTGCTGAACACCGTGACTTCGGCGCCCATCGAGGCGGCGAGCTTGACCGCCATGTGCCCGAGCCCGCCCAAGCCCATCACGCCCACCCGGTCGCCCTTCTTGCAGTCCCACTGCCGCAGGGGGGAGTAGGTGGTGATGCCGGCGCACAAAAGAGGCGCCGCGGCCGCCGGGTCGAGCCCCGCGGGCACCTTCAGGACGAAGTCCTCCGTGACGACCACCGCCGTCGAGTAGCCGCCGTAGGTGCGCGTCCGGCGGTCCATCTCGGTGCCGTTGTAGGTGTAGGCGGCGCCTTTCTCGCAGAACTGCTCGAGGCTCTTCCTGCAGGGCGGGCAGGTCCGGCAGGAGTCCACCATGCAGCCCACGCCCACGAGGTCGCCCGGCTTGAAGCGCCGGACATCGACGCCCACCTTGGACACCCGGCCGACGATCTCGTGGCCGGGCACCATCGGGAACAGGGAGCCGCCCCACTCGTCGCGGGCCTGGTGGATGTCCGAGTGGCACACGCCGCAGAAGAGGACGTCGATGGCCACGTCGCGCGGCCCGACCTCACGACGCTCGACGGTGAACGGGGCCAGGGGGGCCTTGGCGGAGGGGGCGGCGTAGGCTGGGGTTTTCATGAGCGTATACTTTAGATTAAGCGTGCCGGGGCTGTCCATGCATTCCCCGAATGCGGTAACCTTTCCGGGCATGGCGGGGTACTACTGATGGAGGGCGGGGCCTTGGAAGACCAGCGGCGGGCCGGGGAGAAGAACCTGGTGCTCCGGGCGAAGGCGGGCGACGAGAAGGCCTTCGCGGAGCTGATAGCCCTGCACGGAAAGGCGGCGTACCGCCTAGCCCTCGCGATCACGGGCGACCCCGCGGACGCGGAGGACGCAGCCCAGGACGCCTTCCTGCGGGCCTTCCGGGCCCTGGAGCGCTTCGACGCCGAACGCCCCTTCGGCCCGTGGATCCTGAAGATCGCCGCGAACCGGGCCCTGACCCGGGCGGGGCGCAGGCGCAGGGAGAGGCCGCTCGAAGAGGCGATGGAGATGCCGGAGCCGACAGCCGTGAAGGAGGACCTGGAGAGCCTGCGCCGAGGGCTCGACGAGCTGGACCCGCTCGACCGGAGCCTTCTCGCCCTGCGCTACGAGGCGGGCCTGAGCGTGGCTGCGATCGCCGAGGCGCTCGGCATCCGCGAGGGGGCTGCGAAGGTCCGGCTGTTCCGGGCGCGCCAGCGCCTGATGGGCTCGATGAAGGAGGGGGGAGCATGACCTGCGAAGGCTGGAAGGAAGCGGTCTGGGCCGAGCTGGACGGCGGTTCCGCCGCCGGCCTGAGCGAGCACCTCGCCCTCTGCCCCTCCTGCCGCCGTTACGCCGAGACGGCGCGCCGCCTCCACGCGGCCCTCCCCTCGGTCCTCCCCTCGGCGGCGGTCCCGGACTTCTCTCAAGCCGTGCTGGGCGCCCTGCGCGCGGAGCGCCAAAGCGACGCCCCTGCCTGGGCCCTGCTCGGCGCGGCGGCGGTGGCCGCCGTAGGCCTGTACTATGGCTCCGCCGAGCTCGGCCTCGACGCCGCGGCCCTGGACGCCGCGCTCTCGGACCTCCAGGGACAATGGAGCCTCCTGCTCGGGGGCTGGTCCTTCTTCGCGGAGTGCTCGAGCTCGGTCTCCATGACCCTGAGCCTGCCGACGCTCTTCGCCGCGGGGGCCGCGTGGTTTTTCTCGCTCAGAGACGACGGACGTTCGCCGGCGCAGCCGGCGGGGGGGCGGTCATGACGAAGGCGATGAGGCGCATGGGCGTGTTCGCGGGGCTCGCGCTGGCGGTGCTGGTCTTCCAGGGCATGGGGCCCGGGAAGGCCCTGGGGCTCGTGGTCGGCTTCGCGGCGATGGGCCTGGGGCTCACCGCCTTCGTGGCCTGGGGGCGGGCGGCCTTCCCCGGCACGGCTTCGTCGGCGGACAGACTGGCGGGGGGGAGCACGGTCGGCAAGCTCTTCCGCGTGGGGATCCTCAGCGCCATCCTGGCCTTCCTGGTCATCGCCCTCCTCGGCAAGGCCGCGCAGGCGGCCCCGCCGCTCGGCCTCATCGTCCTCCTCGCGCTCTTCTCGCTGGGCGTCGTCGTCTTCCGCGGGGCGCTCGGCATCTGGCCCGGCTACGGCCGTCTCCTGCTCGGCGCGGACTCCGCGGCGAGTCCTCTTCAAGAGACCCTCGCGGGCGGCGCGCTCCTCAGCGGGACCGTCTTCCTGTTCCCGGTGGGGATCCTGTTCTTCCTCTACGCGCTCGTCAAAGCGCTCGGGGTCGGAGTCCTGCTCTTCACTGCGCAGCCGACTGTCGATTCTGCCCAGAAAGCTGATTGACGTTTGCCGTTGCCGTTAAAAGCTCCGGCCCCGACATCGTCGGGGCCGGAGCATCGCGCCGTCAGCGCGAAAATAGCGCCGTTCGTTTTACGAGGTCACTGGACCTTGACCCGCACCATCTCCTTGACCCGGTTGA
This sequence comes from Elusimicrobiota bacterium, assembly GCA_003450735.1. Lineage (GTDB taxonomy): Bacteria > Elusimicrobiota > Elusimicrobia > UBA1565 > UBA1565 > UBA9639. Next base: position 28,701 of record DMEZ01000025.1, on the reverse strand, counting down.
CGATGTCCTCCCAGTCCGCGTCCGGCCCGCCGCCTTGCGCGAAGTCCGGCCGGCCGCCCGCGCGGCCCTTCTGGATGGACGCCACTTCCTTGGCGATCTCGGCGGCGCTCACGCCCTTGGCGACCAAGTCCTGGGTGACGTTCACGACGAAGGAAAGCTTGTTCTCCTCGGTGGTGCCGAGGAAGACGACGCCGGTGCCGAGCTCGCGCTTGACCTGGTCGGAGATCGTCCGCAGGGTCTGGATCTCGGCCTGGGCGAACTTCTGCACGGAGAGCCGGATGTCGCCCACCTGGAGCACGACCTGCCCGAGCTTCGCCTGCAGGGAGAGCTTGGCCTGCTTGTGGCCGTCGAGCTCCGCGCGCAGGATCTTCTCGAGCTCCTTGAGGGCCCCCAAGGACTTCCGGATGTCCGCGATGGGCGCGGTGTCGGCGTCGGGCACGTTGCGCACCACGTCGCGGTAGGGCTTCCCGGTCACCGTCTGGATCTTCGAGGTGACCTCGATGTAGCGCGCGATCACGTCCCGCAGGGCCTGCCGGGTCTTCTCCTCCTCGATGCGCTGGAGCTGTTCGAAGGCGGGTCCGGCGACGGCCTCGATGCGCCGGATGCCCGCGGCGACGGCGCTCTCCTTGACGATCTTGAAGTTCTGGATCTCGCCCGTGCGGGCGACGTGCGTGCCGCCGCAGAGCTCCAGGCTGAAGCGCTCCAGCGGGTCCGTCCAGCCCGCCTTCCCGATGAGCAGGAAGCGCGGCTTCGCCCCGTAGTTCTCGCCGAGGAGCGTGATGGGCTTGAGGCCGGCGGCATCCGCGGCCGGCCGCTCCTGGGCGGCGACGGGGAGGTCTTCGCGGATGGCCTCGTTGACGATGCGCTCCACCTCGGCGAGCTGCTCCGCGGCGAGGGCCTTGCCGTGCGTGAAGTCGAAGCGGAGCCGGTCGGGGGCGACGTAGGAGCCCGCCTGGCGCACGTTCGGCCCGAGCACCTGGCGCAGGGCCTCGTTGAGCAGGTGCGTGGCCGTATGGTGGTAGACCGTGGTGCGGCGGCGCTCCTCGTCCACGCGCGCGAGGGTCTTCGTGTTCTTCTTGATGGGGCGCTTCGCGGTGACCCGGTGCACGATCAGGTTCGGGTGCGGATGCTGGGTGTCGTGGACGACGGCCAGCTCTTTGCTCTCGTCGACATCGTCGAGCAGGACGCCCTGGTCGCCCACCTGGCCGCCGCTCTCCGCGTAGAAGGGGGTCCTCGCGAGGATCACCTCGCCCTCGTCGCCGGGCTTGAGGGACTCTTCCTCGCCGGGCGCCGTGCCCTCGGAGGCGTAGCGGATCACGCAGGTCACATGGGTGAGCGCGCTGTGCTTGTGGTAGCCCACGAACTCGGAGTGCATGCCCGGGTTCGCCTCCGCGACCTTGTCGTAGCGCACGGTCGCCTTCTCGCCCGAACCCTTCCAGCCGGCGCGCGCGACCTCGACCGCGCTCTCCTGGGCCTTGGCGAAGCCGGCCTCATCCACGCGGGTATCGCCGCGCAGAGCGATCTCGCGCGTGAGCTCGAGCGGGAAGCCGAAGGTCTCGTAGAGCTTGAAGGCGGCCTCGCCCGAAAGGGACTTCGGACGGTCGGCGAGCAGGCGCTGGAGCTCGGCCTCGCCTTTCTCGAGCGTCTCAAGGAAGCGCTCCTCTTCGGCCTGCAGGGTCTGCTCGACCTGGTTGCGCGCGTCCTTGAGCGCGGGGTAGGGCCCCGCGTAGACGCCGAGCACGGAGCCGACCAGCTTCCCGAGGAAGGGTTCCTTCGCGCCGAGCAGGCGGCCGTAGCGCGCCGCGCGGCGGATGAGGCGGCGCAGGACGTAGCCCCGCTCGACGTTGGAGGGGATGAGCCCCTCGGAGGCGAGCATCACGGCGGCCCGGGTGTGGTCGGCGATGATGCGGAAGGCCTGCCGCGCGTCGGCGGCCTTGGGATCGCCCGGGGCCGGGATGGGCACGTTGAGCAGGCCGGAGGCCGCTTCCAGGATGGGGCTCAGCAGGTCGGTCTCGAAGGGGCTCGCCTTCCCCTGCACGACCATGGAGAGCCGCTCGAGGCCCATCCCGGTGTCGATGTTCTTGAAGGGAAGGGGCTTGAGCGAGCCGTCGGCGAAGCGCACGTACTGCATGAAGACCAGGTTCCAGACCTCGAGGTAGCGGTCGCAGTCGCAGCCCACCGAGCAGCCGGGCTTGCCGCAGGAGAACTCGGGGCCGAGGTCGTAGTACACCTCGGAGCAGGGGCCGCAGGGGCCCACGGGGCCCATGGCCCAGAAGTTCGTCTCCTCGCCGAGCCGGACGACAGGGTTGACGAGGCTCTCCTTGGCCCAGAGCCCGGCGGCCTCCTCGTCGTCCTTGAACACCGTCGGGTGCAGGCGCTTGGGGTCGAGCTTGACGACGTTCGTGAGGAAGTCCCAGCAGAAATGGATCGCGTCGGGCTTGAAGTAGTCGGCCAAAGAGAAGTTGCCGAGCATCTCGAAGAAGGTCAGGTGGCGGATGGTGGTCCCGACGCGGTCGATGTCGGTGGTGCGGAAGCACTTCTGGCAGGAGGTCGCGCGCGAGATGCCCTTCTTCAGGCCCAGGAAGTAGGGCTTGAAGGGGACCATGCCCGCCGAGGTGAAGAGGAGGGTCGGGTCGCCCTCCGGGACGAGCGGGACGGAGGCGCAGATGAGGTGGCCCTTGTGGTCGAAGTAGGTGAGGAACTTCTCGCGCAGGTTCTCCATCAAGAGGGTCATTCTATCAAAATTAGCATGAAGTCCCATACGCCGGCTCGCGAGGACATCCCGGAACCGGGGCTTCCTCGGCTTCTACGGGGTGCCCCACTTCGGCCGGAGGGATCCGGCAGGCGCCGGCGTTCTATTAAGTGGATATACATCCGCCGTATTGACATTCCCCGTCGGACCGACTAAAATAGCGTCTCCTGATGATCCCGCGACTCCTTCGCAGCGCCGAGCGCGCCCTGAGCCGTTACGTCACGGTCCTGGTCATCCCCCACTCCGACCTGCCCCTGCTCCGAGGCCGCTTCTCCCTCGCTTTCCTGGCCTTCCTGTTCGCCGTCTGGAGCGGCCTGACCGTCTGGGCCGGCTTCGTGGTCGGCCGCCACGCGGACTACGCCGTGACCAAGGCCGACAACATGGTGCTCCGCGCGAAGGTCAGCTACATGGCCTCCGAGATCGGCAAGTCCCGGGAGTTCCTCGAGGTCGCGCGCTCCACCGACCGCCAGATCCGCCAGCTGCTCGGCATGCGCCAGCCGGCGCCGGCGGGCCGCGAAGCCCTCGGCGGGCCGAGCGCCGCCGACCGGGCCGGCCTGATGAAGCTGCTCGCCGCCGACCGCCCCGCCGCCCTGCCCCTGAGCCAGAGCGCGGTGCACCGGACGCTCACGGAGATCCGCCAGGAATCCCGGCAGCGCCTCGCCAGCTACCAGGAGATCGCCTGGTTCATCGCCAACCAGCGCAGCCTCCTGCGCGCGACGCCGAGCATCTGGCCGACGACGGGCAACCTCACCTCGCCCTTCGGCTACCGCTTCTCCCCGATCCGCCGGGCCTCGCACGACGGCGACGACGAGCAGTTCCACTCCGGCATCGACATCGCCAACCGTCCCGGCACTCCCATCCTCGCGACAGCCGACGGCGTCGTGCGCTTCACCGGCTGGTCGGGAGGCTACGGGATGATGGTGCTCGTGGACCACGGCTTCGGCTATTCGACGCTCTACGCGCACTGCTCCAAGGCCCACGCCCGGGTCGGCGAAAGGGTCAAGCGCCGGCAGGCTATCGCCGACATGGGCTCGACCGGGCGCGCGACGGGAGCGCACCTGCACTACGAGGTCTGGCACCACGGCCGCCCCGTGAACCCCATCAAGTACGTCCAGGTCCAGCCGGGCTCCGCCGCCTTCGACCCGGGGGAGACGCGGTGAGCCTGCTCTCCAAGGGCGCGGCTCCGGACCCCGGCCACATCGAGACCGTCATCGGCCCGGAGACCTATTTCCAGGGCGTCGTCACCGTGCGCAGCTCCCTCAAGATCGAGGGCGAGGTGGAGGGGGACATCACGGAAGCCAAGGGCGTCTACGTCGCCGGGACCGGCCGCGTGAAGGGCGACATCAACGCCGAATCGGTGGTCATCGCGGGCTCGGTCACGGGCGACATCACCGCCACGGCCCACCTCGAGCTCAAGGCCCAGGGCCGCATCGTCGGGAACGTCCGCACACCCAGGATCCTCATCGAGGAGGGCGCCGTGTTCGACGGGAACTGCACGATGGGCGGGGCTGACGCCCCGGCCGCGGCCAAAGCCCCGGAGCCCGCCCCGGAGAAGCCGAAGGCCAAGCCCCACCCGGTCGCCTCATGATCACCAGCACCCTGCGCCGCTACCGCCAGCCCCTCTTCATCGGCGTCATCGCCATCTTCCTCATCGGGATCTTCGTCGGCCTCGGCGGCTACTATTTCAGCGGGGCCGACCTGGCCGACACCGTCGCCTCGGTGGGCGGGCGCAAGATCGCCTACGGCAAGTACCGCAACCGCGTCAACCAGTACCTCGAGTCCCTGCGCGAGAAGAAGGTCGACGTGACCCCGGCGATGGAGAACGAGGTCAAGCAGGGCATGCTCCGCGACATGATCGTCGACGAGCTCCTGGCCGGCGAGGCCGAGCGGCTCGGGCTGCGCGTGACCGACATGGAGCTTTCGCTGAGCATCCAGAGCACCCCCGCGTTCCAGCGCGAGGGGCGCTTCGACCAGGAGCTCTATTTCCAGGCCGTGCGCTACAGCCTCAAGAGCTCGCCCGAGCAGTTCGAGGCCGACCAGCGCCGGCAGATGCTCAGCGGCAAGCTCAAGGCCCTCATCGCCCGCAGCGCGAAGGTCGCCCCCGGCGAGGTGCGCGAGGAGTTCGTCCGGGAGACCCAGTCGGACAAAGGCTTCGACAAGAAGAAGGACGAGTTCGCGCAGGCCCTGCGCCAGAAGCGGGCGCTCGAGGCCATCAACGCCTACCTCAGGCAGCTCGCGACCCAGGTCGAGATCCGCACCTACCTCGAACAGCGCGAACAAGGGGTCTGAAGCCCCCGCACGGAGTGAGCCCCGCATGAATTCCAAGATCGATTCCATCGTCGTCGTCGGCTCGGTGGCCCTCGACAGCGTCAAGACCCCCGAAGGCGAGACCCAGGACGCCCTGGGCGGCTCCGCCGTCTATTTCTCCCTGGCCGCGCGGCACTTCACGAAGGTCAAGATGGTCGGCGTGGTCGGGGAGGACTTCCCGGCCCCTCACCGCGACATGCTCTCCACCCGCGGCGTGGACACCTCCGGCCTGCAGGCCCTCCCGGGCCGCACCTTCCGATGGGTGGGGCGGTTCGGCCGGAACCTCAACGCCGCGAAGACCCTCGACACCCAGCTCAACGTCTTCGAGACCTTCCGCCCGAAGCTCTCCGAGGACCAGCGCGCCACCCCGGCCCTCTTCCTGGCCAACATCGACCCGGACCTCCAGACGGACGTCCTCAACCAGATGACCGCGCCGCGCCTCGTGGCCTGCGACACGATGGACTTCTGGATCTCCAGCAAGCGCCAGGTCCTCAAGGACCTGCTCAAGCGGGTGGACATCTTCTTCGTCAACGAGGGCGAGGCCCAGAAGCTCACCCGCCAGACCAACAACGTCCGCGCGGCCCGCAAGCTCGCGGAGTGGGGCCCCTCGGTCGTCATCGTCAAGATGGGGGAGCACGGCGCGCTCCTGCTGGCCGGCGGCCGCGTGTTCCCCTTCCCCGCCTTCCCGCTCGACACGGTCAAGGACCCGACGGGCGCGGGCGACACCTTCGCCGGGGCCTTCCTCGGCTCCTTCCTGGCCTCCGGCTCGGACCTCCACGACGTCCAGGCTCTCAAGCACTCCATGGTCTGCGGGACCGTCATGGCCTCCTTCAACGTCTCGGACTTCAGCACGCGGGTGCTGGAGAGCGTGGAGCTCTCGGCGGTGCGCCAGCGCACCCGGGAGTTCGCCGACATGCTCTCCTGCTCCTGCAACGGGACCGCGGCGCACACGCCGCCCGCCAAAGCCTGACCTCTTGATCGAACTCCAGGGCCTTACCAAGCGCTTCGGCGGCCTCGTCGCCGTGGACTCGCTCACGCTCGAGGTGCGCCCCGGCGAGGTCTACGGCTTCCTCGGGCCCAACGGCGCGGGCAAGACGACCACCGTCAAGCTGCTCTCGGGCCTCCTCCAGCCGACCTCCGGCACGGCGCGCATCGCGGGCTTCGACATCGTGACGGACACGCTGGAGGCCAAGCGCCGCCTGGGCCTCGTGCCCGACGAGCCCTTCGTCTACCCCAAGCTGACCGGCGCCGAGTTCCTGCGCTTCGTCGGCGACCTCCACTCCGTGGACGAGGCCCGCCAGCGCCGGCGCATCCCCGAGCTGCTGGAGATGTTCGAGCTCCAAGACCGCGGCGGCGAGCTCGTCGAAGCCTACTCCCACGGCATGCGCCAGAAGCTGGTGCTGGCCTCCATCCTCCTGCACGAGCCGAAGGCCCTGCTGCTCGACGAGCCCCTCGTGGGGCTCGACCCCAAGAGCGCGCGCCTCGCCAAGGAGATCTTCCGCACGCTGGCTTCGCGGGGCTGCGCCATCTTCATGTGCACCCACGTCCTCGACATCGCCGAGCGGCTCTGCGACCGCATCGGCATCATGATCGGGGGGCGGCTCAAGGCCGCCGGGACGGTCGAGGAGCTGCGCCGGCAGGCCTCCTGCGAAGGGAGCCTCGAGGACGCCTTCCTCAGCCTGACGGGCGGGTCGGAAGTCGCCGCCCTGCTCCGGCACCTCTGAGCGATGCGCCTGCTTTTGCGCCGCAAGCTCCTCTCCTCCAAGAACCGCCTCCGGACGATGACCCCCTGGGAGTGGTCGCGCAACGCGGCCTTCGTCCTGGTCGGGCTCTGGATGCTCGCCGGCCTGCGCTACGGCTTCCACCGCCTCCTCTCCTACCTGGCCGGAGTCGAGCTCATCGGCCTCCTGCTCATCTGGAAGCTCACGGCCATGGCTTTGCTGACGACCTTCGGGATGATCATGCTCTCGAGCCTCATCATCTCCCTCTCCACCCTCTTCTACGCCCGGGACCTGCCCTTCCTGCTGAGGGCCCCCATCGGGCTGCGGACGGTGTTCCTGGACAAGTCCCTCGAGACCAGCTTCTTCTCCTCCTGGATGATCGCGCTGGCCATCTTCCCCTTCGTCATCGCCCTGGGGCAGGTGCTGCAGCTGGGCTGGGGCTTCTTCGCCGTCTTCCTGGCCTTGACCCTGCCCTTCCTGCTCTGCGCGGCGGCCCTGGGGATGCTCTTCACGCTCGTCCTCATGTTCCTGTTCCCGTCCTCGCGCACCCGCGACGTGGTCTGGGTGCTCTCGAGCCTCTCCGTGGCCGCCCTCTACACCCTCCTGCGCTTCTCCGAGCCCGAGAAGCTCATCCGTCCCGACGCCATGAAGCTGGTGGCCGAGTACCTGGACTACCTGCAGGCCCCCACGGCCCCCTACGCGCCCTCCTGGTGGATGACGAAGGCCCTGGCCGCCTGGGCCAAGGGGAACTGGGAGGTGTTTTTGCGCCAGTCGGCCCTGCTCTGCGCGGCGGCCGCGGGCGCCTACGGCCTGCTGCTCGCGCTCGCCGGCCGCCTTTATGCCCGGGGCTACTCCGGCGCCCAGGAGAGCCGCCGCGCCCGCAACCCCATCGACATCCCGAAGACCCCGGAGCTGCGCCTGGCCGAGAGGCTCGGGGCCGGCCGGGAGATCGCCATCCTGTACTGGCGCGAGCGCAAGTGCTTCTTCCGCGACGTGAAGCACTGGTCCCAGCTCGTCCTCATCGGCGCCCTGCTCTGCGTCTACCTCTTCAGCATCTCGCGCCTGCCCCTCGACACGCCCGACCTGAAGAGCCTGGTCTGCTTCCTCAACATCGGCATCGCGGGCTTCGTGCTCTCGGCGCTGGGCCTGCGCTTCACCTTCCCGTCCATCAGCCTGGAGGGGCGGAGCTGGTGGGTGGTGCGCTCGTCGCCGCTCACGGTGGACTCGCTCCTGCTCGAAAAGTGGCTGTTCTCGCTCTTCCCGATGCTCCTCATCGCGACCGCCCTCATCGCGCTCTCCAACCACCTGCTCTTGGCCGACGCCTTCATCCGGCGGCTCTCCCTGGCCAGCATCTGGCTGGCCGTGGGGGCGATGACCGCGATGGGGGTGGGGCTGGGCGCCGTCTTCCCGCGCTTCCACGTCGAGAACATCCACCAGATCGAGTCCTCCGCGGGGGGGTTCGTCTACATGGCCTGCTCGCTCGCCTACGTGGGCTTCGTGGTCGCCTCGGAGGCTTTGCCGGTGCGCATGCACTTCATGGCCAAGCTCGGCCGGCCGGACGCCTGGGACCCCGCCCTCCTGGCGTTGAGCGGGGCCGCGCTGGCCGCCGCGACCGCGGCCGCCGTCGCCTTGCCGCTGGCTCTTGGGAGAAGGAGGCTGGAACGCTATGAAGGGGATTAGCATCTTCGTGCTGGCGCTCCTGGCGGGCGCCGTCGAGCCGGCCCCGAAGATCGCGGTGGTCATCGACGACTTCGGGCTCGACTACAAGAAGACCCCGCCCGACGCGGAGTGGGAGGCCCTGCCCTTCCCGCTCACCTTCGCGGTGATGCCCCGCTCGCCGAGGACCCGGCCCTCCGCCAAGAGCATCCAGGCCTCAGGCAAGGAGCTGATCGTCCACTTCCCCTTCGACCCCTTCCTCAAGCTCGACTTGCCCAAGGATAGGATCTCGGTGAAGGACGCCGCCGCCGTGGACGCCCTGCTCGAGGAGTGCTTCAAGGACATCCCGAAGGCGTCGGGCCTGAACAACCACCGCTCCTACAAGGCCACGCTGAACAGGCCCCTCATGGCCTGGTTCATGAAGCGCTTCAAGGGGCTGGGGCTCTACTACCTCGACAGCGGGGTCTCCTCGAAGACCGTCGCCTTCGAGGAGGCCCGCGCGGCCGGCATCCCGGCGCTCAGGAACGACTACTTCCTCGAGCCGCCGCCCAAGCCCAGCGAGGCCGTGTGCCGGAAGGTGCTCGGGATGGCGGCGAAGCTCGCCAGGAAGAAGGGCCGCGCGGTGGTGATCGGCCATCACTACCACCGCAGCACCCTGGACTGCCTGAAGAGCGAGGTGCCGAAGCTCCAGGCCCAGGGCTTCGAGTTCGTGCCCGCCTCCAAGCTCGCGCGCTAGAAGAGCTTCAGGAAGACTTCGCCGAGCTTGGGGTCGAAGCGCCCGGCGCCCATCCCGCGGCGGATCTCCGCGAGGGCCTCGCTCGGCTCCACCGGGTCCCGCTCCCCCAGACCGCCCGTCAGCCGCTCGTAGGCGTCGCAGAGTTGGAGGATGCGCGCGCCCAGGTTGATGGCATCCCCCTTCAGCCCCTCCGGGAAGCCCGCGCCGTCGAAGCGCTCATGGTGCTGGCGGATGATCCCGAAAATCTCCGGGCTGCACGGGACGCCGGTCTGCTCGATGACCTTCTCGGCCAGAACGGGATGCGTGCGGTAGAGCTCGGCCTGCTCGGCGGAGAACTCCTCGAGCCGGTCCCCCTCGCCCACCAGCTCGTCGGGAAGGCCGCACTTGCCCACGTCGTGCATGCTCGCGGCCAGGAAGAGGCCGCGCACCTGCCGCTCGTCGAGCCCCGCGGCGTCCCCCAGGGCGGCCGCCAGGGAGGAGACGGCTCGGGAATGGCCCAGCCCGCCCTCGAGGGCTTCGATCAGCGAGACCGCCTGGAGGGGGAGGGCCACCTTCTTCGCGAGGTCCGCGTACCGGGCCGCCGCCGCCGCGGGGATGCGGTCCGGGTCGTCGAGGGGGTCCTTCATCCCGATGAGCTCGTAGACCGCCCCCGGGGCGCCGGTCTCCGCCGAGACCTTGCGGGCCGTGCCCTCGCTGAAGGAGAGCCGCACGGCGGCCTGGGTCTGGAGCGGGCGCAGTTGGAACCAGCGCCGGACGGCCTCGGCCACCGCTTCCTCGACGGCTACGCCGCCGGGCGGACAGAGGGCCCGCAGGCGCTGGGCCGTCTCGACCGCGGTCCCCACCGCCGTGTAGTTGCGGCGCCCGCCCGAGCCGATGAGCCCGATGACGCAGTCTCCCGACGCCACGCCGACCTTGAGCTTCCAGGGCAGGTTCTCGGAGGAGGCTCTCTGCTGGATGCGGAAGGCCGCGAGGGCCGCGAGCACGGCGTGCCGCTTGAGAGGATAGGGGATGCCGAACTCCGCCAGCAGGCCGTCGCCCGTGTAGCGGTCGAGGTGGGCCTTGTAATGCAGGAGGAGCGGCTCGACGGCGGCGTAGAGGCGGTTGAGGCCCGCGACGACCTCTCCGGCGGGCTGGCCCCGTGAGCGCTCGGCGAGCTCGACGATCCCGGCGGAGAGCGCGCTCAGCTCCCGGCGCTCGTTGGCCACCTTCTGGGCGATGATGAGGCGGGCGACGCCGGGGTCCATCGTCGAGTTCAGCACGGCCTCGATGCGCGCCTTCTCGGCCTCGATGCCCAGGTTGTGCTCCTCGAGGCGCTTGTAGGAGCGGGTGAGGCGCTCGTTGGCGGCCTCGATGCGCATGAGCGTCTCGCTGGCCTTGAGGAAGCGCCCGCGCAGCTTGTCGGCGATGCCGCCGACGATGGCGCCGGTGAGGATGAGGAACGAGCCCCACGTGACGAGGTGCAGCCAGAGCCCCATGCGGGAGAGCTCCTGGTAGAACGAGTCCGGGCTCATGACCGCGAAGAAGCTGACGACGAGGATGGAGAGCAGGGCGCCGATGACCGCGCTGCGGGTGTTCAGGAAGTAGCCGGCCAGAAGCACCGGGATGAAGTAGAAGTTCAGGAACGCGAGCTTTTCGTGGGCGAGCCAGAGGCTGGCCGCGATGCCGAAAAAAGTGGCGGCGACGAAGAGCCACTCGAAGTTGGAGAGCAGACGGGTTCGGACGAAGTCGGCGAGCAGGGGCAGCAGCTGGAACTGCTGTGGGACTCCGTCGCCTTCTTCCGGGCTCCCTCTCCCGGGAGAAGAGATCAGGGTCACGCGGATAGGATAGCCCCCGCATGGGGGAAGGTCAATTAACAGGGGGTGTTACTTAATGGAACAAAGGGGTGCCGGCGGAGGGACTTGAACCCACAAGGAGCAAAGCTCCGCGCGATTTTGAGTCGCGTGCGTCTGCCAATTCCGCCACGCCGGCGTGAAAACGAAGTTTTCAGGCACTCGCGCCGCAGGCGCAAGTGCGCTAGACCCGCGTCATTCAAGCAATTTTGAAGGCCTGATGGGAACGCTAGCTTCGGGCCGCGTCGAGACCGAGCAGGTCGGCCAGGGCGCCCATCCCCACGGGCTTGGGGAAGAAGGGCCCGACCTTCGCCGCCTCGACCCGCTCGGCCACACCGGGCACTCCGCTGATCATGGCGACCTTCAGGCCGGGCTCCTTCAGCAGGAGGGTGCGGGCCACGTCGATGCCGTCCAACTCGTCGCCCAGGACGACGTCGGCCACCAGCCAGCCGAACTTCCGGCGCTCGAAGGCTCTGAAGGCCTCGGCCCCGTTCCTGGCGGACTCGACCGCCCAGCCCGCGCTGTCGATGTAGTGCACCAGGAACTCCCGGACGGCCGGGTCGTCCTCGAGCACCAGGACGCTGTTGAGCCGGGAGACGCGCCGCGGCGGGCGCAAAGAGCGCAGCCAGCCGACGAGTCCGGCCGTGTCGAAGGGCTTGTGCATGAAGCTCTCGAAGCCGGCGGCCCGGGCGCGCTCCTCGTTGGAGGGGTCCCCGCTGAGAAGGAGGAAGAAGAGGCCGGGCTGGACGTCCCGGAGCGTGCGGGCGAGCTGGACGCCGTCCCGGCCCTCGGGCAGGTCCACGTCGCTGAGGACGGCGCGGAAGCGGCCCGACGCGAAGGCGTGGAAGGCCTCGTCGGCGCTGGCGACGGCGAGAGCCTGCCAGCCCGCGCGCTCGACGCAGCGCGCGAGCAGCCCCCGGACGGAGGCGTCGTCTTCCACGATGAGGGCCCGCCAGGTCTTGATGGACATAGAAGTATATTATGAGCCCTCTATCCCCGGATTTCAAGGGACCGAATTGATAGGTCTATCCCCTGTTGAGCCCGCCCCCGCAAAGTGTTAGGATGGGCCGGTGAAGAAGATCCTGGTCGTCGACGACAACAGCGCCTTCACCGAGCTCGTCGAGATGGTCTTCGGCGGCGAATTCGAAGTGCTCAAAGCCGCGGACGGCCAGGAGGGGCTCAAGCTCGCGCAGGAGCGGAAGCCCGACGTCATCCTCCTCGACGTCATGATGCCCAAGGTGTCCGGCCTCGAGATGCTGCGCCAGCTCCAGGCCGAGCCCGAGACGCGCAGCATCCCCGTCGTCGTGCTCACCGCGAGCCACTTCGACCCCTCGACCCAGGGCATGTTCAAGGAGGAGCCCAACGTGCTCTCCTTCCTGCGCAAGCCCTGCGGCATCGAGCTGATGCGCAGCCAGATCCAGCTCGCCCTCGAGCGGGGGGCGCCGCCCTCCTGATGGCCCAGAAGACCATCCTCGTCATCGACGACGACCAGATCATCGTCGAGACCCTGAAGGAGGGCCTCGAGAGCCTCGACTACAAGGTCATCGCGGCCTACGACGGCCTGCAGGGCGTCCTGCAGGCCCACCAGGGCAAGCCCGACCTCATCATCCTGGATTTCCAGATGCCCGCGGGCGGAGGCTCGAGCGTCTACGAGCGCCTGCGCTCGGCCACCGACACCTGCCATACCCCCATCGTCTTCCTGACCGGCTCCACCGTCCAGCAGGTCAAGGAGAAGATCCGCTCCTCGCCCAACACCTTCTTCCTTAAGAAGCCCGCGAGCCTCGAGAACATCCACGCGATCATCGCGAAGATCCTGGGCGTCCAGCCCTCGCCCATCCCCGGCCGGTCCACCCAGCCGCCCAAGCCGGCCTCCGGGCCGGCCCAGCCGATGATCACCCCGTCCCAGCCCCCGAGCGCTCTCAAGGCGCCGCCTCCTCCCGGCCTGTCCCAGGCGGGGACTCCTGCCGTCGGAGGCCGGCTCGCGGCCGGCGTCCACGAGTCCGAGGTCCTGGCGGTCCCGGCCGACGCGGAAGCCTCCGGCCTCATCCGCCACGAGGTCCTCCTGCATTGGCTCGAGAACGGCCGCGTCGGGCTGATGAACTCCATCGGGGTATCCTACCCGGTGCTTCCCAAGGGGCTGAGCGCCCCGGTCTACGAAGTCCGCTGCGAATACCACGCCCCCTGCCGGGTGGGGGATACCGTGCGCATCCGCACCTGGCTCGCCTGGCTCGGCGCGGCCAGCTTCTGCTTCCAGCACGAAGTGCTCGCGAAGCCGGCCCCGGAGCGGATCGTCGCCCGCGCCTTCTCGCGCCACGCCGTGGTGGACTCGGCCTGGCGGCCGGCGCGCCTGCCCAAGGACGTCCTCGCCGTCCTGCGCAAGAACATCATAGAGCAGTAGCCGGCGGCTGAGGATCGCGGCTGTTTCAGGCTAAATGTAGGGGACTTCGACGCCTTCCGGCGAGAGGTGGCCCGCCGCCTGCGTCTGGCTGGTGTAGTAGTCCCAAGCCACGCCGATGAGCGCCTTGATCACGCAGGCGGCGGGCACGCCGAAGAGCAGGCCGATGAAGCCGAAGAGCTTGCCGCCGACCATGAGGGCCAGCAAAAAGACCATGGGGTGCAGGTGCATCGCGTGCCGCGAGATGAGCGGCTGCACCAGCGCCTCGTCCGCCAGCCGGATGCACGTGAAGAGGGCGACCACCTTGAGCGGGGCGGCGAATCCATGGTACTGGAAGAACGCCACGAGCCCGCCCGCCAGCGCGCCCACGATGGCCCCGACGTAGGGGATGAAGCTCGAGACGCCCGAGAGGGCGGCGATGGCCAGGGCGTAGTCCACCTCGAGGGCAAGCAGGCCGAGGTAGGAAGCCGCCCCGATGATCCCGGCCGTGATCATGATGCCGCGCAGGTAGTTGCCCAGGGAGGTGTCGATCTCGCTGGAGATGTGGAGCACCTGCTCGACGTGTCGGCCCGGACAGCGGTCGATGGCCTGCTGCATGAACTTCTTGGAGTCCATGAGCATGAAGAAGGTGATGAAGGGCACGAGGAAGAGCAGGGAGAAGAGAGGCACGAGACCGAGGATGTAGGTCGGCAGCTTCGGCAGGTGCTCCATGAGCGGGTTGTACATCTTCAAGCTCATCTTTTCGACGATATGCCTCCCCCAGGGGAGGCGCTGGGCCACCTCGGCCTGCAGTTTCGCGAAGGTGTCCTGGATGCCCGTGTAGTAGGAGGCCGCCCGGCCCTGCAGCAGGGAGAGTTCGCTCGTCATGGCCGGCAGGAGGAAGTTCGCCGCGACGCCGATGGCCACGGCGATGACGAGGTAGAGGGTCAGGACGATGTGCTCGCGCTTGAGGCCGCGGGCCTCGAAGTTGTGGATGAGGGGGTCCACGAGGTAGGCGAGCGCGAAGCTCAAAACGAAGGGGATGAGGACGGCATGGATCCTGAAGAGGAGGTAGACGACGATCCCCGCCGCGAAGAGCGCGGGCCAGGAGAAGGGGACCCGGCGGGAGGGGGCGGGCTCCGCCACTAAGCGGCGGCCTCGTCGCGCGGCGCCGGCTCCGTGCCCCTCGCCGCCATGCTCTCGGAAGCCCGGCGCAGGCGGGAAGAGAGCAGCCGCGCCAGGTGAGTCATGATGGCGACCCCGATGTGCGGGTAGCCGTGCAGGATCTCGTCGAGCTTCGAGCGGTAGAGGAGCAAAAGCACCGAGCGCTCCTTCGCCGCCGCGTTGGCCGAGCGGGGCAGGTGCTCAAGGAGGGCCATCTCGCCGAAGAACGAGCCCGGCCCGAGCTCGGCGAGCGGCTGTTTCCGCCCGCCGGGGCCGTTCTTGGTCAGCTCGATGCGGCCGGACTCCACGATGAAGAGAGCCCGCCCGATGTCGCCCTCGAGGAAGAGGGTCTCGCCCTCGTGGTAGGTGCGGCTGTGGAACATCTGGAGCAGCTGCCCGAGTTCGCGCGCGGAGAGCCCCTTGAAGATGCTGAGGGACTTCAGGAACTCGCGCTTCCGGATGAACTGCTTGTCGATGAAGAAGCCGCGGATCTTTTCGAGCACTTAGCGCGGGCTTAGGAGTGCTGCCCGCCGGTCTCGTGGTAGGCCTTCTTGCCGGCCTCCAGCGCCGCCGAGACCTGCGCCTTCTTGGCGAGCAGGACCTCGCGCTCCTTCTCGATGAACCCCTTGGCCTTCTGGCGGTTCTCGTCGAACCAGTCGCCGAGCTTGTGCCGGGTCTCTTCGCCCGAGCAGGGGGCCAGCAGGACGCCGACGGCCGCGCCGACGACGCCGCCGAGCAGGAACGCGATGAACGTGTCGCTTGAGTTGTGATGATCGGACATGAGGGCCTCCCCTATTTATTCTCGCGGCGGATGGCTGCGGGACACCCAGAGGGCCGCCGCCGCGCCGACGGCCGCTCCGAGGATCTTCATCCAGCCCGAACCGGCCAGGGTCGCCACCTGGTGCACGAGGCTGGTCGCCTCGCGCAGCCGGGCGACCTGCTCCCGCGCCTCGTAGGCGAGCGCCTCGGCCGCCAAGGCCGTGCGCCGGACCTGCAGGAGGACGTAGATGATGAACCCGGTCCAGACCAGCAGGACGAGCATGATGACGCCCATGCAGAAGGCGATGAACGCCAGATGAAGACCCAGGATGTTCTCCATGATTTCTTGGGGCACTATAACTAATTCATCCACCCCGGTCAACGCCGTCCGCAAGGCGGCAAAGGACCTATCTTGGAGCCTAGGTCCTTCGGCCCTTGTAGGGTGCCTTTGGTCCTACGTATGCTAGTAGTGCGATGAGGCCTTTCCAGAGGGACAAGCGCCACTCGGCCAAGCCCTCCGGCAGCGGGAACGGGGCGAAGGCCCCTGTTCCGCCGCCGGCCCCGGCGCCCATCCCCGCCGTTCCCCAGCTCAAGAAGAAGGAAGAGGACGAGAAGAAGCGGGGCGCGGCCTGGCTGGGCGGAAGCTCCGGCCCGGGCATCGCCGTCCGGGGAGCCGAGATGGGCGCCGCCGCCGCGTCCCGCGCCGGCCTGCTGGGCTCCCGGGCCATCTCCGCGGCGGTTTCGAAGATGTTCGGAGGCTCCGCGACGGCCGTCGGGGCCTTTTTTGCCTCGAAGTACGGCGCGAACCTCGTCCTGGGCGGCCTGCTCGCCTGGGCCAGCCTCATCGGAGTGGCCGCGCTCTCCCTTTTCGGCCGGGCCCCTTTGCCCGCCTCCGTGAGGCGGAGCGTGGACCTCAGCATGGACGGCGGCGGCCCCCTCATCGACCGCCCCCGCGACAAGTCCCTGGGCATGGTGGCCAACGCCAACCAGGGCGAGCTGACCTGGGAAGAACAGCAGAAGCGGGATGCGGCGGCGAAGAAAGAGGCTGAAGAACAAGCCGCCGACGCCCCGAAGGAGCCGGAGACCCCGCAGACCCCGGACGTTTCGGAGCTGCTCGGCAACATGGCCCAAGGGGGCGAGCTCGGCGGGGACTTCACCAAGAAGCTGGCCAAGGAGTTCGGCTCGGGCGGCAGCGGCGGCGGCATGATGGCCATGGGGGAGAAGAAAGGGCTGGGCTCCGGCGCGGGAGGCTTCAACCTCAAGTCCTCCTTCGGGAATCAGGCCCGGGCCCTGAACCGCAGCAAGATGAAGGCCTTCGCGAAGGCGCGCCAGGCCCTCTCCGCCCGGAAGATGGGCTCCTCGAGAGGCACCGCCAGCCGAGCGATGGGCCAGCTCAAGCTCGCGCGCACGATGTCCACCGCGGGCGCGGCTTCCGCCCCGGACACCCAGGCGCGGCAGTACTCGGCCAACGCCTTCGACCAAAGCGCGACCAAGGGCGGGGAGATGGCCGGCATCGACCCCACCGGCGCCGTCGTGCCGGTCGGCACGGGAGCCACCGGCATCGACAACTCGGTGCCGGACGCCCCGACCGTCCCCACGGGGGAGAACGTCACCCCCTATCAGCCGAACCTCGACGCCGCCAAGAACATGGGGAGCCAGGCGGGCATGATGAAGATGATCGCCATGATGCTGCTCGCTCTCGGCGCCATCCTGATGGCCGTCGGCGCGGCCCTGATGTATTTCCACTCGACCATCTGGCTCGGCCTCATCATCCTGGGCATCGGGCTCGCCCTCGTCGCGGCGGGCATGGCGATGATGAAGGCGGCCGCCGGGATGGCGGACGCGGCCAAGAAGCAGGCCGATCAGATCCAACAGCAGTACGGGCAGGAGGAGCAGGGCCAGGTGGTCGACGAATGCGCCGACCAGTCCTACGCCACCGGCCAGAGCTCGGACGCCTGCCGCCCGGCCACGACCACCCCGCAGGCCAACCCGAACTCGAGCGTCCAGCAGGACGTCGCCGAGGAGCGGAACGCGACCTACGCGCTCGAAGGGGAACGCGGCGAGAAGGTCACGACGCACACCACGCAGCCCAAGTAGGCCCCGCCCTAGAAGAACTTCAGGACGACCCGCAGCACCGCGTCCCTTTGGTCCGCCCCCCGCAGGTCCCAGGGATCCTCGAGGATCTCCCACTGCTCGGGGTGGGCGGCGATGAAGCGTTCCTGGACCTGGACCAGGCGGGACATCGTCTCCTCCAGCCAGCCCCCGTCCGGGTGGCGGAGGAGCCCCTCCGCGCGCGCCGCGCAGCGGTCCCCTTCGTCCACGGCGAAGACGGGGAGGATGGGCGCGCCGGTCGCGGCGGCCAGGCGCACGGGGGCGTAGGTCAGGCGCGCGGGCGCGCCGAAGAGCTCGACGTCCTTGGGATGGCTGAGGAAGCCGAACATGGTCGGGACCAGCACGATGCCGTTCTTCTTGAGCGTGCGGAGGCACTCCTTGGAGGCGCCGCCGACGCTCAGGAAGTGCTCCACCCAGCCGTTGGGCATGTGCGCGTAATGGCTCTTGTGGAAGACGGGGATGCGCACGGGCAGGCCGCGCTGGAACATCGCCAGGATGGCCTGGTTGAAGAGCCCGAAGTTCGAGGTGGTCAGGATGACGCCGCGGCCTTCCTTCAGCGCCTCGTCCAGGAGGGGAAGGAACTCCAGGTCGACCTTCTCCCGGGCGTAGGCCAGGTCGTCCTCCCGCGCGAGCATGGCGATGGAGAGCCTCCCCAGGTGGCGCAGAGCCCGCTCCAGCAGTCCGGAGAGCTCCGCCTCCGTCGGCTCCACGCCGCGGCTCTTCAGGATGCGGCGGAAGTTCTCATAGACCCGCCGACGCTTGGGGGGGAGGAGGAAGGAGACCCTCAGCGGGGTCTCGAGAGCGGACTCCAGCAGGCCGCGCGGGAGGACCCGCGCCAGGCGGCTGGATGCGGTGTAGATCGCGCGGAGCATCAGGAGAGGGACGAGCGCATCCGCACGAGCGTCCGCTGCAGGCTCCTGCCGTAGAAATACCGCACGGGCAGGACGAGGCTGAGGACTTCGAGGATGGGGTTCGTGTAGACCAGGAGCAGGTCCGCCCGGACCTTCGTGACGCCCTCCGCTTCGGCCTCGAGCCCGTAGGACAGCTGGAAGTTGAAGCCGTGCAGCCAGCCGGCCATGCCGGCCGAGTAGGAGAGCCGGCGGGGAGGCTCCCAATCCGTCACCTTCCAGCGGAGGAACTCCCTGTCCTTCCTGTCGAGCATCTGGACCTCGGAGCCGCCCGTGAGCGCCGAGCCGCCGTCCGGGCCGGGGAGGGCCCGGTGGCGGTAGCGCCCCTTGGAGCCGATGAACTCGTCGGACAGGGCGTCCCAGCTCCTGACATCCATGAGCCAGGACCAGACCTTGCTGATCGGGACGGGTATGTCGAGGGCGCGTTGGATGACGGTCATGCCCCGTTTATACTACCTTGCCCGCGTCGGAAGCAAACTGTTACAATCGCCCACCCGATGACGAAAACCTGGTCGCACACCGTCCACCTCCCGCGCACCCAGTTCCCCATGAAAGGCGACCTCCCCAAGCGCGAGCCCCAATGGCTCGAGCTCTGGGAGAAGGCCCGCGTCTTCGAGCGCATGAACGAGGCGGCCTCCGGGGCCCCCTTCACGCTCCACGACGGCCCGCCCTACGCGAACGGGCACACCCACATGGGCCACGCCCTCAACAAGATCCTCAAGGACCTCGTCATGAAGTCCCAGGCCCTCTCGGGCCGCAAGATCCCCTACATCCCCGGCTGGGACTGCCACGGCCTGCCCATCGAGCACGCCCTGCTCAAAGAGAAGAAGATGAGCAAGCGCGGCGTCAGCGACCTCGTCGCCTTCCGGCACGAGGCCCAGGCCTTCGCCGAGCGCTTCATCGCCCTCCAACGCGACGAGTTCAAGCGCATGGGGGTCTTCGGCTCCTGGGAGACCCCGTACAAGACGATGTCCCAGGCCTTCGAGTCCGCCGTGCTCCAGGTCTTCCGGCGGCTCTACCAGGCCGGCTGCATCTACCGCGGCCTCAAGACCGTGTCCTGGTGCGCCGTCTGCGAGACCGCGCTGGCCGAGGCCGAGGTCGAGTACCACGACAAGACCTCGCCCTCCGTGTTCGTCGCCCTGCCGGTGCTGGGCCGAACCGGCGAGGCCGTCCTGGTCTGGACCACGACCCCCTGGACGCTCCCCGCCAACCAGGCGGTGGCCTTCCATCCGGCCCTGACCTACACGCTGGCCCAGCTGCGCCTCCCGAAGGAGGAGAAGCCCCGCTCGCTCTACGTCGCCGAGGCGCGCCTGGAGGCCGTGCGCCAGGCGCTCGGCGCCGAGCTGCTCGGCCGCTCGGGCTCCAAGACCGGCAAGGAGCTCGTCGAGTCGGGCCTGACCTGCGAGACCCCCTTCGCCTACCATCCCGACTTCCCGCACAAGGAGTCCCGGGCCGTCCTCGCCGACTACGTGAGCTCGGAGGACGGCACCGGCATCGTGCACACCGCCCCGGGGCACGGCCTCGACGACTTCATCACCGGCCAGAAGAACAACCTCAAGATCCTCTGCCCGGTCGACGCCTCCGGCCATTTCACGGAAGAGGCCGGGCCCTTCAAGGGTCTGCAGATCTTCAAGGAGGGCAACCCCAGGGTCGTCGAAGAGCTCCAGGCCTCGGGCCGCCTGCTCGCCCACGGCACGATCTCCCACAGCTATCCGCACTGCTGGCGCTGCAAGAGCCCCATCGCCTTCCGCGCCACCGAGCAGTGGTTCCTGGGCGTGGGCAGGGACGGCCTGCGCGAGCGCCTCCTCAAGGCCATCGACGAGGTCCGCTGGGTCCCGGCGGCCGGCAAGGAGCGCATCTCGGCGATGGTCTCGAACCGCCCGGACTGGTGCATCTCGCGCCAGCGCCTCTGGGGGACGCCCATCCCCATGCTCAAGTGCGCCGGCTGCGGCAAGCACCACGACGGAGAGGACGTGTTCGAGGCCCTCGAGAAGCGGGTGGCAGCGCAGGGCTCGGACTTCTGGTTCACGGAGCCGGGCAAGCCGGTCGCCTTCTCCGCCTCCCAGGACGACCCGCCCGCCCTCGTCTGGGACTTCCTGCCCCAGCGCGCCTGCTCCTGCGGGGTGCGCTTCTTCCATCGCGAGACCGACATCCTGGACGTCTGGGTGGACTCCGGCGCCTCGTGGCTGGCGGTCCTCGGCGAGAAGGCCGTCCCCTGCCAGCTCTACCTGGAAGGCTCCGACCAGCACCGGGGCTGGTTCCAGAGCTCGCTCGTGCTCGCGGTCGCCCTCACCGGCCGGGCCCCCTACGAGGCCGTGCTCACCCACGGCTTCCTCCTGGACGACAAGGGCCGCGCGATGCACAAGTCGCACGGCAACGCGGTCAGCCCCCAGGAGGTCATCGGCAAGCTCGGAGCCGACGTGCTCCGGCTCTGGGTCGCCCTGGCCGACTATTCCGACGACGTGCGCATCTCGAACAAGCTCCTGGAGGGGCCGACCGAGTCCTACCGGAAGATGCGCAACACCTTCAAGTACCTGCTCGGCAACGTCTGCGGCTTCGACCCGGTCAAGGACGCCGTCCCCTTCGAGCGCCTGCCCGAGCTCGAGCGCTACATGCTCGCCCGGCTCGCCGCGCTCGACCGGACGGTCCGGGGAGCCTACGACGAGTTCGCCTTCCGCAAGGCGGCCACGGCCCTGTCGGACTTCTGCAACCTCGAGCTCTCGGCCTTCTACCTCGACGCCCGCAAGGACGCCCTCTACACCCTCGCGGCCGGCGACCCCGTGCGCCGGGCCGCCCAGACGGCCATGTGGGAGTGCCTCACGCGCCTGCTGCGCCTGGCCTCGCCCATCCTCGCCTTCACCTGCGAGGAGGCCTGGCAGGAGCTGAGGCGCGCCCTGGGGGAGGAGCTGCACTCGTCCTGGCCGGCCGCGGACAGCGTCTTCCTACAGCCCTGCCCGGCCGCGCCCGCCGCCTGGGCCGACGAGCAGCTCCTGCTCAAGTGGGCGGACATCCTCCGCGTGCGGGAGAGCGTGCTGAAGGTCCTCGAGGAGATGCGCGGCAAGAAGGTCATCGGCTCCTCCCTGCAGGCCCGCGCCCTCATCGCGGCCACCGGCGACGCCTACGAGTTCATCCGCTCCTTCCCGCCCGAGACCTGGGCCGAACTCTGCATCGTCTCCGAGGTCGAAGTCCGACGCTTCGCCACGACCGCCGAGGTGGAGCAGGCCCTCAAGTCTCCCGGCCGCCCCTGCGACACCCCCGTCCTCTCCTGCGCCCCGGCCGAGGCCGTCTGGGTGAGCGCCGAGAAAGCGGCCGGAGCCAAATGCCCGCGCTGCTGGCGCTTCCGGACGGACACGGGATTCTCGCAGGAGGACCCGGAGCTCTGCGCGCGATGCGTGAAACAGCTCACCGCTTCCTCCAGCCGCTGATCGTCCTGCTCGTCTTCGCCGCCGACCGGGCGACCAAGGCCTGGGCCCTCGCCTGGCTGCGCCCGCGCGAATCGGTCAAGGTCCTGCCCTTCTTCCACCTGAGCTACGTCGAGAACACCGGAGCCGCCTGGGGCATGCTCCAGCACAACAACGCCCTCCTCATCGGCGTGACCGTCGCTTTGCTGGCCGCCCTCCTGCACCTCAAGCGGCGCTGGCCGAAGGAGAACCTCTGGGCGCACTACGGGATGGTGCTGGTCGCCGGCGGGGCGCTCGGCAACCTCTACGACCGGTTGACCCTGGGCTGCGTGGTGGACTTCCTCGACTTCCTCGTCTGGCCTGTCTTCAACGTGGCCGACTCCTGCATCACCGTCGGGGCCGTCCTCATGGCCTGGGGGATGCGGGAAAAGAAGGACTGAGATGCCCGCCTCCGCGGCCGCGATCCTCGCCGCGCTCGTCCTCCTGCGCTTCCTCCCCGTCTGGCTGGGGGGGTGGACGTATTTCTGGGGCGACCTCACCTATCTCCACCACCCCTGGCAGGCCTCCCTGGCCCTCTCTCTCCAGTCCGGGCAGCTGCCCCTCTGGGACGCTTCGTCCTACTTCGGCATGCCGATGGCCGCGCGCATGCAGAACGCCGCGTTCTACCCGGGCCAGCTCCCGTTCTTCCTGTTCGGCTTCAGCGACGCCCTGGCCCTCTTCCACGCCGCTCACTACTGGCTGGCCGGCTGGCTGATGACCCTCTGGCTGAGGAGCCTGCGCCTGGGCTGGGCGCCGGCCCTGGGCGGGGGCATCCTCTACGCCTTGGGCGGAGGGCTGTTCAGCCGCATCCCCTTCCTCAACCACCTCTCCACCCTGAGCCTCCTGCCGGCGACGCTCCTCTTCTTCCGCCGCCCCGCCCTGCTGGGTCTGACCCTGGCGGCCGCCTTCCTCGCCGGCTTCCCGCCCATCTTCATCGGCCTGGCGGCGGCCGCCTGGAGCGCCGCCGCCGTGGCCGAGGCCGGCCGGGGAGCCGCCTTCTTCCGGGACGCCGCGCGCGCCTGGGTGGTCGCCGGCGTTCTGGCCGCCGCCCTCGCGGCCTGCCTGCTCATCCCGGGAGCGGAGCTCTTCTTTCTGTCGAGAAGGGCGTCCGGCATCCCGATCGAAGAGGCCCTGCTCTACGGCTACAACTGGCGCGACCTGCTCGGCTGGGTGAGCCCGCTCCTCACCGCCGCGGGGCGCTACGCCCCCGCGATGGAGTGGTGGAAGTGCAGCTGGCTGGGCTTCGCCGGCGCGGCAGCGGCCCTCTGGGGCCTCGCCCGCCTCCCGCGCCGCGAACGGCTGGGCGCGGCGCTCCTGCTCGCCGGCGTCGGGGCGCTGATGCTCGGCTCGCGCTGGGCCTGGGAAGCCCTGCCCCCGCTCAAGCTCATCCGCTACCCCGGCAACCTGTTCTACCTCGCCCTCCCGCTGCTCTCCTATCTGGCCGCCAAAGGCCTGAGCGCTCTGCCTCCGCGCTGGCGCGCCGCGGCCCTGCTCGCCATGGCGCTCGAGCTCTCCCTCTACGCGGCCGGCTCGATGCCGCTGGCGCCGCGCTCGCTCTTCACTTCCGCGGGCCCCCTCGTCCGCCATCTGCAGGAGAAACTGGAGGGGGGGCGCTACCTGCTGTCCCCCGTCGCGCTCAACCGCAACGTCGGGGCGGGCGTCTTCGACTGGAAGCACCGGCTCTACGGGATCTCGAACGCGCCCTACCGCCTGCGGGCCGCGGCCAACTTCGGGGACCCACTCTCGCCGACGGCCTGCTTCAAGGTCATGGATTTCCTCTTCACCCGGCCGGGAGCGGACGCGGCGGCCGAGTTCTTCCCCTGGCTGGGCATCCGCTACCTGCTGACCCCGCTGAAGGTCGAGGGCTCCAACCGCCTCGTTCACGAGGAAACGCTGCTCTGGGAGCTCTACCGGACCCGGGCGCCCGCTTCGAGCGCCTGGCTGTTCGACGAGACGGGCGGCTCGGCGCTGAGCTTCGGCCTGCCCCTCTCGCCCCCGACGGGGCCCGCTCGGCCTCTCGAGAGCCGCCGTGCGCGGGAGGACCTCTTCGAGGTGTCCGGCGAAGGGCCCGGCTGGCTGTTCCTGGCCGAGCCGCTCCTCCCGGGCTGGAAGGCCCGCCTGCTCGCTCCGGAGGGGGAGCGGCCCCTCGCCGTCGAGCCGGCCTGGCTGGCCTTCCAGAAGGCGCGCGTCCCAGCCGGCCCCTGGACTGCGGCGTTCCGCTACGACCCGGCGAGCTGGCGCTGGGGGCTGGCCTTGACCCTCCTGAGCCTGGCGGCCCTCTCAACCTTCGGCGCGCTTCGCCTGCGCAGGCTCGCATGAAGAAGGTCCTCATCGTCAAGTGCTCGGCGCTGGGGGACGTCCTGCGCACGACCTCCCTCCTGCCTCCCCTCAAGCGCCTCGGGCCCTGCCGTGTCCATTGGCTGACCTCCCCGCAGGCGCGCCCCCTGCTCAGGGGCAACCCCCACCTCGAGAGCGTCTGGATCCTGGGCCGGCCTCTACCCAGGGATTTCGACCTCGTCCTGAGCCTGGAGGAGTCCGAAGCCGCCGCCCGGGCGGCCGAGGGCGCCTGCCGCGGCGAGTTCCTCGGCGTGCGGCCGGGGCTGGGCTACACGCCTTCGAGCGCCCCCTACTACGACATGAGCCTCCTGCGCCGGGACCCCGACGGGGGCCGCCAACGGGCCGACGCGCTCAAGAAGGCGAACCGCCTGACCTATTCGGACCTCTGGCTGCACATCCTCGGGTCCACCGGCCCCGCCCCGCGGCCCGTCCTTCGCCTGAGTCCGGCCGAGAAGGCCCGTGCCCGCCGCTTCGCCCGGAAGCACGGCTTCCTTCCGGGGACCGCGGTCGGCTTCAACCCGGGCGCCGGCAGGCGCTGGCCCTCCAAGCAGCTCTCCGTCGAGGCCTCCGTCCGCCTGCTCCAGGCGCTCGCGGGCCTCGGCCGCCCCGTCCTCCTCTTCGGCGGCGCCGGCGAGAAGGCGCGCAACCGCCGCATCCTGGCCAGCGTGGGCGAGGCCCGAGTGCTCGCCCCAGGCCCACGGCCCCTGCGGGAGTTCGCCGCCCTCGTCGGCCTCTGCGGCGCCCTCGTCACAACCGACACCCTGGCCCTGCACGTCGCAGCCGCCCTCGGCCGCGGCCTCGTCGCCCTGGTCGGCCCGACCTCGGCGGCGGAACTCGACGTGTACGGCCGCGGCGCCGTGCTGACTCCGCCCCGCGGCTGCGCCTGCTTCTATCGTCCCCGCTGCGCCGCGCGGACGCACTGCCTTTCGAGCATCCCGCCGGAGCGGGTCGTCTCGGAGGTCCGGAGACTGCTGCGATGAAGGCGCTCGCGATGCTGCCGACCTTCAACGAGCGCGGCAGCGCCGCCGAACTCGCGCGCAGGCTGAGGGCCCTGGGGCTCGACGTGGTCGTGCTCGACGACGCGAGTCCCGATGGGACGGCGCAGGAGGCGGAGGGGGTCGAGGGGGTGAAGGTGATCCGCCGCCGCGGGCCGCGGGGCCGCGGCCTCGCCGGGCGGGAGGGCTACCTCTACGCGCTGGAGGGGGGGGCGGACTTCCTCGTCGAGATGGACGCGGACCTCTCCCACCGCGCGGAGGACGTCCCGAAGCTCCTGGCCGCGATGGACCGTTGCGACGTGGCCGTGGGCTCGCGCAGGGTCCCCGGAGGGAAGGACGAGGAGCGCGGGACGCTCCGGCGCCGGCTCACCGCCCTTTCGGCCGCCTACGCGAGGAGCGTGCTCGGCCTGCCGCTCGAGGACCCCAACTCCGGCTTCCGCTGCTTCAGCCGCCGGGCCCTCGAGGCCGTCGAGCCCGCGACCCTGCGCTCGAGCGGGCCCTCCATCGTGCACGAGGTGTACTGGCGCGCGGCGCGCGCGGGCCTGCGCATGAAGGAGGTCCCCATCGAGTTCCTCGAGAGGAAAGCCGGGCGCTCGAAGCTCTCGCTCGGCCGGCTCGCGGCGGGCTGGCTATGGGTGCTGCGCCTGCGCCTGGACGGCTGGAGGCCTTCGTGAAGCGGCA
Organism: Elusimicrobiota bacterium; assembly: GCA_003450735.1. GTDB lineage: Bacteria > Elusimicrobiota > Elusimicrobia > UBA1565 > UBA1565 > UBA9639. The sequence goes on along the minus strand of DMEZ01000025.1, from coordinate 2,930 downwards.
GGACTTCGTCCTCCTGGCCCTCTTCGCCCTGCTCGCGCTCGCCCTGCTGGCCCCGGCGGGGCTCGTCCTGGGCCTCGTCCCCGCCGGCTACGGCGACCTGCTCGCCTACCACCATCCCCTGCGCCACCTGGCCGTGAGCGCGCTGCAGGCCGGCCGCCTGCCGGGCTGGAACCCCTACATCTTCGGGGGCGTACCCCTGCTGGCCAACCCGCAGGCGACGGTGTTCTACCCGGTCTCCCTGCTCGGCCTCTTCTTCCCGATGACCCTGGCTTTGTCTTGGGATCTCCTGGCGCACTGGATCTGGGCGGCGCTGGGGACGCACCTGCTGGCCCGGCGCAAGAAGCTGAGCGCGCTCTCGGCCTTCACCCTCGCCTGCGCCTACGCGCTCTCGCCCTTCCTGGTCTACCGCGTCACCATGGGGATCCCGACCCAGCTCGCGGCCCTGGCCTGGGTGCCCTGGGCCTGGCTGGCGATGGAATCCGGCCTGAGCGGCCTGCTCGCCCTCGTCTGGGCCCTGCAGTTCCTCTCGGGACACCCGCAGTTCCTCGTCATCAACGCCCTGGGCATGGCGCTCTGGTGCGGGGCGCGAGCGCCCCGCCGGCTCGGAGCGCTCGTCCTGGAAGGCCTCGGGGCCCTCGCCCTCGCCCTCATGCAGTGGCCGCTCACCTGGGAGTTCCTCGCCCATTCGGTGCGCGCCGCCTGGCCGCTGGACTATTCGACGGCTTATTCGGTCGGCCTCCCCGAGCTCAAGAGCTGGGTGAGCCCGGGCGCGCTGGGTCTCCCGGGCGGCGGCTTCGGCGGCCCGCCCTCGGTGTTCTTCGAGACGGCCTCCATGTACGCGGGCCTGGCCGCGCTGGCCCTGGCCGCGGCGGGGCTCTGGCGCGGCCCGAAGGCGCCGGTCCTGCTCCTCGCCGCCGGGCTGTTCCTCGCGGCGGGGGGGAACAACCCGGTCTACGTCGCGCTCCTCAAGAAGACCGCGCTGGGGCTTCTGCGCACCCCCGCGCGCTTCCTCCTGCTCTGCCTGCTGGGGCTGCTCCTGGCCGCCGGGGCGGCACTGAAGGGCCTCGAGTCCAGAGGGCGCGCCCTGCGCTGGAGCATCCTGGCCGCGGTCCTGCTGGAGCTCGTCCTCTGGGACCGCCGCTTCCTGGGCGTCGAGGACGCGCGCCCCTACCTGACCCCTAAGCCGCACATCGTCGAGGCCGCCGCCGGCGCTCCCCTGAGGGTCCTCACCGACCCCGCCCACGCCGCGCCGGACAAGACCCTGCTCTACCGCGCGATGAACGTGAACGGCTACGAGGCCTTCTTCCTGGAGGCGTTCCCGGCCTGGGCCGCGGCCAGCGAGGGGAAGCCCGCGGCCGACGCGAGCCGCAGCTACCTCACGCGCCACGACACGCCCTGGATGAAGAAAGCGGGGGTGGCCTTCAAGATCGACGCGGGCGGCCGTCTCTTGCCGGCGCCCTCGCCCTGGACGCTGGCCGCGTACGCGGACGGGGAGGGGGGGCTGTCCGGAAGGATGCAGGTCGCGCTCCCGCGGCCCGAGCGCCTGCTCGCCATCGGCGTCGCGCCCGAGAGCGCCTCGGAGATCAAGGTCTCGGTGCCTTTCTATCCCGGCTGGCGCGCCCGCCTCGGCGGCCGGCCCGTCCTGCTGGAGCAGGACGGCCTGTTCTCGAAGGTGCGCTTGCCCGCCGACGCGGCTCCGGAGGCGACGCTCGAGCTGAGGCTGGACTTCAAGCCGCGGCGCTGGGCGCTCTTCGCGCTCGGCGCCGCGGCCGCGTGGCTGGCTCTGTTCGGGCTGCTGCTCAGGAAGCCGTGCTGAAGCCGATGGCCGCGATCCGCTGAGGCTGCCGCGGCTGTCCCGCCTCGAGGACCACCTTCAGCTCGATCTCGTTGCCCTCGCGCAGCACGGTGAGGGTGATCGCGTCCTTGGGCATCTTGTGGTGGATCGCGGCGAGGAACTCGCCGGGGTCTTCGATCACCTTGCCGTTCATCTTGACGATCACGTCGTCGACCAGGATGCCCGCCTTTTTGGCCGGGCCGCCCATGGGGCATTGGGGCCCCAGGAACGGGGGACGGAGGGCCTACGCGCATGGGCCCGAAGGACAGGGGGGGCCCCGCCAAGCTATACTCTCCCCGTGAAGACCCTCCTTCCGGCCGTCCTAGGCCTGGCCTTCCTGGCCGCTCCCGCCGCGGCCGAAGACGAGGGCGCCTCGGTCCTGGACTCTTTGGAAGTCGGCCTGCGCGGCAGCGTCGGGCGGGAAGCCAACTGGAACGACTACGACTGGGGGCCGACCCTGAGTCTGGGGCTGGTCTCCAGCCGCAAGGAGGCCCCCAGCCGGTTCAGCTACGAGCTGGAGCTCAGCTACAACGACTCCTTCTCGAAGCTCAGCGGCGAGGCGTACACCTCCGAGACCCGGGTGCGCGCCGCGGAGTTCAAGTACGCCAAGCTCTCCTTCCTTAAGCTCGCCGGCCTGGATCTGCGCGAGCGTTTGCGCTTCACGCCCTACCTCTCCGGCGGGGTGCAGTACGTGGACTCCCGGGAAGAGACCCGGGAGCCCGACGACGAGGGGGTCTACGAGACGACCGAGCTGCGCCGGGATTTCTACTGGGCTCCCACGGCCGGAGCCGGGATCGAGTTCGCCCTCGCGCCTAGGACGACCCTCGCCCTGGACTACGACCAGAACTTCGAGGGAGGCAACCGCCGCTTCCGCCGCTTCTCTTTCGAGCTCAAGGTCCGCCTGTTCGGCGAATAATCAGCAACTTCCCGGAGCCGGGCCACCTCGTCCTGAGACCTTTCAGCGCATGAGTCAGAGCTCTCCGAAGGCCTAATTCTGGTATGGGCCCTTAGGCCCTGGCCTGTTTGTGGCCATGGCATGAACCTATCCATTGAAAATGCCCTCCGCGAAGAACAGTCGGCTCCCCTATCGGGGGGG
>DMEZ01000072.1:22074-118459 GCA_003450735.1 Elusimicrobiota bacterium | reverse complement strand
CTGCCCGACTAGGATTTGAACCTAGACTAAGTGGTCCAGAGCCACTCGTGCTACCATTACACCATCGGGCAATGAAGCCATTCTACCAAATCTCCCCGGCCCCATTTCTAGTCCACGCACTTCAGTTTGAACGCCTCCAGCGGCCGCCAGTCGCTCCAGCCCGTCGCCCATAAGACGTCCTTCCCGTCCGGCAGGTCGGGCCTGGGGCTCGTGACGTAGCGCAGCTCCCCGCCGGCGGCCAGCTCCTCGAGCCGGCCCTGCGACAGGACGCCCCCGTCGGCGCTGAAGTACAGCGGAGTCTCCTTCGGCACCGAGCCGGCGCCCATCCTCAGCCAGCAGGCCAGCCACGCCGTCCTGCGGATGAGCTCGAGGGTCGAAGCCCGGCTGTCCAACTGGAGCATCCGCAGGAGCTTCGCCCCCAGAACGCCGCGCTTCCAGCGGGCCGTCTTGACGTCGAAGGACACCGGATGTTCCGCGTGCGCCGCCCACTGCGCCCGGCAGTATGGGCTGGCCATGGCCAGGCGGGCGGCCTCGGGCAGATCCCGTTCCACGAGCGGCAGGACCTTCATCGTCAGCTCCTGGATGGGCCCGGCCAGGGCCGCCATCAGGGCGTCGAAGCGCGCGTCGCGCACCACCCCGCTCTGGGACAGATTCAGCCCGATCCGGTCGGTGTCCACCCAGCCCGTCACGTTGTTGGGCCATGTCCACACTTCGGAGCGCCCGACCAGGACTCCGTGCTGGTGGATCTCCAGGCGGCTCGCGAAGGCCAGGGGAGGGGGGACGGTGAGCCAGCCGCGTACGCTCTCGGCCTCGAAAGACACCGAGGGCAGACCCTCCGCCTCAGCCGGGGCCTTCAGCTCCTCCTCCTCGATGCGGATCTTCAGCCGGCTGTGAAGGCAGGCTTTCCGCACGGCCTCCAGGGCCTGCCCGACGAGGTTGCTCCGGGTGCGGCTCCAGAACCGCCAGCGCACCCGGATGAGCGTCTGCGGCTCGCCGGGCTGGAGGCTGGAGACGCTCAGGTCGTCGAGCCCCCGCGCGAGCAGGGCGCAGTCCCCGGACTGCACCCTCAGCTCCGTCGGGCGGGTGCGCAGGGCGCCCAAGAGCCCCAGGGCCAGCTGGCGCCGGGCCGCGTGCGCGTCCCGCCCCTCCCGCGGCTCCTCGGCGAACAAGGCGGCCCAGGGGTCCTCCAGGTTCCCGCGGGTGAAGAGCTCGCCGTCGAAGCGCATCAGGAGCCCCTCCGGCTCCTTGTGGAAAAAGACCCGCTGGGCGCCGGCCGCCGCGGCGGCCCGCACCCAGGGCAGCACGAAAAGGGCCGGGTCGGGGAGCTGATAGTCCATCAGCTTCTCGAGAGCCCGCGCGCGGTCCACGCGCAGTTCGCCCGTCTCGACCAGCTCACCCGGGAGGCCGGGCTCCGCCGACGCCGGCGCGGGCTCCTCGTGGAACAGCCAATGCCCCGGCCTGGCCTCGCCGATGCCGTGGGCCGAGAGGCGCAGGAGGAGGTCGATGCCGGCCCCGTCCGCGCTAAAGCCGCCCCCGCTCACCCGCAGGAACCCGCTCTGGGGGAACGCCGGGTTCAGGTTCAGGAAGAAGGTGCTCGCGTACTCGCCGTGGACGACCAGAGCCGCGCTCACCTCCGAGGCCTTCGCGCAGATGGCGCCCGACTCCCCATGCCCCTGCGGGACGCCCCAAGTCAGCCCCTCGGGGGGCACCTCGCAGGACTTGTGGAGGATGCCCCGGTGCAGGTGCAGGCCCAGCACGGCGTGCCAGGCCCAGCGGTCCACCTTCCCCCTGAACCGGCTTCCCATGAATACGAAGGGCATGTCGCCGATCCAGACCACCCGGCCCCCGGCGTCCATGTAGCGCCGGATGAGGCAGGAGGCATCGGGGCTCTCGTACACCGTGTCCGGGGCCACCCCTTGGGCCATGACGCAGATCGTGTTGGGAATACCAGCAGAAATCCGCTCTTCCATCCAGCTTTTCAGGGCCTTGGCGCCCAGGATGCGGTAGCCGCCGAAGTGCTCCAGCGACTCGGCGATGACCCCGGGTTCCGCGACCCAGGAGGAGGGGTAGGCCGGGTCGTGGAAGACCACCCGCTCGGGCATGGGCCTATCTTAGCCTGTTAACATTCTTGTAACAACTTTTTAATACCCCCGTAACGCGCGCGCGATACCTTAGTAGCGACGGGAGGAAGCCATGAAGAAGACCCTGCTCGCGCTCCTGACCCTGACCCTCGCGGCCCCCGCTTTCGCCGAGAAATACTCCGTGACCGACCAGGGCGGCTTCGGCACCACCGGCCGCTTCATCGAGCTCCCCTCCCGCTTCGGCTGGCAGTCTTACGAAGTCCAGTACGATTTCAAGCTCGACCCCTCCACCCGCCGGCTCGGCGACTCGAAGCTCGTCCTCACCATCAACAAGAACGACGGCAGCCGCTGGCGCTACCGCTGCCGCACCACCACGGACGACAAGACGATGTGGGCCAACATCCACCCCATCTACGGCAACGGCACCCAGGTCCTCACCGAGTGCCGCATCGACCCGCGCCATTTCTCGCGCGCGGTGGGATTGCGAGCCGACGAGGTCGGCGAGCCGACCCTGGTCTTCGCCGTGCGCATCGTCGACGGCAAGGCCGAGGCGGGCGTCCACAAGGGCTTCTACTTCCTGGGCGGCCGCGAGCTCGAGGGCAGTTCCATCAGCGCCTACGCGACGCCCGAGGCCGACCCCTCCAACCTCGGCGTCGTCTTCAACACCGCGGCCGTGCCGGGCTCCGTCACCGGGCCGCTCACGCGCTACGTGCCATAATTGAGCATAGGTTGTATAATCCGGCCGACGGGGTGTAGCTCAATTGGCAGAGCGCCTGGTTTGGGACCAGGAGGTTCTCGGTTCGATTCCGAGCACCCCGAACCCTTCATGTTCATCAAGCTGCGCGTCCACCCGGACTCCAGGAAGAACGAGATCCTCCGCAAGGCGCCCGACCACTACGAGGTCTGGGTGAAAGCTCCGCCGGAGGAAGGCCGCGCCAACGCCGCCGTCCTGGCCCTGCTCGGCCATGAGCTGGGCATCCCCCCGGGGCGCATCCGCCTCGTGAAGGGGGGGCACTCCCCCAGCAAGATCGTCGAAGTGCCTTAGACAGCCGGGAACCCTTCAAGAGCGCGGCGGGTGGCGGCGATGGGTCGGATCTGCCGGTTGCGCAGCCATTAGACCGAGGGAGATGCGAGCAGAGGCAGATGGGCCCCATCGCCGGCAGGCCCTGCCGCGCAATATGAGGACGGGGTTCCCGGTCTCTACCGCAGGTCGCGCTGGAGCTCGAACTCCGCGCTCTGGTCCGCGACGGCCGCGCGGAAGCGGCCGGGCTCCACGACGCGCTGGTTGGTTCTTCCGATGAACGAATAATCCTGCCGGCTCAGGGTGAACTCCACCCTCTTCGTCTCCCCAGGGGCGAGGAGCACCTTCGTGAAGCGCTTGAGCTGCTTGACCGGGCGCGAGACGCTGCCGTAAAGGTCGGTCAGGTAGAGCTCCACCGCCTCCTTGCCGGCCCGCGTCCCGGTGTTGGTCACCTTCACGCTCACCCCGAGCACCTCGTTCTCGTTGGGGGACGCCTTGTCGAGGGCCAGGCCGGAGTACTGGAAGGTCGTGTAGCTCAGCCCGTGGCCGAAGGGGAACTGCGGGGCGTAGCCGTTGCCGTCCGCGTCCTCGAGCGGCTTGCGGTCGTAGAGCGTGAGCGCGTTGGGCCAGCGCGGGTAGGTGATGGGCAGCTTCCCGCTCGGGTTCGCGTCGCCGAAGAGCACGTCCGCGAGGGCGCGCCCGCCCTCCATGCCGGGCAGGTAGGCCATCACGATGGCCTGCATCTTGCCCTCGATGCGGCGGATGATGCGCGGGCGGCCCTCGATGAGGACGAGCACCACCGGCTTGCCCGTCTTGGCCAGCTCCTCGGCCAGCTTCAGCTGGGGCTCGTCCAAGGTCAGGTCGTCGATGTTGCCCGGCGTCTCGGTGTAGGGCTCCTCGCCCAAAGCCAGGATCACCGCGTCGGCGGCCTGGGCGGCCTCGACCGCGGCGGGGATGTCGACCTCCGCCGTGAAGGTCGAGCCCTGCACGTAGGTCACGTTGGCCGCGCCGAGCTTGGCCTGCACCGCCTCGAGCAGGGTGAGCTTCTCCTTCGGGTAGCGCTCCTCCTCGCTGCCCTGCCAGGTGATGGTCCAGCCGCCGTTGAGCACGGAGAGGAGGTCGGCGGTCGGGCCGGCCACCAGCACCTTCGCGTTCTTCTTGAGCGGGAGGAGGCCGCCCTCGTTCTTGAGCAGGGTGAGGGACTCCTGCGCGGCGCGCAGATTCAGCTCCGTCGCCTCCTTGGAGGCCACGCGGGAGGCCAGCTTGGGGTCGGGGTACGGGTTCTCGAAGAGCCCCAGGCGCATCTTGACCTTGAGGATGCGGCGCACCGCGTCGTCGAGGCGGCTCTCGGGCACCGCGCCCTCCTTGGCCAGCTCGAGCAGGAGGTCGTAGAAGCTGAGGTCCGAAGGGACCATGCTCATGTCCACGCCGGCCATGACGGCCATGCGCACCGCCTCCTTGGGGGTCTCGGCCACGCGGTCGCGCTTGTGGAGACGGATGATGTCTTCCCAGTCCGAGACCGCGAAGCCCTCGAACTTCAGCTCGGTCTTGAGGACGCCGTTGATCAGGTAGCCGTTGGCGTGGCCCGGGATGCCGCTGATCTCCGCCGAATTCACCATCACGGTCGGGGCTCCGACAGAGACGGCGGCCTCGAAGGGCGGGAGGAAGAACTCGCGCAGGGAGCGCTCATCGAGCAAGGCCGGGGTGCGGTCTTTGCCGGTGAAGGGGAAGCTGTAGCCTACGTAGTGCTTCATGCAGGCCGCCACGCGGTCGGAGGGGAAGGGCGCGTCGTTGAAGGCGTCGCCCTGGAGGCCGCGCACGTAGGACGCTCCCAGGGCCGAGGCCAGGGTGGGGTCCTCGCCGTAGGTCTCCCAAAGGCGCGGCCAGAGGGGCTGGCGGCCGACATCGAGCACCGGGCTGAAGTTCCAGGGCAGGCCCGCGGCGCGCGTCTCGAGGGCACAGACCTCGCCGATGCGGCGGGCCATGCTCACATCCCGGGCGGCGGCTTGGGCGAGCTGCTGGGGGAAGAGGGTGGCCCCGCGCACGTAGGTCGCCCCGTGGATGGAGTCGATGCCGTAGAGCACCGGGATCCCTAAGCGGGTCTTCTTGAGGGCCAGGTCCTGGATCTTCGTCACGAGGGCGTGCCAGCGCTTGAGGTCGTAGGCGTAGTTGTTGCCCACGTTCAAGATGGAGCCCAGGGCCTTGCCCGCCACCGCCTGCTCGAGGCGCTCCTCGTCGAGCAGGTGCGCGCCGTCCGGGCCGGCCTGCTCCTTCATGAAGCAGCCCAAGGTCAGCTGGGTCATCTGCCCGACCTTCTCCTCCAGGGTCATCCGCTTGAGCAGGTCTTCCACCCGGGCGTTCACGTCCTGGGGCTTCGCCTTGGCCGGCTTGGGCGCGCCGAAGGCCGGCGCGGCGGCGAGCAGGAGGGTCAGGGCGGCGGCGGATCGTTTCATGGGCTCCTCAGGTCTTCTTGGGCTTGGGCGAGCCGGTCTGGCGCCGGCGCTCGCCTTCCAGGAACTGCTTGATGCCCTCGACGAGGGCCTGCGCGAACTTCTTCCGCTTGGCCGGGTCGAGCAGGAGGTCTTCCTGCTCCGGGTACATCATATAGATCGACTCGGTGAGGACGGAGGGCATCTGGGTCGCGCGGGCGACGTAGAGGTTGCCGTAGCGCAGGCCCTCGCCCGGGTTGGGGGCGTGCCTCTTATAGGCCTGGTACACCGCTTCGGCCAGGGCGAAACTGTGGGGGTGGTAGTAGAACACCGAGTAGCCGTGGGGCCGCTCGAAGGGGTTGTCTCCGTCGGGCAGGGCGTTGTTGTGCAAACTCACGAACACCTCGCCGCGCTTGGCGAAGGCGCGCTTGGTGCGCTCGGGCAGGGAGACGTCGTCCTCCTTCGCCCCCCGGGTCAAGACGACCTGGGCGCCGTCCTTGGCGAGGAGGGCCTGCAGGTCCCTGGCCAGGGCGAAGTTCACGGCCTCCTCCCAGGTGCCGCGCGGGCCGACCGCGCCGGGGGCCCCGGGGCCGTGGCCCGGGTCGAGCACGATGGTGCGTCCCTTGAGGACGGAGGCGGGCGCGGGAGCCAGCTTGGGCGGCTTGCGCAGCTCGAGCCTCAGCTGGCCGCCGCGCCAGGAGGCGTCGTAGCCCCAGAGGATGCGGCCGGGGCCGAGGAGGATGTCCACCTCGGTCAGTCCCGTCTCGGGCTGGCTCCAGTTCACCTGCCGGACGAAATCGTCGGCCTGGTCGTAGACGATCCAGTTCGTGTGGCCGGTCGTGGAGAAGAGCCGGAGCTTGAGGCTCGAGAGGTCGGCGGCTTCCTCGACCTGGAAGGGGACCTTCTGGCTGAGGTCGAGCGAGAGCACGCTGGCGTCGTCGGCGGCCGCCAGCGAGATGCTGCCGAGCACGGCGCTGGGAGGAGGCGTCCCCGGGGCCGCCCAGTCCACCGCCCGCTCGGGGATCCAGCCCGAGAGGCGGGCGGAGAGTTCGACGCGCAGCTCCGAGCCGCTGCGCCCGGTCGCCAGGAAGCGCGTCCCCTGCGGAGGGAAGAGGATGTAGCCGCTGCCCGGGCCGCTGCGGACGTTGACGATCCCCTCGGAGCGCACGACGACGGCGCCGGGAGGCTGGGGGGTCACGCTCAGCCGGCCGCGCGCGAGGGCCTGGACCTGCGCGCGGCCCGCGCCCCGCAGACCCACGGTGATCTCCGCGTCCTGGAACCTCTCGCTCGAGCGGATCTGGTAGGCGCCTTCATACGTGCCGCTCCTCGTCTCGGCCATGGGCAGGGCCTTCGCGACTCCCGGCAGGTAGAAGGTGGCCACGCCGCCGGGGGAGGCCCGCATCCTCACGTTCAGCCAGTCTCCGGGGCGCAGTTCCACGTCCTCGGCGGGCTGGACGGATTCGGTCTGGATGGCGAACACGCCGGGCGCGGGGGGGGCGGAGGAGGCGACGCGGATGGTGCGCGTCCATACGGTCGTCCCGCGCGGCAGTTCGAGCTCGCAGCGGAAGGTGAAGGAGCCGGGCTCGACCGGCAGATACGCCAGGAAGCCGCCCTTGGGGTGGACGCTCACCGTGCTGCCGTTGATGCGGAAGGGACGACGGGGGTGGCTGACCGAGCCGAAGATGAACATCGAGCGCACGTCGCCCACGGCGAGGTTCTCCGGCGGGTAGGTGACCATGACCGGGACGGTGCTCAGGGCGACCTCTCCGCTCGCCTTGGACGCGGGCCTGGGCTGGGGCCGCACGCGCTTCGCCTTGGGCCTGGCCGCGCGCTTGGCCGCCGGCGGGGCCGGAGCCTCGACGGAGGGGAAGGCCTTCTGGCCCTCCGGCTGCGCGAAAGCGATGAGCGGGCAGAGGGCGAGCGAGAGCAGGAAGGTCAAGGCAGGAAGCCCCCGAAGAAGATCCTGCGCCGGTAGGGCTGGGCCGCGCTCAGGTCGACGACCACGGACCCGGACTCGAGCGCGGAGAGCGGGGCGCCGAAGCGCTCGGTGAAGGTGGTCCGAAGGGTCTTGCCGGAGGAGGAGCGGCTCTCGAGCAGGCCCTCGCCTCCGGTGTAGAGCATGACGTGGTCGACGCGTCCGGCGCTCTCGTCGACGCTCAGGAAGACGAGGTCGCCGGGCTGGAGCTCCTCGCGGCGCAGGCGCCGGGCGCGCCGCGACTGGTCGTCCGCGTCGCGCGGGATGGCCACCCCGACGGAGCGGTAGGAGAGGTTCGCCAGCCCCGAGCAGTCCACGCCCCAGCCGGGCCTCCTCTGCATGCTGGAGCGCCCGCCCCAGACGTAGAGGTCGCCCAGGAAGAGCGCCGCGGTCTCCAGGATCTCCCGCCGGTCCACCCCCGAGGGGACCCCGAGGGGGCGCAGGTGCCCCGGGTCCACCTGCACCAAGCGGCCGTCGGGGAGGAGGATGCTCCCGCGGGGGGCGGGGACCGAGGCCGCTTTCTCCGCGTAAGCGACTTGCGCGCCCAGCGGGAGGGTGAGCCCTTCGACGCCCCAGACCTCGGTCCTCTTGCCCCGGAGCACCGCGTCGGGGCGGAAGGAGAGGAGCCCCTTGGAGAGCGCCTCGGCGCGCACCCAGCCCGGATAGCCGTGCCAGGTGCCGTCGGCCGCGTGGTGCTCCTGCTCGAGGGCTTCGACGCGGACCCAGTCCTTCTTGGCTTCGAGCGCCAGCACGCGCTCCCCGTAGAGGACTTGCGTGCCGAGCCCCCGGTCCATGAGGTTCGGCTTGGAAGACTCCTTCGGGGCGAGGCGCAGGTCCGCGGTCACCGCGGCCGCCCGGAGCACCTCGGGGAAGCGTTCGCCGAGGAGGTAGCTCAGCCCCCGCTTGTTGAACAGCCAGGCCTTCTCGAACTCGGCCCTCCGGTACACTCCGCGCACGCCGGAACGGTCTCGGGCGGCGGGGTCGTAGGCGACGACGTCGCCCTCCGGCGTGAAGCCCGCCACCGCGAGGAGATGCCCCCGGGTGCTCTTCAGGGGGGAGCCCGTGAGCTCGCCCTCGGCGAAGGTGATGGACACGACGACCGGGCGGCCGGCGGCGATCTCGTCCTGCAGGGCGGAGAGCGAATCCAGCCAGGCGACCTCGCCCGAGAGCCCCTGAGAGGCCGCCGCCGCGACGTTGAGCGTCCAGTTCCCGAAGATGCCGGGGCGATGGTCCAGGACGAGGCCGAGGGTCTCCTCCAGGCTCAAGCGGCGGCCCCAGAAGCCCAAAACCATCGTGAGGGCGGTCGGGCTGCAGATGTCGCCCCGGAGCTCTTCCGGGCCTTCCGACTGCGAGAGGGGGGAGAGCTCGAGCTCGCGCGCCCAGGGCCCAGGCTCGAAGGGGGGCGAGGGGAGGCGGGGCTTGGACAGGTCGTCGACGGCGACGGCGATGCGGCGCAGGAGGGGGACGCGGCGGCCGCCCTTCTCGAGCGCGAAGCGGTAGCGGAAGGCGTCGGCCTTCTTCTTGAGCTTGAGCGTGTCCACGTCCACCGAGCCCCAGGCGTCGGCCTGCGGCTCGAAGCTGGTCGAGGCGCCTTCCTGCCAGCGCGCGAGCTTGAACCAGCCCGACCAGTCCCCGCCCGAGCGGACCTGCACCGACATCTCCACGGACGAGCCCGGGGGGACGTCCGCGTTCCACGAGCCGACCAGGCGGTCGAACCGGAAGAGGGACTCGACGGGGGCGCTCTCGAGGGAGCCGGCGCCGGAGAGGAGGCCCTTCTCGAAAGGCACGGGCCTGAGTCCCGAGACCTTGGCTCCTGCCAAGTCTCGCGGGGAGAGGTGGATGAAGGTCATCGCGGCCCGGGGCCGCCTACTTGACGAGCTGGTTGCCCGGCTTGCGGGGCGGGTCGTTGCCCGGGCGCTTCTCGGCCTTCGGGTTGTCCTTGAACTTGGGCGCGAGCTCGGCGTTGGTCTTGGCCCACTCCGGGTTCTCGTCGACAGAGCCCACGATGGCGCCGATGGGGCACTCCGGCAGGCAGGCGCCGCAGTCGATGCAGACCTCCGGGTCGATGACCATGAGGGGCTCGCCGTTGTGCGTCCCGGGCCGGAACGCCTCGACCGGGCAGACCTCCGCGCAGTGCGCGTAGCGCTCGCCGAGGCACTTCTCCGTCACGACGTGGGGCATGGTCAGGCCTCCCTGAAATCCGTTCAGCGGCTCCCGTACTGCTTCTTGAGCTTCTCGATGTCGAGGTTGTTGGGGTCGACCGGCATCTGGGGCATCGCCTGCTGCGTCTGCCCGCCGCCTTGCTGCGGGCTGAAATTGGTGTTCCCGCCCGCGCCGCCGGTGCGGTTGAAGCCGCCGCCCTGGAGCTTCAGCTTGGGCTTGACCATCGGCTTGCGGGCCGGAGCCTTCGGCTTCGCCGCCTCCGCGCCCTCCTCGTTGGGCACGCCTGCGAGCATGTCCTCCGGGAGGTAGCACTTGCGGCCGAACTTGCGCACGGCCGCGGCCAGCTTCGTGCTCTCGATGTTCTCGACGAAGATCTTCTTGAGGTCGCGGGAGAGGCGCTCGTCGGCGAACAGGGAGCCCATGACGGCCTTCATCCCGGAGGTGCCGGCCTTGGCGCCGAGCATCTTCATGAAATCCTTGGAGTCGGCGAGGTCTTCGACGAAAGCCCGGACGTCCAGGGATTTGTCGTAGTCGTCGGCGATGCGCTTGAGGTTGCGGTTGCCGAGGTAGTCCTTGTACCACCGGGGCTGGATGTCCTTGACGGTATCCACGACGAGCTGGAGCACGTCCCGGGTGTACTGGGCCGCCTTCTTGGCCTTATTGGCCTGGGCCCGCTTCTCCGCCTCGTTCTCGCTCTTGAGGCCGCCGATGAGGCCGGCCGCGTCGCCCGAGGCGGCGGCCTTGTTCGCGTCGGCGCCGAGGAGGCCCGTGGGGCCCCCGACCCCGCCTTGGACCCCGGGGTCCTTCTGGAGCATGGAGAGCGAGGAGTTGCTGCCGGCGGCGGGCTCGGGCTGGGCCGCCTGCATGTCTTGGGCGGTCGTCTGGGACCCCGCTCCGGCGACCGGCATGCGGGAGGCCGAATCCGGGAAGCGCGCGGGCGCCGAAAGGGCTTCCGACTCCTTGATGCCGGCCGGCTTCATGAAGACGAACAGAACGGCCAGCGACCCGAAGGTGACAAGGGTCATCACCAGGCCCATCAGAACCATGGATTTCTTATCGTCCACGAGCCGAGTATGCCAAGGTATGCGGTTTCCTGTCAAGAAGAAAAAGCGCGCGTGCGCGCGATATTAAAGACAGGGTAAAAGACCGGCTGGCGGAGGCGGAGTCCCTTGACATCCGTTCCCGCCCGATTTAAAGTATCCGTGTCCTGAGGGAGGCTTTCATGAAGAAGCTCATCGGGTTGTTCTTGGTCATCCTCGCCCCGCTGGTCATCCTGGGCTGCAGCGACGACAAAGGCAGCGACCAGCCGCAGCCGCAGACCCAGCAGACGCAGCAGACCCAGCAGGCCCAGTAAGCTCGCGCCTGCTCAGCGCTTTCCGGACTGGGCGTTCTGCAGCGCGTCGGGCGAGATCCCCTGCCCTTGCAGCATCTGCTGCAGGGCGGGGTTGCTTTTCATCTGCTGGATGGCGGCCGAGCTGTCCTTCGCGCCCGAGTCCTGGATCTGCTTGCCCATCTCCATCATCTGGCCGATGGGAGGCAGGCCGGGGACCTTCAGGGACTTGAGCGTGTCCATCACGGCCGCGTCGTCCAGGACCGTCTTGCCGGCCGCCATGACGTCGGGCTTCATGGCGAGCTCCTTGACGAACTCCTGGAAGTCCGGGACGACGAGGTAGCGGCCGAGCATGGAGCGGAAGTTCGGCGAGCGCGCCATGTCCTTGATGAAGCGGGAGGCGTCTCCGTCCTTCCGGTAGCGCGCGTCGATGGCGGCCAGGTCGGCGTGTCCGAGGAACTCCTTCTTCCAGCCCTTGATGGCCGTCGAGCTCCGGAAGCGGGAGCTTTTCTTGAGCTTGTAGTAGAGGTTCTCCGCCCGCTCCATCCAGGACGAGGCCGCGGCCGGCGCCTGCGCCGCCTGCGCCGGGGGCTGGGCCGTCCTCGGCCCCATCGACTCGGGGATGACCGAGGAAGGGGCTCCGGAGAGGATCGTCCCGGTGGAAGCCGGCGCCGCCGCCTCCGGCGGGAGGTCGACGGGGAAGGGGACGAGCTGGCGCGGCGGCGCGGCCATGTTCAGCCCCGCGAGGCTGTACTCGGCCTTCTTCTGCTGGCGGATGTGCCAGCCCAGGACGATGAGCCCGACGTCCAGCAGGACGATGAGCAGCAGCAGCATCGGGCCGGCGATGCTGGCGGGCTTCTTCTGGAACCCCATCGTGCCCTGTCGCGCCTCTCTCAGTTTTTCCTGCGGCGCTCGACCTTCCGGCGCATCTCACTCTCCAGGTCGTTGAGCTCCGACTGCGTGTCGCGGGGCGGGGCCTCCTCGACGGTCTCCTGCGGCGGCGGGGCGGCCTTCTTCTTCGCGGGCGCCCTGGCCTTCTTCGGCGCCGGGGCGGGCTCTTCGACGGCCTGGGCCTTCTCGGGCGGCGGAGCGGCCTGCTTCTTCGCCGGGCTCCGCGGCGGCGCTTCCGGCTTCGCCGGTTCCGCGGCGGCGGGGACTTCCACGGCGCCCGCGAGCTCTTCGTACGCCGCGCCCATCCTGTGGTGGATGTCCGCGTTCTCCTCCGGGCTCACGTCCGCGCTGACCAACTGCTGCTCCATGCCGTCCAGCGATTCGTAGAGGCGGGTGACCTTCGACGTCGTGCCGACGTCCCGCGCCACCGGCGTCAGCGGGCCGACGCTCCTCGATACGGCGGTGGGCTGCATCCTGATGCGCTTCCTCTGGGGCATCGTGCCGGGGATGTAGACGTCCGTGTCCACCAACCCGACGCCCCCGCCCACCGAGCCGCCGGCGACCAGGACTCTCCCGTCGTTCAGGCGCACTCCCATGCAGTTGTTGCGCGCGAGGGAGAGGGCTCCTGCTTTGACCCATTTCCCGGCCCTGACGTTGAAGATCTCCGCTTCCGGGGTGCCGCCGCCTCCCGCGACCAGGACCTGGTTGGGGTTCAGCAGGGGCAGCAGGACGAAATGCCCCGCTCGCGCCGCGGCCATGGACCCCGTGCGGGCCCAGCTGTTCGTCCTGTGGTCGTAGATCTCCGCGGTGGAGAGGCTGTCCTTGTCCATCCCTCCGACCACCAGCACCCGGCCGTCCGACAGGAGGGTCGCCTGATGCCCCATCCTCCCGTACGACAGGGTCCCGGCCGGCGACCATCTGTTGTATTTCGGGTCATAGACCTCGGCCGAAGCCAGGGCCGAGGTCGCGCCCCATTTCTGCCAGCCGCCCGTCACCAGGACGCAGCCGTCCTGGAGGACCGTCGCGGTGAAGAGCATCCTCCCGACGCTCATGGCCCCCGCGCCGGACCAGAGCCCGGTCTTGGGGTCCAGGAGAAGGGCCGAAGACTCCGCGATGCTTCCGCTCTTCGAGACCGGCGCATCCGAGCCGCCGCCCGCGACCAGGACCTTCCCATTCCCGAGCAGGACGGAGACGTGGGCGCCCCGCCCGTAGGGCATCGGCGTTGCGCTGCCCCAGCGGCCCGAGGCCGGGGTGTAGACCTCCGTCGTCTTGGCGTAGCCGGAGACCCCGTAGCTCCCGCCCAAGACGAGGACCCGGCCGTCGGCCAGCCGCACGGCCGAGTGCATGTACCTCGTGACGGCCAGGTTCCCCGTATGCGACCACTGGTTGCTGGAGGGGTCGAAGAGCTCGGCCGTGGCGTGGACGCCCCGGTGCCAGCCTCCCACGGCCAGCACCTTCCCGTCGGTGAGCTCGGTGAGGGTGTAGTCGTAGCGCGGGTCCTTCATGGGATTGCCCTTCATCCAGCTTCCCGACTTCCAGCCCGCGGGGAGGCAGCGCTGGCCCTGCCGGGAGGTTCCCTCCGGGCATTGCACCGATGCGAAGCAGCGCCCATCCTTCTTCTCGGTGCCCTCGGGGCACGAGACGTCGGCCGAACACAGGCCGCCCGTCAAGGTCGTATTGGCGGGGCAGGAGATGCCGGCGAGACAGCGGCCGTCCTTCAGGCTCGTGCCGGCGGGACAGTTGATGTCGCCGAGGCAGCGCCCTTCCGATAACGAGGTGCCCGCGGAGCAGGTCATGGGCCCGACGCAGGAATCCCCTTTCTTTTCGGTGCCGGCGGGGCAGGAGATCTCCGTCTTCTCGACGATGCAGAGCCCTTCCTTCAAGGTCGAACCCGCTGGGCAGGAGGTCTCCGTCTTCTCGATCACGCAGTACCCGTCCTTCATGGCCGAACCTTGGGGACAGCCGGGCTCGAGGACGCATTGGCCGGCCTTGACGACCGCGCCCTCCGGGCAGGCGGGCTCGATGAGGCAGCGGCCTTCCTGCAGGCGCCCCGGCGCCGGACACTCCAGGACGGCCACGCAGGCCCCGTTCTCGAGGTTCGTGCCCTGCGGGCAAACGAGGCTCGCCATGCAGAGGCCGTCCTCGGTCATGCGCGTGCCCGCGGGGCAGGCGATATCCGCGAGGCAGATCCCTTCCGACGTCAGGCGGGTCTTCGCGGGGCAGACGATGTCGGCGATGCAGGCGCCCTCCGTCTGCCGGGTCCCCTTGGGGCACGAGACCTCCGTGGACTCGCAGCGGCCGTCCTTGAGGATGGATCCCGCGGGACAACCCGCCGGCGGAGGCGGGGCGTCGCGCTGCTCGTTGAGCTTCTTGTCCTTGCGCTGGTTCTCGTAGACGAGGTAGCCGATGCCGCCCAGCGCGGCCAGGCCGAGGAGCTTGGTGCCCCAGCCCGTCTCCTGCAAAGTCTCCGGGTCGACGCCGAGGCTCGAGGCGTCCCGGCTCACGCGCGTGTAGTCGCTCTTATAGGCGCCGTTCCCGCCCTCGGGAGCCTTCTTGGCGGCGTCGTGGTACTCCATGGCGGCGAGGGTGCTGTAAGCCGACTTGAGCAGGGTCCCGCGCGAGGCGAGCTCGGGGCGGCCGGAGGGCTTGGATGGCAGCTCGTTGAGCGCTTCCTGGTACTCGTCTTCGGAGACGCCCTGCAGGAGGGAGGCCAGCTCCTTGACGCGAGCCTTCTTCTTCGCGGCGAGGGCGTCGGCGGATTCGGGCTTCGCCGCGGCCTTGGCCAGCTTTTCGTAGGCGAGGCCCAGCCTGTGGTGCGCATCCGCGCGCTGGGCGTGGTCCAGCTCGGAGCCGGCCAGCTGCTGCTCGAGTTCGTCGATGGTCCGGTTCAGCTTGGTCGTCTCGGGATCCGTGTTCATGCCGCGCCCGACCAGGGTCGGGCCGCCGGTGAGCCAGTAGTTGAGCGCCGCGTTGCCGAGCCACTTGACCGCGTCGAGGGCCAGCCCGGTCTCCTGCAGGGTCTCGGGGCTCACGGCGAGATTCGGGGCCCTCGAGGCCTGCTCGTAGGCCTTCGAGTAGTCGTCCTTCTCCGGCGCGCCGGCCGCGGCGTCCTTGTATTCCAGCGCGGCCAAGCTCGAGTAGGCGTTCTGGAGCGCCGCCCCTCGGGAGGCGAGGTAGGGGGCGTTCTGGTCCTGCGCCTGGCTGATGGCGTTGGCGTACTCCTCGTTCGTCCAGGAGAGGAGCAGCAAAACCAGCTGCTTGAGCTTCGACTTCTTCTCCTGGCTCGTGGAGCCGGCCGATGCGCCATCGTCCTGGGTGGCCCTGACGATGCCGGGCGCGGGCAGGAGCAGCAGGGCGGCGAGCGCGACGCACAGGCATCGCTGGACGAGTCGGGTCATCGTAGGGCCTCCGGGAAATCCACCGTTTCCGATATTAGCATTATTCATGCTTTTTCAAGCTCTCGGCAGAGCGGGGTGATTCAAGTCACGGCCTCGTCGGCTTGTGGCGGGACGGGGAAAGAGGATATACTCGGCGGACGCACTGGAGAGCCCACTTCATGAAGAAAACGATCTCGGTCCTGCTCGTCTTCGGCCTGCTGTTCCCGCTCCTGCCGGTGCCGGCCCGCTCGGCTCCGGACGCGTCGGGCCGCACCCCCGAGGAGCAGGCCGCCCGGATGAAGCAGCTCGTCTTGCTGCTCAAGTCCTTCTCGGACGACGACTACGACAAGGCTCTCAAGGAGCTCCCGAAAGAGGCCGCGGCCTCCCCCGCGCTGGCATCCCGGGGAGCGGCCATCAAAGCCTCCTACACCACCCTCGCCGCGCTCGAGTACCGCCAAGCCTCGCAGCCTCAGGCCGACCAGGCCCTCGAGCGCGTGCTCCAGGAGGACGCCCAGGCCGTCGGGATCGACCCCAACACCCTGCAGGAGACCGGCTGGGGGCTCGACGCGCTCAAGTGGCTCGGCATGGCGTCCCTGAAGTTCGCGCTCTACGGCGGCATGATCGCCGTCGGCCGCTCGACCGGCGAGGACCCCAAGACGGCGAAGCTGGAAGGGGCCATCGGCGAGATCGAGACGAACCTCTCCCGCCCCGACGCCAAGCCGGAGGAGAAGGCCGACGCCCACTACAAGATGGGCTCCGTATACGAAGAACTGGCCGCCGCCGCCCCCGAGACCGAATCCAAGGCCGCGCGGACGGAGAAGAAGCGGGCGCGCCTGCGTGAGCTGGCCGGGGTGCTCGAAGCCGCCTCGGACGAGGATTACGACGAGGCGCTCAAGAAGAACGGCTCCGCCGCCGCCGGCGTCCGCTCGCGCCGCGAGGCCCTCCGATCGGTCTACCTCACCCTCGCGGCCCTGGAATACCAGGAGGCGTCCCGCCAGGGCGGGAGCCGCTACGCGCAGGAGTACCAGCGCGTGAGCCGCGACGCCTCGGCGGACCTGGCCGTGGACCCCGAGACCCTCCAGGAGGCGGGCTGGGCCACGCTCGGCCTCGCGGTCATCGGCGGCATCGCCTACCTCATCTACAACAACCAGCGCAAGAAGAGAGGCGGCGCCGGCGAGCCGCCGGCCGCGCCCGCCGCTGCGCCGGCTCCCGAGGTCGCGAACGAGAAGCCGGTCCCCTCGCCATGCGACCCCAACGACCTCCCCTGCCACTGGCTCAAGCCGCGGCAGGAGTGCGCCACGCCGGGCTTGGATTGCCACTGCGTCAAATACCAGAAGAAGCCGGAGCTCGTGTGCGATAAGAGGCCGATCCCCAGCACGGGTCCTGGAACCGGTATGCGGAGCATCCCCGCCGTCGAGCGCGACGACTGTCTGTCCGCATACCACCCCGCCCTCACCCGCTGCTTCAAGGTCGACCCGCGGCGGGGCGTCGCGTCCTGCGTCGTGGCGCAGGGCCGTCTCAAGGGGGCTGTGTGCGAGGTGGCGCGGCTGGATCCGGAAGATGAAAAGCTGTTCGTCGGGACGGGGAGCGTCATCAAGCCCACGACCGTGAGTCTCTATCAGTCGCGCGACGAGATGGAGGCGCAGCTTCCCACGCAGGCGAGCGCCGAGCTCCACGGCAAGCTGGGCTCGGCCTACGAGAAGCTCGCCGCGTCCGTCGAAGGGACGGAGGGCGAGGCCCCCGCGGACGAGGCGAAGGACGCCGGGCCGGCCCCCGCTCGGACCGTGCCGGCCAAGGCGGAGATGACCCCGCAGCAGGTCTACAAGGCGGCGGCCCCGGCCGTGGTCCTCATCGTCTGCTCGAGCCCGGACGGGAAGGGCGAGATCGGCACGGGGAGCATCCTCGACGAGAAGGGCCGCATCCTGACCAACGCGCACGTGGTCATCAGCGCCTCCACGGGCAAGCCCTGGGAGGAGATCCGCGTCTATCTCAAACCCGCCAAGCTCACGGGAGACCCCAGGAAGGACGTCGGGGAGCCTCGCCTCGCGCGGGTCGCGAAGTGGGACCGCGCCCTCGACCTCGCCGTCGCGGAGCTCGAGGACGCGCCGGAGGACCTGCGGACGCTGCCGCTCGGGGACTCCGATTCGGTCGAGCCCGGCGAGGCGGTGGTCGCCATCGGCCACCCCGAGCAGGGCGGCCTCTGGACGCTGACCCAGGGCGTCGTGAGCACCGTCGTCGCCGACTTGGGCGGCGTGAAGGGCAAGGACGCCTTCCAGACCGACGCGAGCATCAACCGGGGGAACTCCGGCGGGCCGCTCATCGACCGCCGGGGCGCCCTCATCGGCGTGAACACCTCCATCGCCCGCAAGGCCGCCGACGGCCTGGCCATCACGAGCGTCAACTTCTCGGTCAAATCCGCCGTGGCCAAGCGCTGGATGGACTCGGTGGGCGGGCCCGCCGAGTTCGCCGTCGTGGAGCAGGCCGAAGAGCTCCCGGCGGCGCGCCCGGTCAAGCCCGCGGCGGCCGCCCTTCCGGAACCGGAAGACGAGGCGGCCGCGGAGGAAAAGGCCGAAGCCGCCATCCTGACGCCGAAGCGGCCCTTCAAGGCGGAGGAGATGATCAAGACCTTGTCCCAGGAGCTCACGGACCTCGAGGACGACATGAGGGCGACGCTCGAGCGCAAGCGCAAGAACAGGCGCTGAGAGCCGGCCGGCCCCCGGCGGGAGAGGAGAACGGCTGCCCGCCAGGGGCGACGCGCCCCTCGAGGCGCGACGAAACAGCCCCGTAATAGGGATGTAGTATAATCCCCGACGTGCTGAGAGCCGCTTTTGCGTCGCTCGTCCTCCTTTTCCCGGCCGTCCCGGCTGGGGCCGCCAATTTCAACGATTTCACCCCCGGGGCCCGCGCCATGGGCATGGGCATGGCCTATACCGCCGTCGCGGAGGGGCCCGAGGCCCTTTTCTTCAACCCGGCCGGCCTGGCCGGCAGCGACTTCACGCAGGCGCAGACGGGCCTGGGGCGCCTCATCTCGCCGGTGGGCCTGGCCTCTTCCGGGTTCATGGCCTACACCCGCCCTTTGCCCATCCTGCCGGGCTCGACCGTGGGCGCGGCCTTCTACGGCATGCGCCAGAACGAGAGCGGCGACAAGGACAGCTTCCTCCTGCACTTCTCCCACCAGATGCGCTTCCCGCAGATCTATCTGCGCCAGCCGCTCAAGTTCGGCGGGAACTTCAAGTTCATGAACGTCAGCCACGACAATGGGGGCAGCAAGTTCGGGCTCGGGCTCGACGCGGGCGTGCTGCTGGACTCCGGCAAGGACTTCAAGGCGGGCTTCTCGGTCGCGGACATGACCACCAGCCTCGGCGTGAGCAACCCCTCCCTGAACCTGGGGGGCGCCTACCGCCTCAAGAAGCGCGCGACCCTGGCGCTGGACGTGCGCATCCGCCCGGGCCTGACCATGGTCTACCCCGGCGTGGAAACCGACTTCTTCCAGCAGCTCCTGCAGGTGCGCCTGGGCCGGGGCTTCCCGCTGGACGGGGAGGGGCAGTGGGCCCTGGGGCTCGGCGCGAACTTCTCCCCGGTCTTCATCGACTTCGCGCTGCAGGTGCCTTGGGCCGGCTTCAACCGCCCCGGCGGCGGCGCCCAGCTCTCCTGCACCTATAAATTCGGCGCGCCGCCCTTCTTCGGCCGCTTCATCGGGACGGCGGCCCGCCGCGCGGAGGACCTGCGCACCGACATCCTCGACCTCGAGCAGCGCAAGAATGACCTCGACGCGCAGGTGAGCGCAGGCGAGACCGACCGCACGAGCGTGGAGAGCCAGGTGCGCACCCTGCAGGAGCGCCTCAAGGAGCTGCAGGACCGCACGCGCGACACCGAGCATCAGCTCGAGCAGGCGGAGTACGATCTCACCCACGCGGCGCCCAAGCCCCCCAAGGTCGAGGAGCCGCCCAAGCCGAAGCCGGAACCCAAGCCCAGGGCGCCGGCGGCCCCCGCCTTCCCGCGCCGGCACGCCGTCAAGGCGGGCGAGACCCTGCGCGGCATCGCCAAGGAGCACTACGGCGACGCGGCGCTCTGGGAGCGGATCTTCGAGGCCAACCCGGACAAGATCGAGCGCGGCCTGCCCCTCGAGGGCTCCGTGCTGACGATCCCGGCTCCCAGGTAGCGTGGCCATCCTCGCGCTCTACTCCAGGGACGAGAGGAGCCGGGACGAGCTCAAGCTCGCCGCCGAGGAGCGCGGCCACTCGGTGCTCTGGGCGGGGGACCTGGCGGGCCTGCTCGAGATCGTGAAAGGCCAGCGGCCCCACCTGGCCCTTCTCGTCGAGAGCGGCGACGACGTCTCGCCCGTCCTCGCCGACCTGCGCAGGGAGGCGCCCCTGCTCCCGGTGGTCGCGGCCATCCAGCCCCGCGGCGCGGCGCGGGCGCTCGAGCTCCTGCGCCTGGGCGCCTTCGAGGTGGTGGGCTCCCCGTGGACGCCGGAGAACCTGGCCGCGGCGCTCGACAAGGCCGCCCGTTCCCGGGGCACCGAGTTCGAGGTGGTGCGCCCGGGCCTCGCGGCGGCTTCCGGCCGCAAGCCTTTCGTCCTCTTCCTGGCCGTCCTGGCCGTGATGGCGGTGGCCGGGGCCCTCTGGTCGGTGCGCACCTCGCCCAAGCCTCCGCCGCCGACGCGGCCGAGCGAGTGGCTTCTGCCCTACAACCACCCCGCCGGCCTGGCCTTCCACGGCGGGCAGCTGTGGGTGTCGGACTGGTTCTCGCAGACCCTCTACCTGCACGACCCGCGCGGCATGGCCGTGACGCGCGCCGTCCACTTCCCGGCCGAGGTCCCGGGCGCCCTGGCCTTCGCGGCGGACGCGCTCTGGTCGGCCTCGGGCCCCCGAGGCCTGGTCAAGCACATGCTCGACGACAAGCTGAGCGTCCTGGCCCGGGTGGACGACCTGGCGCCGCAGACGGTGGGCATGGCCTACGACGGGCTCTATCTGTGGACCTGCGAGGGCCGGGACGGCCGTCTGCACAAGCGCATCTTCGACGAACGGCTGAGCATCGTCTCGAGCTACAAGGTGCCGGGCCTCAAACCCGCCGCCCTGGCCTACGATGGGCGCTCCCTGTGGTCGCTGGACGCGGCCAGCCGCGAGCTCGTGGAGCACGACATCGCGAACCCGGAGAAGGTCCTGCGCCGCATCGCCCTGCCGGAGTACAAGAAGGGCGGCTGGAAGCCCATGGGCCTCGCCTTCGACGGCCAGCGCTTCTGGTCCGTGGCCGAGCAGGCGCCCAAGGGTTCGGAGCCCGCGCGCCTCTTCGAGCACCTCGTCGCGATCCAGCCCCGGTGAGGCACCTTCCCGTCTCCCTGCAGTTCCCCGACAGCGACGGCCGCCCGGAGGCCTGGGGGCGCTTCCTGCGCCTGGCCGCCAACGGGGGGGAGCTCGCGACGACGGCCAGGCTGAACAAGGGGGACACGCTCAGGCTCGGCTTCGAGGTGCAGGGGGAGCGCTTCGAGCTCGCGCGGGCCGACCTGCTCACGGCCTGGCGCGACCGGGACGGCTACTTCGTGGCGGAAGTCCGCTTCCTGGACGAGGACACGCGGGGCCGCCTCGGCCGCGCGCTGGTCGGACTGCTCGCCGAAAGGCCGTAGCCGGCACGCGTGACTTTCTTGAACTACTCGGAATAGGGCGGGTCCCGTCGAGAACAGGATCGGACATCCGGCCTCGCGCGGACTTCGAAGACACACAGCGGGGACCGGACTATCCCCGGGGATAGTCGGAGCCTCCCGGCGGCCGGCGGCGAGCGCCGGGCCGACGGGGCGACTCGGTAGCCGCTGAAAGGGGCCCTGCCTGTAGACGTCCGCGCCGCCCTCCCCGGGCACATGAGATTTTTCTTGCTGCTGCGAAATGTGAGCTCCGGACGCACAAAACGCCCCGTTTTGTGAACTGGGAGGTCGCATCCTCACGAGCCCATGAATGGCGCATGTGTCCCGGGGGGGCGATCGTGAGCGCGCGGCCGCCTCCGGCTCTTGACGGGCGTCCGGCTCCGGCCTATACTGTATCTGTAACACAATATAACAACCATGAAGACCAAGAGAGTCAGCAAAACGACGACCATCTCCCTCCCTCCGGGGCTCTACCAGGAGGCCATGGAGCTGGCTCGGGCAAAAGGCATGACCCGCTCCGAGCTCTTCCGCGAGGCGCTGCGCCGCTACCAGAGAGACGAGCAGGAGTGGCAGGACCTCCTGGCCTACGGCCGGCGCAAGGCGAAGCTTGCCGGTATCCGGAGCGAAGCCGACGTCGAGCGGCTCGTCGATGCCGGACGGAAGTAGGCTCCTCCGGGTCGTCATCGACACGAACGTCCTGTTCTCAGCCGTCGCCTTCCCGCAGGACAGTCCGCCTTCTCGCGTCCTCGACTTGGCGCGCACCGGAAGGATCGAGGCGTTCGTGTCGGGCTTCATCCTGAAGGAGCTCGAGAAGAACCTGTTCAGAAAGGCCGGCTGGGACGCCGAGAGGATCTCCACCCTGCGCAAGAAGCTCAAAGGTTTCCTCTGGGTGATCGAGCCTGCCTCCCGCGTGCGGGGTGTCGCGGGCAAAGAGGATGACGACCGGATCCTGGAGTGCGCCCTGGATGCCAAGGCCGAGGCGCTGGTCACCGGCAGCATGAAGCACATCCGCGTCCTGGGCGAGTTCCAGGGCGTTCGGATCCTCACTCCGCGCGAGTTCCTGGACAGATACTTCCCCGCCTGACCTCCGGCCCTTGACAGGATGGATTACATCTGTAATCCTATCCCCATGCGGCCCCTCACCGACCGTCAGAAGACCCTCCTCGACTTCATCGCGCGCCGCTCCCGCGAGACCGGCGTGCCGCCCTCCTTGCGCGAGATCGCCGCGCACTTCTCCATCACCGCCGGCGGCCTGCAGAAGCAGGTGCGCGCCCTCCTGGCCAAGGGGGCGCTCAAGCGGCTGAAGGACCGTATCGCCCGCGGCCTCCAGGTGGTCGAAGAGGCCGGCCTGCCCGTCCTCGGCCGCGTGCCCGCGGGGCCGCCCTCGGAGGCTCTCGAGGACGCCGAAGGCCGCCTCGACCTGCGCGAGCTGAAGGCCGACTACCTCCTGCGCGTCAAGGGCGAGAGCATGGCCCCCGAGCTCAAGCCCGGCGACCTCGTGCTGGTCGTCCAGGCGCCGGACGCCCAGGACGGCGACCTCGTCATCGCCCACGTCGACGGGGCAGAGGCGACGCTCAAGCGCCTGCGCCGGCGGGGGGGGAAGGCCTGGCTCGAGGCGGCCAACCCCGCCTACCCGCCGGTCCGAAAGCCGTTCAGGGTGGTCGGCAAGGTCGTCGGGCTCCTGAGGGACTATGCGCGTCGAAGAGGTGGATGAGCCCGTCCAGGTGGGCGCGGTCTTCAAGGGGGGGAAGGTCCTCCCCAGGTGGTTCGTCTGGGCCGGGGTCCGCCATGACGTCTCGTCCGTGAACATGGTCTGGAAGGGGAAGGCCGGCGAGGCCCCCCTGAGCTATTTCTCCGTCTCCTCCGGCGGCAGCGTCTGGCAGCTGCGCCTCGACCACAAGTCCATGGAGTGGCGCCTCGAGAAGGTCTGCTCCGAATGAGCCGCGTCGTCCTGCACCTCGACATGAACGCGTACTTCGCCTCGGTGGAGCAGAAGGCGAACCCCGCGCTGCGCGGCAGGCCGGTGGCGGTGGTGGGCGACCTCAAGCGCCGGAGCATCGTTTTGACCGCCTCCTACGAGGCGCGCGCCTTCGGGGTGAAGACCGGGAACCTCTACTGGGACGCCCGGCGCCTCTGCCACGGGCTCATCCCGGTGGTGGGCGACCCCAGGAAGTACGTCGCCCAGACCCGCGAGATCGTCCGCGTCCTCGAGGACTATTCCGACCAGGTCGAGGTGGCCTCCATCGACGAGGGCTACCTGGACGTCACCGGCAGCCTGAAGCTCTTCAAGACGGATGGGCTCGGGGTGGCCCGCCGCCTCCAGGCGCGCATCAAAGACGAGCTCGGCCTGCCCTGCTCGGTGGGGGCCGCGCCCAACAAGCTCTTGGCCAAGCTGGCCTCCGGCCTGCGCAAGCCCATGGGGCTTTATGAGATCAGGCCCGAGGACGTGGCGGGCCTGCTGGCGGAGCTGCCGGTCGAGGAGCTCTGCGGCATCGGGCCCCGGCTCAAGGAGAGCCTGAACCGTCTCGGCATCCGCACCTGCGGCCAGCTGGGGGCCGCCCCGCTCGACCTTTTGCAGGCCGAGTTCGGCTTCTGGGGGTACTGGATGAGGCGCTGGGGGCGGGGCGAGGACGAGAGCCCGGTGCGGCGCTCGACGGAGCTTGAGGCGGTCAAGAGCGTGGGGCACAGCACCACCCTCCCGCAGGACACGAGCGACCCCGAGGTCGTCCGTTCCTTCATGCTCCTGCTCGCGGAGAAAGTGGGCGTGCGCCTGCGCAGGGGCGGACTCATGGGCCGCACGGTGAGCGCGAGCTGCCGCTACGACGATTTTCGAGGCTTCTCCAAAAGCCGCACCCTGGACGAGCCGCTCTGCGACGGGCCCGCCCTCTGCGGGGTCGCGCTCGACATCCTCCATGAGATGCGCCCCGAGCGGCCCCTGCGCCAGCTCGGGGTGTGCGTCTCGAGCCTCGTCCTGCAGGAGAGCCCGCCCTTCCTTCTTGAGCACCTGGAGAAGGGGCGCCTCGCCGCGCAAGCCATGGATGAGGTCAATGAGGAGTTCGGGCGTGGGACGCTCAAGCGGGCGGGGGTGCTGGAGGCGGAGCGCTTCGGGGTGCTGGAGGCGCCGAGCCTGTTCCGGATGCCTTAGTTGGCGGAGAAGATGGGGCCGAGGGTGAGCTTCTGGATGCCGCCGAGGGGGGCTTCCTTGGTGGGCTTCATCACGTAGGTGAGGGTGCCTTCTTTGTCGGTGCGGTGGATCTCGGCGCCGATGGCTTCGAGCCGGCCGAGGGCGGCCTGGGTGGGGTGGCCGTAGTCGTTGTACTTGCCGACCTCGATGTAGGCCTTCTTCGGCTTCACCTTCTTCAGGAACGCTTCGGTGGAGGAGTAGGCGCTGCCGTGATGGCCCACCTTGAGGACGTCGGCCTTGAGGCCCTTCCCGTAGCTGGCCACGAGGCGGGCCTCGACCTCGTCCTGGGCGTCTCCCATGAGAAGGGCCGTGGAGCTCTGGTAGCTGATTTTGAGGATGATGGAGCAGTTGTTGAGGAAGGCGCCCTTGTCCTTGTGGTCGGCCGAGCGGCCGCGGTTGGGGCAGGCGTTGAGGACCTTGATCTTGACGCTGGGGTCCCAGTTGAGCGTGTCTCCCTCGGCCGGGTAGTGCACCACGCAGCCGGGCTCCTTCTTCGCGGCTTCCCGGACGAAGTTGTCCACCACGGCGTCGGAGTTGTCCACGCGGGTGTCGTAGAAGTTGTCCACCTGGAGGTTCTCGAAGATCCACTGCATGCCGCCGTAGTGGTCGGCGTGGGGGTGGGTCATGACCATGTGGTCGATCTTGGTGACGCCGTGCTTCTTGAGGAAGGAGGAGACGATGGGGGTCTTGTACTGGGAGTCGGGGGCCGGGGCCGGGCCGGCGTCGATGAGGACGTTCTTGCCGTTGGGCAGCTCGATGAGCTCCGCATCGCCCTGGAACACGCTGACGAAGTAGATGTTCAGCCCCGGGCCCAGGGAGGTCTTCTGGAACTCGGGGGTGTCCACTTCGCCGGCGTCGAGGATGGCCGGGGCCGCGGCGGCGGGGCGGTAGGAAGCGTCCAGCTCGCGGCTCTTGAGGGCTTCGACTGAATCGGCGGCGGACGACGGGCACGAGACGGCGAGCGCGCCCGAGGAGAGAAGCGCCGCCGCGAGGATTCTCAACGCCTTTAAGTCCGCCATACCTAGAGTATAAAGGGAAAGCAAAAAATATGCAGGGCCTACGGGCCCGGATAGGTCCTGGGGCAGGAGGCCCAGGTCCGATAGGTCCAAGGTCCTAGACGCTCAGTTCGGGTAGGGGGAAGGTCGGAAGGCGAGGGCCTGGAAATCGAGGCGGCCCAGAGCGTACTCGAGCGTCCCCTCTTTGTCCGTTCGGTGCAGCGCGATGCCCAGCTTCTCAAGGCGCTCGAGGATGAGGGGGGTGGGGTGGCCGTAGTCGTTGTACTTGCCGACCTCGATGTAGGCGACCTTCGGGGCCACGGCCTTGAGGAAGGGCTCGCTCGAGGAGTAGGCGCTGCCGTGGTGGCCGACCTTCAGGACGTCGGACTGGAGGGCCTTGCCATAGGTCTTGACCAGGCGGGTCTCCACCTCCGACCCGATGTCGCCGGTGAAGAGAGCCGAGGCGCCCTGGTAGGAGATCTTCAGGGTGATGGAGCAATCGTTGAGCGCGTTGCCGGCGTTCTGTCCGTAGTCCGAGGACTTGGAGACGTCCGGACAGCTGTGCAGGACTTGGGCTTCGACGCCCGGGGCGAGGTCGAGGCGCTGTCCTTCACGGGGGTAGGAAACGGCGCAGCCGGGCTCCGTCTTCGCCTTCGCCCGCACGGTGTCGTCCCCCGCGGCGTCGCTGTTGTCGATGCGGGTGTCGTAGAAATTCCCCACTTGGAGGTTGTCGAAGCCCCATTCCATCCCGCCGTAGTGGTCGGCGTGGGGGTGGGTCAAGACCAGGTGGTCGATCTTCGTGATGCCCCGCTTCTTCAGGAAGTTCGAAACGATGGGCGTCGTGAACTGGGAGTCGCGGGCGACGGGGGGGCCCGCGTCGATGAGCAGGTTCTGGCCGTTGGGCAGCTCGATGAGCTCCGCGTCGCCCTGGAACACGTTGATGAAGAAGATGTTGAGGCCGGGGGCGAGGGAGACCTTGCGGGCCTCGCCCGCGTCCGCCGCGGAGCCTTCGAGGAGGGCCGGGGCGGGGCCGAACTGGAGGCTGGCGAAGGCGTCGCGGGCCTTGAGGGCTTCGAGGCTGTCGGCGGCGAGCGCGGGGGTTTGCGGGGAAAAAAGCAGCGCCCCAGCGAGGAGCGCTTCGGCGCAGTACGTCAGGCGTGCTCGGCAAACCACCGTAGTAGAGTCTAGCCGGAACGGCCCGGATACACAGGGCCGAAAGGCCCAGCAGGCGTCTGGGCCCAAGGGCCCAGAACGTTGAAAGCCCCGGGCCTCGGCGCGGTTTACGCTGGCTTGATTTTTTGATATGACTATGCGCATGACTACCACAACCCTGCCGCGCCGCACCGCGCTCTACGACCTTCATAAGGAAGCGGGCGGCAGGATGGTGGACTTCCACGGCTGGGAGCTGCCCGTGCAATACTCCAGCGTCATGCAGGAGCACCATGCCGTCCGCCGGGCCTGCGGGATCTTCGACGTGTCCCACATGGGGCAGGTCGAGGTCAAGGGCCCCGACGCCATCGCCTTCATGCAGAAGGTCAGCTCCAACGACGCCGCCCGCCTCAAGGACGGCGATGCCATGTACGCCCACATCCTCAACGAGAAGGGCGGGGTGGTCGACGACATCATCTACTCCCGCCTGGGGGCCCAGCACGTCTTCATCGTGGTCAACGCGGCCACCGTCGCGAAGGACTACGCCTGGCTGCTCGAGCACGCCGAGGGGATGAACGTGACCCTCGAGAACCGCAGCGAGCACTTCGGGATGGTCGCCCTCCAGGGGCCGAAAGCCGAGCGCCTGCTCTCCGACATCGCCCCGGAGGCGGCCAAGCTCAAGCGCTTCGGCGCCCTCCCGCTCCAGCTCTACAACCGGGACTCCCTCATCACCCGCACGGGCTACACCGGGGAGGACGGCTTCGAGCTCATCGTCCCCAACGAGACCGTCCCCCGCGTCTGGGAGACGCTGGTTGCGGAGGGGGCGTCCTACGGACTGGTGCCCTGCGGCCTGGGCGCGCGCGATACGCTGCGCCTGGAGGCCGGCTACCTGCTCTACGGGAGCGACGTGGACGACGACCACACTCCCTACGAAGCCGGCTACGGCTGGGTGGTCAAGCTCGCCAAGCCGAGCTTCATCGGCCGCGAGCCCCTCGAGCGCCAGAAGAAGGAGGGCCTCAAGCGCAAGCTGCTCGGCGTGAAGCTCCTCGAGCGCGGCGTGCCCCGCTCGGGCGCCCCGGTGCTGGTGGGCGAGGAACGGCTCGGGACCCTCACGAGCGCCACCTTCTCGCCCACCCTGCAGGCCGGCATCGGCGTAGGCTACCTTTCCAAGCCGGACCTCGCGCCGGGCACGAAGGTGAGCGTCGAGCTGCACGGCCGCCGGATGGCGGCCGAGATCTCGGCCGTGCCGTTCTACAAGAGCCCGTCGTTGACCAAATAGGAGACAACATGGCGAACCCAGAATCCTGCCGCTTCGCGAAATCCCACGAGTGGATCGTGGCCGAGGGAGACGCCGCCGTCGTGGGCCTCTCCAACCACGCCCAGAAGGAGATCACGGACGTGGTCTTCGTCGAGCTGCCCAAGGTCGGGCGCAAGCTCAAGCAGGGGGAGGCCGCGGCCGTCATCGAGTCGGTCAAGGCGGCCTTCGACTTCTACGCCCCGGTCTCGGGCGAGGTCACGGCGGTCAACCCGGATCTGCCGGGCAACCCCGCGCTCGTCAACCAGTCGCCCCACGAGAAGGGCTGGTTCTTCAAGATCAAGCCCTCCAGCGAGGCTGAGATGAACAGCCTGATGGACTTCGCCGCCTACCAAGAGTTCCTCAAGACGGCGGCCCACTGACCCAAAGCGGAGCCTTCGAGGTCGAGACCCCGGAGCTCGACGCCGCCGCCCAGATGGCGATGGACGAGGCCCTCCTCGAGAACGCCGGCGGGCGCCGACTGCTGCGGCGCTTCCGGTGGGCCGGCAGTCCCCCCTATGGGACGACCTTCGGCTACTTCGTGCCGGCGGCCGCCGCCGAGGCGGCGGCTCGGGCCCGCTTCGGCGGCCGGGACCTGCCCCTGGTGCGGCGCCCGACCGGGGGCGGCGTCGTCTTCCACGACGGCGATCTGACGTTCTCTTTCGTGTTCCCCTGGCCGCGCCCGCTCACCCCGAAGATGGTCTACCGGAGCATCCACCAGGGGGTGCAGGCGGGGCTCAGGGGCGCGGGCGTGCGGACGACGCTCTGGCCCGAGGCCGCTTTCGGGACGGCCTCCCTCTGCTTCTCCCGCTGCGAGCCCATGGACCTCGCCCGGGAGGATGGGACGAAGGTCCTCGGCGGCGCGCTGAGGAAGCGCCGGGGGGCCGGGCTCTACCAGGGCTCCCTGAGGCCCGAGGGCCTCGGTCTGGCCCTGGAGCGGCTGTGGCGAGCCCTCGCGGAGGGGCTCTCCCTGCAGAGCCGGGAGGTCTTCCTCCCGGCCGGGCCGGGGCCCGAGGCCGAGGCGTCGGCCCGGCAGCTGGCTTCGCGATATCGGTCGGACGATTGGAACAGGAAGCGCTAGACCCACAGGAGGCATCATGAAAGCGTTCGTGCTTTGCCGTCTCGTCGCCGGGCTGGAGCAGAAGGCGGTCGCGCAGATGCGGAGCATCAAGGGCGTCAACGAGGTGTTCCTCACCTTCGGCTCCTGGGACGTCGTGCTCACGGCCGAATCGGACACGCTCGACAAACTCAGCGGACTCATCGTGCGGGAAGTCCGGGGCATCCATGGGGTGCAGGGGACCGAGACCCTCGTCACGACGAACCTCTGAGGAGGCTCGCCCGCTTGCCCGGGCTCGCCTATTCGTGATACACTGTCCGGACACGGGATTCGAGCAGGAGCCATCATGACCGAAGAAGCGCAGGATTCCATCCTTTCCAACCTCGAGGACCCCAAGAACAAGCTCATCCTCATCGTCGACGACGACGAGAGCATCCTCGATCTGCTCGAGCACGTCGTCAAGAAGGAAGGCTTCAAGGTCGAGCGGGCCGCCGACGGGCAGGAAGCCCTCAGGAAGGCCGAGGCGCTCAACCCGGACGCCATCATCCTCGACTTCATGCTCCCCGGCCTGGGAGGCTTCGAAGTCCTGAAGAGCCTGCAGATGGGCGACGCTCGCGGCATCCCCGTGCTCATCATCACGGGCCGCCGCATCGACCGCCAGACCGTGGAGATGGTGCGCCAGGAGTCGAACGTCCGGGAGTTCATCGAGAAGCCCATCAAGCCGGCCATCCTCTCCTCGATCCTTCACCGCCTCCTCAAGACCCAGCCTCCGGAGATCCGCCGCTCCGTCGACCGCGGCCCGCTCTCGAGCAGCTGGTAGAGGCCCCGCCGTTGCGCTCCGCCCTCCTGCGGAAACTGGCCTGGGTCCTGGCGGCGGCCGCCGCCGTGGCGGCTTTGGCCGCCGCCGACCTCGTCCTGCGGGCCCGCTCCGCCTACCGCGAGGGTGAGAAATACATGCAGTGGCATGCCCGCCCGGAGGCCAAGAAGGCCTTCTTCGAGACCCAGTTCTCCCGAGAGAAGGCCCGCCTCGACGCGGAGAAGGCCGCGGGGCGGATGCCGGAGGCCGAGTACGAGCGGCGCCTGGAGCTCGAGCGCTTCCGGGCCGACGAGAGCGCGGCCGAGAGCTCGCTCAAGTACGCCTACCACTGGTTCAAGACGGGCTCGGAGCTGTTCGCCCCTCCGGAGAGCCGCTGGACAAAGCTTTCCCGCGCGCGGAAAGAAGAGGCCCTGGCGCTCTGGAAAAAGGAGCTGGACGCCAGGAAGATCCCCTACGAACCCGCGATGTTCGAGTGAGGCTGGCCCGACCGCTCCTCGGTTTGGCCCTCGCGCCGGCGGCCGCCTGCCTCGCCGTCGCCGCGGCCCGCGCCTTCGCCCTCGTCGCTGAGCGCGCCTTCTCCTCCGGACCGGCCTCGGGGCTCTCCATCGGCGGCTGGTTCCTCCTCGGCTTCGCCGGCTACGGCCTGCTCTACCTCGCGGACCTCGCGCGCCTGCGCCCCGCCTACGTGTTCG
Organism: Elusimicrobiota bacterium; assembly: GCA_003450735.1. Classification (GTDB taxonomy): domain Bacteria; phylum Elusimicrobiota; class Elusimicrobia; order UBA1565; family UBA1565; genus UBA9639. Next base: position 88,363 of record DMEZ01000072.1, on the reverse strand, counting down.
CCCACGAGCTCACCCACGCGCTGGCGGCCTGGATGCTGGGCGGCAAGGTCCACGGCATCAAGGTCGGCCTCGAAAGCGGGCACGTGGACCTCTCCCATTCGAACCCCTTCATCGCCCTCGCTCCGTATTGGCTGCCGCTCTATGCGCTCGCCGCGGTGCTCCTCTACCGCGCCGCCCTCTGGGCCGGCACGCCCCTGGCGCGGGAAGCCTTCCTGCTCGCGATGGGGGCGAGCCTCTCGTTCCATTTCTTCCACACGGCCGAGTCCCTCTGGGCGGCCCGCCAGGGGGATCTGGAGGACACGGGCGCCGTGCTCGGCATCGTCCTCATCCTGCTCCTCAACGGCGTCCTCCTGCTGGCGGTGCTCAAATGCCTGTTCCCCCGCACCGTCCCGTTCGCGCAGAGCGTGAAGCTGGCCGCCGTCTGGACGGGGGCGTTCTGGGGCGGCGCCTGGGAGATGGTCCGGCACGGCCTGAAGGCGGTCGGAGCGTGAGCCCCGAGATGCGCCGCGAACTCCTGCGAAAGCTCTTCCACTTCCTGAGCCTCCTCTATCTGGGAGCCTATCTGCTGCTCGGACGCGACAAAGCTCTGATCGCTCTGGGGGCCTGGATCGTCCTGGAGGCCGCGATCGAGGCGCTCCGCCTGAACCAGCCCGCCGTCAACGGCTTCCTGATGCGCGTCTTCGGCGGCATCCACCGCGAGAGCGAGGCGAGCAAGGTCAGCGGCGTCCTCTGGACGAGCCTGGGCGCCTGGCTGACCATCGCGTTCTTCGGAGCCCGGCCCGCCGTGGTGAGCGCGGCCCTCTTCTGCCTCGCCTTCGGCGACACCGCGGCCGCTCTCGTGGGGCGGAGCCTCGGCCGCGTCCAGATCGGCTTGTTCGGCCGCAAGAAGACGCTGGAGGGCTCCCTGGCCTGCCTGGCGGCCTGCGCCCTGGCGGGCTGGGTCTGCGGCTTCCGCGGGCCGGCGCTCTGGCTCGCGGCCTTCGCCGCGACGGCGGTCGAGCTGCTTCCCGTCCCGCTCGACGACAACCTCTGGCTCCCCGTCCTGCCCGGCGCCGTCTACTTCTGGCTGGGGGGAGTCCTCCTATGACGCTCGGCCCTCTGCTGGCCGAAGTGCCCCGGGTGGTCGGCACCCGGGCGGGCGCCGCCCTCTTCACTCTCGGCCTGGCCGGAGGCGCGGCCTTCGGCGCGGGCCTCGTCCAGGTCTTCTTCGCTCCCGACCCCGCGCCGGCTCCCGTCGTCGTGTCTGCGCCCGCGCCGGCCCCGGGGGCCTCGCGCTCCAAAGCCGTCCCGGCCTCGAAGGACGGCTCGCTGACCATGCTCGCCAAGGCCAACAGCGGCGAGAACGCCCCCGAGAAGCAGCACAGGGAGCGCTTCCTCCAGCTCTCCGACCTCGCGGAGGACGCCTTCCGCGCCGGCGATTACGAGAGATCCGGCCAGCTCGCCAACGAGCTGCTCTCGCTCGCCCTGTCGTTCCAGGGCGACCCGTACTACGAGGGGGCGCTCCACAACGGGCACGAGCTGCTCGGCCGCATCGCCTTGAAGGCGGGCGACCGCAAGAAGGCGGGCGAAGAGCTGCTCTTGGCCGGGCAGTGGCGCGGCCAGCCCCGGCTCGGGCTGGCCCGCCTGCTGCTCTCGGCGGGTGAGCGGAGGGTCGTCCAGGACTACCTGCGGCTCTGCTCGCGAACCTGGTCCGACCCCTGCGTCGAGCGGTGGATCTCCGACATCGAACAGGGGCTCGATCCCATCCTGGCGCCGAATTTCTGCGGCCGCGCCGGGGGGGCGCGCTGACCCTCCTGCTCGGCGGAGCCTTCCTGGCGGCGTCGGCCGCGGCCGGCCTGCTCCTGCTGGCCCGGCGCTCGCTCGAGGCTCAGGGCGCCCTCCTCTCGCGCCTGCGCGAGGCCCTCCGCGCCCGCCAGCCCGAGGCGTGCGGGCTCTGCGTGGAGTACCTCGCCGCGGGAGGCGACGCGCGCCGCCTCTCCGCCGACGAGGCGTGGACGCTGGCCTCCCTCGGCCCGATGAGCTCCCTCCTCGGCCGCCTCCCCGAGGAGCACCTGCTCGAGGTCGCCCGCCGCTACTCGGACGCCAACAAGCCCGCCGAAGCCCTGGCCTTGCTGGAGCCTCGGGTCCTCCTGTACGCGGCGCGCAAGGAAACGGACTGCGACAAGGCCGCCGGCGTCCTGGTGCGGGCGCTCAAGGCGGGCGAGTTCGTGAAGACGGTCTGCCCGGGCAAGGGCCCCGAGTTCCTGCGGGCCTACGCCAAGGCCTTCCTCCGGCAGGGCCTGCCCGAGAAGACGCTGGAGGTCCTGGACATGAAGGCCCCCGAGCCGCGGGACGCCGCCCTGCGGGTGCGGGCGCTCTCGGCGGCCGGCCGCAACGACGAGGCGGTCGCGGCGCTCGATGCCAAGCCCCGGCTGGACTGGACGGCCGAGGAATACTCCGCCGCGTTCCGGCTGTTCCTGGAGGAAGGGCTCTGGGACCGGATGAAGGAAGCCTGGCCGGTCTTCCGCGGACAGTGCCCCGTCAAGGCGCACCCCGACCTGTACTACGAGTACGCCCTGCGCGCCGAGGAGGCGGGAGACCTGAGGCTCGCTGCGGAAGTGTTCGGCCGGTTCTGGACGGAAGGATTCGTGTTCAAGGACGCGATGGAGCGCTACGAGCGTTCGAAGGCGGCCCTCGACGAGGAGCCGGCCCTGCCCGTGGCCCCCCGGGCTCTTGAGCGCCCCAAGCCGAAGAAGGAGCGCCCCCGGCAGGACGGGGTGAGGGCCCTGCCGACCTCGCTGATCGCGGGGAAATACGAGCTCCGCATGCCCGTCGGCGAGGGGGGGATGGGGGTCGTCTACGAGGCCTTCGACCGGAACCTCGACCGCAAGGTGGCGGTCAAGCGCATGCGCGAGGACCTCCGCACCGACGCCCGCGAGAGGGACCGCTTCCTGCGGGAGGCTCGCGTCGCGGCGAGGCTGACGCACGCCTACATCGTGGGCGTGCACGACGTCGTGGAGGAGGGCGGGGAGATCTACCTGGTGCTCGAGTTCGTGGACGGCCGGCCCCTCTCGGCGGAGCTCGAGGAGCGCGGCCGCCTGCCGCTCGAGGAGTGCCGGACCCTGTTCGGCTTCGTCTGCCAGGCGATGGACTGCGCCCACCGGGGCGGCGTCCTGCACCGCGACCTCAAGCCCTCCAACGTGATGCTCTGCCGGGAAGGCTACGCGAAGGTGATGGACTTCGGGCTGGCGCGTTCGGCCAAGGACCGCGCCCTGCGGGAGTCCTGCGGGACGCTCTCCTACATGGCGCCGGAGCAGCATGAGGGCGAGGCCCGCCCGGGCTCGGACATCTTCTCGATGGGGGTCACCCTCTACGAGATCCTCGGCGGGGAGCGCCCCTTCCAGGGGCCGGACTACCTGGAGCAGAAGCGGCGGCGGAGCTACGCGCCGGTGCGCCGGCTCGTCCCGGACCTGCCCCCGGGCGTCGACACCTTCCTCGCGGCCGCCCTGGAGCCCGACCCGGACAAGCGCATCGCGAGCCCCCTCGAGTTCCTGGAGGGGTTGAAGAGCCTGTGATCCTCGACCCGGCCATGAAGCCGTTCTTCAAGAAAGGCGCAGCCCAGCCGCCCCGGAAGTGAGGACGCTCCCACCGGGCTTGGAGGCAGCCCTCTCGGCTCGGGCGTTCGCCGAAGCCCTGCGGAAGGTCTAGCCCTTCAGCAGGCCCGGCAGAACCTTCTCCAGCGTTTCGTAATCGCCCGGCTCGTTGTAGGCCTGCGCGCTGATGCGGATGAGCAGCTTGCCGTCGAGGTGGAAGAGCGGCACCTCGATGCGCCGCCGCCAGAGCGCCGCGTGGATGCGCTTCACGTCGTCGGGACCGGCCTTCCCGCGGAAGGGCAGGAGGAAGGAGACCATCGAGGCGCAGAGCGCCTCCGGCGCCCGCTCGGCCCCCCAGGCCGCGGCCAGCCGGCGGCCGGCCGAAAGGGCGAGCTCCCGGTTGCGCCGGCGCAGGGCCACTCCTCCCAAGGATCGGTAGAAGGCCAGCGCCGCGTCCAGGCTCAGCCAGGGGGTGGGGTCCTTCGTCCCGCACCAGTCGAACTCGGGGGCGAAGCCCTCGTCCAGGCGGCTCGAGATGGACAGGGGGTGGAGCCCCCGCTTCCCTTCCTTGGACGCCCACAGGAAGGCGCAGCCCTTCGGGGCGAAGAGCCACTTGTGGCAGTTGCCGACGTACCAGTCCGCCCCGATGGAGGGCACGTCGAGGTCGAGCATGCCGGGGGCGTGGGCGCCGTCGACCAAGACCTTCACGCCGGCCTTCCGGCAGAGCGCGGCGAGCTCCCGGACGGGGAACACGAGGGCGGTCGGGGAGCTGACGTGGTCGATGACGGCCAGGCGCGTCCTCTTCGTGAGCGCCGCCTGGAAGGCCTGCAGGAGCTGGGTCTCGCTCTTGGGAGGGAACGGGATGCGCGCGAGTCGCACGCGGGCTCCGGCGCGGCGCGCGGCGTGCAGGGAGGCGGCCTTCACGGCCGGGTAGGCGTGGGTGGCGAGGAGAAGCTCCTCGCCCCTGCGCCAGGGGAAGGAGCGCAGGACGGTGTTCACCCCGGTCGTGGCGTTGTCCACGAAGGCCAGGTCCTCCCCGCGCGCGCCGAGGAAAGCGGCGAGCCGGGAGGCCCGTCCGCGAAGGAGCTTCGGCAGGCGGCCGTCGAGCAGGACGACGGGCTGGCGCTCCATCTCGCGCCGCCACGCGCCCTGCGCGGCGAGCACGCTCTTCGGGGCCGCGCCGAAGGAGCCGTGGTTGAGGAAATCCATCCCGCCGCGGAGCAGCCAGAGCGGCCTCAGGGGGCGGCCGTACCTAATCGCAGGCGTCTTTCCCATCGAAGTCCTCCGGGCGGTCCGTCCAGCCGAGCGTGCCGTCCGGCAGCCGGAGCTGGACCCACCACGCCGATCTGCGCAGCGCGCTGCCCGGGTAGACGAACTCGGCCCAGCAGGCCGGCCCCGGGTTCAGGCAGTGGTCGTCCGGCTCGACGAGGACCTCGGCGACCAGCCCGTCTTTCCAGTAGTGGTAGAAGCCCTCGCCCAGCGGGTCGAGCAGGAAGAAGAGGTCGCCCTTGGCGAAGGGCGGGCGGTCCGCCGCGACGCCGAGCGGGATGGGCTTGACCCGGACCTCGCCGGTCAGGGCGGCGACCTTTGTCCCCGCGGCGGCCTTGACGGAGAGCGCGCCGCCGCCCGGGCGCTCGAAGAGCTCCGTATCCGCGAGGGCGGTCCACTCGCGGTAGGCGCAGCACTCGAAGGGGCAGGCGCCCGTCGAGACGTGCTCGGGCGGGGGGAGGCTGGAGGCGGGCAGCTTCTTGAGGCGCTCCCGGAATCCCCGCTTGCGCGCGTGCGACGCGCGCCGCTTTGCCTCGACGCTCCTCCCCGCGGCGGATCCCTGGAAAGCCTCGCTGCCCAGGAACTTCCTCAAGGCCGGGTAGGCCGCGAACTCCGAGGCCTTCACTTCGAAGCCCCGGCGGTCCATCTCCTCGAGGGCTTCGAGGGCGTCGGCCTTCCGTCCGGCCTTCAGCAGGAGGTCGGCCAGCTTCGACCACCGGGATTCGCTCGAGCAGAGCGCCCGCAGGTGCGCCTTCTGAAGGCTCAGGGCGCGGCTCCAATCCGCATCCTCCTCCGCCGCGGAGATCTCGGCCAGGGACGGGGCTTTCGACGCGTCGGCGCCGCAGGGCCCGCCGAGGTCGTAGCCTCCGGCCGGGAGGACGAGCAAAGCGAGGAGGAGGGCGGCGGGCATGGGGCATATTATAAAGTTAAAATACCCCTTCGATGCCCAAGAAGAAGCCGCGCGCCCTCGGTCGGCTCGGCAGGACGCTGCGCCTCATCGGCCGGTCCCTCGTCTGGACCCTCGGGCTCGCCCTCTTCCTGGCGGTGGTCGGCACCGCGGTCGGCATCGCGGTCGCCTCGCGCTACCTCACGCCCGAGTGGCTGCAGTCGTCCGTGGCCCAGCAGCTCGAGCGCACCTTCAATCGGCCCGTGAGCGTGCGGCGGGTCACCGTGGTGCTGCACCAGGGCCTCCGGGTGGACGGCCTCGTCGTGCGCGAGAGCCCGGACTTCCCCGGGGAGACCTTCCTCTCCAGCGACTCCCTCGTCATCCGCTACGACCTGGCGGCCCTGCTGGCGGGGCGCCTGGAGCTGAGCCTGGTCCGCCTGCTCTCCCCGCGCATCGAGCTCGTCCGCCGGGAGGACGGCCGCTGGAACCTGCAGGACGTCTTCAAGTCGACTCCCCAGCCCCAGGGCCGCATCGCCCTGCCGCCCCTGCAGTTCGCCGACGCGATCCGTATCGAGCGCGGCGAGCTGCGGGTGCGCGACCTCAAGAAGAAGACGGAACTGCGCTTCTCCGACCTGCGGATGGCCTTCGACGATTTCAGCTTCGAGGCCCCCTTCCCGGCCGAGATCGCCTTCGGCTGGGACAGCCTCATCGACGGCCGCCGCATAGACGCCGACGTGGCGTTCAAGGGCGTCCTCTCCCTGGCGGGCTTCAAGCGCAGGGAGGAGGCCTACGTGGCGGCCAAGCGCCTCACGGTCTCGATGGGCCCCGCGACGGCCGACCTCTCCGGTTCTTTGCGCAACTTCGCCCAGCCCCGGCTGGACCTGAAGGTCCAGGTCCCCCGCATCGATTCCGGACTGCTCTCCCGCTTCGCCAAGGTCCCCGCCGGCATCGACGTCCCGCCGAGCGTATGGCGCCTGAAGATGGCGGCCCTGCCCGCGCCGGAGGGGACGTCTTGGATGGAGCGCGCCTACCAGGTGGAGCAGCTCGAGGGCGGGCTCGAAGGGGCCTTCCTCAGCGCCCGCGGCCGCGTCGACGCCAAGACCCTGCGCATGAACGCCTCCCTGCGGGGCTTCGACCTCGAGCGCGCCTCGCGCTACTACGCCGCCTGGTCGGGGCGCACGCTCACGGGCACCCTGAGCGGCGCGGCCTCGGTCTCGGGGCCTTTGGCCAAGCCGAAGGTCGGGACGCTCTCCCTGGACCTCGACGGCTTCGCGGTCAACATCTCTTCCGCGCAGGGCATCTCGAACGCCGTCCTCTCCCTGCGTACGCCCGACGGCTTCAAGACGGTCGACCTCGCGGTCAAGCGGGGCACCTACATCGGCCTGGGCCACGTGCTCTACGAGGTCTCGCTCGACGCGCGCGCCGCCAAGGGGGACCTCGACATACGGGGCTTCTCGGCGCTCTGGAACGACAGCCGGGTGGGCTTCAAGGGTTGCGTCCGGGGCTGGGAGGCTCCCCGCCAGGTGGTGGGCGACTTGAGCTTGGACAAGCTCCAGACCGACGCCTTTTACGTCTCCGTCCTCGAGACCATCGAGCGGCGCCGCAAGGCCGCCGACGAGCCGCCCCCGCCCCAGCGGCCGTGGTCGCAGGTCTTCAAGCACTCCATCCCCAAGAAGTTCCCGGACATCCGGGGGCGCATCCGCGTCGCGGAGGCCTTCAGCCCGCATTTCCGTACCCAGAACCTGGAGCTGCTCTTCGACCTCAAGTCGATCGCCCGCGGCCTCAAGGACGTGGACGGGGAGTTCCGCCTCGCCTTCGGGCCGGGGATCGTCAGCGACGTGCAGACCGTGCGCGCCGCGCACAAGGTCCTCAGCGTGCTCCTCCTGCCCTACACCTACATGCACGAGATGAACGCGAAGGCGGTCCTCAGCCCCGACACGGCCACGCCCTCGACCTACGATTTCAACCGGCAGTACGGCGACTTCCGGGTGGACGACGGGAAGATGGATATCCGCTTCATCCATTCCGACGGCCCTCAGTTCCTGGCGTTCGCCGACGGGAAGGTGGACTTCGCCAGCGAGAAGCTGGACGCCCGGGTGCTCATGCGCCTGACGAAGTCGCGGGGGCAGCTGCCGGAGCGCCTGGTGGACGGGCAGGGACGGCCCGCCATCGAGCTGCTCGTCAAGGACGACCTCAACAAGCCCACCACGGAGCTCACCCTCCGCAAGATGGGCGCCTCCGACATCGAGGACGCCCTGACCCAGAGCATGAAGAAGACCGTCCCGTTCGACCCCCTGGCCGGCGCCTCCGGCTGCGGGAAGATCCAAGCCGCGGGGAGACCATGAACAAACTCGACGTCATCGGCATCCTGCAGGAGCACGGAGCGATCGTCAGCGGGCACTTCCGCCTGCCCTCCGGGCTGCACAGCCCGACCTTCATCCAGGCCGCCGTCGTCCTCCAGTACCCGCACCTGGCCCAGAAGATCGCCAAGGCTATGAGCGCGAAGTTCCCCTCCGAGGCGGACGTGGTCATCGCGCCGGCGGTGGGCGGGGTCGTCATCGGGCAGGAGGTCGCCCGCGTGCGAAAGTGCCGCTCCATCTTCACCGAAAGGGTCGGCGGGGCGATGTCCCTCGGCCGGGAGTTCCAGCTCTCGCCGGGCGAGAGGGTGCTCGTGGTCGAGGACGTCCTGACCACCGGCCACACCACCTCCGAGGTCGTCGCCCTCGCGCAGGCCTACGGGGCCAAGGTGGTCGGGGTCGCCGCCATCCTCGACCGCTCCACCACGCCCCTGCCCATCCCCGTGCCGATCCGCGCGCTGGTCAGCTACCCCGTGAAGGTCGCCCCGCCGGACGCCTGCGAGCTGTGCGCCCGCCAGGTGCCGCTCTCCCGGCTCGGCCGCAAAGACATCCTGGATTTCCTTCAAGGCGAGTGAGAGGTGAAGGGGCGGGCTCTGTGGATCCTGTGCCTCTGCCAAGGCCTGCTGACCGCGGGGCTCGCTCTCTCGTTCCCGTTCTTCGCCCTGTACCTCAACAAGACCCGCGGCGTCCCGATGGGCTGGGTCGGGGCCTTCCTGTCCCTCTCCCTGCTCGCCTCCGCCGCCAGCCACGGCTGGGGCGGCGACCTCTCCGACCGGCTGGGCCGGCGGCGGGTGATGGAGGCGGCGCTCTGGGGCCGCGGCTTGTTGACGGCGGCGCTCAGCGCGGCGCTCTGGGCGCAGGGGCCGGTGTGGGCGCTCGTCCTCCTGCACATGGGGGCGAGCCTGGTGGGCTTCGCCTTCGCCCCCGCCGCCCGCAGCTGGATCGCCGACCACTCCGGCCCCGACGAGCGCCTGCACGCCTACGGCTGGCTGAGGGTCGCGCTCAACCTCGGCTGGGCCCTCGGCCCGGCGCTCGGGGGGCGGCTGGCGGGCTGGTCGTATCCTGGGATGTTCGCCGCGACGGCCCTCGTCTGCGGGGTCTGCGGCCTGCTCACCCGGGCCCTGAAGGAGGCCGGCGAGGCGCCCCGCCAGCCGGCGGCGCCCTTCCACCCGGCCGACCTGTTCACGGCCGCGCGCGACGAGCGTTTTTTGCGCTTCTCCCTCTATGCCCTGCTCATCGGGATGGTCATGGCCCAAATGGTGGTCACGCTCTCCGTGCACGCCGTGACCTACGCGGGCTTGAGCGATGCGCAGGTCGGCCTGCTCTTCTCGCTCAACGGCCTGATCGTCGTCGCGACCCAGAACCTCGTCACGCGCCTCATCGCGCGGGGGCGCCTCACCACGGCGCTCACAACCGGCTGTCTGCTCTACGCGGCGGGCTACGCGTCGGTGGGATTCTTCAGCGGCCTGGGCGCTCTCGCCGCCTCGATGACCGTGGTCTCCCTGGGCGAGGTGACGGTCTCCCCGTCTTTGCAGGCGCTCATGGCCAACCTGGCCCCCGAGGGCCTGAAGGGCCGCTACGTCGGCTTCGCGGGCTTCATGGAGCAGATCGGCGTGGCCCTCGGGCCCCTGCTGGGGGGCGCCCTCCAGCAGAGCCTGAGCCCGCGCTGGCCGGCGGCGCCCTGGCTCGCTGTCTGCGCCGTCGGACTGCTCGCGGCGGCGGGCTTCGCCCAGTTCGCGCGGCAGCTCACCCCGCGCGAGGAAGGACTCAAGGACCTGGAGCTCTACGATGATCGAACGCTATAGCCGTCCCGAGATGGCCGCCGTGTGGAACGACGAGCGCCGCATCCGGCGCATGCTGGAGGTGGAGGCGGCGCTGCTCGAAGTCCTAGCCGAGCCGAAGCGCATCCCCGCGCGCGAGATCCGCGAGCTGAGGAAGGTGCTCTCGCGGCCTCTCTACGCCGCGGTGAAGGCGAAGGAGGAGCAGAGCGCGCACGACGTGGTCGCGATGATCGAGGCCGTCTCCGAGGCCCTGGGACCCCGGGCCCCCGCGGTCGTGCGCTACCTGCACTACGGCCTGACCTCCTCCGACGTGCTCGACACGGCCCTGGCCCTTCAGCTCAAGGAGGCCTCGGACATCCTCGCCGAGGGCCTGGAGCGCCTCCGGCGGCTCACGGCGGAGCTGGCTCTGCGCCACCGGCGGACCTGGATGGCGGGCCGCACCCACGGGGTGCACGCGGAGCCCATCACCTTCGGCTTCAAGCTGGCCGGCTGGCACGCGGAGCTCGTGCGGTGCCAGGAGCGCCTGCGCCGCGCCAAGGAGGCCGTCTCCTTCGGCAAACTCTCGGGCGCGGTCGGGATGCACACCCAGCTCTCGCCCAAGGTGGAGGAGGAGGTCTGCCGGCGCTTAGGGTTGCGCCCCGAGCCGGCCTCCACGCAGGTGGTCCCGCGCGACCGGCACGCGGAGTACCTGCACGCCCTCGCTTTGAGCGCCGGGGCCATCGAGCGCTTCGCCACCGAGATCCGCCACCTCCAGCGCACCGAGGTGCTGGAGGCCGAGGAGCCTTTCGGGAAGGGGCAGAAGGGCTCGTCGGCGATGCCGCACAAGCGCAACCCCATCCTCTGCGAGAACCTCTGCGGCCTCGCTCGGCTCCTCCGCTCCTACCACGCGGCCGTCCTCGAGGACACCGCGCTCTGGCACGAGCGGGACATCAGCCACTCCTCCGTCGAGCGGGTCGTCCTCCCGGACGCGGCCATCCTGCTGGACTTCATGCTCGCCCGCTTCGCCCGCGTGCTCGAGGGCCTCGAGGTGCACCCCGAGCGCATGAAGGAGAACCTGGCGCGGTCCCACGGCCTCGTCTTCAGCCAGCGCGTGCTGCTCGCCCTCATCGACAAGGGCCTGGGCCGGGTGGAGGCCTACGCGGTGGTCCAGCGCTGCGCCATGGCGTGCTGGCGCCGGCGCGTCCCTTTTCGCAGGATCCTCGCGGCCGACCCGGACGTGCGCCGGCTCCTGGGCGTCAAGGGGCTCGACGCCTGCTTCGACCTGGAATCCTACGGCGCGTCTTTGGATGCGGTGTTCCGCCGGGCCGGCCTCGCATGAGAGCGCTCATCGCCCTCCTCACGGACTTCGGCCACGACGACCCCTACGCCGGCGTGATGCGGGGCGTGCTGCTCTCCCGGGCCCCGCGGGCCCGGCTCGTCGACCTCTGCCACGGCGTGCCGCGCCACGACATCCGGGCCGCCGCGCTCCACCTGCGCTCGGCCCTCCCCTACTACCCGGAGAACACGCTCTTCGTCTGCGTCGTGGACCCCGGGGTGGGCTCCCGCCGGGCCCTGCTGTGGGCCCGCGGGAGGCGCCACACCTACCTGGCCCCGGACAACGGCCTGCTGACTTTGGCCGCCGAGGCGGATCCCTTCCGCGAGGTGCGCTCCCTCACGGCCCGGGGGCTGTGGCTGAAGGACCCGAGCCCGACCTTCCACGGCCGGGACGTGTTCGCGCCGACGGCCGCGGCCCTCGCCTGCGGCCTGCCGCCCGCCCGGCTGGGACCCCGGAAGAGCTCGTTCATCCGGCTCCCGTGGCCCAAGCCGCGGCGCAGGGGGGGGAGGCTCGCCGGGGAGGTCGTGCTCATCGACCGCTTCGGCAACGCCGTGACCAACCTCTCCGGCGAAGGGCTGAGGGCGAGAGCGTTGAGGGCCCGCGGCGTGCGCGCGCCTCTCGTGTCCTGCTACGCCGACGCGCGGCGCGGCGCTCCGCTCGCGGTCGTCGGATCGTACGGCTTCGTGGAGTTGTCCATCCGGGAGGGCAGCTTCGCTGCCTCGACGGGCATCCGAGTAGGGGAGGCTGTCTATGCCGGCTGAAACCGACGTTCTCACGCTGACGCTCAAGCCGAAGGAGGAAGACCGGCTCTTCGCCGGGCACCTGTGGGCGTTCTCCAACGAGCTCAAGGAGGTGCCGAAGGTCGAGCCCGGCGGCCTCGCCGTCCTCAAGACCGCCGGCGGGGCGCTGGTCGGGACGGGCTTCTACAACCCGCACAGCCTCATCTCCTTCCGCCTGCTCTCCCGCGGTCTGACGGACGCGGGAGAGGAGTTCTTCTACGAGCGCCTGCAGGCCGCCAACGCCCTGCGCGAGGCGCGCCTAGGGGGGGAGCGCTCCTACCGCCTCTGCTTCGGCGAGTCGGACAACCTGCCGGGCCTGGTCGTGGACCGCTACGAGGACGTGCTCGTGCTCCAGGTGCTCGCGGCGGGCATGGAGAAGCGCCTCGACGCCGTCCTGAACGCGCTCGAGCGCCTGCTCAAGCCGAAGGGGATCTACCTGAAGAACGACCACCCCGCCCGCGTCCTCGAAGGCCTGAAAGCCGAGACGAGGACCGCCCGGGGCGAGGTGCCCGACCGCCTGACCCTCTCGGTCGACGGGCTCCAGTACGCGGTCGCCGTGGGCGGAGGGAGCCAGAAGACCGGCTTCTACTTCGACCAGCGGGAGAACCGCGCCTTCCTGGCGCCGTACTTCAAGGGGCGCACGGTCCTCGACCTGTTCTGCTTCAGCGGTTCGTTCAGCTTGACCGCGGCCAAGAACGGCGCCCTGGAGACGCTGGGGCTCGACAGCTCGGGGCCGGCCGTGGAACTGGCTCGGGAGAGCGCGAAGCTCAACGGGCTCCACGAGACCTGCGAGTTCGACGAGGGCGACGCGGGCGAGGTGCTCGAGTCCTTCGCGAGCGGGGCCCAGACCACCCAGCCGGACTTCATCCTGCTCGACCCGCCGAGCTTCGTGCACTCGCGCAAGCACCTGCCCTCCGCCCTGCGGGCCTACGCGAAGCTCAACGCCGCGGCCATGAAGTGCCTGCCGCGGGGCGGTCTGCTGGCGACGAGCACCTGCTCGCACCACGTCGGGAGGAAGGACTTCATGGACATGCTCCGCTCCGCCGGCATGAAGGCGCGCCGGAGCTTCCGCGTGCTCTCCGTGCGGGGGCAGGCGCAGGACCACCCCGTGCTCCTGGCGATGCCGGAGACGGAGTACCTGCACTTCGCCCTGCTGGAAGCGGTCTGAGGGGGAGAGGCTCCGCGCCTAGCGGTGCCAGAACCAGGTCTCGTAGACGAACGCGCCTTCGGCCTGGAGCTTCTTCTTCACTTCCACGACGTCCGTCTTCTCGGGCAGGGCGACCTTGGAGGCGTCGAGCTTCTGCCGGAGCCCCGCCACGCCCATCTTCTTGAAGCCTATCACGGCGTCGAGGTCCTTGCGGGTCAGATTCACGGCCTTCTCGCCTTCGAACTCCGGGAGGGCCTCCGGCGAGCCGAACACGTAGAAAAACTCCTTCCCCGTCGTCTCGTCCAGGAACAGGACGTCCTTCTGGTTGGGGACCCACACGTCCAGCCCGGCCGCCACCGGGTTCTCGGCCGTCCTGAACTCCGGGTTCGGGAACAGGCGGAACGACTTCCCGAGCGCGTCCACCTGGTAGACGTAGAGGAAGCTCGTGTCGCTGGGCTTGATGTAGAGGGCGTAGCCGTCTCCCGACTTGAGCACGTCCCCGTCCTTGAGGGGGCGCATCTTCTTCTTCGCGTCCTCGTAGAAGAAGGCGATGTCCACCGAGAGCTTGATGCTTTTCTCCCGGGTGAGGCGCTCGAACTCCTCCTGGGGCACCTTCAGCAGCACGGAGGCGAAGGTCGAGCCTTTCTCCTTGCGGACGAACCAATCCATCGGCAGCGCACGCCGGACGAAGGCCTTGACGCGCAGCTGGCTGTGGATCTCCATGGTCGACGAACTGCGGGTCGCGCCGCCCACGGCCGAATAGACGTCGTAGCTCCGGCTCAGGGAGTCCACGTCCGTCTTGCAGTAGCCCACGAACTGCGTCATGGCGTCGGCCAACGCCTCGTCCTTCGCCTGGGCCTTGTCCTTCCGGGGCCCGGAATGCCCGACGACCAGGAAGTGCCCGTCCTGCTGGGTGATCGTCTGGTCGAACCAGGAAGGACGCTCCGCCGCATGGAGAAGGGGCGGCCGGAACAGTGCGAGGCAGAGAAGGGCGCCCATGGGGGCTAGCGGAAGTAGGCCGCGAAGCATCGCTCGATCTGGGCCAGGCCCTTGCGCTTCAGGGCGAGCGAAGCGTTCCCCGCGAAGCAGTCCAGGTGGACGACCGAGTTGACCGTCGCGTCCTTGGGGCAGGCCGAGGAGATGCGCTGGCAGAGGTTGCGGTTGACCGTGTGGATGTCCTCCGAGAGGGCCACCATCCCCTTCATCTCCCAATCGGGCTCGAGTCCGCGGCGAGAGCGGAAGTACTGGGCCAGCATGTAGTTGGCCAGCTGGCGGTGCAGGTTCTGCTGGAGCGAGGCGAAGGGGAGGTGGGTGAAGACCATCGGCCGGATCTTGTCCAGCACGGGACAGCCGCAGGCGGGCAGGCAGACCGCCACGAGCGAGCTCATTCCCAGGGACAGCGGCCCGCGCCGGCAGTAGGTGTGGCGCTCGGTATGGATCTCGATGTCCACCAGCTGGCTGGCGTTGCAGTCCTTGAACCGGAGGACCATCTCCAGCAGGACGAGGGCCGCGGGGCAGTGCGGGTGCTCCTTCTCCTTGAGGAGGCAGCCCTCGCACTGGTGGTAGCCGAGCTTCGTCCACTCGGGCGGGTCCTTGCGGGGCTTGAGCTGGAGGCTGAGGGTGTCGTCCTCGAGCACGATGTCGACGACGTGCTCGGACTTGTCGGGGAAGGTGAAGCGGTACTTGAATTCCACGGGGCTATTAAAGCAAAAACAGGGGGTCAGAGAGGGTCGAAGCGGTAGCCTGACCCGATGATGTTCGTGATCATGGCGGCGAGCTTGCGGCCGAGCTTCTTCTTGAGGCTGGAGACGTGCACTTCGACGGTGTGGGTGTCGTTGTAATCCTCGAGTTCGTAGCCCCAGACCGTCTCCAGGAGGAATTTCGAGGAGAGGACCTTCCCCCCCTTGCGCAGGAGCACGGTGAGCAGGTCGAACTCCTTGCGCGTCAGCTGGACTTCGCGGCCGTCCAGCGACGCCGTGCGCTCCGGGACGTTGAGGACGAGGCCGCTCCTGCGCAGCACTTCCTCGAGCTCGAGGGGCGCCTTCACTCGGCGCAGCACCGCGCAGACCTTGGCGATGAGGACTCGCGGCGAGAGGGGCTTGACCATGTAGTCGTCGGCGCCCTCGTAGAGGGCTGAAGCGGTGTCCTGCTCGCTGATGCGGGAGCCGGAGACCAGGATGATCGGGATGTGGCGCGTGGCCGTATCCTGCCGGATGCGCGCGCAGAGGGCCACTCCGTTGGAATCCCCCAGCAGGACGTCGGAGAGGATGAGGTCGGGCTGGGAGGTCTTGACCTTGCGGAGCAGCTCGTCGCCCGATAAGCAGGTGATGACCGAGTAGCCGGCCCGACGCAGGAAGAGGGCGGTGGACTCCGTGATGTCCCGGTCGTCGTCGACGACCATGATCTTGTAGCGGGTGTTCTCGGGCATGGAGGGCCTGCGGGTATTGTACCACAACATTTGAGGGCTGCCAGAGCCGCATTTGAGCCGGAATTGAGGGGCTGCGGGTTATGGTTGTTGTTAGAGAGCATAGGGCGGTGAACCCCATGGAACTGATGGCGATCTTGAAGGCGGCGATGGCGGCGAAGGCCAGCGACATCCACCTGACGACGGGCAGCCCTCCGCTCGTCCGGGCGCTCGGCTCCATCTCGGAGCTGCCCGGCTTCCCCCCGGTCGACGCGGAGACCTGCCGCCGGATGATCCTGTCGCTCCTCTATGACGCCCAGAGGGCCCGCTTCGAGGAGAGCCTGGAGCTGGACTGCTCCATCGCCATCCCGGGCCTCTCGCGCTTCCGCATCAACGTCCTGCAGCAGCGAGGGCAGATGGAGGCGGTCTTCCGCGTCATCCCCTCCGCGATCCCCTCGCCCGAGTTCCTCGGGCTGGGCCCCGTCGCGATGCGCCTGGCCGATCTGCCCCGGGGGCTGGTGCTGGTCACCGGCCCGACCGGCAGCGGGAAATCCACCACGCTCGCCTGCATGATCGAGCACATCAACCTCAACGCCCGCAAGCATATCATCACCATCGAGGACCCCATCGAGTACGTCTACAAGAGCCGCCGGAGCGTCATCCGGCAGCGGGAGGTGGGCACGGATACTCGCTCGTTCCAGGAGGCCCTGAGGCGCGCGCTCCGGCAGGACCCGGACGTGCTGATGGTGGGGGAGATGCGCGATGCCGAGACCATCGCCCTGGCTTTGACCGCAGCCGAGACGGGCCACCTCTGCTTGGCGACCCTGCACACTTCCGACGCCGCACAGACGGTGGACCGCATCGTGGACGTCTTCCCCGGCAGCCAACAGCAGCAGGTGCGCGTCCAACTGGCCGATTCCCTAAAGGGGGTCCTCTCCCAGGTGCTGGTGAGCCGGGCCGATGGCCGAGGGCTCATCGCGGCGCGCGAGCTGCTGCTGGTGACGCCGGCGGTGTCGAACCTCATCCGGGAGGGCAAGACCCACCTCATCCCCAACGTCATCGAAACCAGCGGGAAGCTCGGGATGCACTCGATGGACAAGGTCCTGCACGAGTTGGCGACCCGCGGGATCATATCGCCCGCGGAGGCCGTCTCGAAGGCGCGCGACCCGCTGCGGGTAGCCGGGCAGCCGTTGGCGGCAGACCTCAAGGCGGTGCTCTCATGACCGGCAAAGGGTCGGCGAGCACGCTCAGCCTGCTGGGTGAACTGGACGCTCTGCTGGGGGCGGGCGTGGAGAGCCCGGCCGCCGACTGGCCGCAGGCGGAGAGTGCCGCGGCGCCGCAGACGCCGCTCGCGCCCGGGAACGGACAGCCCCGGCTGACGCGCAAGCCGCGCGTGCTGGTCATCGACGACAAGAAGGACTACCGGGAAGTCGTGCAGTACCTCCTCAACGAGCGCGGCTACGAGGTGCTCACCGCGGAGAACGGCATCCAGGGCATGGAAACGGCCCGCCGGGAGCGGCCCGACCTGATCCTCCTGGACTTCAACATGCCCGGCCTCAACGGCTACGAGGTCCTGCAGGAGCTTCGCGGCGACGACGACCTCCGCAAGACCCTCATCATCATGTTCACCGGGGCGCCCCATCGACGGCACCTGCGCGAGATGGGCCTCGCGCTCGACGACTTCCTGGAGAAGCCCATCTCCAACGCGAAGCTCGTGGAAGCGGTGGACCGGGCCATCCGGCAGCGCTGGGACATCCCGGCGCCGGAGGAGCTCCCGCCGGCTCCGGCCCTCCCGCCTCCTCCCGAGCCGGAGCTGGCCGCCGTCCCGGAGCCCGTCCCCCAGCTCGCGCTGCCGCCGCTCTCCGTTCTGCCGCCGCTGCCCGAGCCGGTCGAGGAGGCCCCGCTCCCCGTCCCGGAGCCGCTGCTGGAAGCCCCGGCTCCCGCGCCCGAGCGCCCCGCCGTGAAGCTCGAGGACATGCCCCAGCTCGAGGACCTCGAGCGCGCGGACCTCGGCCCGGAGGGGGAGCTGCTCGTCGACGTGGATAAGGAAGACAAGAAGCAGGAGGAAGCCCACGGCCTCGACGAGATGGACGAGAACTCCCCCCTGGTCAAGCAGCTCAACCGCATCCTGGTGCGGGGCGTCGAGATGGGGGCCAGCGACATCCACATCGAGCCGCAGGAACGCGAGCTCGTGGTGCGCGTGCGCCTGAACGGCTCCCTGAGCCGCATGACCGGCATGCCCGCCTCGCTGAGCGCGCGGGTCAGCGCGCGGGTGAAGATCATGGCCGAGCTCTCCATCACGGAGCGCCGCCTGCCCCAGGACGGGCAGTTCCGGGCGACGATCAACGGGAAGAAGATCGAGTTCCGCGTCAGCATCCTGCCCAGCGCTTACGGCGAGAAGATCGTCCTGCGCATCCTGGGAGGGACCAAGATCAAGAAGGGCCTTGGCGAGTTGGGACTGTCGGACAAGAACTCGCAGTTCATCGAGAAGGCCCTGCGCACCCCGCACGGCCTCATCCTGGTCACCGGACCTACGGGGAGCGGCAAGACCACCACCCTCTACACGATGCTGGGCATGCTGAACCAGCCCGACGTGAACATCGTGACCGCCGAGGACCCCATCGAGTACCGCTTGCCCGGCATCACGCAGACGCACGTGCAGCCGGGCATCGGGCTCACCTTCGAGGCCATCCTGCGCTCGTTCCTGCGCCAGGACCCGGACGTCATGCTGGTCGGCGAGATCCGCGACCTGGAGACGGCCGAGATCGCGGTGAAGGCCTCCATCACCGGGCACCTGGTGCTCTCGACCCTCCATACGAACAGCGCCTCGGCCACCATCGCGAGGCTGACCCACATGGGGCTGGCGCCCTACCTCGTGGCCGCGAGCGTCAAGCTCGTGGTGGCGCAGCGGCTGGTCAAGGTCCTCTGCCCGGACTGCAAGACGGAAGTGCCGATCGGGGAAGAGGAGCGGCGCCTGCTCAACGAGGGGGAACTCTCGCGCCTCCAGCGCGTCTACCGGAGCGCGGGGTGCAGGAAATGCCACCAGACCGGCTACGCCGGCCGCCAGCCCGTCTTCGAAGTGATGCCCGTCCAGAGCCCCGGGATGCGGCAGGTCATCCTCACCGAGAACAGCGGGGACCGCATCGCGGAGCAGGCCGTGCGGGAAGGGATGGTCACCCTGCGCGAGGCCGCCATGGACCTCGTCGCACGGGGGGAGACCTCCCTGCCCGAGGCGCTGAAGATCATCCTCGTGGAGTGATCATGAACACACTGCTTGAAAGGATGCCGACCGTCGCAGCCCCGGCCACCGACCCGGGCAGGGCGCATGAGTGCTTCGTCCGGGGCAGGAGGCTCATGCGCTCCTTCGACATCGAAGGCTACGAAGCCGCGACCGTGGAGCTCATCCAGGCCGTCCAGGCCGACCCGTCCAGCGCGGCGGCCTACGCGGCCCTGGCCGAGACCTATTCCTACTGGGGCTTCCGCCGCGAGCTCAACGGCGAGGAGCACGAGAGCTTCTACGCCCTGGCCCTGGACAGCGCGGGCAAGGCCCTTGCCCGCGCGCCCAAGAGCGCGCAGGCCCACCGGGCGATGGCCGTCGCGCTGCGGCGGGGGGCTGCCGGCGATCCCGAGCGCAGGAAGGACGAGGCCCTGGCCGCCCTCGACCTCGACCCCAACGATGCGGAGAACTGGTGCGAGAAATGGCGGGCGTTCGGCTACGACCCGGACGACGCGAGCATCCGCAGGACCCTCGAGCTCGACCCCGAGCTCTGCTCCGCCCATATCGACCTGGGCGTGGCCTACTGCGAGGCCGACCGCCTGGCCGAAGCGCTCACGGAGATGGTCTGCGCGCTGAAGATCAATCCCCGCAACTCCCTCGTCCACTACGATCTGGCCATGGTCGTCTACCGCCAGGGTCATCGGAGGGCTGCGCGAGAGCTGCTGGCTCGGGCCCTCAAGGCGCGTCCGAACGACCCCCTGCTCAAGGCGGGGGAACTGCTCCTGAGGGGGGACTCCCATGACGCCGCTTGAGAGATCCATCGAGCAGGAGTCGCGAGGGGCTTCGCGCGAGGCCCTGCCGCTGGCCAAGACCGCCCTGCAGTCCCTCGGGCAGGCCGTCAAGCTGCGGGCCCTCTACAACCCCGGCCACCCGGTCCCCACCATCGCGCTCCAGGAGTGCCGCAAGTGCCTGGCCGAGTTGTTCGCCCGGACGCAATGGCGCCAGGCCTCCTTCGCCCTCACCGAGGGGCGCTGGCTGGTCAACGGCGCGCCCCTGGGCGAGACCCACCTGTGCGAGAACCTGGCGGCGGTGTTCCAGGGCCGCCTGTTCGACAGCGTCGACATCCTGGCGGGCGTGCAGTCCTATGAGCTGGAATCCTTCTGCGAGCTCGCCGCGGCCCCGCTGAGCCGCTCGGGCGGCGTCGACGTGGGCAACGCCCTCAGGCAGAAGGGCGTCGTCCGCATCCGCGTCGAGAGCTTGCGCTACTCGCGCAGCCGGGCCGAGGAGGCTCAGCCCCAGCCCCAGGCGCGCACGGTCCAGAGTCCCGTCCCGCAGCGCCCCCGCTCGCAGAAGCCGCCGGCCGTCGAGCGCGCGGAGGCCGCGACCTTCAGCTCGCTCCTCAAGGGCCTCGTGGAGGGCGCCGTCTCCGACCCGCAGGAGCAGGCACGCATCTACGGGCAGGCGGTGAAGACCGTCAAGCAGGCCCTGGAGCAGCGCGTGGCCGAGCAGACGCGCCTGCTGAAGGAGGAGTCCCAGCGGATCCTGGCGGAGCGGCAGCGCACCGAGCAGGTCCTGGACGCCCTCGGGGAGGGGAAGGTGGTCGTGGACTCGGAGGGCCGCGTCCTGATGATGGACCCCGCCGCCGAGAAGATCGTGGGCAAGCGCCTGGCGGACCTCGCGGGCAAGCCGATCCAGGACAGCATCAACTCGGGCGAGCAGATGATCTCCCTCTCCCTGGGCAGCGGCTCGGACTCGGCGGACGCGAAGGTGGACGTGATGGGGATCGACGAGGTGACCGAGGCCTTCCGCAGTTCCATGGCCATCCTCCACAACGAGGAGGGCCGCGTCGTCGGCACCTACGGGGTCCTGCCCTCCGCCGCGAAGTACAAGGAGGCGGCGAAGCTGCAGGAGGATTTCATCTCGCAGGTGACCCATGAGCTGAAGGCGCCGCTGGCCTCCATCTGCTCCGCCCTGGAGCTCGTGGAGCGGCTGGCCTCCTCCAAGCTGGGGGCCGACGAGAAGCGCTTCCTCGACATCACGAAGCGCAACAGCCTCAAGCTCGGGAAGCTGATCGACGAGATGCTGGACTTCTCGAAGCTGCAGGCCGGGCAGATGCCGATGAGGCCGGGCCCGACCGAGGTGTCGGGGCTCGTGCAGGAGGCGGTGGAGGGGCTGCGCCCGTGGGCCTCGACGAGGGGTCTGCGGCTGGATTACTCGGTGCAGGCCTTGGACGAGGCCTCCAGGAAGGTCCTGGCCGACCCGAAGAGGGCCGTGCAGATCCTGACCAACCTCGTCGCCAACGCCATCAAGTCCACCTCCGCGGGGGGGAGCATCACCGTTTCGGCCTCGCCCGGCGGGGCAGAGCGCCCCGGCTTCGTCGTGTTCTGCGTCCAGGACACCGGTGCGGGCATCGCCAAGGAGGACCAGGAGCGCATCTTCCAGAAGTTCGTCCAGGTCGTGCCCCACGGGCAGCGCCGCGAAGGGGTCGGGCTGGGCCTGTCGATCGTGAAGGACCTGGTGAGCCTGCACAAGGGCGAGCTCTGGGTGGAGAGCGAGCCGGGGAAGGGCGCGGCCTTCCGCTTCACCCTGCCGGTCGCCTCCGCGGCCTGAAGGAAGCAGCTCCGACATGGTAAAGTATACCTCCGTACCGAGCGGAGGCTCTGAGTCATGGACTGCCCCAAGTGCAAGACGCCCAACCCCGACGACGCGAAGTTCTGCACGCTCTGCTACGAGAACCTCGTGGCCAAGCCCTCCTCCGGGCCGGTGCTGGCCTTCAACGAGACCACCACGAACATCGGCAAGTGGACGGCCCTCGGGCCGGTGATGGTGCGCGAGGACGGGTTCTATTTCTTCCTCAAGCAGTTCTTCGACCGCGAGAAGGCGGCCATGCGCGCGGCGGGGGGACAGGGCGGGCTGGTCGGAGCCTTGGTCGTGGCCGGCATCGAGTCCATGGCCGGCGAGGACGGACCGCCGGGGCAGGCGGTCAAGCAGAAGACTTCGACCATCGCGGACTTCTTCCAAAAGGCCTTGGACGACGCGCCGGAGATCGTCTCCTGCGAGTATTTCTTCAAGATCCCCAAACAGGACATCACGGGGATCTCGTTCGACTTCCTGAGCGCGCTGTCCATGAAGACGACCGGGGAGACCCTGAAGGTGTCGGGGATGGCCCCCAAGGACAAGGTGGCCGGCTTTTTGCGCCTGCGCGGCTATCCGGTGGAGTGATGGACGAAGACGAAGTAACCTGGCAGCCCGAGACCTCCGAGGTCGGCTCCCTGCTCTCGGTCGTCGAGCAGGAGCACCAGATGCGCCGGGAGAGCCGCGAGGCCGTCTACGACCGGCCCCTCGAGGAGCGGGTGGCCGCGGGGCTGGCCCTGCAGGACCTGCGCTTCGCCGGGGCCGTCGAGGACCGCGCCGGCGTCCTCCTGCTCTTCCACGGCCCGCGCAACGACTCGCGCCTGCGCCCCGGGGCGCGCCTGCGTTTGAGCCGGGGCGACCCGCGCAAGGCGGCGGCCCTCCTCGAGCTCGTCAGCGACCGCTTCGACGGGCAGCGCTACGAGTTCCGCCTCTCCGGCCAAGTCGAGGACCCGGCCTCCCTCGACACCGAGGAGACCTGGGTTTTAGACGAGGACCTCTTCGACCTCTACGAGGCCCAGGTGGAGCTCCTGCGCTGCGCGGAGAAGGTCGGTCTGGCCGGCTGGCTCTCGGGCGGCGAGCCGGTGCGAGACCCCCTCCCGCCGGACCACGAGTCGCCCTTCGCGCGCGGACTCGAGGACAGCATGCTCGAGGGCTTCATGCGCTCCCTGGCCGCCCGGGACTGGTTCGCCGTGCAGGGGCCGCCCGGGACGGGGAAGACGCACCTGCTGGCCCGCATCGCCCTGCACTACGCCTTGGACGAGCACGCCCGCGTGCTCATCACCGCGGTCTCGCACCAGGCCATCCACAACGCCCTCGCCGAGACCTACTTCGTGGGCCGCAAGATGCGCTCCGAGCGCGGCACAGACGACCTGCTCGCGGAGGGCTTCTTCAAGCTCGGCGCCTCGAAGGGGCACAACGAAGGCCTGCCCGAGGGCGTCCGGCCGACCGGCCGCCTCGCGGTCAAGAAGAGCCCCCTCATCGTCGGCGCGACGGTGTACGCCGCCGCCTACGCGGCCGCCCGCCTCCCCGGAGGGGACTTGGCCTCGAGGAAGCCGCCCTTCGACGTGGTGCTCTTCGACGAAGCCGGCCAGGCGCCGCTGACGTTGGCCCTCGGGGCGCGCCTGCTCGGCAAGAAGGCCGTCTTCATCGGAGACGACGCGCAGATGCCGCCCATCGTGGAGCTGCCTCCCGACGAGGACCGACCGAAGGCCCGGCAGTCCGTGATCGCCCACCTGCGCCGGGCCTACGAGGAGCCCTTCCTGCTTGCCGAGAGCCGCCGGTTGAACGAGGAGCTCTGCTCGGTCATCAGCGACTGCTTCTACGGAGGCCGCCTGGGCTCCACCCCGGAAGCCGCCGAGCGCCGCTTCGCCCTGCCCCGCAAGCCCCGGCCCGAGTTCGAGGAGCTGCTAGGCCCGGAGCATTCCTTCCTGTTCCTGGACGTGCCGCACGAGGACTGCCGCTCCAGCTCCGAGAAGGAGGCGCACTGGGCCGCGGCCCTCGCGCGCGAGGCCGTGCGCTGCGGCCTGCGCGCCGAGGAGGTCGGGGTGATCGCGCCCTACCGGGCGCAGTGCAACCGCATCCGCTTCCTGCTCGAGGATCCGCGCATCCTCTGCTCCACCGTCGAGCGCTTCCAGGGCCAGGAGCGCGAGCTCGTCGTCATCTCCCTGACCAGCTCCCTGCCCTCCTACCTGGCCCGCCTGGCGGCCTTCCTCTTCGAGCCCAACCGGCTGAACGTGGCCATCAGCCGGGCCCGCACCAAGGTGGTGCTCCTCGGCTCGCGCAAGGCCCTCTCCCGGGCGGCCGAGCAGGCTGACGCCGACTCGCCCCAGGCGGAAGGCCTCGGCATCTTCCTGAAGCTCCTGGGGAGGGCTCACCCGGCCGATGGGAGCGCCTTGCCGGCCCTCGCGCCGGCCGCGGCCCCGGAGGCGGAGGGCCTGGGGACGATCGTCTTCGAGCCGGGCGACCAGGTGGAGCACCAGGACTTCGGGCCGGGCGTGGTGGTCCGGAAGAGCATCCAGGTCATCGACCGCGTCAGCGAATGGGTCAACGAGATCCGCTTCCAGGACGGCCGGACGAGGACACTCATCCCGCGGCTGAGCAAGACGCCTATGAAGAGGATCCGATGAGCCGTTCCAAGCTAGCCGTTTGGCTCGTCGGGGCCAGCGCCTGGCTCGCTCTGCTGGGCCCCTTGGGGCGCGACAACTACGCCTGCGACGACCTCTGGGGCAAGCTCTCCATCCCCGCCGTCTGGCTCTCGACCGGCCGCTTCCCGTATGTCGACCGCTTCAGCTACACAGCCTGGGGGGAGCGTTGGATCGACCACGAGTGGCTCGCGGGAGTCGTCTTCTACGGTTCGCTGCAGCTGGGCGACCTGGGCCTCAGCCTGCTCAAGGCGCTGATGGTCGCCCTGCTGGCCGCGGGCGTGGTCTGGTCGGCGCGTTTGAAGCGCCTCTCCCCGCTCTGGCCGGCGGGGATCCTCCTCCTGGGTCTGCCGCACCTCTTCAACGGGCTCGTCTCGACGGGCCGGCCCCAGCTGTTCACCTTCTGCCTCCTGCCGGGCCTGCTGGCGTTCCTCGAGTGGACGCGGCAGGAGGGACGTCATCGGGCGCTCTGGCTCGTCTTACCCGTCGGCGTCGTCTGGGCGAACCTGCACGGCGGCTTCGTGGCGGGGCTGGGGATGGTGCTGTGCTACGCGCTGGGGGAGGCCCTTCGGGGGAAGGCCTGGCTGCCGTATCTCCTGGCCGCCGGGGCGTGGGCCGCGGGGACGGCGCTCAACCCCTACGGCTTCGAGTACTGGCGCTACCTGGCCTACGCCCTGACCTTGCCGCGCCCGGAGATCACCGAGTGGCACCACGTCGTCCTGTGGGGCTCGGAGGATTGGAGCGTGAAGCTCTGCATCCTGGCGGCCGCCGCCGCCATCCTCCTCGCCTTCGACCGCGCTCGCCGGGAGCGGCTCTCGTGGAGAGAGCTCCCCTGGCCGCTCATCCTGGCGCTGGTCGCCGCGTTCTGGCAGTCGTTCCGGGCGGTGAAGCTCACCCCGCTGGGCGTGCTGAGCGCGGCCTGCTGCGTCCCGCCCCTCCTGGCCTGGGCCCTGCCGGGGCGCCTGGAGGAAGACGAGGACGGGTGGACCTTGGCGGTGCTGGGCTTCGCCGGGGCCCTCGTGTGGACGGTGGGGAACTGGGTGGACATGCGCCCGCGGTTCCAGCCCTGGCAGGTGACGGTCCGGGACAACGGCTTCCCGAAGGGCTACCGCCAGGGGGCGGGGGTCTATCCGGTCGAGGCGGTCGAGTTCCTGGAGGAGTCGGGCGGCTGCGGGAACGTGCTGACGCCCTTCAACACGGGCGAGTTCATCTACTGGCGGCTCTATCCGCGGTTCCGGGTCTCGAACGACGGCCGCCTGGAGTGCGCGTATCCGATGGACGTGTTCCGCAGCCAGCTGGAGGCGGGCGCGAAGGGGGACCTCGAGAGCCCGGCGGTGAAGGCCGCCGACTGGGTCCTCATCGGGCGCCAGGGGAAGCTCTACGACGCCTTGAAGGCCTCGCCGGCGTGGAAGACCGCGCACGAGGACGAGACCTACACGGTCTTCCGCCGGGCGCTCTCGCCGGAGCCGAGGAAGACGGGCGGATCCAAGACGGCGGGGGGCTGGTCGCCGGTCTCGGCGTTCTTCACCCGGGAGCGGTTCAGGGGCTACGCGTCGGAGACCGGGAGCGCGAAGGAGATGGCGTGCGGGCCTAGCGGCTCGTGAGCTTGAGGCCGACGATGCCGGCGACGATGAGGGCGATGCAGGCGAAGCGGGCGGGGGTGGCGGGCTCTTCGTAGAAGAGGATGCCGAGCGCGGCGGTGCCCAGGGCGCCGATGCCGGTCCAGACCGCGTAGCTCGTGCCGATGGGGATGGTGCGCGCGGCCTGGGCCAGGAAGAAGAGGCTGGCGACGATCCCGAAGACGGTGAGAACGCTGGGCCCGAGCCTCGACCAGCCGTGGGTGTGCTTCAGGCTGAGAGCCCACACGATCTCCAGGAGTCCGGCGACGGCGAGATACACCCAGGCCATGGCGGCGGGTATCATAGCACGGAACCGGCGCCCAGAGTCCTCTTCACGGCGTCGCGCCAGCCCGCGTATAGGCGCGCGGCGTCCTTCCGCGGGATCCTCGGGGAGAAAATCCGTTCCGCGGCCCAGCGCCTCTCGATCGCGCGCGCGTCCTTCCAATATCCGACGGCGAGCCCGGCCAGATAGGCGGCGCCGAGCGAAGTGATCTCGAGGGTCCTCGGCCGGATCACCCGCGCTCCGAGCAGGTCCGCCTGGAACTGGCATAGGAAGCCGTTCGCGGCGGCTCCGCCGTCGACCTTGAGGCTTCTGATCCTCAATCCTGAGTCCTTGCGCATCGCGTCCACGACGTCCCGGGTCTGGTAGCTGATCGCCTCGAGCGCCGCCCGGACGAGATGGCTCGCGCGCGTCCCGCGGGTGAGGCCGAAGATCGCCCCGCGCGCGTCCGGGTCCCAGTACGGCGCGCCCAGGCCGACGAGGGCCGGCACGAAATACACCCCCGCGTTGCCCGCCAGCGAGGCGGCCATCGCCTCGGAGCGGGAGGCGCGCTTGAGCAGCTTCAGTCCGTCGCGCAGCCACTGGAGGGCGGCGCCGGCGATGAAGATCGAGCCTTCGAGGACGTAGACGGGCTTCCCGTCCGCGCCGCAGCCGAGCGTGGTGATGAGCCCATGCCTCGAGACGGGCCTCCGCCCGCCGGCGTTCAGGAGCACGAAGCAGCCGGTGCCGTACGTGTTCTTCACCGTCCCCGGCGCGAAGCAGGCCTGCCCGAACAGGGCCGCCTGCTGGTCGCCCGCGATCCCGGTGATGGGGATGCCGGCCGCAAGCCGCCCGATGCGGACCGTGCGGCCGAAGAGGCCTGATGAGGGCCTGACTTCCGGAAGGATCGCAGGGGGGATGCCGAAAAGCTTCAGGAGGCCCTCGTCCCATGCGCGCCGGCCGATGTCGAAGCACATCGTGCGCGAGGCGTTGGTGTAGTCGGTGGCGTGCGAGCGGCCGCCCGTGAGCTTCCAGAGGATCCAGGAGTCGGGGGTCCCGAAGAGGACTTCCTTGCGCCGGGCGCGCTTCATCAGGCCGGGGACGTTCTTCAGGAGCCACTCGATCTTCGTGGCGGAGAAATACGCGTCGATGGGGAGGCCGGTCCTTCTTCTGATGAGCGCCGCCAGCCCCGCCTTCCTCTTGAGCTCGTCGCAGCGCGCGGCGGTCCTCCGGCACTGCCAGACGATGGCGTTGTGGGCCGGACGGCCGGTGCGGGCGTCCCAGAGGAGGGTGGTCTCGCGCTGGTTGGTGATGCCGAGGGCGGCGATCGACGAGGGCGGGACTTTCCTCAAAACGCGCTGGAGGCAGGCGTTCACGCTGTTCCAGAGGTCGTGCGGGTCGTGCTCCACCCAGCCGGGCTTGGGGAAGTGCTGGGGGAACTCCTGGTACGCGGAGGCGGCCTTCCGGCCAAGCCGGTCGTAGACCACCGCGCGGCTCCCGGTCGTGCCCTGGTCGATGGCGAGGATGTAGCTCATGAGGGCTTCGCCCGCTCGGAGAGCTCCTGGGAGCGCGCGAGGGCCAGTTCGGCCTCGGGCGCGCGGCCCTGCGCCTGGAGGAGGGAGGCCCACTCCTTGAAGAGGCCGGACAGGGCGTCGAGGAGCTCGGGGGTGGGGGCGACGCCGCGGGTGGCGAAGTTCAGGAAATCCTCGAGGGGGAGGCCGAGGGCGAGCTGGCCGCTCATGCCGAAGGCCTGCCGGATGGAGGCGTCCAGGGCCGCGAGGGCGCCCGGGACGTCGCCTTTCTGCTTGAGGCCGATGGCGGCGGCGAGAGCCGCGACGAGGACGTCGAGCTGGCGCTTGAACCAGTCGCTGCGGATCATCGCCTCTTCGAGCGGCGGCCAAAGCGTTTCGATGGCGATGCGACCATCGAGTGCAGTTCCATGGAGCACTGATACAGCGTATCCGGGCAGATGTCCTGGGCATGGGGCCAGGCCACCGTGCCGTCGACGGCCTTCACTTTCCGGAAATAGGCCGGCTTTTTCAGCTCCTTGAAGACTCCGAATCCGAGGAGGGGCTTGCAGTCGTAGAGGCGGGTCTCCTGGTTCGTGAAGGTGAGCTTCAGGAAGAAATCTTCCAAGGGTTCGACGGAGCGGACGCGGGGGTTCATCTTCTACCTCAGAGGGGGGATCTTGAAGGGAGTCTTCCCGCTGGCCGCGAGCTTCCAGTCAGCCAGAAGCTCATGGCGGTGTATCTCGATGAAATAGAGGTACACGGTAAGGCCGAAGAATCTGGAGATGGCAGGCATATTCCTCGTCGAGTATGGATTTTATCAGTTTTCGAGACGGCGGATCCGGATCGGGCTCTCAGAGGCCGGGCTGTTGAAGCGATACTGGCCCGTCAACGGAGTCCGCAGGGGATCACTACGTCGTATTGACGACGCGGGTTCGCCCTGTTAACCTATCGTTGACAGTCAGCTGTCGTTGAACACCCCGAGGCCCCGGCGATGCCGGGGCCTTTCGTCCGTGTGTTCAACGTGACGGTGACCCGCCGCGCCTCGAAGCCCGACCCGCGAGGCGCGGTCGGGTCGATCGGATGCTCGACGGCATAACTACTTCGTTGATTTGGCGAGCGGGCTTGTGTGGGTAACGCCAATCAAACCGTCAATCGAGAGATCTTCGTCGATTGCAGGCCAATGAATTCCGTAGCAGGATGGCGAAACAACGAAATGCTGTCTCTGCTCCTTTGACGCGTTGGCAAGTTTCTCGGAATGCTTTGAAAGGTCGATATCGTATTCCCGCCCATCAACCAGCAGGTGGATATTGTTGCCGGAAATTGAGACCTTCGACACTTCGTGTGCCTTATCCATTATTTCATCCCCTCCCACCGTTTCCATTCGGCAACGATATAGTCGAAATGCTCGAAGATGATCTTCCTGACGGCCCTCTTGTCGGCGGGACTCATGTTGTAGCTATGAGCCTCAACTGCTTCAAAAGAGTCGATGTCCAGCCAGTATTTCGCTTCGGCATCGGCTTTTCGACAATGGATATGGACAGGCTCGTTCCTCTCGTTTGAATAGAAGAAAAATCGCCAGCCAGCAACCATCAAAACCGTGGGCATTCTGTACTCCGTCGCAACGGATTCTCGACGACCATCATATAGATTCTATCATGATGCTGCGTCATTGATACATGATTACTTGGCCGCCGAACCCGGAAAAGGCCGACCAACCCGCCCCGCACACTTGATATCATGGACCCCGCATGAGGACCTACCTCGTGGACGGCTCCAACGCCGTGCGCCGCGGCGGCTTCGACCCCCGCTTCCCCTCGGTCGAGGAAGCCCGCGGCGAGAGCTGGCTGACGCGCATCGATGAGCTCGCATCCCGACGCAAGGTCAGCATCGAGATCTACTTCGACGGCCCGCGCCGCCCCATGGGCGCCTACCCCAGCCTGCGCATCCGCTTCCCCATGGAGGGCACGGCCGACGACATGATCCTCGGCTCCGTGCGCCTGCTCGTCTCGGTGAACCGCGGCGCCGTCGTCGTCACCGGCGATGGCGGCCTGGCCGAGGAAGCCCAGGCCGAAGGCGCCCGCGTCATCGGCTTCACCGAGTTCGAAGACCGGCTCAGGAACGGCCGGTGCTGAAGGTCCGCTGCGGCCCCTACGCCGCCCTCGAACAAGCCTTTCTGAGGCAGCTCGACTCACTCCAAAAGGACGACCCCTTCACCCCCATCGCCGTCGTCGCGCCCTCCCGCCGCATGGCCGAACGCCTGGAGCGCCTCGCCGCCGGCAGGCCCCGCCTCGCCGTCCGCTTCCACACCTTCCACAGCCTGGCCCTCCAGCTCGTGCGCGAGGACGGCCAAGAGTCCCGCAAGCTCGTAGGCGACCCCCTGCTCTTCGACCGCCTCGTCGACTCCCTGCTCGGCTCCGGCCCGCGCCCCAAGGGCCTCGCCTCCTCCTACCGCTCGACTCTGAAAGACCTCATCGACGCCGGCGTCGAGCCCCGGGCGGGCGAGCTCGTCGACGAAGGCCTCCTGAGCGGCAAGGAGGAGGCCGAGCGCCTCCGCGGCCTCCTCGACCTCCTCGCGCGCTACGAGAAGAGCCTGGAGCAGCTCGGCGTGCTCACCCCGGCGGGGCTCGTCCGGCGGGCGGCGGAGCTCGCCCCGAAGTCCGCAGCGCTCGGCCGCTTCAAGGCCCTGCTCTACTACGGCTTCTACGACCTCGTCGGCCTCCAGGCCGAGTTCTTCGAAGCCGTCGCCGGTGAGTTCCCCGTCACCCTCTACTTCCCCTACCGCAAAGGCCATCCCGCCTACGCCTTCGCCGACCGCTTCTTCGAGACCAAGCTCCACCAGGGCGGCACGGTCCCCGAGCCGGTCGAAGCCCCCGCCGAGCCCCTCGGCGACGCTCTCTTCGTCCCCGGCCGGTCGGCCAAGGCGCCGGAGGGCTTCCTGCGCTTCCTCACCGCCTCCGGGGCGAGCGACGAGGCCTGGCGGGTGGCCAAGGAGATCCTCCGGCTCGTCGAGGAAGAAGGCGTCCTCCCTTCGGAGATCGGCGTCGTCGCGCGGGCCCTCGACCCCTACCGCTCCGCCCTGGCCGACGCCTTCCGCGCCTCGGCCGTCCCCTTCCACATGAGCGCCGAGGAGCCCCTGCTCAAGCGGCCGGCCGCGAGGGCTTGCTGGACGCTCCTCGCCCTCGCCCGACGCGAGTTCCCGGCCCTCTCCGTGCTCGACCTGACCGCCTCGCCCTTCTTCAAGCTCCCGCCCGGCGCCTCGGCCGGACGCTGGAGCGCCCTGGTCCGCCGCCTGCGCATCCATCGCGGCTGGCTGCAGTGGGAAGGGCGCCTCCCCGGGGAGGACGCCGCCCTCTGGACGCTCTTGAAGGAGCTCAAGGCCGAGCTCGAGCCCAAGGGGCGGCGCAGCTGGGGCGAGTGGGCGGAATACGCGGCCGCATTGCTGGACCGCCGCTTCGACGCCGGCGGCGACGAGGCGTTCAAGGCCGTCCTCGACGAGCTTTGTTCCCTGGAAGTCCTCGACCTCCTCGGCGGCAAGCCCGAGTTCCCGGAGTTCCTCGAGGCCCTCGATGACCGCCTCCACTCGGCCGGCCTGCCCGTCACGGACGAGCCGAACCAGGGGGTCTCTGTGCTCGACGCCATGGAGGCCCGCGGCTCGAGCTTCCGCGTCCTCTTCCTGGTCGGGCTCAAGCAGGGGCTCTTCCCGCGCGTCATCCGCGAGGACCCCCTCCTGCGCGACCGGGCCCGCAAGGCCCTGCGCGACGCGGGCGGCTACTGGATCGGCCAGAAGAAGGACGGCTACGACGAAGAGAAGCTGCTCTTCCACCTCCTCGTCTCCTCCGCCCGGGAGCGCCTCTACTGCTGCTGGCCCCGCTCGGACGAGGAGGGGCGCTCGCAGGTGCCCTCAATCTACCTCTTCGACCTCTTCCGGGCGGCGGGGCTCGACCCCAAGCGCTTGGCCCTGCGCGAGGACGTCCCGCGCCAGCCGGAGCGCCGGCTCTGCTCCAATGCGCTCGCCCCCTACCTCACCCCGCGCGAAGCGTCCCTCGCCGCGGCGCTCGCCGGCGCCGACCCCTGGAGCCTGCACAAGGCCCTCGGCTGGGAAGCGGGCGCTCTGAAGGCCCTGCGGGAGGGGGCGCTGGAACTCGACCGCTACGGCGCGCCCGGCCCCAAGGACGGCGTGGTCGGCCCGCTCGCGGAGCACCTGGCCTGGCTCAAGGGGCACGGCCTCTCGCCCTCGACCTTGGAGAACCTCGCCGCCTGCCCTTTCCGCTATCTGGCCTCGAAGGTCCTCAAGCTCGCCGAGCCCGAGGAGCCCTGCGAGGCCAGCAAGGTGGACCCCGCCCGCGCCGGCACGCTCTACCACGAAGCCCTCGAGGCCTTCTACCGGCACCCCAAGGCCAAAGGCGACGTCCGGGCGGCCGTGGACGCCTCTTTCGGGAAGCTGGACTGGCGCGCGATGGGCCTCTATCCCCTGCTATGGGAGTTCGAGAAGGAGCGCATGGCCAGGGCCCTGGAGGCCTTCCTCCGGTGGGACCTCGCCGAGCAGGCGCAAAGCGGCTTCGTCCCCGAGCTCTTCGAGCAGGGCCTCGACGGGAAGCTCGAGGTCGCCCTCCCGAAGGCGCTCGAGGGGATGCGCTTCCACGGCCGCGCCGACCGCCTGGACTCGGACGGCAAGAGCTTCCGCGTCGTGGACTACAAGCGGACGGCCAAGAGCAAGAAGCTCGCCAAGCGCGTGAGCGAGGGCGAGGCCCTCCAGCCGCCAGTCTACCTCGAGCTGGCCGCCCAGCGCAAGGAGTTCGCGGGGCAGGCCCAGGGCGGCGCGGTCTTCTACCCCGTCGAGTCCTTCCTAGAGGAGCCCGAGCCCGACCCCTACACGGCGCAGGACCACGCCGCCCTGCGCAAGGCCGTCCTGGAGCGCATCGGAGCGCTCCTCAAAGCCGTGGCCGAGGGCCGCTTCGTCATCAAGCCCCAGGAGGGCGAGCAGGGCTACTGCGATTGGTGCCCGTTCCCCGCGGTCTGCCGCAAGAACCACGCCATGACCCTGGTGCGCGCCCGGAGGGCCCCGTGAGTTTGCGCGACGCCGCGGCCCGGGAGCTCGCCCGCTTCGAGCTCGAGAAGAACGTCATCGTCGAGGCCGGGGCCGGCACCGGCAAGACGACCCTGCTCATCGACCGCGTCCTCTCCCTTCTGCTCGGCGGGCGCGGCGGCGTCCCCGCGAAGGTCGAGGAGATCGTCGCCCTCACCTTCACCGACAAGGCCGCCTCCGAGATCCGCCTGCGCCTGGCCGAGGCCCTGGGCGACCTCTCCGCCCGCATCGAGGGCGGCGAGCTCGACGAGAAGCGGCGCGCGCGAATGGACGACCTGCTCCAGGAGCTCCGGAAGCGCTTCAAGCGGACGCCCGAGCAGGTTCTCGCGCTCTCCCAGACCGCCCTCAAGGAACTCGACCGGGCCGAGATCGGCACCATCCACTCCTTCTGCTCCTCCCTCCTGCGGCTCTACCCGCTGGAGGCCGGGGTGGCGCCGGACTTCCAGGTAGACGCCGACGAAGCCGCCTTCGACGAGCTCTTCGAGGGGGAGTGGGCGCTCTGGCTCGACCGGGAGCTCGGGGAGGCCCCTCCCCGCAAGGCGCTCTGGAAGAAGGCCCTGGCCGGGGCTTCCGTGGAGGTCCTGCACGACCTCGCGCGCGGCCTCGCGAGCCCACGGGTGGATTTGGACAAGACCGGCTTAGGTCCTGAGATGAAGGACCGGCTCAAGCAGATGGCCGCGGCCTGCGAGCGTCTCAAGGGGTCGGGCCCGAAGCCGAAGGGCAGCATCCTGGCGTACCTGGACTGGATGAAGGGCGCCTTCGAGGCGGCCGCCGCGGGGCGGACGCATGAGCGTCCGCCCCGCCCCACCAAGAACCCGGCCAGCTGGCCCAAAAGCTGGCCCCCGGAGGGGGAGGAGGAGTACGACGCCCTCGCGGAGGTCGCCGTCAAGCTCGACCCGGCGGCGGAGGAACTCCTCGCCTGCGCCGTCGCCCTCGTGCGCCCCTTCGTCGAGGCCTTCCGCGTCCTCTACCGCCGGCGGGGCTTCCTCTCCTACGACGACCTCCTCGTCTCGGCCCGCGACCTCGTCCGGGGCCAGCCGGGCGTCCGGGAGGACCTCAAGCGGCGCTTCAAGGCCCTGCTCATCGACGAGTTCCAGGACACCGACCCCCTGCAGGGGGAACTGCTCCTCTTCCTCGGCGAGCGGGAGAAGAGCTCGGCCGAGGAGTGGCGCCGCTCGAAGCCGGCCGAGGGGAAGCTCTTCGTCGTGGGCGACCCCAAGCAGTCGATTTACCGCTTCCGCGGCGCCGACATGCTCGCCTTCGAGTCGTTCACGGAGCACCTGGAGAGGCACGGGGCCCTCTCCTGCGCCCTGCAGACCAACTTCCGCAGCCGCCCCGAAGTCGTGGAGGCGGTCAACCGCTGCTTTGAGCCGCTCATGCGCGCGCGGGCTGGGCTCCAGCCGGGCTACCTGCCCATCTATCCCGGCCCGGCCCAGGGGGAGGCTCCCGGCGCGGTGGAGTGGGTGGGCTTCCAGGCCGCGGAGGGCTCCAAGCTCAAGGCCGACGAGGCGCGGGCCGCCGAGGCCGAGTGGATCGCCGGCTGGATCGAGAAGCGGCCCCCGAGCATGCCGCTCAAGGACATCGCCATCGTCCTGCGGGTCACGAGCCCTTTGCCCGTCTACCTCGACGCCCTGCGCCGGCGGGGCATCCCCTACGTGGTGGAGGGGGAGCGGCGCTTCTACGCGGCGCAGGAGGTCGTGGACTTCCTGAACCTCCTGCGCGCGGCCGACGACCCGGACGACGCGCTCTCGCTGGTCGGACTGCTCCGCTCGCCGCTGGCCGGCTTCGAGGACGAGGAGGTCTGCCGGCTGGCCCGCGCTGGGAAGCTTGACTATCGGAAGGGAGGCACCGTCGCGGAGCCGCTCTACGCCCTCCTTCGGCGCCTCAACGCGGCCGCGGGGCGCCGCCCCATGCCGGAGCTCGTGCGCCTGGTCATGGAGGAGACGCCCTTCGTGGAGCTCTCCGCGGCCGCCTACCACCACCAGCAGACCGCCTCGAACCTCCTCAAGTTCAGCCGTCTTGCCTGGGACGCCGGGGAGCGCGGGGCGACTCTCAAGGAGTTCATCGCGGAAGTGGAGGAGTCCGTTCGGGAGCTGCACGAGGAAGGGGAAAGCCCGCTCGCCGACGAGGGGCTCGACGCGGTGCGCCTGCTCACGGTGCACAAGGCCAAGGGCCTCGAGTATCCCGTCGTGCTCATGCCCAACCTGGCCTCGGCGCCCCGGGGCGGGGGCGGCGGCGCCGTCTTCGTGCGCTGGGCCGACGGGACGGTGGGTTTGCGGCTCGGCGAGGGAGGCGTTCAGAACGCCGCGATGGCCGTCCTCGCGGCCGAAGAGAAGGTCCGGCAGAAGGCCGAGGAGCTCCGCGTCCTCTACGTCGGCATGACGAGGCCCAAGGAGCGCCTCATCCTCCTGGGCGGGCCGGGCTCCAAGGGCACTTTCGCCGGGCTCCTCGACGATGCCGGCGCCCTGCCTCGAAGGACCCTCCCAGCCCCCGAGCAGGACCGCAGGTCCCTCCCCAGGACGGTCCTGGAGGGGTTCCGCCTGCCCGAGGGGGAGGCCTTCGCCAAGGCCTGGGAGGCCCGCCGGAAGAGGGAGGAGGCCCTGTCCAAGGCCCCGCTCTTCCTCCGGCCCAGCGCCGCCGGGGAGGACGCGAGCGAATCCGGCGAGCGCGGGCCCCGGTCGGCGCGCGCCGCCTTGCTGGGCAGCCTCTGCCATGCCGTCCTCGAGCGCTGGGACTACCGGAAGGGCGCAGACCTCGGGAAGGCCGTCTCCGAGGCCGCCCGCGCCGTCTGCCTCGACGCGCCCGGGCAGGACGAGAAGGCCCTGGTCATGGAAGCCCGGGGGCTCCTCGAGAAGTTCCTCGCGTCCAAGGCCGCGAAGCGCATCGCGGCCAGCGAGATCCTTGGCCGGGAACTGCCCTTCGTCATGAGGCGGGGGACTGCGACCGTACGGGGCGTCATGGACCTGGTCTGCCAAGACGAGCAGGGGGTCGTGGTCTACGACTACAAGACCGGCCGCGCCCCGAAGGAGGGGGCGCAGGGGGAGCTCTACTCGAAGGCGGTCGAGGGGGCCCTGGGATTGCGGAAAGTGCGTTTCGAGCTTATCCTCTTAAGGGAGCCCTGAGCTTTTGGGAAACGAGCTGACCGGAAAGACCTTCGCCGCCGTCTTCGCGGCCTTCCTGCTGTCCGCGGCTGTCGCGGCGGCCTACCAGGCGTGGCTGCCGGACGTCTCCGTCCTGCGGATGGACAACCCGCGAACGACGAAGTACGTGGAGCTCTACGTCCGGCGGGTGCTGTCCAAGGGGGGGCATCCCGCGGTCTCCATGGTCTGGGTCCCGCTCGAAGGGATCTCTCCGTACCTGCGCTACGCGGTGCTCATCGCCGAAGACGACCGCTTCTACTCCCACCGGGGAGTGGATTGGGAGGCCCTCCGGCAGGCGGCCGGCTACAACCTCAAGAGGCGCAGGCTCTCCCGCGGCGCGAGCACCATCACCCAGCAGGTGGCGCGGAACCTCTTCCTGTCTCCCAGTAGGACGCCCATGCGCAAGCTGAGGGAACTGCTCATCGCGCGCCACATCGACCGCTCCCTCGACAAGGACCGCATCCTCGAGATCTACCTGAACATCGTGGAGTGGGGGGTGGGCATCTTCGGCGCCGAGGCGGCCAGCCTCGCCTATTTCGAGAAGCACGCCGCCGACCTCAGCCCGGAGGAGGCCGTGGCCCTCGTCGCCGCCCTGCCCAGCCCCTACCGCCTCAACCCCACCCAGCCCGACCCCGTCACCCTGCAGAAGATCGACGTGTACCTCCAGCGCATGCGCCGCGCCGGGCGCCTCCCGCCTCCCGCGGAGCCCGAACAGCCCTGAAAAGTCTGTAACCTTTCTGTTATTGACTTTCCGGGGTTTTAGGGCTACATAACGGGGGGAACGGTTTATTTCCCTAATAGAGACCTGTCCCCGCATGGATAGACGGCGCCGAATAAACTCCCTGGCTGGTGCGCTCGCGGCGCTCGCGCTCTGCGCGGTCGGCGCGCAGAGCGCGGCCATCCAGTCCTCGCAGAGCGGCAACTGGTCGTTGGCCGTCACCTGGGTCGGCGGGGTGGTCCCAGGCGCCGGCGACACGGTCACCGTCCAGAACACCCACATCGTCACGGTCGACAACCTGGCGGCCACCGCGGCGAGCCTGAGCGTGAAGGGGACGCTCAAGATGAGCCGGGTCGCTTCGAGCAGCCTGACCCTGACGGCGGGCGATCTGACCATCATGCCGGGGGGCCTGCTCGACGCAGGCACCGACGCGGACCCCATCCCCGCGGGGATCGGAGCCGGCATCGTCCTGGCCTCCGGCACGGTCTCGGGCCAGTACGGCCTGGTCGTCCAGGACGGAGGGAACCTCACCCTGCGCGGGGCGGCCCGGGCCCCGTTCGGCATCCCCCAGGCGAGCCTTCCCAGGAACGCCACCCAGGCGAGCCTCCCCATCGCGGACGTGAACGGCTGGAAGCCCGGCGACGTCATCGCCGTCACCCGCACCGAGCTCGGGGAAGGGGAGCAGACCGAGTTCCGCTCCCTCAACGGGATCATCACCTTCTGGGACAATGCGACGATCTCCTGGGGGCAGGGCCTGGAGTACGATCACGACGCGAGCCGCACGCTCAGGCTGGTGAACCTGACGAGGAACGTCCGCGTGGCTTCCCGGAACCTGGCGAAGAGCTCCTTCCTCCGCAGCCTGAGCAGCCACGCGACCGGCTTCTACGCCGCGCACGCCCTCTTCCAGGAGCTCGGAGACCCCTCCTCCCCGGACAAGTTCGGCGTCTGCATCGCCACCCGGGCGAGGGCGGTCATCTCGAGCTCCACCTTCCGGGGCGGCTTCACGGGCCTGACCCTGCTCGGCGCCTCCGACGCGACCTTCTCGTACAACTCCATCAGCTTCTCCTCGGGCCCCGCGGTGCACCTGCTCGGCGCCTCGAGCTCCACCTTCCGCGGCAACGCGCTCTTCTCGAACGGCAGGGCCGGAGGAGGCGACGGGTTCTTCCTGAGCGCCTCGCCCTACAACCTCCTCGTCCAGAACCTCGTGTTCGGGCAGAACGGCAGCGGCCTGCGGCTCGACGCGGCGTCCGACGCCAACGTGCTCCTCCAGAACGAATCGTACCTGAACGGCGGGGACGGCTTCATCGTGAGGGCCTCGTCGGGCAACTTCCTGGCGCAGAACAGCGCTTCGGGCAACGGCGGGGACGGCTTCCATCTTCTCTCGGGCGTCCAGAAGCCTCTGGCGGGGAACTTCACCTACGCCAACGTCGGGGCCGGCCTCTCCGCGGCCGGCTCCTCCGCGGACGTCTTCGAGGGCGACCTGGGCGACGCGTCCGCGCCGGACGGGGCCTCGGTGAGCATCGACACGGGGGCCCATTCCGCCAGCCTCTCCCTGCGCCGGGTGAACCTGACGGGCCTCCCGGCCATCGACGAGTACGACGCCCCCGGCAAGAGCCTGCTCTCCTTCGGCCACAATCAGGAGCTCGGCGCCCTCCGGCTCTGGGGAGACTACCTCCTCTCCGGCAGCACCCTGACCCTCGATCATTCCCAGCGCCTGCTGGTCTCGACGGCGACCGTCCCCGCCCTCGTGCGGGGGAGCGGGCATTCGGCCAGCGTCAGCGCTCTCAGCGACGCGAACGCTCTCACCCAGCTCGTCAGCATCGTGTACCGCTCAGGGCAGTGGCGCGTGGACGGCTCCAGCAGCGGCGCGAACCTCGTCTCGTTCACGGGGGATCAGAGCGGCAAGGCCGTGCCGGCCTCCAACACGCAGTTCACCCTCCGCTTCACCCAGGGCCCGGCTCCCGCGGAAGGCGACCGGCTCGAATTCGTGCTCGGAGCGGCCACCGCCGACCAGAACCGCCAGAAGCGCCTCCTATTCGCGGGCTCGGCCGCCTCGTCCAACCGCGGCCGCAGCAAGCTGACCGTGGCCCCGGGCGCCGGCCTCGTCCTGCGCGGGATGGCCACCGCCTACGCCCTCCTGGACAGCTTCGAGGGCACCGTCCCCTACTACTCCTTCGTGTGTTCCGGCGCCTTCACCGCGGCCTACGCCACGATGAGCAACCTCGACCCGGACGGGCTCCAGCTCTCGGGCTCGGGAGGAGTGAGCCTCGCGAGCAGCACCTTCGACCTCTTCGGGATGGTCGAGAGGACCACCGGGTCCTTCATCACCGCGCGGGCGCTCACGTCGGCGGCCACCTTCTACGGGGTGCAGTTCGCCATGAGCCGCAGCA
Source organism: Elusimicrobiota bacterium (assembly GCA_003450735.1). Taxonomy (GTDB): domain Bacteria; phylum Elusimicrobiota; class Elusimicrobia; order UBA1565; family UBA1565; genus UBA9639. The sequence goes on along the minus strand of DMEZ01000072.1, from coordinate 49,637 downwards.
CGGCCGGGGCTGGCGCGGCCTACAACGTCCGGGTCATGGAGGAGGATTCAGCCCTGAGCTGGTACTTCAGCGCTCCCTCCGGCCCCTACCGGGGGCGGCGGCGCGAGTACGACCCCAACGGCAAAGTCACCTGGGACCCCGTGGGCCCTCCGGATTCCCCGAGCATCTATGCGCTCGCCAAGACGAGCGTGACCCTCACCTACGAGCTCACGGACGCCGTGGCCTACGTCGCGCAGGCCTCGACCATGGCGGACTTCAGCGGCACCCGCTTCTCCTCTTCGACGGACAACCCCGCGCTCGAGCGCCTCTCCTTGCAAGGCCTCGACCAGAACACCCTCTACTACTACCGGGTCGGGGCGGTCTGGGGAGGCACGACCTACTATCAGAGCACGGACCCGACGAACCTGGGGACGCTGACCCGCGAGGTCGCGAACATCGAGATCAAGGCCGTCCACATCTCGAGCGCGACCCTCTGTTGGAACGCCCTGTCCCCGGCGCCCCAGAAGGATTCGTCCTTCGGCTACCAGCTCGCGGCCTCCACCGCCCCGGATTTCAGCGGCCTCACCTCCGTGGCGGTGAGTCAGGACCCCCTGGTCAGCACTGTGACGGTGTATGGGCTCAACCCCAACAAGACCCACTACTTCCGGGCCGGCGGCCTGAACGCGAGCGGCGTTCCCAACCACGTCGGCGGCGGCTCGGGCGTCACCCTCTCCAACGGGGTGCCGCCCCCGGGTCTGCCCACGGTCCGAGGGGTCTCGACCGGAACCATCCAGGTGGGCTACCTCGCGGTCGTGGCGGAGGGCTACGTCCTGCAAGGCTCCACCGACCAGGATTTTCAGCACATCCGCACCTCGGCCACCTCCGGCACGTTCCTGACCCGGCTCTCCCTCGTCAATAGCCCCACATCGACTATTTTCCCCAACACCACCTACTACCTGAGGATCGGGGCGATCAATATGGGAGCCACGAACTTCGCGGACGTCGCCCCCTTCAGCACGTCCACGCTCGCCCTCCCTCCGACGGGACTCCAGGTCGATAGGGTATACGGGACGAGCATGACCGTGAACTGGGTGCCCTTGCCGAACACGGACATGGCCCTCGCGAGCATGTCCTGCGAGGGCTATCTGCTCGAGGCCTCCAGCAAGACGGACTTCACCGCGACGATTCTCTCGACGAAGACGATGAACGTGGACCTGAGCACCCTGACTTTAACAGGCCTCATGGGCAGGACGACCTATTACCTTCGGGTGGGTTCGCTGAACTGGGCTTCGGCGTCCAGCACCGCCCCCCTGGTGTCGACCATCACCCTGACCGGCTCCGCGCCGACCAGTACGGAAGTGACCGGGGTCTTCAACTCGAGCCTCACCTACTCCTACAGCCTCGTCGGGGCCTCGGGCTACGTCGTGCAAGCCTCCACGGCCTCCGATTTCAGCGGGACGCTGACGTCCACTTCAACGGACAACCCCGGCCTTGCGGCTCTCACTCCATCGGACCTCTATCCCAACACGACCTACTATCTCCGCGCCGGGGCCATGTGGGGCTACGACATCCTTTACGCCTCGAGCCGGTCGGCCGTCACGCTGGCGAACCCGGTGTCGAACGAGCAGCTCTACGGCGTCAACTTCACCACCTGCGTCACGATGAACTGGGTCCCTCGTCCCACGGCGGATCAGCAGGGCTCCACGAGCACATCGGAGGGCTACCTCCTTCAGGCGTCCACGATGAGCGATTTCAGCGGGATCGTCTATTCCTCCTCGACCCCCAACGTCTCCTTGAGCACCTTGACGGTCGAGGGGTTGAGCGCCGTCACGACCTACTATCTCCGGGCGTGCTCCCTGAACTGGCAGTCTCAGGCGAACTTCTATACGGCCGTCTATTCGACCCGGACCAACGGCAACGATCCTCCCCTGAGTCCAGTCCCCTCGGCGGTCTATCGGACGAGCGCGACCGTCTCCTTCGGACTCTCAGGAGCTCCCAACTACCTTGTCCAGGCATCCACCCACCCGGATTTCTTCGGGACGCTCTTCACGGCGAACGGCGTCGTCTCTCCCCTGACCGTGACCGGCCTCTCCGCCAACACGACCTACTACCTGCGGGCGGGCGCCATCGCCTCCCAGGTCACGAGCTACGCCCTCACGACGCCGGTGTCGACCCCCACCTTGACGGTTCTCGCGGCCAATCCCCAGGGCGCGGGGATCTTCTTCACGAGCGTGACGGTGAACTGGAACGCCCTGCCCGCGGCGCCGCAGGCGGACTCCTCGGAGGGCTACCTCCTGCAGGCCTCCACCGATTCCCTGTTCCGGGGCGCGCTGTTCTCGTCCAGGAACTCGGCCGTGGGCCAGAGCACGCTGAGCGTGACGGGGCTCTCGACCTCCAAGACCTACTACCTGCGGGTCGGCGGGCTCAACTGGGCCGGCGCGGCGAACTTCGTCCCAGCCGGCTCGGGCGCGACCCTGGCCGGCCTCGCTCCGGTCTCGCCCGCCGCCTACGCCTCCTTCAAGAGCAGCGCGACCATCGCCTGGGGGCTTGTGAGCGCGGACGGCTACACCGTGGACGCCTCGACGGCCTCGGACCTGAGCGGGACGCTCTTCACGGCCTCCTCCCTCTCCCCTTCGGCCGACCGCCTCACCCCCGCGGGCCTGGCGGCCAACACGACCTATTTCTTCCGGGCCGGCGCCCTCTGGGGGACGAGCACGGTCTACGCGTCCGCGCTCTCGACCTCCACGCTGAGCGCCGACGTGACCAACGCGCAGGCCGCTTCGATCTTCATCACCAGCGCGACTTTCAACTGGACGCCGCTCCCGGCCGGGCCGCAGGCGGACACGGCGGAGGGTTACCTTCTACAGGCGTCCCAGGCCTCCGACTTCTCCTCCGGGGTGAAGTCCTCGGCTACCCCGAGCGTCTCTTTGAGCACCCTGACGCTCACGGGGCTCGCCTCGGACGTGGAGTACCGCTACCGCGTCGGCGGGCTCAACTGGAACGGCACCCCGAACTTCCCGGGTGTGCTCACCTTCCATACCCTGGCGGGCCCCGCCCCGGCCAGCCCGCTGCTCGCGGGCATCGGGCTCTCGAGCGCCGCGGTCTCCTACGGCGCCGTCGGTGCCGACGGCTACGCCGTCCAGGCTTCCACCGCCGCGGACTTCTCGACCGTGCTCTCCTCGGCCTCCTCGGGCCAGACGATCCAGCTCGCCCCGCAGAACCTGCTCCCGAACACGACCTACTACCTGCGCGCGGCCTCCAACTGGGGAGGGACGCTCCTTTTCTCGGGGATCGTGCTCTCGAGCTCCACCCTGGCCAACCCGGTGGGGGGGACGCCGGCGCTCTCCGTCTTCATCACGAGCATCACGGCCGCGTGGACGCCCCTGCCGAGCGCGGCGGCGGCGGGTTCCTCCAACAGCGCGGAGGGCTACCTCCTGCAGGCCTCCACCGACCCCGGCTTCAGGGGGGTCCTCTTCTCGAGCGCCGCCCTGGACGTGAGCGCGTCGGCCCTGACGCTCCGGGGCCTGGCCGTCCAGACCACGTATTATCTGCGCCTGGCGACCTTGGACTGGTCGAGCGGAGCGAACTTCAGGAACCTCTCCTCGCGCGTTACCCTCAACGGCCCCGTTCCCGCCGCTCCGGCCGCGTCGCTGCACCGCACGAGTGCCACGGTGAGCTACGGCCTGGTGAGCGCGGACGGCTACCGGGTCGACGCCTCGACTGCCGCCGACTTCTCGGGGACGGTCGTCTCCTCCGCCACCGCCTCCCCGGAGCTCGACGTGCTCTCCCCCGCGGGGCTCGACCCGAACACCACCTACTATCTGCGCGCCGCCGCCGTCTGGGGCTCGACCTTCAGCTACGCCTCCGCGCAGGCGGCGGCCACCCTCGCCAACGCTCCCTCCGGCGTCCAGCAGGCCTCGGTCTTCTACACGAGCGTCACCCTGAACTGGGCCGCCCTGCCCGAGGCCGCCCAGCAGGGCTCCTCGAACTCCGCGTCGGGCTACCTGCTGCAGGCCTCCACCGCGGGCGACTTCTCGGGCCTCCTGCGCTCGTCCAGGACGCCCAACGTCTCCTTGAGCACCCTGACGGTGCGGGGCCTCAACGCGGGCGCTACCTATTACTTCCGGGTCGGGTCCCTGAACTGGGGGTCGGTCTCCAACCCGGCTTCCGGCGGCTGGGTCCGCACCTCCGGCGGGAACCCCCCGGGCAGCCCGGCCGTCTCCGCCGCTGGGCTCTCGAGCGCCACGGTGAGCTGGCTGCCCGCCGCGACGCAGGGCTACGTGGTGGAGGCCTCGACGGACCCCGACTTCGAGGCCCTCCTCCTCTCCTCCTCCACCCCCAACGCCGCGCTCGCCGCGCTGAGCGTGGGCGGGCTCTATCCGAACACGACCTACTATCTCCGCGCGGGCGGTCTCGAGTACGGGGTGACCACCTACGCCGGAGCCTTCCTCTCCTCGCCGACCCTCGCGAACCTGGTCTCGAACGTGCAGACGGCCGCGCTCTACGCGACCAGCTTCACCGTGTCCTGGACGCGCCTGCCGACGGCGGCCGAGGCGGGCTCCTCGAACACGGCGGAAGGCTACCTGCTGGAGGCCTGCCAGAACGCCGACTTCGGCGGGGCCGTCTTCTCCTCGGCCACGCCGAGCGCGCTGAAGGCTTCCCTCAGCGTCGGGGGGCTGTCCACGCGCACGACCTACTACTACCGCGTCGGCACGCTGGGCCATGACGGGCGCGCCCACTACGCAGGCGGCGAATCGACGGCGACGGTGGCCGGCCCGGCGCCGGGCAGCCCGGCCATGGGCGCCCCCTTCCGCTCCAGCATGAGCGTGACCTACACGCCCGTGGGCGCGGAGGTCTACGTGGTCGATTTGTCCACCGCGCAGGACTTCGGCGGGACGCTCTTCTCCTCGTCCACGGAGAGCGGAGCGGGCGCGTCCCTGATCGTGGACGGTCTGCAGAACAACACGACCTACTATATCCGGGTGGGCGCGCTCTGGGACGGGCAGGTCGCGGCGCTTGCCGCCTCACCCGGCTCGACGCTGGCGCGGCCGCTCAGCGACCTGCGCCTCGTGGCCGTGCACTATACCAGCGCGACGCTCGACTGGACGGCCCTCCCCGACGCATCCGCGGGACAGTCCTTCACGGCGGAGGGCTACGTCCTCCAGGCCTCCACCGCTCCCGATTTCTCCGGGATCGTGCGTTCTTCGTCGACCTCGGACGTCGCGCAGAGCACCCTCACGGTGCGGAACCTCAACGCGGGCACGACCTACTATTTCCGGGCCGGCTCGCTGAACTGGCAGTCGGCGCCCGACTTCGAGCTCTGGGTCTCCTCCTGGACGAGGGGGGGCTCGCCGCCGGCCAACCCCACGGTCACCGCCGTCTACTACTCCAGCGCCTCCCTGGCCTGGGGTTTGAGCGACGGGGAGGCCTACGTCGTGGAGGCTTCCACGGACCCGGACTTCACCGGCGCGTTCCTTTCTTCGGCCTCTGCGAACCCGGCCCAGAGCTCGCTGGCGGTCCTCGGGCTGGACACGAACACGACCTATTATTTCCGCGCCGGCTCGGTGAAGGCGGGGGCGACCACCTACGCCGCGGCGACCCCGGAGTCGATCGCCACCCAGGCTCGGCTGGTCTCGGGGGTCGAGTTCAAGGCCGTGCACGTGACCAGCTTCACCGTCTGCTGGGTGCCCCTCCCGGCCGCGGCCGCGGAAGGGTCGTCGAGCTCGGCGTCGGGCTACCTGGTGCAGGCCTCCCCGGAGGAGGATTTCAGCGGCGCGGTCTACTCCTCCGCGACGCTCAACGTATCCTTGAGCACCCTAACCGTGTCCGGCCTCTCGACGAGGACGACCTATTACCTCCGGGTGGGGACGCTCAACTTCGGCGATCGCCCCGGCTATGTCGGGCCCACCTCCACCCGCACGGCCCCGGGCCTGGGCCCGCTGGCGCCGGCCGCCGCTCAGGTGTCGTTGACGAGCATGAGCGTCGTCTACGGGCCGGTCGGCGCGTCGGGCTACTCCGCGGAGGCCTCCACGGCGGCGGACTTCACCGGGACGCTGGTCTCTTCCGCCACGGCGAGCCCGTCGCTGGCCTCCCTGGTCCTCACGGGCCTCGACGCCAATACGACGTACTATCTCCGGGCGGGGGCCTGGTGGGACGGGGCCTACATCCACTCGACGGCCGCGGCGCCCGCCTCGACCCTGGCCGACGCCCCTGAGGGGTTCCAGGCCCAGGTCGTGTTCTACACCAGCGCCACGTTCAGCTGGGCGCCTCTGCCCGCGGGCCCGCAGGCGAGCACGGCGGAGGGCTACCTCCTGCAGGCCTCCACCGCGCCCGATTTCACCGGGATCGTCCGATCCTCCTGGACGCCCAACGTCTTCCTGAGCACCTTGACGGTGGCGGGCCTGGGCGCCGGGGTCCACTACTACTTCCGGGCCAACTCCCTGAACTGGGGTTCGGCCGAGAACCCCACCTCTCCGGTCGACTCGCTGACGGTCGCGGGCACCCCGCCCGCCGACCCGGTCGTCGCGGCCGTTTACGAAAGCAGCGTCACGCTCAACTGGGGGACCGTGGCGACCGAGGCCTACGTCGTCGAGGCGTCCACCGATCCGGACTTCCAGGCCGCCGGGCCCTCCTCGGCGACGCCCAATCCAGCGCTCAACGCGCTCGCCGTGACCGGGCTCGACCGGAACACGACCTACTGGTTCCGGGTCGGCGGCCTCGAGTCCGGGGTGACCACCTACGCGGCCGCGGTCCCGGGCTCCACCTCGACCTTGGCGCGCCTGGCCCTGGGGGGGCACACCCTCGAGGTGTTCCCCTCGAGCCTCACCGTATCGTGGGGGCGCCTGCCGACCGCCGAGGAGGAAGGCTCTTCGAGCTCCTGCTCGGGCTACCTGCTGAGCGCTTCGACCGACCCCGCCTTCCGGGGTGTGCTCTTCTCCTCGGCCACGCCGAGCGTGTTCCAGAGCACCCTCACCTTGACCGGCCTGGCGACCCACACCACCTACTACCTGCGCGTGGGCGTCCGGAACTGGGGCGGGCGCGAGAACCACTCGAGCATCAGCTCGACCCTCACCGCGATCGGGCCTCCGCCCGGGAGCCCTTCCGTGTTCTCCGTGCACCGCTCGAGCGTGATGGTGGCCTACTCCACCGTCGGGGCGGCCGGCTACGCCCTCGAGGCTTCCACCGACGCCGCCTTCAGGGGGACGCTCCATTCCGAGACGACCCTCTCGCCCTGGGTCAACGCCCTGGCGGTGCAGGGCCTCGATCCCAACGCGACCTACTACCTGCGGGCCGCGGCGCTATGGGAGGGGGCGCCCAGCTACGCCTCCAGCCTCTCGACTCCCACCCTGGCCAGAGCCGTCTGGGCCCAGCAGGTGGCCCTGCTGGGCATCACCAGCGCGACCCTGAACTGGGCCGCCTTGCCTTCGGCCGCCCAGGAAGGCTCCTCGAGCAGCGCGCAGGGCTACGTCCTCCAGGCGTCGAGCGCGCCGGACTTCAGCGGGACGCTCACCTCCTCCTTCACGGCGAACATCGCCCTGAGCACCCTGACCTTGAGCGGGCTCTCCTCCAGCGTCACCTACTACTTCCGAGTCGGCACCTTGAACTGGGCCTCGACCCCCGGTTTCGACGACAGCCTCTGGGCGCTGATGCTGGCGGGCCCCGTCCCCGGCTCGCCGCAGGCCGCGGCCGTCCATGTCTCGAGCCTCACCGTCTCCTTCGGCGCGGTCGGCGCCGACGGCTACGTGGTGGAGGCCTCCACGGACGCCTCCTTCCTCGGGTTGGTGCACTCCTCCGCGACGCCGGCCTCCCCCGCCCAGCTGAGCCCGACCGTATTCCCGAACACGACCTACTACCTGCGGGCCGGAGCGCTTTGGGGCGGTACCACCCTCTACGCCTCGGTCGCCGGCTCGACGGCGACCCTCGCGAACCTCCCGGCCGGCCTGCGCTTCGCCCGCGTCTTCATCACGAGCGCCGCGATCGCGTGGGACCGCCTGCCGAGCGCCGAGGAGGCCGGCTCCTCCAGCACGGCCGAGGGCTACCGCCTGGAGGGCTCGACCGACCAGGCCTTCCGGGGAGTCGTCTTCTCCTCGGCCACGGAGAGCGTCCTCCAGAGCACGCTGACGCTCTCCGGCCTGGCGACCCAGACCACCTATTACTTCCGGGTGGCGACGCTGAACTGGAACGGCACCCCCTCCTTCGAGGCCGCCGACTCGACCTGGATGGCGCCCGGCCCGCCGCCGGACACCGCCGCCGTGTACGAGGCCTTCGGGGCCAGCCTGAGCGTGCGCTTCAGCCTCATGAGCGCGGACGGCTACGAGGTCCGCGCCTCGAGCGCCGCGGACTTCAGCGGGACGGTGTTCTCCTCGGCGAGCGCGTCCGCGGGCAGCCTCACTCTTCATTCCCTCGAGCGCAACACGACCTACTACTTCAAGGCCGGCGCCCTCTGGGGGGCCGCGACCAGCTACGGGGCCTCCTCCTCCTCCTCGACGCTCCCCGACCCCGCCTCGGGCTTCGGCTTCGCGGCGGTGTTCATCACGAGCGCAACCCTCCACTGGACCCCCATGCCGACCGCCGCCCAGGCGGGCTCCACGAGCACGTCGGAGGGTTACGTCCTGCAGGCGTCCACGGCCGCGGATTTCACGGGGCTGGTGTTCTCCTCCGTCACGACCGACGTCGCGGTGACCACGCTGACCGTCCGCTTCATGCCGGGCGACACGACCAACTACTTCCGGCTCGGGACGCTCAACTGGCCCGGGGCGGCCCACTTCGCGGCGGCGGGCTCCACCTTGACTTTGCGCGGGCCGGCTCCAGCGGTCCAGGCCCTCGTGGACGCGTACGTGTCGAGCGCCGCGGTGAGCTACGGCTTCACGGATGGGACCGGGTACCGCGTCGAGGCCTCCACGGCCCTCGATTTCAGCGGGACCGTGCGCTCATCGGAGACGCCCTCGGCGCTCCTCCAGACCCTCACGGTCCGGGACCTCCTGCCGAACACGACCTACTACCTGCGCTCGGCGGCCCTCTGGGGAGGGACGCCGAGCTACGTCCCGGGGGCGCCGCTCTCGACGGCGACCTTGACCAACCTCGCGGCGAACCTCGCGGTGCTCCAGACGCACATCACGAGCTTCACGGCCTCCTGGAGCATGCTCCCGCCGCCGTCGGTGGCGGGGTCGTCCAACACCTGCGAAGGCTACCTGCTCGAGGCGTCCACCGCGGCCGATTTCTCCGGCACGGTCTTCTCGACGGCATCGGCGAGCGCCTGGTCGAGCACCCTGAGCGTCTCGGGCCTCTGGACGCAGAAGACGTACTATCTGCGCTTGGGGACCCGGAACTGGACCGAGCGGCTCAACTTCACAAGCGGGCTCTCGACGCGGACCCCGATCGGCCCGGCCCCAGGCGCGGGCGCGGCCTCGGTCGTGTTCTTGTCGAGCCTCACGGTCTCCTTCAGGCCCGTCGGCGCCTCGGGGTACGTGGTCGAGGCCTCGACCTACGCGGACTTCTCCCAGGCGGTCCATTCCTCCGCCACGACGAACGGGCTGCTCTCGGCGCTGGCGCTCGAAGGGCTGGAGCCGAACACGACCTATTTCCTCCGGACCGGCGCCCTTTGGGACGGCGAGGCCTCCACCGCGCCCGCCGGGCCCGCCTCCACCTCGACCCTCGCCAACGCCGCCTCGGGGCCGGACATCGCGAGCGTCTTCATCACCAGCGTCACGGTGAACTGGGTGCCCCTGCCGGGCGCGGCGCTGGAAGGCTCCTCCAACACCTCGGAAGGCTACCTGCTCCAGGCCTCCACCCAGGCGGATTTCTCCGGCGTCCTCTACTCGTCCTCGACCGCCGACGTGGGGGTGAGCACCCTCACCCTGCTCGGCATCCCCGGCGACACGACGTTCTACTTCCGGGTCGGCGCCCTGAACTGGAACTCGAACCCCCGCTTCATGTCGGCCGGCTCCACCAAGACCCTGCAGGGGCCGGCTCCGGGCTCCGTGCTCGTCGCGCAGGCCGAACGGAGCAGCGCCGCGGTGTCCTTCGGGCTGGTCGGCGCGGACAGCTACCGGGTGGACGCGTCCACCGCGGAGGACTTCAGCGGGGTGCTCCTCTCCTCGGCCTCCTTCTCGTCCGCGGCCCTCTCGGTGCAGGGCCTGCACGCGAACACGACCTACTACCTCCGGGCGGCGGCCCTCTGGGGAGGGACGCCGAGCTTCGCCGCGGCCTCCCCGCCCTCGACCCCGACCCTGGCGGCCATCCTCGGGGTCCCGCAGACAGCCGCGGTCTATCCCACGAGCATCACGGTCAACTGGGCGGCCCTGCCGGGGCCGGCCTTCGGCTCCTCGAACACGGCGGGGGGCTACCAACTCGAGGCCTCCACCGACAGCCAATTCCGCGGGTTGATCCGGTCCTCGAGCACCTTGGACGTGGCTTTGAGCACCCTCACGGTGCGGGGTCTCCTGACCCAGACCCTCTACCACTACCGGGTGGCCTCGCTCAATTGGGCCCTGCTCCCGACCTACTACTGGGCGGCCTCGGCCGAGACGCGCACCGGCCACGCCCCGGGCCAGCCGCAGGCCCCGGCCGTCCATGAGACGAGCATGACCGTGACCTACACCCTGGTGGATGCCGAGCGCTACGTCGTGCAGGCTTCCTCCGGCCAGGACTTCACGGGCACCGTGCTGTCCTCCGAGACGCCGAACCCGTCCGTGACCCAGCTGCAGATCACCGGCATGATCCCCAACACCACCTACTTCGTCCGCGCCGGAGCGGTCTGGGACGCCACGACGGCCTACGCCATGCTCTCGACGGCGTCGCTGGCGAACCTGCCCCCGGGCGAGGGGCAGCCGCTCGAGGTCTTCTTCACGAGCGCCACGGTGGGCTGGCCCCGCCTGCCGTTCTACTACGAGATCAACTACTCCAGCACCTGCGAGGGCTACCTGCTCCAGGCCTCGACCGCGGCGGATTTCAGCGGGAGCGTGCGCTCCACGCGGACGCCCTACGTCGGGCTGAGCACGCTGACCGTCTCCGGCCTGCTCTCCTCGAGCACCTACTATTTCCGGGTCGGAAGCCTGAACTGGCGCGGGTCGGTGAACTACATCCTCGCCGGCTCGACGTTCACTTTCGGCCCGCCCAAGCCCGGCACGCCCGCATACGTCCAGGTCGGCTCCACCACGATCACGGCCTCGTTCAGCACGGCGGCGGTGGAAGGCTACGTGCTGGAGGCTTCGCAGTTCTACGACTTCACGGAGGGGAACGTCTTCTCTTCCGTGACCTGGAACGCCTCCCATCCCTCCCTGCGCGTCGAGGGGCTCTGGGAGAACACCTCCTTCTTCGTGCGGGTCGGCGCCTTCGCCGGAGGAGCGACCAGCTACGCGGATGCGGCGGCCTCCACCTCGACGCTCGCGCGCGACCTCACCTACGCCCAGGTGGTCCAGTCCTCCGTCACCACGGCGGCGGTCTCCTGGGTGCCTTGGCCCCCCGGCGGCGCGGGCTCCTCGACGACCTGCGAGGGCTACTGGCTCGAGGCGTCGACCTCGGCCGCGTTCAGCCCGGTCGCCTCCTCCTCCCGCACCCCGAGCCCGTGGGTCCAGGAGATGTGGCTCTCCGGGCTCAACCCGAGCACCACCTACTACTTCCGGGTCGGCGCCGTGAACTGGAACGGCGTCCCCGATTTCGTGTCGGCCGGCGCCGCGAAGACCCTCCCCGGCTCGGCGGTCGAGGAACCTGCGGCCGTGATGTACCGCTCGAGCGCGGCGATCACCTATCCGCCCATCGACGGGGACGGGTACGTCGCGGAAGCTTCTACCGCGTCGGACTTCAGCGGGATGGTGAAATCCTCGGCGACCCCGTCGAACTCCCTCGGAGCCCTGGTCGTCTCGGGCCTCGACCCCAACACCACCTACCACCTCCGGCTGGGCGTCCTCTGGAGCCAGACGACGAGCTACGCATCGGCGGCTCCCTCGCCCGCGGCGACCCGGCCGCTCGCCATCAGCAACCCGGTGATGGCCGCCCTCTTCTTCACGAGCGCCACGGTCCACTGGCCGCCCCTGCCCGCCGCGGCGCAGGCGGGCTCCTCCAGCACGGCCGAGGGCTACGCGCTCGAAGCCTCCACTTCGCCGGACTTCACGGGGACGGTCCTCTCCTCGGTCACGGCGGGCGTCTCCTTGAGCACCCTGACCGTCCGCGGCCTGGTCGGGGACTCGACCTATTATTTCCGCGTCGGAACGCTCAATTGGGCCTCGCAGGCGACCGACCTCCTGGCGGGTTCGACCTGGACGGCGCCCCTGCCCGCGCCGGGCTCCCCGTCCGTCTTGGCGGTCTACGCGAGCAGCGCGACGCTGGCCTGGACGAGCGCCGGGGCGGAAGGCTACTCCGCGCTCGCCTGCGCCGACGCGGGCTTCACGGGGACGGTGATCTCCTCGACGGCCTACGACCCCCAGGCCCTCTCGCTCACCCTCCAGGGCCTGAGCCCCGACACGACCTACTACCTGCGGGCCGAAGCCCTGTGGATCTCGAGCGCCATCCACGCCTCGGCCGGCGTCGCGCTGACCAGCGCCGCCGTCCCGGGAGCGGCGGCGGGCGTGACTTTCCCGCAGATCTTCCGCAGCAGCATGAGCGTGGCCTGGTCGTCGGGCACCGCGGCCGGCGGCTTCAACCGGGCGGACACGCTCTACCGGCTGGAGCTCGCCACCTCCACGGACTATACGACGGCGTCCTCCTCCGTCGAGGTGAGCGCTTTGTCCGCGACCCTCGCGGGGCTGCTCGCCCAGACGACCTACTACGCCCGAGTCCGGGCCGTGAACCGGGGGGGAGAACCGACCCCCGCGCTCGTCCTGGGCTCCACGCAGACCCTCTCCCTGCCGACCCCCGGCGCCTTCTCGGCCGCGGCCCTCGGCGTCTCGAGCATCGCCTGGACGTGGCTCGACATCGAGGGGGAGGAGGGCTACCGCGTCGTCACCACGACCGGCGGGCGGCTTTCGGGCGGCCTTGCCGCCGGGACCGTCCTCTGGGACGAGCTGAGGCTCTCGACCAACACGGCCTACACGCGGCAGGTCGCGGCCTTCGCGGGCCCCGCCGCCTCCACCGCGGCGGCCCTGACGCGCTATACGCTCGCGGCGCCTCCGACGGGGTTCGCCTTCCTCGAGGTCTTCGCGACCTCCGTGACCGTGCAGTGGGCCGCGAACACGAACCCCGCGGGCACGAGCTACCGCATCGAATACTGGAAGGCGGGCGCGGCCACGGAGACCGCGGTGGTCGCGGCCACGAGCGGCGCCGTGACGGGGTTGCTCAGCGCCGCGACCTACTACCTGACGGTCCGCGCCCTCAACGGCGACGGGCTGGGCTCCACCCACGACGCCGTCCTCTCCACGGCCACCCTCGTGCAGACCTCCTACGGCGAGACGGTGGACCCGAACCGGACCCAGAGCCTGGTCTTCTATCCGGCCGACGGGGAGGTCCGCCTGGAGATCCCGGCCTTCGCCTTCCCCGGCCAGGTGAGCGTGACCCTGCAGACGCCCGACCAGTTCCCCTCGGCCGGCGGCGGCATGACCGCCGTGGGCTCGGGCATCCAGGTCGCCATCCAGCCGGCCATCCAGCCCGCGCGGGACGTGCTCCTCAGCATCGGGTACACGGCGGCCAAGGCCGCCGGCAAGGACGAGCGGCGCTTCATCATCGCGCGCTACCACGAGAGCGGCATCTGGACGCCCCTGCCCTCCACGGTGGACGCCTCGGCGCGCAAGGTGCTCGCCAGGACCAACCACTTCTCCCTGTTCCAGATCATGCAGGCCAACCCCTCGGACAGCGTGGACTCGGTGCGGGCCTTCCCGAACCCCCTGCGGCCCGCCCAGGGGCATACCTTCATGACCTTCGCGGACCTCCCGGCCGACTCCCGCCTCAGGATCTTCACCCTGGTCGGGGAGTTCGTCAAGGAGTTCACCGCGAGCGCGGCGGGCGTCGCCTCCTGGGACGGGACGAACTCGGCGGGGCAGAGCGTCGCCAGCGGGGTCTACTACGTGCTCGCGGAGGGCGCGGGCGATAAGAAGACGTTCAAGGTGGCGGTCCAGAGATGAGAACGACCCGGCTCCTCCTCGCGGCGCTCCTCGGCCTCCTTCCGGCGGCGGCGCAGGCCGCGTTCAGCAGCGCCGCCCGCGGCACGACCACGGCCCAGTTCCTCAAGATCGGCGCCGGCGCGCGCGGCGTGGGCCTGGGCGAGGCCTTCACCGCGGTCGCCGACGACGCGACGGCCCTCTACTGGAACCTGGCGGGCATGACCCGGGTGGAGTACCGCTCGGCCGCCTTCATGCACGCCCTCCACCTCGACTCGAGCTTCCTGGACTACGGGGCCTTCGTCCAGAGCCTTGGGAACGCCGGCGCGGTCGGCGCTTCCGTTCAGTACTTCTCGGCCGGGGGCATGCCCCAGACCGACATCAACGGCATCGAGATGGGGCGCTTCAGCCCCTACGACCTGGCCGTGGGCGTCGGCTACGCCTATCGCCTGCAGGGCATCGAGACCCCGACCCTCATCGACCTCGAAGGCGCCTCGGCGGGCGTCTCGCTGAAGTACATCCGGTCCAAGATCGTGGACTCGGCCCAGACGGCCGCTTTCGATTTCGGCTTCCTCAGCCCGCCGCTCCTCAACGACCGCCTGAGCCTCGCCTTCACGGCCGTGAACGTGGGCCCGCCGATGCGCTTCGAGAGGGAAAAAGAGGACCTTCCGCTCCAGCTCAAGCTGGGCTCGTCCTACCGGGGGGGGGAGCGCTGGGGGGCGTCGCTCGACCTGGCCTTCCCGCGGGACAACGCGCCCTACGCGGCGGCGGGGTGGGAGTACTCCTTCCAGCCCCCCAGCGCCGACTACGCCCTCGCCGGGCGGCTGGGGCTCAACTCGCGCTCGATGGGGGACGTGGACGGCCTGACCGGCTTCGCCTTCGGGATCGGGCTCAAGGCCCGGAGCTTCCGCATGGACTACGCGTTCCTGCCCTTCGGGGCGCTCGGCATCACCCACCGCATCTCGCTGGGCCTGGAGCTCGGCCGGCCCGCGGCCAAGAAGCCCCGGGAGCGCGACAAGCGGACTTCGCCGACCCTCACCATCCCCGCCCCGTAGCGGGAGGCGGGCGCAGAGATGAGGCCGGGCGGGGAAACCCCCGCCCGGCCTCGCGCTTTTCTCCGCCCTAATTGGCCAGCGACTGCAGCCAGTCGGTCAGCTGCTTGAGCGTCGAGTAGGGGCCTTCCACCGTGAGGAGGAAGTCCGACTCGAGCAGGCCCTTGTACTCCTTGAGCTCGTACTGGAGGCCGTGGTAGTCGCAGAAGCGCTGGATCTCGCGGCGGACCTGGCCGCGGATGAGCGCGCCGGCCGTGAAGGGCACCTTCGCCTTCACCTGGGCGTCCGCGGGGATCTCCTTCGCGGGCGCGGCCGCGAGCGTCATCCCCTTGGCCGACGCGGCGGTCGAGACCGCCCGCACCTGCGTCCGGGAGACGTTGGCGAGGGCCCTCGCCGTCCGGGCGATGGCGCGCACCATCTGGCCCATGGGACCGTCTCCGTCCACGGTGACGAGGGGCTCCGAGAGGCCGGGCTTCGGCTTCTTGACCGTGATGCCGTGGGCCTTGGCCGCGGCCGCGATCTCCTTGAAGTGCGGGGTCTCGCCGTCCTGGTCCACGTCGCGCATGAGCACGGCCTCGATGGCCTTGGGGATGTCGCGCACGCTGGCGAGCATCACCGGGACGACAAGGGCGCTCGCGAGGGCCGCGCCCTCGGCCTCGCCGAGAGAGGCGACGAGGGCTTTGCGCAGCTTCCAGCCGAAGCCGCCCCAGGCCTGGCCCTGGTCGTGGACCTCGTCGCTGCTGTGGTACTGGTAGGTGTTCTCGCCGTGGCGGATGTAGTCCTGGGCCTGGCCCTTGAGGAAGCCGCGCCCGAGGACCGGCTGTTTGGTGAGCAGCATCGAGAAGATGTCGCCCCAGCCTTCGCTCAAGCCCCCGTTCGGGATGCCGCCGTGGGCCTTGTCGTCCACGTAGTGGCCGTATTCATGGTAGATGACGTCGTTGTAGGACGAGTTCGCGCAGCGCTCGCTCGACTTGAAGAAGTTGAGGCTGGGGTTGTAGGGGGTGTAGTACGCGTTGCACTCGTCGTCGATGTTCGTGACGATGGGCAGGGGCCGCTTGAAGGCCTCGAGGTCGATGCCCTGCTCGAGCAGCCAGTCGTGGATGCGCGTGACGTGGGCGTAGGCGTTCACCTGCGCCAGCGCGGTCTCCGCGGCGCCGGCCGGGTTGAAGACCACGCGCAGTTCCTCGCCGGGCTTGGCGACCACCGTCACGACGAGGGCCTGGCCGGAGCGGTCGTTGACGCGGGCGAACTTCCCGTTGAGGCGGACGCTCAGGGTCACGGGCTTGTCGCCCTCGCCCTGGACGGTGAACTTGCCTTCCGCATCCGCGTAGTACGTCTTGCCGTCGTCCGTCTTGATCTCGACGTGCCCGAGGGGCAGGACGTCGGGCTCGACGCCCTCCTTCATCGGGCCGTCGGCGACGCCGCGGCCGACCGCGGTCCCGGGGAGGTCCACCGGGGCCTGCTTGGCGGGCTCGGTCTCGACGTGCATGCGCGGGTCCCAGGCGAAGGCTTCGCCCGTGTTCAAATCCACCGCGACCACGAGCGAGAGGGCCTTGGACATGCGCAGCGAAACCGCGCGCCACTGGCCGCCCAGGTGCATGATCTTGGAGCCGAGGTCGAGGAGGTCTTCGGCGGCGTTGGGGAGGTTGCCGAGGCGCGAGGCGGCCTTGGCGAGGACATCCGTCTCGCTGAGCTTGCCGTCGGTGTCCACCGTCACGTCCTGGTAGAGCTGCGCGGCCGTGTGCACGATCGTCGTCCGGCCGTTGAAGAGCTTCACGGTGAAGGTGAGGTCGGAGCCCTCGATGGGCACCGCGTTGTGCTGCTGGCGGAAGCTGACGTAGACGACGTCCGCGAGGCCGGCCTTGCCGGCGACCTTCTTCGCCATGACCGTATATAAGGAATCGACGGAGATGCCGCCGAACTGGGCGGGGTTCTCCGAGACGAACTTGCGCAGGGCGGCCTCGATGCCCGCGACGTCCTGCGGGGCGCCCGGGAGGTCGATGCTCTCGGCCTGGCTGCGGCCGAAGAGGCGGCTCAGGAGGGACTGCCGGCGGCCGGGGAGGCTCGCGCGGCTGAGGGCCGTGGAGGCCTGCGGCAGGGTCGGCTTCGGGTCGAGCTGGACGCCGTCGACCTCGGTGGGCTCGGCGGTGGGGACGAAGCCCTGCCCGCGGCGGCCGCCCTGGAAGAGCTCGGCCGTCTTCTCGCCGCGCAGGGCGCGCATCAGGGCCGCGAGGAGGCCGCGGCCCTTCGTCTCGGCCTGGACGGCCTGCGCCTCGTCGGTCTGCGCCGCGGCTGGGTGGACGGCTTGAACCGCGGCCCCCGGAGCTTCACTTGCGGCGGAGGGGGCCGCCTTGGGCGCGATCTGCTGGGAGGCCGGGAGGACCTGGATGGGGCTCGCGGCGGCGGCGGGGACAGCGGCCGCGGCCGGCTGGGCCTGCAGGACCTGGGCCTGAGCCTGCACGGAGGGCAGGGCCGAGACGGTCGGCAAAACGCCGGCGTTGGGGAGCACGCCGGCGAGCGGCGTGAGCTGGGAGCCGGTGATGTTCAGGCCCGAGGTCAGGTTGACGGGCCGCACCGCGGCGCCAGCCGCTCCGCTCACGACGGGGGCCGCATGGACGCGGCCGGAGACGACCTGGGCGGCCGCTCCCTGCGTCTGTCCGGCCAAAAGGGCGAAGCAGAGCAGGACGGCGAGATGCGATCTCATCATGGGGACACTCTCCGGGAGGACGATGGGTGGCTTCACTGATGCAAGTCTAACCCAAACGAGCCGGGACTCCTTGAGCCCTTGGGCACCCGCGCCCGGAGTTATTCGGCCCAGCAATCGCTGGGCCGTCTTATGTACAATCCTTTCCCTGAAGGTCCC
The DNA here is from genome assembly GCA_003450735.1 of Elusimicrobiota bacterium. Lineage (GTDB taxonomy): Bacteria > Elusimicrobiota > Elusimicrobia > UBA1565 > UBA1565 > UBA9639. The sequence continues at coordinate 31,713 of DMEZ01000072.1, read as the reverse complement.
CCTATGTTGATGCGCCTTGCCGTCCTCCTCGCTCTCTGCGCGGCCGCGCCGGCGGCCTGGGCCGGAGGCGCCTACCGGGCCCTCCTCGGGCACGGGCCCTTCCCCTCCGCGGACGAGGGCGACCGCCAGCAGGCCGGCGACCTGCGCTACATGCGCTTCGTGCGCAACCGCGACGAGCCCTTCGGCTCGCGGCCGGATGGCAGCGGCCGCGCCGGCAACCTCGTCGGGCTTTCCCTGGCGGAATCCTTCGGCGGCCGGGCGGGCCTGCTCGCCGACGGGATGGCCCTCTCGGACCAGTCCCTGGGGCAGACCTTCCGCATGAGCCGCATGGACTACCTGCTGGGGGCGGCATTCATCGACGAGGCCTGGCGCTTCCAGGTGGACCGCGAAGAGGCTCTGCCGCTCGATCAGGGCGGCCCCGGCTGGCGGGCTTGGGACGCGCGGCTGTCTTTGGCCCTGGGAAGCAAGGGGGAGAAGCCCCAGCGCGGCCCGGCGAAGACCAAGACCGGGGAGAGCCGCCCCTGGCGCGGAGCGCTGACCTTGGGCTGGTTCTTCCACAACAACACGATGCCGACGCGCGCGGATGGGACGGGCCTCGCCTTCCTGCGCTACGCAGGCGAGTTCGAGTACCGGCTGCTGAGCGGCCGTTTGAGGCTCTCGGGCGCGGCCGACGCCCTGACCGACGAGCGCCGGCGCCGCTTCGCCCCCTCGGGCCTGGGCCTCAAGCTCGGGGTGGGGGTCGCCCTTGACCGCTTCGAGCTGTTCCTCACCCGCGAGAGCCAGGACGTGCTCGACGGGCCGGGCTGGAACGCCGCCTGGCTGATGGGCACGCGGGTCTCGTTCCCCTAACAATCTGGGCCTCCAGGCCTAAAAGACGGAGGGCCTCCCGCCTCATGCGGACCCTGGGCCTTTCGGACAGAATATCGTGCCGGAGAGGCCCAGACGGAGTAGGACTAGGGGGAAGCCATGAAACACCTTCTGACGCTGGCCGCCGCGATCCTCGGACTGAGCGTCGCCGCACAAGCCGCCGAAGACAAGCGCCTCATCATCGTGTTCGCGGACGGCCTCGAGGGCGAGTCCCGTCAGGGCGTGCTGGAGCGGTTCTCCCTGAAGCAGGTCGAGGACCTCGGCGCCTTCAACGCGGTGCTGGCCGAGGCCCCGTCCGGCAAGTACGCCCCCTCCTCCTTCCGACTGATGTCCGACCCGAGCATCCTCCTGGCGGAAAGGGACTTCTATACCAACTGGATCAAGGGCTCCGTCCCGAGCCTCCAGCAGGTCCCGCTCCCGACCCTGCACGAGACGATGGCCCAGCTCAAGAAGTTCGAGAAGAAGGACGCCTCGAACGGCGAGGTGCCCTGGGGCATCGCGCGCGTCAACGCCGAGAAGGCGTGGACGGTGACGCAGGGCGAAGGCGTGAAGGTCGCGGTCGTGGACACCGGCATCGACTGCGCGCACCCCGACCTCAAGGGCCAGTGCGCGGGCGGCGTCAACTACGTCGATAAGAACAAGCCTCCGATGGACGACAACAGCCACGGCACGCACGTCTCGGGCACCATCGCCGCGGTCAAGGACGGCCAGGGCGTCGTCGGCGTGGCGCCGAAGGCCCGGCTCTACGCGGTGAAGGTCCTCGACGCGGAGGGCGGCGGCTCTTTGTTCTCCATCATCAAGGGCCTGGTCTGGTGCGGCAACAACGGCATGCAGGTGGCGAATCTCTCCCTCGGCGCGCCCATGGGCAGCACCCTCATGCGCCTCGCGGTCGCCTACGCGAAGGCCCGCGGGGTCGTGGTCATGGCGGCGGCCGGCAACGACGGCGGTTCGGTGAACTACCCGGCGGCCTACGACGACACCATCGCCATCGCGGCGCTCGACCCCAGCGACAAGATCGCGGACTTCTCCAGCCGCGGCAAGGAAGTGGACTTCATCGCCCCGGGCGTCAACGTGAAATCGAGCGTTCCCGGCGGCAAGTACGACTGGTACGACGGCACCTCGATGGCCACCCCGCACATGGCCGGCCTCGCGGCCCTGGCCGTCGCCAAGGGCGCGAAGGGCTACGACGGGGTGATGGCGGCCCTCAAGAAGGCGGCCGTCCCGGTCAAGGACCTCACGGCGGAGCAGCAGGGCGCCGGGGTCGTGGACGCGGGCAAGCTGGTCGGCGCGAAATAACCCGCCTTTCGGCCTAGACCGCGCACGGGGCTTTCGCCCCGTGCGCGCTTTTTATGTTTCCTTTATACTGGGGGCAGATGAGAACCCTTTTCCTGCCCCTGCTCCTGACGGCCCTGCCGTCCGCGGGCCAGACCGTCCGGATCGCTCCGACGGCCCTTCCCGCTTCGATGTCCTTCGCTCCGGCCGCGCTGATGCAGAGCCCGGCCTTCTCGGCAGGCCTGAAGTCGCCGTCGATGTCTTTGCCCCAGGTGTCGGCTTTGCCTCCGATGTCCGTGCTCCCGTCTTTGCGCCCGGCCCTTGTCCAAGCGCAGACCGCTGCCGTTCCGCAGAAGGCCATCCTCGCCCAGTCCCTCGCGGCCGCCGAGGAGATCCAGAAGAGCTTCCAGGACCCCAAGACCCAGAACGCGGGCTTCGAGCCTCTTCGCCGTCACTTCGACGGGGGGGTGTCGGTCAAGGACGCAGTCTCGGCCCCCTCCGCCGCAAGTGAAGCGTCGGGGGCGGCGGTCAAGAACTTCCACCCAGCCGCCGTCTCCTTCAACGGTCAGGAGTTCCCGCTCCAGGCCTTCACGGACGAGACGGTCCCGAGCCGCTTCCTCGTGCAGGCCATCGACGCGACGAAGAAGACCCTCGACATCGCCATCCACGGCTTGACCCTGCCCGAGGTGGCCGACGCCCTGTCGCGGGCCAAGGAGCGCGGCGTGCGCGTGCGCATCGTGATGAACTCCTCCCACGTCTACCCGGAGAAGCCGAACCAGAAGGTCACCCCCGACGTCCAGCGCCTGCTCGACGAGGGCTTCGAGATGCGCATGCTCCGCGGCGACCGCGAGCACGGGCTCATGCACAACAAGTTCGCCGTCTTCGACGGGGCCCTGCTCGTGAGCGGCTCCTACAACTGGTCGAAGGCCGCGGACAAATACCACCTCGAGAACATGCTTTTCACGGCCGAGACGAACCGCCTTCAGGGCTTCCAGGGCTACTGGGACTGGATGTGGGCTCTCGCCAAGCCCTTCGGCGAGCCCGCGGGCCGTCCCAGCGGCAAGCCCCCGGTCGCCAAGACGCGCCCCATCCAGTTCAACGGCGCGGGCCTTCCGGCCTTCGCCTTCTCCCCCGGCGGCGACGCGGAGTACTGGCTGGTCCAGGCCGTGGAGCTCGCCCGCGAGACCATCGACATCGCGATGTTCAGCTGCACCTCGCGCGACATGCGCGAAGCCCTGCTCTCCGCGCGCAAGCGGGGCGTGAAGGTGCGCATCGTCTTCGACCGCTTCCAGTACCGGATGCTTCCCGACATGGCCTGGTTCCTGGAGAACGGCTTCGACGTGCGCCTCGGCGAAGGGAAGCCCGGCCCGAAGGGCGCGGGCTCCATGCACAACAAGTTCGTCGTCTTCGACGGGAAGGTTCTCGAGGCGGGCTCCTACAACTGGACGATGAACGCGAAGATGAACAACTTCGAGAACGCCCAGTTCTTCGACGAGGCCGCCCGGGTAGCCGCCTTCCGCGCGTATTACGGGCGCATCTGGCAGGCCGCCAAGCCCGCGGCCAAGGGCGACGCCGCGCCGCCGCCTCCAGCCCGAAGCTGAGCCCTAGCCCGTCGGGGCCTTGCAAGGAGCCCCGGAATACCTTTTAATCAGCTAGCGTCCATGCCCCACGAACTCAAACCCGAGGAACTGCGCCGGGTCTTCGATCCCAAGAAGCTCGGGTTCGAAAGCACCGACAAGCTCAAGCCGTTCACGGACATCATCGGCCAGCAGCGCGCGGTGTCCGCTCTCCAGTTCGGCCTGAGCATCAGCGACGCCGGCTTCAACGTCTATGTGGCCGGCCCTCCCGGCGTGGGGAAGATGACCGTGGCCCGCACCTTCCTCGAGGAGACCGCCGCCACCCAGCCCACCCCGCCCGACTGGTGCTACGTGCGCAACTTCGAGGACAACTATCAGCCCCGCCGGCTCGCCCTGCCCCCCGGCCGCGGCCGAGGCCTGCGCAAGGACATGCGCGAGCTCATCGAGCAGGTCAAGCGGGCCATCCCGAAGATCTTCGAGAACGAGGAGTACCTGCGCAAGCGCGAGGAGCTGACGAAATCCTCCGCCAGGCAGAAGGCCAAGGTGCAGGACAAGATCAACGAGAAGGCCGCCTCCCTGGGCTTCTCGCTCCAGCAGACGTCTGTCGGGGTCATGATGGTCCCGCTCAGGGACGGCAAGCCCATCCCCGACGCCGAGGCCGCCAAGCTGACCCCCGCCGCCAAGGAGGATATCGAGAAGCGCCGCGACGCCCTCCAAGAGCATCTCAAGAAGGGCTTCAAGGAGATCCGGGAGCTCGACCGCGCCGCCGGCGACAAACTCAAGGCCCTCGACCGCCAGGTGGTGCTCTACGTGGTCGGCGGCATCATCGACGATCTCTCCGACAAGTACCGCGACCTGCCCGACGTGCAGGCTTACCTGAAGGCCGTGCGCAAGGACATCCTCGAGCACCTGGACGCGTTCAAGGGCGAGAAGGAGGAGAAGGCCGAGGGCTCCGAGGAGGAGGACGAGGCCACCCCGCGGTCCCGGGAACTGCACCTGCGGCGCTACGAGGTCAACGTCCTGGTGGACAACACCGACGTGAAGGGCGCCCCGCTCATCGTCGAGCGCAACCCCACTTTCGGCAACCTGCTCGGGCGCGTGGAGAAGGAGACGTACCTGGGGACGCTCCACACCGACCATACGCTCATCAAGGCGGGCTCCCTGCACCAGGCCAACGGCGGCTTCCTGGTCCTTCCCATCGAGGACGTGCTCCAGAACACGGCCAGCTGGGACGGGCTCAAGCGCGCCCTGCGCACGGGCGAGGTGGAGATCGAGGACCTCGGCGACCGCCTCGGCTTCGTTTCGACCAAGTCCATGCGGCCCGAGCCCATCCCGCTGGACGTGAAGGTGGTGCTGGTCGGCCAGGCCCACCTGCACGCCGTCCTGCAGGCCTACGACGAGGAGTTCTCCGAGCTCTTCAAGGTGAAGGCCGACTTCGACACGTGGATGGACGCGACGGACGCCAACGTCAAGGACTTCGCGGCCCACATGGGCACCCTCTGCCGCCGCGACAAGCTCCGGCACCTGGAGGCGGGGGCGGTGAGCAAGCTGCTCGAGCACGCCTGCCGCACCGCGGAGGACCAGAGCAAGCTCTCCATCTACTTCGGCCCGCTGGCCGACGTGGTGCGCGAGGCCAACTTCTGGGCGGGCCGCGAGAAGCGCGAGCGCATCCGGGCCGAGCACGTGCGCCGCGCCATCGAGGAGCAGATCCACCGCGCGAACCTCTACGAGACGCACCTGCGCGAGATGATCGCGCGGGGGATGCTGCTCCTCGGCGTCTCGGGCGAGGCCGTGGGGCAGGTCAACGGGCTCTCGGTCATCTCGCTCGGCGACTACTCGTTCGGGCGCCCGACGCGCATCACCGCGACCGTCGGCCCGGGGCGGGACGGCGTCGTGGACATCGAGCGCGAGGTCGAGCTCGGAGGCCCCATCCACTCGAAAGGCGTGCTCATCCTGGCCGGCTACCTCGTCCACCGGTTCGGGCAGGACAAGCCCCTCTCCCTGGCGGGGAGACTGGCCTTCGAGCAGAGCTACGACGGGATCGAGGGCGACAGCGCTTCCTCCACCGAGCTCTACTCCCTGCTCTCCGCGCTCTCGGGCTTCCCCATCCAGCAGAGCATCGCCGTGACCGGCTCGGTCAACCAGCGGGGCGAAGTACAGGCCATCGGGGGGGCCAACGAGAAGATCGAGGGCTTCTTCGAGGTCTGCAAGGTGCTCGGCTTCAGCGGCCGCCAGGGAGTGCTCATCCCGCAGAGCAACGTGCGCAACCTGATGCTGAAGGAGGAGGTCGTGGAGGCCGTCCGGGCGGGCAAGTTCCGCATCTGGGCCGTTTCCCGGGTGGAGCAGGGCATCGAACTGCTCACCGGCAAGCCCGCCAAGGCCGTCTTCGCGAAGGTCGAGGCGCGCCTGAAGGCTTTCGGGGACGTCCTCAAGGAGGCCCCCGAGCCGCCGCCCCGGCCCCGCGGCCAGGCCAGGAGGAAGAAGCGGTGAAGGCCCTGCTGCTGCTCCTCCTGGGTGCGTCCGCGGCGGCCGCCGGCCGTCTCGAGCGCTACACCCCCGCCGCCTTCTCGTCCCAGCAGCAGAAGGATGCCTATATCCTTCTGCAGTTCAACTCGGACTCCTGCACCGTCTGCCCGCGCCAGGAGATTTCGCTCCAGCGGCTCGCCTCCGAGTCCTCCCAGCCGGCGGTGCGCTATTTCAAGGCGACTTTCGAGGTTGAGGACGAGCTCAAGAAGCTCTACGGGGTGAGCGCGATGTCCACCCTGCTCGTCTTCCGCGGCCGCTACCTCATCGGCCGCTCGGCCGGCCTCTACACCGAGGACGAGATCCGGGCCTTCCTGCACAAGTCGATGCTGGAGGACCGGGGCAAGCCGAAGGGCCGCCCCAAGCGGAAGTACGGCCCGAAGCGCTAAGGCTCTTCCTCGAACTCGATAGACGACACGAAATCGGCGAGCTCGTCCTTGACCCCGGAGGGGACGGAGTCCGGCACGGTGAAGTCCACCAGGAAGGCGTCCTTCCCTCGGCGGAAGCAGAAGACCCGCAGGGCCACGCTCCCCGTCGCGTAGGTGCGCGTCAGGGAGACCTCGAAGCCGTCCTTCCCGCCCAGCTTGGCCGGCCGCGAAACGAGGCCGGAGACCCCGGCGGCGCTTCGCAGCGGGCCTGCGACCTTCTCGGACACGAAACGCTTGAGGGCGCGGCCCTTGAGAGGGATGACCCTGAGCCGGAGCTCGGGCGCGTCGCCCTGTGTCCGGGAACGCTTGCGGAGCTGGAGCACCGTCCCGGGCCCCGGCCCCTCCTGGGTGACGAGGTAGTTCGGCGGCAGCGCGCAGGCGAACCGGTATTGGGAAGAGGAACAGCCGCGGCTGGCTTCGAGAGGCGGGGGTGCCGGCCTCGGCGGCGGGGGCGCCGGCCGCGGGGGGGCGCCGGCGCAGGCGGCGCTCAGCAGCAGCGTCGAGATCAGTAGACGGCGTTCCACCATCGGTTCAGGACGGTGAACTCGACGCGGCGGTTGAGGGAGCGGTTCTCCTCGGTGTCGTTGGGGGCGATGGGCTTCTGAAAGCCGAAGCCCTTGGCGCGGATGGACTCTCCCAGGACGCCGAACTCGATGAGCCGGTCCTTCACCGCTTCCGCCCGGCGCTGGGAGAGCTCGCGGTTGTACTCCTTGCTGCCGAGGTTGCAGGTGTGGCCGGTGACCCAGAGCTTGAGGCTGGGGTGCCGGATGAGCAGGTCGGCCACCATCTGGAGGGTGTCGTTGGACGAGTCCTTGAGGAGGGCCTTGTCGAACTCGAACTCGATATTGGGGATCTCCTTGCGGCGTATCTGGCGCTGGATCTCGTCGAGCTCGTCCTGCACTTCGGCGACCTCCTGGTCGGAGGCGGGCTGGCCCTGGGCGTTCAGGCTCTTCTCCTTCTTGTCGAGGTCGTCGAAGCGAATGAGCGGCTTGGCCCAGAGCGGGGCGAGCAGCAGCGCGGCGAGGAGAGCGCGGAGCATCGTTTTTAAAGATTAGCACCGCACCGGCGAGGATTGCAAGGGGGGTGTTTTTTGCCGGATTCGGGACATGGGGCGATCCGCGACTTCGGAAGGAGTGCGGGCGTACGAGGCGAGGGAGTACGTGTGGGGGCTCAAGATGTACGCCAAGGGGCAGGGCGCGGAGAAGGACTTCGTGGAGGCGTACGTGCTGGCGGAGGCTAAAAGAAGGCTGTCCGACGAATAAAAATGGTGCCGAGGGCTGGGATCGAACCAGCGACACCTGCTTTTTCAGAGCAGTGCTCTACCACTGAGCTACCTCGGCACCGAATTGCGACGAGGGATTAAACTAATTTGCGCCCGTCGCCGCAAGAATATATCATGACCCTCCGGATGTACACCGAACGCGACCTCGAGAAGATCCGCAAGCACGGCCTCTCCGACGCCGAGGCCTACCGCCAGGCCGAGCTCTTCACCCGGCCCCCCGTCTACGCCGACCTGCTGCGCCCGTGCACCCCCGGGGACGGCATCCGCCAGCTCGATGAGGAGACCTTCGACCGCCTCGTGAGCCGCGGCGCGCGCTCCATGGCCTCCGGGCGCTTCCTCAAGTTCGTCCCCGCCTCGGGCCGGGCCAGCCGCATGTTCGCGGCCCTGCACGCCCTGCGCGGGCGCCGCTCTCCGCCCAGCGCCGAGGAGCTCGCCGAGGCCGAGACCTGCTTCAAGAGCCTCTCCAAGTTCGCCTTCCACGACGAGCTCAAGCGCGCCATGAAGCGCGCCGGCCTCAACGCCGACAAGCTCGCCGCCGAGAATCGCTACGCCGAGATCGCCGAGCACCTGCTCGGGCCCCAGGGGCTCAACTACGCCGACATCCCGAAGGCCCTCATCTCCTTCCACCAGACGGGCGAAGGCTCCCGCACGGCGTTCGAGGAGCACCTCATCGAGGCGTCCCAGGTCGTCCGCGCCAAGGACGGCGCCTGCCGCCTGCACTTCACCGTGCCGCACGGCTACCTCGACCGCTTCGAGGACCTCCTCGAAGAGACCGCCCCCAAGCACGAGAAGCGCCTCGGGGCGCGCTTCGAGGTCTCCTTCTCGGCCCAGAAGCGCTCCACCGACACCATCGTCGTCGGGCCGGACAATGAGCCTTTCCGTCCCAAGGATGACGAGCTCCTCTTCTGGGCGGGCGGGCACGGGGCCCTGCTCGAGAACCTCAACGCCCTGCGCGCGGACATCCTCTTCATCAAGAACATCGACAACGTCGTGACCGACCGCCTCAAGGAGAGCGCGGGCCGCCACAAGCTCGCCCTGGCCGGGCTCCTGCTCGAGACCCAGGAGAAGCTCTTCGACCTGCTCTCGCGCATCTACTCCAAGGCGGCCGACCAGACCGTCATCGACGAGGCCATGCGCTACGCCGAGAAGCACCTGCTCATCCCCCGCCCCGCGGACTGGGACAGCCTGCCGCGCGAGGCCCATCGCACGTTCCTCATCGAACGGCTCGACCGGCCCATCCGGGTGTGCGGCATGGTGCCTAACGCGGGCGAGCCCGGCGGCGGGCCCTTCTGGACGCGCGGCAAGGAGGGGGTTTCGATGCAGATCGTCGAGAGAGCCCAGGTGGCTCCCGCCGAGGAGCAGCGGGCCCTCTTCGCCTCCGCGACCCACTTCAACCCCGTCGATATCGTCTGCGGCCTCAAGGACTACCTGGACGAGTCCTTCGACCTGGAGCGCTTCCGCGACCCCGACGCCGTGCTGGTCAGCGAGAAGATGTGGGAAGGGCGCCCCATCCGCATCCTGGAGCACCCCGGGCTCTGGAACGGCGGGATGGCCCGCTGGCTGACGCTCTTCGTCGAGATGCCCGCCTGGACCTTCCAGCCCGTCAAGACCCTCGCAGACCTGCTCAAGGAGGGACATCAGGGATGAAAGGGATCATCCTCGCCGGAGGCTCCGGCACCCGGCTGCACCC
>DMEZ01000072.1:8566-21890 GCA_003450735.1 Elusimicrobiota bacterium | reverse complement strand
GTCCTCGTCATCTCGACCCCCGAAGACCTCCCCGCCTACCGCCGCCTGCTCGGCGACGGCTCGTGGGTCGGCTTGTCGATCTCCTACGCGGAGCAGCCCCGCCCCGAGGGGCTCGCCCAGGCTTTCCTCATAGGGAAGGACTTCGTGGGAGGGGACAGCGCGGCCCTCATCCTCGGCGACAACATCTTCTACGGCCACGGCCTTCCGCAGACCCTGCAGGCGGCCGCCGCCCGCAAGAGCGGCGCCACCGTGTTCGCCTACCAGGTCCGCGATCCCCAGCGCTACGGGGTCGTCGAGTTCGACGCGAAGGGGAAGGCCGTCAGCCTCGAGGAGAAGCCCCGGGCGCCGCGCTCGCACTGGGCGGTCACCGGGCTCTACTTCTACGACAACTCGGTGCTCGACGTCGCAGCCTCGCTCAAGCCCTCGCCCCGCGGGGAGCTCGAGATCACCGACGTGAACAAGGTCTTCCTGGCGAAGGGGGCGCTCCAGGTGGAGCGCATCGGCCGCGGGGTCGCCTGGCTCGACACCGGCACGCACGAGGCCCTGCTCCAGGCCGCCACCTTCATCCAGGTCATCCAGGAGCGCCAGGACCTCAAGGTGGCCTGCCTCGAGGAGATCGCCTTCAGCCTCGGCTACATCACGAAAGAGCAGGTCGCGGCGCTCGCGGCCCCCATGAAGAACAACGAGTACGGGCAGTACCTGCTCCGCCTCATCGAGGCATGAACTTCATCCGCACCGAGCTGCCCGGCGTCGTCATCGTCGAGCCCAAGGTGTTCCGGGACGAGCGAGGCTTCTTCGCCGAGACCTACCAGAAGGAGAAGTTCGCGGCCGGGGGGATCGACGCGGTCTTCGTGCAGGACAACCACGTCGCCTCGACGCGCGGCGTTTTGCGCGGGATGCACCTGCAGCTGCGCCGCACGCAGGGCAAGCTCGTGCGGGCCATCGAGGGGCGGATCTGGGACGTCGCGCTCGACGTCCGCAAGGGTTCCCCGGCCTACGGCTTCTGGGTCGGCGTGGAGCTCTCGGCCGAGAACTTCAAGCAGCTCTACGTCCCGCCCGGCTACGCGCACGGCTACTGCGTGCTCAGCGAGAAGGCCCAGGTGGAGTACAAGGTCACCGACTTCTACGACCCCCAGAGCGAGCTCGTCATCCGCTTCGACGACCCGGAGGCCGGCATCGAGTGGCCGGTCAAGGACCCCATCCTCTCCAAGCGCGACGCGGCGGGGAAGACCCTCGCCGAGCTCGCCGACAAGCTGCCGGTTTACATCAAGTAATAGCCGTACTTCCAGCCGAACCATAGGGTATAATCCATCTCCTGGGATATGGGCTCGATCATCATCGAAGTCGACGCATTGAGGCGCGAATTCGACGAAACGCTGGCCGTGGACGGCGTCAGCTTCAGCGTCGAGGAAGGTGCCGTCTTCGCCTTGGTCGGGCCCAACGGAGCTGGCAAGACCACGCTGATGCGGATGTTAGCCGCGCTCCTAGAGCCTTCTTCAGGTACGGCCAGGATCAACGGCATGGATATCCGGGAGCAGCCGCGGGCGGTCCATTCCCTGCTGGGATTCCTTCCGGATTTCTATGGATTGTATGACGAGCTTGCGATTTGCGAGTACCTGCGGTTCTTCTACCACGCCTATCGATTGCCAAGGGAGATGATCGGCCGCCGAATCGAAGAGATCCAAGCCCACGTCGGACTTGAAGGGTACGGCGACAGGCAGATCGGAACGCTTTCGCGCGGCATGCGCCAGAAGCTTAGCCTGGCACGGGCGATCCTGCACGACCCGAAGATCCTTCTCCTAGACGAGCCTGCGGGGGGGCTCGATCTGGAGTCCCGCGAAGAGATGCAAGCCCTTCTCAAGGGACTTGCGCGCACAGGCAAGACCATCATCGTGTCCTCGCATATCTTATCGGAACTTGAGGATTACTGCTCGCACGTGGCGATGATGGACCAGGGGCGATTGCTGTTCGCAGGATCATTGACCGATGCCCGTCGGCGCTTGCCCGCAGGCCGCCGCTTCAGGCTCCGAGCCGCTGCGGGCGTGGAGAGAGCCGTTTTGCAGCTCGAGGCGCAGGGCGGGGTGAGCCATGTTGAGCGCCACGGCTCGGATGTGGTGTTCGAGTTCGACGGGGATCAGCCGGCCGTAGCGGAGGTCGTCAAGGCGTTGGTAGGAGCGGGAGTTTCTTTGACCCACTTCAGCGAGGCCGCTGGGACGATCCAAGACAGCTATAACGCTTTGATGAAGGGCTCACGATGACGCCGCTCTCCGAGCGGTTTCCGGAGATCGGCCGCTACGCCGCCAGCGAGTTGAGCCGGATGCGGGTGATCGCCGCCGTTGCGACCACCGTTCTCATCGGGGCCTGCTTCCTTTCCATGGCGTGCTCGCCTCTCGGTTCGAAAGACGAGTTGTTCAAAGGCGCCATCCTCGTTCAGGCTCTTGTTGTCCTCGTTTACGGCACCGCCCGGGCAGCCGGCGCTGTCCGGGCTGAGCGTCAGGAAAAGACCTGGGATATGCAGCGTTTGACCCCGCTATCCTCCTTCGAGATTGCCTTCGGCAAGTGCATCGGAGCCCCGTTGTTCTCCTATTTCCTCGCGATTCTGATGCTGCCCTGGGCCATCGTCGGAGTCTTCGTCAGCAACGGCGCAGTCTCATTCACCACGTTGCTCGGGAGTCAGGCGTTCCTGGCCGCTTTGACCTTCCTTGCCGTTTCATCCGGTCTGCTCGTCTCCAGCCATACCATCGAGAGGGTCTCGAAACCCATCGCTGAAGTCTTGGGTTTGTTCTTGGGCATCTTTGCGATCACTGTTTTCATGGGCGTGGTCACTACCCACAGCGCCCGCAGCCATGTGGTCTATTTCGACCATGACTGGTCTGAATTTCCTTGGCTCACGACGAGCGCACTCCTGTTCGGCCTTTGGGCTTTCATGGGAGCGAATTGGCGCATCGGGCGCGACCTTCTCGAGGGCGGCCGGATATGGCGCCTGCCGGCGTTCATGGCATTCCTTCTGCTGTTCCAAGCCGGTTTATTAGAGGAAAATTACCATGCAATTACTCTTGCGGCATTGGTCCTCGTTTATGCTGCCGCGCTTCTGAATCCGGAAGGGCATGAACAGTGGAGGAAATGGCTGTCAGGGAAGAGATTCCTGAGCAACGATATCCCGGTCGCAGTCGCCACCTCCCTGAGTTATGTCCTGTATGCCGCTTTCAGCACGGAATTCCTTCTGCTTTACTGGAATCCACAGAATAATGCGGACTGGCGCATGCCCTTGCTGCTTTCTTTGTTCCTCGTTCGCGACTGCGCCATCCTGCAGGGGTTTCGGTTTTTCAAGATCCGATATCCGGAGGCCATCACCATGATCTTTTCGGGGTTGAGCTATGCCCTTCCGATCATGGTTCTGAAGAGTTTGGATGCGGATCGATTCATCTATATCTTTGCACCCTATCCTGATGATGACGTCGGAGTGATCCGCAACATCCTGCCCAGCCTGCTCCAGGCCTTGGCGATGCTCTCCATCCTGTTGCTCGTGATTAGGAAACGGTTCTGGGCCGCGGCATCGGCGGGCTGCAAGCCCTAGACGCTTCTAGGCACCCCGCCTCAGGTTCACCCTCTTGCGCGCGCCTATAATATCCCCGCCTCATGCCGCGACGCCTGCTCGCCGCCAGCCTGGCTCTGCTCTGCGCCCTGCCGCCCGACGCGGCGGCGGCCCAAGCGCTCGCCGCCCTGCGCGAGGCCCTGCAGGGCGGCGCTGCCTTCGACGGAGCCCGTCTACGGCGCCAGGACGCCGTGGTTGTGCCGGCTTCCACTTCCCGACGGGAGGGCCTGCTGCGCTCCGTGCCAGAGGCTGCGCCGAAGCCCCCGGCTTCCGAGCCGGAGACCGCGAAGGGCGTCAGCGCGGGCTTCCTCGGCCTCTACCCCGAGAGCGACTTCGTCCTGGGCACCGGCCGCTGCGAAGCCTGCCGCGGGCCGGTCGAGGGCAAGTGGTACTTCCCCGACGAGCTCATCGCGACCCCCAAGACCGGGACGCCGGCCCTGGTGTGGCTCGGCGCGCGCGAGGTCCTCGAGGGAGCCGTGCTCTCGGAGGACGGCCGCTTTCTGCGCCTCCAGGACGGCACGACCCTGCCGCTCGAGCTCGCCCCGAGGATCCCCTCCAACCGCTCTTACTTCGACGCCTCGAGCCTCGCCTACCTTCGCGGCCGCCCTCTGCGCGTGCGGGGGGACTTCGTCGAACGCAGCGGGGTGCGCACCTTCCGCGCGCGCTCCTTCTGGCTCGAGGATTTCCGCGTCGAGCCGTCTCGCCTTGAGGCGGCCGACGCCCAGGGCGTCGCCGGCATCGACGCGCTTGTCGCGGCCGACCAGGGCGGAGCCCAGGCGCCCTTCCAGGCCAAGCTCCTCTGGGAGCGGCCCGGCCAGGGCCGCGCCTGGGCGGGCCTGAGCGTGATGGGCCTCATGCTCAACGGGGCGCAGGGCGACGACGACGAGTCCCTGGGCGGCCACTTCGGCTTCTTCACCGGCCTCTTCCCGGCGGGGGGGAGCCTGGCGGACTGGACCGTCAGCAACTTCTACGACATGGACTCGGTCAGCGAGAAGGGCATCGTCGCCGCCCTCGTCCCGATGGACAAGTACCTCTCCGACCTCAACAGCGGGCAGAGCTGGTACCGCCCGACCGGCATGCTCGTCGCGGTCATGAAGGACGCCCGCGTGCCGCTCCAGCTCCAGGAGAAGTTCAAGGAGCGCTACGCCAAATACTACGCCCACGAGATCCGCTACCACCGCACCTTCAGCCCCTGCACGGCCCAGGTGGTGGATCCTCTCCGGCAGGAAGGCTGGAACTACCCCGAGCAGGGCAGGACCCCCGACCTCGTCGCGCGGGCCGTCGCCGGGCTGGTCTCAGCCGGATCAGGCGACCAGGAGGCGGGGCAGGGGATCTACGACAGCCTGCGCCAGGAGCCCACGCACCTCTTCCCGCGCGCGGCCTTCAACAGCCTGGGCGCCGACCTGATGAGTTTGGCCGGCGCCGGGGGTGCCGACCTCTTGGGCCGGACGCTGACGCCCTTCGAGAAGAGCGTCTCCGAGGACGTCGTGGCGCTCCTCTGGGTGCGCGTGCCGCAGATCCCCTCGAGCCGCAAGTTCGGGCGCGATCCGGCCGGCGGGGTGGCGGACTACTTCACCCGCGTCCCGCTCGACCGCTCCCAGTGGCAGACGGTGCCCACCCAGCCGCGTCCGTACCCTCCGCCGCATTAGAAACACCCTGCCAAGTGTAATGACAGGCACCTAAGCCTCAAGCCTAGGTGTAAAAGTGAAACAGCAGGTAGGAAGGGTCGGAGGCTAGAACTTCACCCAGATGGAGTCTTCGCGGACTTCGACGGGGAAGACGGGCAGGTCGATGTCGGCCTCGGTGACGCACTTCCCGTTGGAGAGGTCGAACTTGTAGCCGTGACCCTTGCAGACGAGCACGTGGCCCTGCAGGTCGCAGTCCTCCAGGCTCTTGCCCTCGTGCGGGCACTCCGCGGCTGAGGCGTAGAAGCGCTTGCCGGCGTTGAAGATGAGGATGTCCAGGGCGCTGAGCGGGAATACCTTGCGGGTCCCCGCGGGCACGTCGGCGACGGCGCAGATCTTCTCCCATTTCGCCATTGGCGGATAACTTAGCAGGTTTTCCGGCCCGTTTCAACGGCCAGGCGCTTGAGGGTCTGGGCGGCCTGGACGAAGGAGGGGTCTTCCAGCAGATCCTCCGCCGCCACCGGGATGCGGTAGGTCCAGTTGTGTTCGCCGATCGTGCCCGGGACGTTGACCCGCTCGCTCGTCCCGAGCACGTCCTGGAACTGCAGCAGCGTCAAGGCCGAGCCCGCCTCGTAGAGGTTGCGCAGCAGGGCCTCGTGCGCCTCGGGGAAGGCGGGCGCGGAGCCGCCCTGGCCGTAGACCATCTCCCAGTAGCGCGCGCGCTCCTCGGCGGGGATCTCGGCCCACCAGGCCGCCAGGGTCGGCGTGTCGTGCGTCCCGGCCGCGGCGATGGAGCACTCGGCGAAGCCGCGGGGGTGCTTGAAGCTCTTGTCCTTCTCGTTCGCCTCCCAGCGGGAGACCTTGTAGCCGGGGATGCCGAGCCCCTGGAGCACCTCGCGCACGAAGGGGGGGATGATCCCCAGGTCCTCGGCCACCGGCTTCGAGCGGCCGGCCTCCTCGAGGGACATCGCGAAGAACTCCTGGCCGCGCGCGCGCTGGGCTTCCTCGGGCATGACGTCGAACTGCCCGAGGCGCGGGTCCTTCTCCAGGCGCCAGGTGCGGAAGAAGCCGACGGCGTGGTCGAGGCGGAAGAGGTCGAACATCTCGGCGGCCTGGCGGATGCGGGCGCGCCAGAAGAGGTGGCCGCGCTCCTTCATCTCCGGCCAGCGGTAGGCCGGCAGACCCCAGTCCTGGCCCGTCTCGCTGTACCAGTCGGGCGGCGCGCCCATGCGCCAGCGCAGGTCGAAGTCCTCGCGGCGCGCCCAGACGTCGGCGCTCTCCTTGGAGAGGCCGAAGGGCAGGTCGCCGAAGAGGAGGATGCCGCGCTGGGCGGCCGCCTCGCGGGCCGCCTTCCACTGGACGTGGAACTGCCACTGCAGGTACTGGTGGAAGCGCACGCGGGAGGCGTGCTTGTGGCGGTAGTCGGTGAGGATGCGCGGGTCGCGCTCCTTGAGGCCTTCCGGCCAGCGCGTCCAGGACTCCCAGCCGCGCTCCTCCTTGATGGTCTTGAAGAGGGCGTAGTCGGCCAGCCAGCGGTTGCGGGCGAGGAAGGCGCGGAACTCCTGGGCGCGCGTCGTGTCCCGCTCGTACTCGCGCTCCTCGAAGTGGCGGAAGGCCTCCTCGAAGAGGCGCATCTTGAGCGCCCGCACGTCGCCGAAGCGGACCCCCTTGGCCCGCTGGCAGATCTGCGCCTCGCGGGAGTCGAAGGTCTCGTCGAAGCGGTGCTTGAGCTCCGGCGAGCGCTTGATCTCATGGATGTCCTGCAGGGCGAGGTAGGCTGGGTCCACGGCGAAGGCGCTGATGGCCGAATAGGGGCAGGAGTCGAGCGGGGAGAGGTCGTTCAAGGGCAGAAGCGAGAGCGCGCTCAAGCCCGCCTGCTCCATCCAGTCGAAGAAAGGCTCCAGCGCCCCCACGTAGCCGATGCCGAGGTCGCGGCGCGTGCGCAAAGCCGAGAGGGGCGCGATGAGCCCCGCCCGGCGCCCGACCGTCTGGGTGAAATCCATCACAAGACCTCCTGTGCGGCCAGAGACGAAGCGGCGGCGGGGACGGCCCGGGGCGGGCGCAAGGACACCCAGCGCAGAAGCCCCAGGCAGGACAGCGTGCAGAGCGCCGCGAGGGCGGCCAGGGAGGACATCGCGGCGTGCGCGTGCCCTCCGGCCGACCAGCGCTCGTAGAGCCAGCCGCCCGCGGTGTTCGAGGCGAGCGCCGAGAGGTTGAAGACCGCCATGAACAGGGCGAAGGCGGTCGCCTCGCCCTCCTCCGGGCACATCTTGGCGGCGACGTCCATCATCGCCAGGCGCATGAAGACCCCGGCGAGGCCGAAGAGGGCGGTGAGCAGGGCGGCGCTCCAGGGGCCCCGGTAGGCCAGGTAGAGCAAGGTCAGGGGGGCGCCGAACAGGATGGAAAGGCGCATCAGCTCCGCGGTGTCGAGCAGTCTCTCCCGGCCGAACAGCCGCACGCGGCGGTTATAGACTCTCCAGAACAGGTAGGCGCCGGCCGCGCCGGCCGCGCCGGCCAGCGAGGTCAGGGCTCCGATGAAGAACTTGGAGAACCCCAGGGGGCCGCTCTGGTAGTAGAACAGCGACGTCCCGAGGAAGGGGTTGAAGTCGAAGAGGAAGATGAGCAGGCAGCACACCCAGAAGGGGCGGCTGGCGAGCAGTCCCGAGAGCCCGTCCAGGGTCTTGCGGGCCTGGGCGGGGCGCGGGCGGGCTTCTCCCTCGGGGACGAAGAGGGAGGAGACCAGGATCAGGGCTGGGAACACGGCGGTGAGGCCGAAGATGAGTCGGTAGGAGGCGTGCTCGGCCAGCCAGCCGCCGCCCAGCCCGGAGGCGAAGAGGCTCGCGTAGAGCACCCCGAGCTGGACGGCCTGGAAGAGGCCCGTCTTGTCGGAGCGCTTGCCGAACTCGACCATGACCGCGTCGCAGAGCACGTCGGCGAAGGCGATGCCGACGTTCACCGCGGTGAGGAGGAACAAAGTCGAGGAGTAGCGGTAGACGGGCAGGGTCGCGAGGGCGGCCCAGGCGGCGGAGGTCGCGGCGGAGGCGATGAGGATGTAGGGCAGGCGGCGGCGGTGGAAGAGGGGGAAGGCGTCGGTGAGCAGCCCGAGCAGGGGCTTGAGGAGGAAGGGCAGGGTCATCACGAGGGTGAAGACGGCGCTTTGCGCCGGCGTCAAACGCAGAACGTCCTTCTGCAGATAGTAGATCGGGACATAGGCGATCCCGACCAGCCCCTGCGCGAGGTAGGTCGCCGCGAAGAACGGGTACAAGCCCTTCTGTGGCATCGATGCTTCCAAAATATGTTTAATACCCGTCACAT
This sequence comes from Elusimicrobiota bacterium, assembly GCA_003450735.1. Lineage (GTDB taxonomy): Bacteria > Elusimicrobiota > Elusimicrobia > UBA1565 > UBA1565 > UBA9639. The sequence continues at coordinate 13,355 of DMEZ01000072.1, read as the reverse complement.
CCCAACCGGAACGGAGCCCAACCCATGCCCCTCATCATCCCCCAAGTCATCGAGCGCGCCAACCAGGGCGCGATGGTCGGCTACGACATCTACTCCCGACTGCTGAAGGACCGCATCATCTTCGTCGGCGGCTACGAGGGCGAGGTCACGACCGACTCCGCCAACATCCTCATCGCCCAGCTGCTCTACCTCGACTCCGAGGAGTCCTCCAAGGACATCAACCTCTACATCAACTCCCCCGGCGGCCTCGTCACGGCCGGCCTCGCGGTCTACGACACGATGCAGTACATCAAGGCGCCCATCACCACCATCTGCATCGGCATGGCCATGTCCTTCGGGGCCGTCCTGCTCGCGGCAGGCACCAAGGGCCGCCGCTTCGCCCTGCCGCAGGCCCGCGTGATGATCCACCAGCCCCTCATCTCGGGCGGCGGCATCTCCGGCCAGGCGACCGACATCGAGGTCGAGGCCCGGGAGATGAGCAAGACCAAGAAGATCCTCTGCGAGATCATCGCCAAGCACACCGGCCAGACCCCGGAGAAGGTGGAGAAGGACTCCGAGCGGAACTTCTACCTGTCCGCCGAGGAGGCGAAGGCCTACGGCATCGTCGACGAGGTCATCGCCAGCACCAAGGAACTCCCGAAGCGGAAATAGCGCGGGACTCCTATTCAAAGAACGCAGCTGGATTATACTTAATTCGACCTGGCAGGCTTAGCGGGCCCTAAGGGTCTTTCCCGCCTGGGCACTCAGGACCTTCCCGGGAGGGCCCAATGCCTCAGGCGGAAAGTCCCATGCCATGCCATCCTATCGAGGATGAAGAGCACACGGGGTCCCCTGCGCACGGCGTCCATCCTCGGGCTCCTCTTCGTCCTCGCTCTCCCGCTCTGCGCCCAGACCGTCGTCCGCGCCGTCCCCGTCCCCGTCGCTCCCGTGAGCGCCCCGGCCGTGCCGAAGCTGTCCTTCGTGCAGAACATGGCCCTCTCGGCCATGCTCCTCCTCTCGCCCTTGCAGGCCCCGAGCGTCGCGCCGAGCGCGGCCGACCTTCGCCTGCCGACCCCCATCGTCCAGACCGTCGAAGCGTCCCAGGTGCGGGCACTCCCCGGCGAGCCGGTGTTCGCGAAGGTCTACGCGGCCCCCGCCGCGCAGCTCGCGGCTCAGCCTGAAAGCCGCATCCTCCTCCCCGAGGCCGCCAAGGGCCTCCACCAGACCGTCCGGCAGTACGAAGAGCAGACCCCCTCCGAGCAGAAGCGGCAGTCCGCGGAGTCGGCCCGCTTCCAGGCCGCGGCGCTCTTCGACGGCGCCGGCGCCAGGGCCGAGCGTCAGGACAGCGTCCCGGTCCTCGCCCAAGCGGCGGACTCGAAGGCCGCCTACCTGAGCGAGGTCTCCGGCCTTTCCGGCCAGGAGCTGCTCGGGGCTCTTCGCCGCATCACGGGCAAGGGGTTCAGTGAGAAGGGCTACGGCGAGGCCCGCGACTACATGTACTCCACGGCCGACAACGTCACGGTCAACGGGGTCAAGGGCATCATCGACGCCTATTCGGGCCTCTTCCTGCCGGGGACTTCCGGCAGCGGGGGCCAGTATAAGGAACCCGGCGACGCGAACGAAGACGGCTACAGCGACCGCGACGGCGTGAACGCCGAGCACGTCTGGCCCCAGTCCTTCTTCAACCGCCAGCTCCCGATGCGCTCGGATCTGCACCACCTGATGGCGACGCTCGCGCACCCGAACAGCGTCCGCGGGCACCTCCCCTTCGGCGAGGTCACCGACCCCGAGTACTCGAACAAGGGCGGGGCCAAGATGGGCAACGGCGTCTTCGAGCCCCCGGACTTCACGAAGGGCCGGGTCGCCCGCGCCGTCCTCTACTTCTACGCGCGCTACGGCGACCGCAGCGTGTTCCAGGGCGACAGCCGCGGCTTCTTCGGCCCCAAGGTGGAGATGCTGCTGCGCTGGAACCGCGAGCACCCCCCGACCGAGTTCGAGAAGCGCCGCAACGACCTGGTCGAGAGATGGCAGGGCAACCGCAACCCCTTCGTCGACGACCCCTCCCTGGCCGAGCGCATCGGCGTCGAGGGCTTCAAGGGCCAGCGCGGGACGGACCTCGCCCGGGCCCGCGGCGCCGTCCAGACCGACCTTCGCCCGGGCGATCTCCAGCGCGATTTCACGAAGGTCCAGCCGGACATGCCTCTCGATGAGACCCTCCGCCAGGACGACCGCCGCGAAAGCGGCCGCCAGCGCCACGGACGGCGCTGGGAGAAGCGCCACCACGGGAGCAGCCAGCAGAGCCGTTCCCTCGCCCGCCGCTAGGCTTGACAGAACCCTAGGTTTGGCCTATAATAGCAGTCGAAGCAGTTGATTGCTAATTATCGGGCCCCATGAGACAACTCGACCCCCAGATCGCCCAGGACCGCAAGCGCCGGGTCCTCCAGTGGGTCGTCCAGAACTACATCCATACCTCGCGTCCCATCGCGTCCTCCATCATCGCCGAGGAGGCCGGGCTCGACCTCTCGAGCGCGACCATCCGCAGCATCCTCTCGGAGCTCGAGCAGGAGGGCTACCTCGTCCAGCCGCACACCTCGGCGGGGCGCGTCCCGACCGACCGGGGCTACCGCTTCTTCGTGGACTACCTCGAGAACGTCCAGCGCCTGGCGAGCGGCGAGAAGGAACAGATCGAGAAGCAGTACTGCAACCGGCTCGAGGAGCTCGACCGGGTGCTGGCCCACACCTCCCGCCTGCTCTCGACCGTCTCCCACAGCGCCGGCCTCGTGCTCTCGCCCCGCTCGGAGGCCCAGGGCCTCAAGCGCCTGGAGCTCATCGGCCTGGGGGGGAACCGGGTGCTCGCCATCATCGTCACGAAGGCCGGGCAGGTCCGGCACTGGCCCCTCCAGCTCTCCTTCGTCCCCAACGAGGCGCGCCTGCGCGCGCTCAACCGCTTCCTCAACGAGCACCTGGAGGGCAAGTCCATCCGCGAGGTGCGCTCGCTCCTGGCCGAGCAGCTCGAGCAGGCCGAGCGGGAGATGCGCGAGCTGCAGGACTTCGCGCACACCCTCCTCGGCGAGCTCGAGAGCGCCGTCGAGCCGGACGAGCTCTTCCTGGACGGGGCGACCAGCGTCGTGGCGCGGGCCGAGGAGTTCGAGGACACCCGCGAGATCCACTCGCTCGTGAGGGTGCTCGAGGAACGCAAGGTTTTGGCCGACATGCTGCAGGAGCAGTTCCGCAAGCAGCTCGACGCCGCCAAGGCGGGAGGGGCGCCCACCGTGCGGGTGATGATCGGCGGGGAGAATACCCTCCCGGAGCTCAAGCACCTGAGCCTCGTGACGACGACCTACTGCGCCGGCGACCGCCTCGTCGGCCTGCTCGGGATCCTCGGCACGAAGCGGATGGAGTACTCCCGCATGATGTCGCTGGTCGAATACATGGGACGCATCGTCAGCCGTTCGCTGGAGGCCTGGGATGTCGAACCCGAAGGCAAACCCAAAAGAATCCCACGCTAAGAAGCGCGCGCCCGAGGAGCAGCCGGCCCCCGAGCAGGAGCCCAAGGCTCCCGAGGCGGCGGCCCCTTCGGCCCCCTCCGACAAGGAGAAGGAGCTCTTCGACCAGATCCTGCGCCTCAAGGCGGACTTCGAGAACTACCGCAAGCGGGTCGACCGCGACAAGCCCTCGTGGGAGCGGCACGGCAAGGTGCAGCTGCTGGGCAAGCTCCTGCCCCTCTACGACGTCCTGCTCTCGGCGCACGAGCAGGCCGTGCGGCACGGAGAGACCCTCGCGAAGGCCGACGACGGCCAGAAGACCGTCTCGGAGCTCGTGCGCGGCCTCGAGCTCATCTTCAAGGAGTTCACGAAGCTCTTCGAGTCCGAGGGCGTGAAGGTCGTCGAGACGGTGGGCAAGCCCTTCGATTTCAACCTCCACGAGGTCCTCGGGCAGGTGGAGACGGACGCGCACCCCGAGGGGACGGTCGTGGAGGAGCTCGCGCGCGGCTACACCTTGGACGGCGCGGTCCTGAGGCCGGCGAAGGTGCGGATCGCGAAGAAGAAGACTTTGGAGGAGGGATCATGAGCAAGATCATCGGCATCGACTTAGGGACGAGCAACACCGCCGCGGCGGTCATGGAGGGCGGCAAGCCCACCATCATCCCGTCCGCGGAAGGCACCAGCGTGGGCGGGAAGGCCTTCCCGTCCTACGTGGCGTTCACCAAGGACCAGCAGCTCCTCGTCGGCGAGCCGGCCCGCCGCCAGGCCATCGCCAACACCGAGGGCACGGCCATGGCCTTCAAGCGGCGCATGGGCGAGGAGTACCACTTCACCCTGCACGGCAAGAAGTACACGCCCCAGCAGCTCTCGGGCTTCCTGCTCCAGAAGGTCAAGCGCGACGCCGAGGCCTTCCTCGGCGAGACCGTGAGCAAGGCCGTCATCACCGTCCCGGCCTACTTCAACGACAACCAGCGCCAGGCCACCAAGGACGCCGGCCAGATCGCGGGCCTGGAGGTCGTGCGCATCGTCAACGAGCCCACCGCGGCCTGCCTGGCCTACGGCCTCGACAAGAAGGGCAAGGACGAGAAGATCATGGTCTTCGACCTCGGGGGCGGCACCCTGGACGTGACCATCATGGAGTTCGGCGGGGGCGTCTTCGAGGTGCTCTCCACCTCCGGCGACACCAAGCTCGGCGGCACCGACATGGACAACGCCCTCATCGACCACATCGTCTCCGAGTTCCGCAAGGAGACCGGCGTGGACGTCAGCAAGGACGCCATGGCGACCCAGCGCGTGCGCGAGGCGGCCGAGAAGGCCAAGATCGA
>DMEZ01000072.1:0-8523 GCA_003450735.1 Elusimicrobiota bacterium | reverse complement strand
AAGGCCAAGATCGAGCTCTCCAACGTCATGGAGACCGACGTCAACCTGCCCTTCATCACCGCCGACAGCACCGGCCCCAAGCACTTGGTCCTCAAATTCACCCGCGCCAAGCTCGAGTCGCTCGTCGAGCCCATCGTCGAGCGCTGCCGCCACTCCATCGACCAGGCTCTGGCCGACGGCAAGCTCAAGACCTCCGACATCACGAAGATCATCCTGGTCGGCGGCCCGACCCGCATGCCCATCGTCCAGCGCTTCGTCGAGGAGCACGTCGGCCGCAAGGTGGAGCGCGGCATCGACCCCATGGAGTGCGTGGCGAGCGGCGCGGCCGTCCAGGCGGCGGTGCTCACCGGCGAGGTCAAGGACGTGCTGCTGCTCGACGTGACCCCGCTGACCCTCGGCATCGAGACCCTGGGCGGGGTGATGACGCCGCTCATCGAGCGGAACACGACCATCCCCGTCGAGAAGTCGCAGGTGTTCTCCACGGCGTCCGACAACCAGCCGGCCGTCACGGTGCACGTCCTGCAGGGCGAGCGCCCCATGGCCAAGGACAACGTCTCGCTGGGCAAGTTCGACCTCGACGGCATCCCGCCCGCCCCGCGGGGCATCCCGCAGATCAAGGTCGCCTTCTCCATCGACGCCAACGGGCTCCTCAACGTCCGGGCCGAGGACCTGGGCACCAAGAAGACCCAGCACATCACCATCACGGCCAAGAACAAGCTGAACAAGGACGAGGTGGACAAGTTCATCAAGGAGGCCGAGCGGTTCGCCGAGGAGGACAAGAAGCGCAAAGGCCAGATCGAGACCAAGAACGAGGCCGACACGGTGCTCTACGCCGCCGAGAAGGCTCTGCGCGAGCACGGCGACAAGGTGTCCCAGGACGAGCGCACGGCCATCGACCGCGGCATCTCCGACCTCAAGGACGCCCTGAAGGGCGAGGACGTCGAGAAGATCCAGAAGGCCAAGGACGTCCTCGTGACCGCCTCCCAGAAGCTCGGCGAGGCCATCTACAAGGAAGCCGCCGCGAAGGCCGAAGCCGCGCCGAAGAACGGCAAGGCCGAGGGGCCCAAGGACTCCCCCAAGAAGAGCCCGAAGGGCGAGGAAGAGGTCGTGGACGCCGAGGTCGTCGACGAGGAGAAGGAGAAGAAGGACTAGGTGGCCAAGGACTACTACGAGACCCTCGGGGTCCCCCGGAACGCGACCGAGGCCGAGATCAAAGCGGCCTTCCGCAAGCTCGCGCTGAAATTCCACCCCGACCGCAACCCCGGCAACAAGGAGGCCGAGGAGCGCTTCAAGGTCGTCAACGCGGCCTACGAGACGCTCTCCGACCCGAAGCGCCGCCAGCTCTACGACCAGTACGGCGAGGCGGGAGTCCAGGGGGCCGGGGCGGGCCGCGGGGGCTTCGAAGGCTTCCAGGGCTTCGGCGGGATGAGCGGCGACCCCTCCGAGGTGTTCGGAGATCTCTTCGAGAACTTCTTCGGGCAGATGGGCGGCGGGCGCTCGCGCGCCCGCCGCGGACACGACCTCAAATACGAGATCCTCATCTCGCTCGAGGACGCCTACCAGGGCGCCCAGCAGCACCTGGAGTACGAGCGCATCGAGAGCTGTTCCGCCTGCGGCGGCAGCGGGGCCCGCCCCGGGACGGGCCTCAAGCGCTGCGCGACTTGCCGGGGGGCGGGGCGGGTGCAGTACTCCCAGGGGTTCTTCTCCATGAGCCAGACCTGCCCGACCTGCGGCGGGGCCGGCCAGATCATCGAGACGCCCTGCAAGGACTGCCGCGGCGCGGGCACCGCCAAGAAGCGCCACAAGCTGGCCGTGCGCATCCCGGTCGGCGTCTACGACGGGGCGACCTTGCGCATCGCGGGCGAAGGCGAGGCGGGCGCGCGGGGCGGGCCGGCCGGGGACCTCTTCATCGAGGTGCACCTCAAGCCCCATCCCAAGTTCGAGCGCGACGAGGACGACCTGGTCTTCCACCAGCGCATCACCTTCCCCCAGGCGGCCTTGGGCTGCACCCTGGTCGTCCCCACCCTCGCCGACGCGAAAGCCAAGATCAAGCTGCCCGCCGGCGTCCAGCACGGCGCCGCCTTCCGCATCCAGGGCAAGGGGATGCCCAAGATGCGGGGCCGCGGCTTCGGCGACCTGAGGGTCAAGGTCGAGGTGGAAGTCCCCAAGGAGCTTACCTCGGAGCAGACGCGGCTGCTCGAGGCGTTCGCGAAGACGCTCGACGCCCCGCAGGACCTTCCGTCCTTCGAAGGCTCGGGCGGGGCGGAGGAGAGGACGGACGACCCCAAAGACGACGGGGGGATCTTCAAGAAGATCTTCGGAGGAAGCTGATGCCCCAGTTCCTGGTCGCGCCGGAGGACCTGAGCCCGGAGCGCTTCGTCCTGCGGGGGCCCGAGGCGTTCCACGTTTCCAAGGTGATGCGCTGCCGCGAAGGCGAGGCCATCGAGGTCTTCGACGGCAAGGGCGGGCGCTACAGCGGCGTCATCGAGACGGTGGGGGAGGACGCGGTCGAGGGGCGCATCACCGGGGTCCTGCACGCCGCCAAGAAGAGCACGAAGGTGCGCCTGAGTCTGTACCTGGGCCTCTTGAAGGCCTCGCGCTTCGAGTGGGCGCTCGAGAAGGCCACGGAGGTCGGCGTCTCGGTCATCGTCCCCGTCCTGACCCCGCGCACCGTGGTCCAGCTGCGGGAGGAGTCCTCGGGCCGCAAGCTCGAACGCTGGAACAAGATCCTCGTCGCCGCGGCCAAGCAGTGCGGCCGCGCGGATTTGCCCGAGCTCAAGGCCCCCGCCCATTTCCGCGACGCCATCGCCGAGGCCATCCACTCGGGCCTCACCCTCATGGGCTGGCCCAAGTCCTCCGGGGCCTCGGCCTCCCTGCAGGAGACCCTCGCCCGGCACCGCCAGCAGAAGGAGTCCCTCGACGTGAGCCTCTTCGTCGGGCCCGAGGGGGGCTTCACCAAGGAGGAGGCCGAGCTCGCCGAGGTGGAGGGAGCCCACCTCTTCCACCTGAAGGCGACCACCCTGCGCGGCGAGACCGCGGCCATCGTCGCCTCCGCGCTCATCCTGCACGACCTGGGAAGCCTGTAGCGATCCGGTGATTACGGGCTCATGGCGAGCCTTCACGGAACGAGGGAGTCGCAGCTATGTCTGCGTCTTGTCAGGACGATAGCTGAAAATGCAGGATATCAAAACACTTTTTCTGTTCTGCCTTGCCCAGGCAAGGTGAATGTCAAAAAGATGTTTCAGGATAAACATTATTTCAGCTCGACCTGCCGACTGCGCGCGCTTACGTGCCTCGAGTCGGTTTTTCTTGAAGGGAGTCCGAGGTCGCGGGCCATCGTCGTGTCTTTGAGCTTGATGCTGTCGCCTTTCACAGCCTTCACCAAGACCGTCTCCACTCCGAGGGTCGACCCCGAGGTCGGTTCTTGGCGCATCGATGAGCCCCAGCGATTCCAACTCGCCACTCTACCGGGCCTCGTGCCGCCCGAGGGGAAGACCGAGACCCCGCGCTCCTTGGGCTATGCCCCGTCCCACTCCCCGGACATCGACAACATCAACCTGGAGAGCATCCTGGCCCTCGGCTTCCCTCTGCCGGGGAGGGAGCCTCCCAAGGACTATAAGCTCTACCTCAAGCTCTTCGAGTATCCCAAGGCCTTCTCCCCGAAGGACTCCGTCCTGCCGATCCTCAAGGCGTACCATCTCGAGCGGCTGTCCGGCTCGAAGACTCTGAGGGCGTTCGTCTCGCGCGGGAGGAACCTCTCCGTGAAGGCGGGCTTCATCGACAAGGCCGACCGGACGTTCACGGCGGAGCACCCCTTCCCTCCGCTCGTCGTGTCCAAGGCCGGACAGAAGGATTTCGACCGGCGCGTGCCCTTCTCCTCCCTCTATCTGACGCCGAGCGTCGCGGGGGTCCGTGCTTTCCACGAGGAGCTGCTCGCGGCCTACGAGAAGCGCCTTAAGGCCGTGGACGGCCCCGAGCCTGGGAAGTACCGCTATTTCGACGACGGCGAAGCCCTGCTCAAGGTGCCCAAGGAGCCGATGGTCTTCGAGAACTGGCGCGAGATGCCCATGCCGGCCGACCCGAAGCGCCAGTTCCTGAGCGCCCTCCTGCTCGTGTACCGGTCTGAGAAGCGGGCATCGAAGGAGTCGCCTCTGCCCGCCGAGAGCGTGCTCGAGGTCGGCTCGGTCGTGCGCGTGCCCTGACCTCCATGCTCGCCATGCTGGCTTTCATCTCCGCCGTCATCCTGGTCTATCTCGGGATGCAGTATTACGTCGCGTTCTGGCTGCTGCGCAGCTTCCCCGGCCTGCCCGTGGCTCCGCAGACCCTCCGCATCGCCGTGCTGGCGCTCGCGCTGCTCTTCCCGCTCTCCATCTACTGGCTGAGGCACGGCAGCGGGGCGGCGGAGTGGCTGGCCTACGCGATGTACGTCTGGACGGGGGCGCTCCTCATCTGGCTCTCGTACGCTGCTTTCAGCGACGGGGTCCTCCTTCTCGCGCGCTGGGCCGGCCTCGCGGAGAGGGTCCGGCCCTGGGCCGGCCCGGCCGTCCTGGCTCTCACGCTCCTCTCGAGCGCCTACGCGTACTGGAACGCCTCCCGTCCGCCTTTGGTCCACCGCCTCGAGGTCGTCCTCCCGAACCTCCCCAGGGAGCTCGACGGCTTCAAGATCGCGCAGATCTCCGACCTGCACCTGGGCACCACGGTGCCCCCGCGCAGGCTTCCCGCCCTCGTGGAGCAGGTCAACGCGCTGGCCCCCGACCTCCTCGTGCTGACCGGGGACCTCGTCGACCCGAGTTCCGTCGACGAAGGGGCCATCGAGCGCGCCGGAGCCGGTTTTCGCGCGCGGCTCGGGGTCCTCGCCGTGCTCGGCAACCACGAGTTCTACCACGGCCTCTCGAAGTCCCTCGAGTGCTTCAAGGGCTGCGGTGCGCGTCTGCTGCGAGGCGAGATCGTCGAGCTGCCCGGAGGCCTTCAGGTCGCGGGGGTGGACGACCTCATGGCCGCGCGCATCCCGCGCGCGGAGGTGGACGCCCTGCTCTCGCGTCTCGATCCCTCCAAGCCCTCCCTGTTCCTCTCGCACCAGCCCCTGATGTTCGACCTGGCCGCCGAGAAGAAGGTGGGGCTCATGCTCTCGGGCCACACCCACCGCGGGCAGATCTTCCCCTTCGGCTTCTTCGTGCGCCTGCAGTACCGCTACCTCTACGGGCTCTATCGGCGCGGCGCGTCGGCGCTCTACGTGAGCCAGGGGACGGGCCAGTGGGGCCCCCCGATGCGCTGGCTCACCCGCACGGAGGTCCCGCTCATCGTGCTGAGGGCTCCGTGAAGGTCGCGTCTCCGTAGTAAGCCCTTACGCTGGGAGTGTCCAATCGATACTTGATAGTAACTCAATAATAAATTATCATGTATGTATCAAGTAGCGGAGGACCAATGCTCAAAGTGGATTTTGATGAGTTGCTGAAGAGCCTCAGAGAGAGGGGCTCCGAACTGGATGATATCGAGGTCAAGGACGCCTCCGGTGGAACTCCGACCCGGTTGTGGCAGTCATTTTCCGCCCTAGCGAATCGCTCCGGCGGCGGCACCTTGATCCTGGGCCTGTCCCCCGACCTTTTCCAGCCCACTGGCTTGAAGCACCTGGATGCTCTCCAACGCGATATAGGGAATGTCTGTGCGGAGATGGAGCCGCCGATGCGGCCAGCCTTCGACACGTTCCCGGTGGAAAGGGGGAAGCGGGTTCTGGTCGTGTCGATTCCCGAGTGCGAGCGCCATCAAAAGCCGTGCTTTCACCGGCCCAAGGGCTTGCCATCAGGCGCCTTCATTCGCGTGGGCGACAGCGACCGTGTCATGACCGACTACGAGGTGCAGAATTTCATCGCGGCGAGGGGGCAGCCGGAGGAGGACATCAGGCCCGCCGTGCGCGTCGGGTGGGACGCGATGGATCAGGAGCGGATCAAGAGATTCTTTGCCTCTTTGCGAGAGCGGCGGCCTCACGCGAAACATTTGAACCAATCGGAAGAGGCCCTCTCGCGGACCTACAAGATCGCCTGCCGCAGAGGGGCAGAGCCGGCGGTTGCGCCCAGCATGGCCGGCCTGCTGATGTTCGGCAAATATCCCCAGGGCGAATCTCCCAATCTCTGCATCACCGTGGTCAGGTACTCGGGAACCATCAAGGAGGGGTCCCGCGATGCATCACAGATCATCGAGAATCAGAAGATCGAGGGCACTATTCCGGACATGCTGGAGGGCGCGCTGGACGTTATCCGACGCAACATGCAACAGAGAACGCTCAAGACCGGCCTTATGTCGGAAGTGATCACGGAGTATCCCGAGCTCGCCCTTAGAGAGGTCTTGGTCAACGCCGTCGGCCATAGGGACTACGGCCCAGGCGCTTTGGGAAGCCAGGTGCAGGTCAAGATGTTCTCCGATGGCCTGGTGGTTCAGAGCCCCGGCGGGCTTTTCGGTCCTGTAACGGAGGAGACTTTGGGCGAGGCGGGCGTTCAGGCATCGCGGAACGTCTTTTTGATGCGCATGCTCGAGGAGATCGGGCTCGCTGAGAACCGCGGATCGGGAATACGTACGGTGAGCGCGCAATTGGCCAAGGCTCACCTGCCGCCCCCCGAGTTTGAAGACGGCAGGACCTACTTCCGCGTTACGTTCTCCAATGAGTCCCTTCTTGATGAGGCGACAGTGGATTGGCTCAATCAGTTCGCCGGCTTCCCTCTGAATGACGGCCAAAGGCTGGCCCTGGCTCTGCTGAAAAAGCATCACACGATCCGGAATCTGGACTACAGCCGGCTGAATCAGTGCGATTCGCGCATGGCGACCGCGGATCTTGCAGGCCTTCGTGAGCTGGGATTGATAAATCAGCTCGGCTCGAGGCGCTGGGCCGTCTACGAGCTTGCTCCGGCCTTCAGCGTGGCCACTCTGCCGCCGAAGGCGGCTGATTGGAAGCCTCGACACCGGATGGTTTTCGGCTTCGTTCAAAAACAAGGTACGGTCAGCATCAAGCAGATCGTCGAGGGTTGCAAGCTGTCTACGCCTTATGCCAGGGTCATCGTGCGCGAGCTCCTCAAGATGGGCGTGCTGGAAGGCACCGAGAAGAACAAGCACAGCCCGAAGCAGTCTTACCGCATCAGGCAATGAACAGCTTAAGAGCCGGTAATAGCAAGCTCGTATCAGGATCGACGGGGCGATTCATGGATGCAGCAAGTTGTACCAAGCTGTTCCTGAGCTGCTGATGGAGGCCGACTAGAAACTGTATAATGCCGTCCTCAAGTCCGAAACGTCCCTGCTTCATACCCCGCAATCGGGAGGATATTCCAGTCAAGTATTTCCTCAAGACCTTCGGCTGCCGCGTCAACCAGTACGAGACCGAGGCCCTGCGGGAGGGGCTCGTCTCCGATGGAGACGTCCTCACCGACGACTTCGAGGCCGCCGACCTCTGCGTCCTCAACACCTGCAGCGTGACCGGGGAGGCCGACAGGGACGCCCTGACCCTCCTGCGTCGGATCAGCCGCCGCAACCCGGCCGCCCGCATCGTCGTGACCGGCTGTCTCGCCACGAGGGCGGAGCGCGAGGTGCTCGAGGCCGCCCCCTCCGCGATCGTCGTGCCCAACCGGGAGAAGGACTCCATCCCGGGGCTGCTCGGCTGCGCCCCCAGGCCGGGGGGGCTGGAGCGCTTCCACGGCCATGCCCGCGCCTTCGTCAAGGTGCAGGACGGCTGCGACATGGGCTGCACCTACTGCATCGTCCCCTCCGTGCGGCCCGAGCTCTGGAGCAAGCCGCTCGAGGCCCTCGAGGAGGAGTGCCGCGGGCTCATCGCCGCCGGGGTCCCCGAGCTGGTGCTCTGCGGCATCCGCCTGGGCCGCTGGCGCTCGGGGACGCTCTCCCTGCCCGACCTCATCGCCCGGCTCTGCCGTTTGCCGGGGGATTTCCGCCTGCGCCTCTCCTCGCTCGAGGTCTCCGACGTGAGCGCCCGCTTCCTGAAGGCCGCGGCCGAGGCGGAAGAAAAGTTCTGCCCCTCCTTCCACCTGCCCGTGCAGTCCGGCTCGGACGCGGTCCTCAAGCGGATGGGCCGCTGGTACAACGCGGGCTATTTCGAGCGCCGGGTCGAGGCCCTGCGCGGGGTCTTCCCGGGGGCGGGCCTGTTCACGGACGTGCTGGCCGGCTTTCCCGGAGAGACCGAAAAGGAGTTCCAGGAGACCCTCGACCTGCTCTCCCGGGTCGGCTTCTCCGGGCTCCATGCGTTCCGCTACTCCCGCCGCCCGGGCACTCCGGCCGCGGGCCTGGAAGGCCAGCTGCCGGAGAGCGTCCTGAGCGGACGGGCCGGCGCCCTGCGGACGCTCGACCGGCGGCTCCGGACGGCTTTCGCCTCGGCCGCGGCCGGTTCCGTGCGCCAGGCCGTCGTTGAGGAGCGCTCCCCCCGGGTCACGGCCACCACGGACCACTTCCTGCGCTTGACCCTCGACCGGGATCCCGGGCCGGGCCTCTGCTGGGTGGAGGTCGGGCCCGCAGCCCGCGGCCGGGTGC
>DMEZ01000052.1:28360-29095 GCA_003450735.1 Elusimicrobiota bacterium | reverse complement strand
CCCCCCCCGATAGGGGAGCCGACAGTTCTTCGCGGAGGGCATTTTCAAAGGATAGGTTCATGCCGCGACTGCTAACCACCCAGGGTCCGATGACCCATATCAATATAGGCCCTCGAGCAGAATGAAACTTGATTTCGTAACATCTCTCTGTTATCGTTATGCGTATGGAGCGCTTCGGACTTTCCGTCTTGTTGTCGGCCGCCCTCGCGTCGTGGGGCTTCGCCCAGCCGTTCTCCCCCGCCAAGAAGGAGCCTCTCCAGCCGCCGGCTGGGGAAGAGGGCGGCGCGCCGTCCGAACAGCAGGGCGACCCACCCTCTGGCGAAGCCCCTCCCTCCGGGGCGGAGCAGCAGGAGCCGCCGCCCCAGAACGAGCAGCCGGAGCCGTCCAACGACGTCCCATTGCCTGAGCCCGAGAAGAAGGTCAAGGACGCCACCCTCATCCAGGGGGACCAGGCCGACGAGGAGCCCCCGGAGGAGCCCGCGCAGGACCAAAAGACGGAGCCGGAAGTCCAGTCCCCTCCCCAGCAGGAGCAGCAGTACGAGGAGCCCCCGCCGCCCGAGGAAAAGCCGAAGCCTCAGCCGAAGAAGGCGAAGAAGATGCCCGCCAAGCCCGCGGCCAAGCCGGACGCGAAGAAGGCCGAGAAGGCCAAGAAGGCCGAGAAGCCGGCGGAGAAGTTCCCCGTCCTCCCCCTCACCCCGTTCACCCCGCAGAACCCCTAGCCGGCGTCAGCGGCAG
>DMEZ01000052.1:19569-28133 GCA_003450735.1 Elusimicrobiota bacterium | reverse complement strand
GTCCCCCCGCCCGGCTTCGAGGTCTCCGTCTGGGCTTCCCCCCCGGCCGCGGGCGAGGCGTAGGTCGCCCGCCCCCTCTTGCCGTCCATGTTCGAGGCGGCGCCCGCGGTGGAGCGGGTCTTCTGGATGCGGCGCTCGCGCTGTTCAGGGGTCTCGCCGACGGGGGCGCACTCCGGGTCGAGGAGACAGTCGGAAGTGGATCTCGCGGCCGGCCTCTTAGCCGCGCTCTCTTGACGCCGCGCGAGCTCCTGGCGGGCCTTCTCCTCCGCCTCCCGGCGGCTGCGTTCCTCGATCTCCTTCTGGATGCGGGGCGCGATGTTCCTCGCCCAGTCGGCCAAGTCCTTGCTGCTCTTCAGGAGGTTGTCGACCCCGTTGAGCGCCTGCGTGTCCATCCCGCTGCCGTTGGGACTGGAGTGTTCGGTGACGCGGGTCGCAGCACCCTCCGCGCGGTCGATCCGAGTGTTGGTCCAGCTGACGAGGTTGGAAGGGCGCTCGAAGCCGGCGAAGAGCGGGTCCGCGCGCACGAGGGCGGGCTTGCTCATGCCGAAGGCGTGCAGGCTCTCGACGCGGACGTCCTTGCCCTCGAGCCGGGCGACGGCCTTCGCCGCGATCAGGGCGGAGTTCCCCGTCGTGACGAGGTTCACGCGGGCTCCGGACTCGCGGGCCTTCACGATGGCTTCCATCACGGCCTGGACCATCGCGGGCTCATCCGAGGTCGAGAATCCGTCGTAGGACCAGACCACCGCGCCGGGCTCGCCGACGCTCAGCGCTTCGGCGAAGCCGGTGGGCTCGGGGTCCCCCCCTCTCTTTCGGAGCAGGCTCGCGAGGCCCCGCCTCAGGTCGTCAAAGAAGGAGGGCGGCTCGGGGAGGCCCAGGGGGTCCGCGCCGCGGCTCGTGTCGTCGAGGACGAGGGTGATGGCGCGGTCCTGGACCCCGGCCTGACTGGCCAGGATGGATTCGAGCCCCTGCGAGAGCGCGGCGCCGCGGACCGTCCTGCGGCCGGCCAGGGAGAGGCCGAAAAGCAGGACCCCGACGCAGAGGAGGGCGGCCAGGACGATGGAGACGATCGTCTTCATATCCGTTCCACCTGGTCGGCGGGCAGCCAGCCGCGCAGGCCTTCTTTCAGCACGCCGATCTCGAGCCAGCCTTCCTTCTCGTCGAGCACCGAGACCCGCCGGCCCTCGGGGGTCTTGAAGCTCACCGGGAAGTTCAGGCCGGGCCCGCTGCGGACCTCGGCGTCCCCGGTCAGAACGACGCCCGGGGCCTGGATGTCGGTCCAGGCCAGCAGGGCCCACCAGCCGCCGGCCGCCGCCCAGAAGATCCCGGCCCACAGGAGCCACGGCTGGAGGCGTCTGCGCCAGCCCTCGCGGAAGAGGGCCGCCGAGCCCAGGAGCAGGAGCGCCCAGAGGCCGAGCCAGTGGAGGGCCGCGAGCTCTGTCCGGCTCAGCAGGTGGAACAGCACGAAGGCCGTGGAGGGCATGCCGGTCGGCACCAGCGTCTCGCCGGCGCGCCGAAGGGCGAAGTCGAGGTTGTGGCGCACGTCCGGATCGCGCGGGCTCAGGGCGAAGGCGCGCTGGTAGGAGGCGATGGCCCGCGCGAGGTCGCCCGCGCCGCCCAGGCGGAAATAGGCGTTGCCGAGGTTGTAGTGGGCGGCCGGGTCGAGCGGGTCGGCGGCGGCGAGGGCCTGGTACTCCGCCGCGGCCTCGGCGAACTTGGACGCCTCGTAGAGCTTGTTGGCCTGGTCGAGCTCTCCGTTCGCGGCCCAGACGGGCGCCGCCAGCGCTGCGAAGAGGAAGAGGAGGAGGTTCATCGCTTCATCGCCTCGTCGAGCGCCCGCAGGAGTTCCCCCACGCCGTCGATGATGTGCCCCGCGTCTCCCGAGGCGCCGGGCGCGTAGCGGGAGAGGTCGATCTCCTCCCAGAGGCGCTTGAGCTGGTCGAGGTGGCCGTCCGGCATCTTCGGGAACCGGCTCCGGAGCAGCCCTTGGGCCTGCTTGAGCGTCAGGCCCGAGCGCGGGCAGTTCAGCTTGTCGCCTAGGAAGTCGCTCAGGGCATCGGAGAGGAGGCCGGCCGCCTCCTGCGGCGAGCCGCGCGCCTGCTCCAGCCGGGCCTCGGCCTTGCCGAGGGCCTGGCGGAAGCGCGCCCCGGCGGGGTCGTTGAGGAGGCGCTGTTGGTGCAGGAAAGAGCCCAGCGAGAGCAGGAACAGCGCGGACAAGAGGAGGTGGAGCCAGAGCGAGCGGCTCAAGGCCGCGGCCCAGCGGACCGGGCCCTGGCGGCGAGGACCGTGGATGTGGCGGATGTCCTGGGCCAGCTGGGTGATGGTCGCTCCTCCCTGAGGGGAGGAGGCCACGTAGGCCGGAGCGGGAGCCTGCGCGGCGCCGGGGGCCACCTCGACCTCGAGGGGCCGCGTCTCGGCGGTCGCGTACTCGCGGCGGGCCGGGTCGAAGTAGGAGACCGGGATGGCCGGGATGCGCAGGCGTCCCGAGGCCCGCGGGACGAGCACCGTCTTGAACACCTTCGAGCCTCTCACCCCCGCGCCGTCCTTGGCGAGGTTGACCGTGCTCACGGTGTCGTAGCGCTTGAACTCGGCGGTCTCCGGTAGGACGGGCTCGCCGAGGGTCTTGAGGTTGCCCGTCCCCTCCACCGTCACGGTGAGGTTGAGGGCGTCTCCGACCTTCAAGCTCCGCTTGTCGGCCTCGGCCGAGACCCTGAGCCGGCCGACCGCGCCGGTGAACGAGGCGGGCTTCCCGTCGACGGGCGTCGGCAGGGCGCGGAGCACGATCGGCTTCGTCTTGAGCTCCTTGGTCTGCACCTGCATGAGGCCCGAGGAGAAGAAGCGCTGGAAGAAGTCGGGCGAGAAGGGGTCGACGTTCATCTCCTGCTGGACCTGGCAGAGGATGCTGCTCGGCCCGATGGTGAGCTCGCCGGCCTGGGCCGGGAACAAGGCCATCTTGATCTCCGAGACGCTGTAGCGGCGGCCATGCTCGACCGCCTGATACGGCTGGCCGGGCGGGATGTCTTCGATGAGGAAGCCCTGCGTGGTCGGCGGCCGCCACTCCGCGTTGCCCATCAGCTGGACGGCGGTGAAGAAGCGCACGGTGAGGAGGACCTGCTCGTTGACATAGGGGTTCCTCTTGTCCACCTCCGCGGTCACGTACAGGTCGGGCCCGAAGCCGCTCGAGTTCCTCGGCATGCCGGGGGCGCCGCGCTGGGGCGGTGCGGCAGCCTGCGGCAGCGGCTGCTGCTGTGGGGGCGGCGCCGGCGCCGAGGGCGGCTGCGCCGCCTGCGCAGGAGCATGCTTGAGCACCGCGATCTCGATGGGGGCCGTCTGGCGCGTGGTCCCGCCGCTCGTCGCGGTGATGGACCCGATGAGGGCGCGGCCCGGGAAGCGCGGCACGAGCACGTAGCGGTACTCGGCCGAGTTCGTCATCACGCCGTTGACGAAGCTGAAGTTGTGGCTCTGCCCGGCGCCGTGGATGTTGAAGTTCGGGATGGGCGGCAGTTTGGGCTCGGGCAGGCTCGCGCTCGTCCCGCTGACGGTCACGGCCAGCACGACCTGCTCCTCCAGGGTGATCTGGGTGCGGTTGACCGTGGCCGAGACGTTGAAGTCCTGGGCGAGCGTCGGCTGCGCCAGCAGAGCCAGGGCCAGAAGTGAGCCGTTCACCAGTCCTCTCCCGGCTTCTCGTCCTTGCCGTCCTGGGGCTGGACGGGCATCGGTTTGGCCTGGCGCTCGCGCTCCTTGATGGCCTGCAGGATGCGTTCGGCGTCCTCCTTCGTCATGCCCCCCTTCTGCTCCTGCGGCTTCTTCTGCTGCGGCTGCTGCTTCGGCGGGGACTTCTTCTTGTCCTGCCCGCCGCCGCCTCCCCCCTTGTCCTTCTGGTCCTGCTTCTGCTCGTCCTGCTTCTGCGGGGGCGGCGGGTTCTGGAGGAGCAGGGCGAGGTTGTGGCGGCAGGCCGCGTCGTCCATGTCGAGCAGGAGGCAGCGGCGGTAGGCGTCGGCCGCCTCGGCGCCCTGGCCTTTCCTGGCGAGCGCGTTGCCCAGGTTGAAGTTCGCGTCGGCGGCGGTCCTGCGGGTGTTGAAGCGCGGGTCGATCAGACGCTTGAAGGATTCCGCGGCCTTGTCGAATTCGCCCATCTTGAAGAGGGCGTCGCCGGCGTTGAAGAGGGGCTTGGGGTCCTTGTCGCCTTTCTTGAGGGCGCGCGCGTACTGCTCGAAGGCCTCCTCGTAGCGCCCCTGCTGGTAGGACTTGTTGCCTTTCCAGAGCTTCGCGTCCTTCTTCGGGCTCCAGGCGACGAGGAGCAGCGCGGCCGCGGCCAGCGCGGCCGGAGGAGGCGTGAGCTTCGTGCGGGCTCCTTCCATCAGGAACAGTTCTACCAAAAGCAGGAGGACGGCGGCCAGGAGCGGGAGGCGGTAGCGGTTGCGCATGCGGGTGGAGGTGCCCTTCCCCGAGCCGTTTCCATCCGAGTCCGCGCCCTTCATCTGCTGGAGGATCTTGCCCACTTCCTCTTCGGACTGGGTGGCCCGGTAGTAGGCTCCGCCGCTCGCGGCGGCGATCTCCATCATCCCCTGCTCGTTGAGCTTGCTGACGACGGTCTGCCCGTCGGGGCCCTTCTTGTAGCCGAGCAGGCGTCCCTCTCCGTCCTTGAGGGGGATGGGCTCCCCCTCCGGCGTCCCCGTCCCGATGAGGAAGATGCGGATGCCGGCCTGGGCCGCGTCGGCGGCGGCCTGCTGGGGGTCGCCGGCGAGGGTCTCTCCGTCGCTGAGCAGAAGGATGGACTTGTCGCCCGATGCCCGCTCGAGCATGGCCCGCGCCGCGAGGATCGCCTTCGAGAGGTCGGTGCCGGCCTGCGGCACCAGGCCCACCTGTACGCGCCGCAGGAAGCTCTTGGCCGCCTCGAGGTCCGTCGTGAGCGGGCACTGGACGTAGGCTTCTCCCGCGAAGGCCACGATGCCGACCCGGGAGCCTTGGAGGCCGTCGATGAGGAGGGAGAGCGCGTTCTTGGCCTTCTCCATGCGGCTGGGCTTGATGTCCTCGCAGAGCATGGAGAGGGAGGTGTCCACGACGATGACCGCCTGCGAGCCGGGGTCGCGGGTCTCGACGAGCTCGACGCCCCACTGCGGGCCGGCGAGGGCCGCGAAGAGCAGACACAGGGCGCCGGCTTCGAGCCAGGTCCTCAGGCGGCGGACCTCGACGGCGCTCTCGTCGTAGAGGCGCCGGAGGGTCTGGGGGCGCGCGAAGGCCTCCAGGAGGCGCCGGCGCCGGGACTCGGACCAGGCGGCCAGCGCGGCGCAGGCGAGCGCCGCGAGGAGCGCCCAGAGCAGGTAGGCCGGGTGCTGGAAGAGGCCCATCAGGGGAGCCTCAGGAACACGGTCCGGCTCAGCAGCATCGAGAGGGCCAGCAGCAGCGCCGCCGGCACGAGCAGCCAGACGTAGTAGTCGGTGTAGGAGATGATCGGCGGGAGCTTGACCTCCGAGCGCTCGAGGCGGTCGATCTCCCCGTAGATGGACTCCAGCTCGCGCAGGTTCTGGGCGCGGAAGTAGCGTCCGCCGGTCTCGGAGGCGATCTTCGTCAGCCCGTCCTCGTCGAGCTCGTCGGGGATCTGCACCATCCGCCGGCCGTAGTTCGGGTCGTCCACCGGGACGACGGCCGCGCCGCGGCGGCCCGTGCCGATGGTGTAGACCTTGATGCCGTAGGTCTTGGCCGCCTTGGCGGCGGTGAGGGGGTCCACGAGGCCGGTGTTGTTGGAGCCGTCCGTGAGCAGGATGAGCACCTTGCTCTTGGCCTGGGCGTCCTTGATGTGCCCGACCGCGGCGGTGAGGCCGTCTCCGATCGCCGTGCCGTCGGTCTGGGTCATGCCGGCCTGGACGTCGGAGAGGAACTCGAGGACGGCCCCGTAGTCGAGCGTGAGGGGACACATGAGCAGCGGCACCCCGGCGAAGACGAGCACCCCGATGCGGTCGCTGACCCGGCGCTCGATGAAGCTCCGGGCGGCGTTCTTGGCCGCGGTCATGCGGTCGTAGGGGTCGAAGTCGAGAGCCCGCATGCTGGTGGAGGCGTCGAGCACGAGGAGGATGTCCACGCCCGAGGAGAGCGAGGCGGCCTGGCGGAGCACCTTCTGCGGCCGGGCGAGGGCGACGACGCAGAGCAGCAGCGCGAGGGCCTTCAGGGCCAGGGGGACCAGCCGCACCGTGCCCGAGCCCGAGGACTTCGGCGCGAGCAGGCGGGCCGCCGGGTAGGCCAGGGCGCTGCGGCGCCCCTCGCCCCGGAGCCAGGAGGCCCCCAGCGCCGCGGCGGCCGGGAGGAGGAGCAGCAGCCAGAGGGGCGACTCGAGCCTCACGGAGTCCCCCCCTGCTTCGGCCCGCCGGTCCAATTCGCTCCCGCCGCCTTGGACATCTCCTGGGCGAGGGGCGCGCGCACGCAGCGGCGAACGACCTCCCTGGCCGCCTCGACGTCGCGGCGGCGCTCGGGCTCGGGCCACTCGAAGCGGGCGAACTTCGCCAGGTCGCAGCGGTCGAGGAGGGCCTTCGTCATGGGCCGCGCGCCGGCCTCCTCGGCCTCGGGGCTGCGCAGGGCCCGCAGCAGGTCGCAGGTGGTCATCCGGAGGGCGTCGACGCTGAAGCGGCTGGACAGGTAGAGCCGGAGGATGTCCGAGAGCCTGTCGTAGAACTCCTTCACGGGAAGGGACAGGCCGAGCAGGGCGTCGAGGTCGTCGAGGGCCTTCTGGTCGGGGGTGCGCAGGTCCGGCGGCTCCGAGGCGGCGGCTGCCGCCGGGGTCTTGCTTCGCAGGAGCCGGTGCAGAGGATAGAGCAGGGCGCAGAGCAAAACCAAAGTCGACAGGATCCACGGCCACGCGGACGGGGACATCGGGCCCCGGATGTCGAGGGGCTGGGCGTCCTTCTTGGCCGCGGACTCAGGCGGTGCGACGCTGAGTCGCACCGGAGGGCTGAAGACGGTCTCGGCCGAGCCGTCCGGGGCCTTGAGCGTCCAGGGCAGGCTCGGGAGCACCGCCTCCCCGAGGGCGAAGGCGGCGGCCTTGAGCCGGATGGGGATGCGCCCCTCCGCGTCCTGGGCTCCGGCCTGCGCGTCGAGGATCTCGAAGGGGCCGGTGGCGCTCTGGGACAGCGCTAGGGAGAGGCGGTGCCCCGCGGGCGCCTGCGCCGCTCCCGAGACCGCGAAGGGCGCGCCCAGCAGGACGGTCGTAGTCTCCGGCGAGAGCTCGAAGGAGACGGGCGCGGCCGCGGCGGCCGCCGGGAGGAGCAGGAGGAGCAGCGCGTTCAGCGGAACCTCCGGGAGCGCTCATGGAAGTAGCGCACGATGGGCTCGACGTACGACTCGTCGGTGCGGACGTGGATGGGATCGACGTGGGCGGAGCGGAAGGCCTCCGTGAGCCGAGCCCGCAACACGGCTCGGCGGGCTCGGAGCTCTCGGCGCAGGGCGGCGTCCGGGCGCACGAGGGCCCTCTCGCCGGTCTCGGGGTCCTCGAAGTCCAGCCAGGCCGGCAGAGCGGGCAGATCCTCCTCGCGCGGGTCCTCGACGACGACCGGGATGAGGTCGTGCTTGCGCGCGGTGCGCCGCAGGGCCTTCTCGAAGCCCTCGGCCTGGAAGTCGGAGACCAGCATCAGGATGCTGCGCCGCTTGAGCATGCGGTTGAGGGTGTCGAGGCTGGCGGCGATGTCGGTGCCCTTGCGCTCGGGGGCGTAGGCGAGCACGTCCCGGATGATCTTGAGCACGTGCAGGCGGCCCTTGCGCGGCGGGATGAACAGCTCCCGTCCGTCCGAGAAGAGGAAGAGCCCCACCTTGTCGCTGTTCTTGAGCGCCGAGAAGGCGAGCACCCCGCAGAGCTCGGCGGCGACCTCGCGCTTGAGCTTCTGCCCGCTGCCGAAGAACTGCGAGCCCGAGAGGTCGCAGGCGACCATCAGGGTGAGCTCGCGCTCCTCCTGGTACTGGCGGACGAAGAGCCGGTACTGGCGGGCGCTCACGTTCCAGTCGATGTCGCGGATGTCGTCGCCCGGCGTGTACTCGCGCACCTGGGAGAACTCCATCCCCCGGCCCTTGAACACGCTGAGGTACTTCCCGGCGAAGACGTCGTTGACCAGGCGCCCGGTCCGGATCTCGATGCGGCGCACCTGCGCCAGGATTTCTTTGGGGAGCATGGAGCCTCGCTCTCTTGCGCCTCCTCTCTAGGGCACCTCGACGGTCTCGAAGAGGGTGCGGATGATGTCCTCGGAGGTGACGTTCTCGGCCTCGGCCTCGTAGGAGACGAGGATGCGGTGGCGCAGCACGTCCGCCCCGATGGACTTGACGTCCTCCGGCGTGACGAAGCCGCGCCCCTGCAGGAAGGCGTAGGCCTTGGCCGCCAGCACCAGGCAGATGGTCGCGCGCGGGCTCGCGCCGTACTGGATGAGGCCCTTGAGCTTGCCCAACCGGTACTCGTCGGGCCGGCGCGTGGCGAAGACGAGGTCGAGCACGTAGCTCTTCACCTTCTCATCGACATAGATGGCGTCGCAGACCTGCTGGGCCGCCAGGACGTGCTTCTGGCTCACCACGGGGCGCACCTGCGGCAC
>DMEZ01000052.1:0-19445 GCA_003450735.1 Elusimicrobiota bacterium | reverse complement strand
GACCTTCATCATGAAGCGGTCGACCTGCGCCTCGGGCAGGGGGTAGGTGCCCTCCTGCTCGATGGGGTTCTGCGTCGCGAGCACGAGGAAGAGGTCGGGCAGGGGGTAGGAGGCGTCGCCGATGGTCACCTGCTTCTCCTGCATGGCCTCGAGCAGGGCGCTCTGGACCTTCGCGGGGGCGCGGTTGATCTCGTCGGCGAGCACCAGGTTCGCGAACAGCGGGCCGCGCCGGGCCGTGAACTTGCCGGTCTGGGGGCTGTAGATGAGCGTGCCGGTGAGGTCGGCGGGCAAGAGGTCGGGAGTGAACTGGATGCGGCTGAACTGAGACTCGATGGACTGCGAGAGGGTCTTGATGGTCAGGGTCTTCGCGAGGCCGGGGACGCCCTGCAGCAGGATGTGGCCGCGCGCGAGCAGGCCCACGAGCAGGCGGTCGACCATCTCCTCCTGGCCGACGATGACCTGGGAGAGCTCCTTTCTGAGCTCGGCGAGGAAGACGCTCTCGTTCTGCACCTTCTGGTTGATCTCGCGGATGTCGAGCGGCATGGGTTTCCTCCAGTTCTCACCGGGAATAGGGCCTTCCCGGGGAAGGGAAGGCCGGAAGACGCCGGAGCATGGCTACTTCTTCTGCTGTTCAGCCTGCTGGCGCAGCATCTCCTCGTGCTGGCGCATGGCGGCTTCCTGCTGTTTGCGCTTCTCGTTGACGTCCTGGTTGCGCTTCTCCTGCATGGCCTTGAGGACCCGCAGGGCGGCGAGGCGGACGCGCTCGTCGATATCGCGCATGGCTTCGCTGATGGCGGGCGCGGCCGCAGGGTCGCCCACCTTGCCCAGCGCGTCGAGGGCCGCGAGCCGGACTTCGGGCTCCATGTCCTTGATCATCGCCGCCAGGTGCTCGGTGATCTGGGGCCCCTTGCGTGTCGCGAGGAGGTTGATGATGTTGCGGCGGATGCCCGAGTCCTGGTCGCGGTGGAGCATCGTGAGCATGATCTCCTCGGCGCGCGGGTCCTGCGAAGTGCTCAGCAGCTGCAGGGCCTCCCAGCGGACCTGCGGGTCGGCGTCGCCCGTGGCGGCCTTCACCCGCTCAAGCTGCTCCTCGTCGAGGACCGTGGGCGGAGGCAGCTCGATGACCGGCGGCGGGAGCGGTGGAGCCTCCCCCGCGGCCTTCTGGGAGGCGGCCTGCTGCTGGAACTTGGTGTAGCCGTAGAAGCCGACGATGCCGATGCCCAGGATGACGAAGACGTACTTCATGCCTCGAATTTATCAAAAAAACACGGCAGGATTCCAGCAGGATGGAGAACGGAAACCGGGCCCTTGGGCCCAGCCGCCGGGTAGTCCTATTTCCGCCGGGGCCAGACCCGAAGGACCCTAGGGGCCCGGGACGCGCTCCCCTATAATAGGATCGTCATGAAGATCCTGGCGTCGGCCAAGCGGGCGCTCTGCATCCTGCTCTCCGCGGCGCTGCTGCTCGCGGCCCCGGGCATCGGCCCCTACCAGGCGGCGGCGCAGACGGCCCCCACTCCGGTCAGGGTCGTCACCCCGGTCGGCGGGCTGAACCTTGGCGCCGTCGGCGGCGCCTTGGGCGCCGGGAACAACCTCCAGAACACCCGGATGCCGGCCTCCCTGCCCGGCTTCACGGGCTCCGTCAACAGTCTCGTCGCGCCGATGGACCTCCCCACGCCGCTCATCGAGACGAACGCCGGCCGTGCGGCCGCCCCCGCGGCGCTCTCCCTCCCTCTCTCGGCCATCGCGAACCCCTCCGCTCCGCAGACGCTCCCGCGCCTGCGGCCCTCGGGCGGCGGGATGCAGCCGGCCGCCTTCCAAGCCCCGGCGTTCTTCCGCGAGCGCGCCCTCTCCTCCGAGGCCTCGGCCTCGGAGGCCGCCCTCGCCGACAAGGTCGTCGCCTCCGACGCCGCCAAGGCCGAGCCGGACGTCCGGGCCGAGGTCGGCGAGGTCGCGGCGCTCAAGGACGGCGAGGCCCTGCAGACCCTCCGCGGCAAGTCCAACAACCTTTCGCAGCGCTTCGAGGAGCTGCGCCGCTTCTTCTCCGAGTCGAAGGACGCCGCGGGCCTCCGCGCCGATGGGCGCGCTCTCGACGAGGCGCGCGGCGGCGACGGCTCGGCGCGAAGCGCCGAGACGTCCGCCGTCGACGCCGCCCGCGGCTGGCTCTCCCGCATCCCCTTCCTCGGCCGCCGCGTCATCCAGACCCCGGAGGCCGAGACGGGGCTCGCGCTGAGCTTCGACGCCCAGGCCGACAAGGCCGGCGCGACCCCGACGGCTCTCTCCCTCAAGAGCGGCCCGGTCTTCAAGCCCTCGCTCGCCCCGGCCGAGACTTCTGAGGAAAGCCCGCTCGCCCTGCCGGCTTCCGCCATCCCGGGCTCGAAGAACCTCCAGGCCGCCCCCGCGTCCGCCTCGGAAGGCCGGCTCTCCCAGCCCGGCCAGGAGAAGCGCTCGGCTCTGGGCAAGGTCGCCTGGTGGTTCATCGGCTCCCTGCTCGTGGCCCAGGTCGGCGTCGAGGCCCTGGGCTCGTCGATGCCCACCCTGGTGCAGAAGGCCTTCGGGGACTTCACGGTCGTCGCCCAGCTCGCGGTCTTCTCCTCCATCGCCGGCATCATCGGGCGCCAGATCGGCCCGGTGATCGTCGATAAGTTCGGCATCAAGACGGCGTACGTCGGATCGATGCTCGCCCGCCTGGTCTCCATCTCGGCCCTCATCGGCCTGCTCGCGACCGGCCACATCACCCTCCCGCTGATGATCGGGTTCTACTCGGTCAACGCGCTGCTCAACGGCGTGACCTTGACGGCGATGAACAGCATCCCGCCGCTCCTGGTCGGACAGACCAACTCGGCCCTCGAGCGGTTCTGGTCGGTCCAGCACACCCTGGTCGAGATCATCGGCATCGCCGGCCCCATCGCGACGGGCATCGTGGTCTCGAGCTTCGGCTTCATCCCGGCCCTCATCGCCTTCCCGGTCGCCTCGCTCGCCTCCGCCCTCATCGTCTGGAAGACCCTGCGCCTGCCGCCGGAGAGCGAGCTCAAGGGCCCGGTCTCCCAGGCTCAGGCCCCCGCCGGCGTCGGCGGCGTGTTCAAGGCTTTCTTCCAGAAGATCGGGCGCGGCGCGAAGCTCGTCTGGAACGACCCGGCCCTGCGCACCAGCTTCATCCTGTACTCGCTCGTGATGATGCTCAACCCCTTCCTTTATCAGATGGTGGCTCCCGGCTTCGCCCTGCGCCTGATCGGCGAAGCGGCCCCCGAGCTCGCCACCTCCGTGGGCGGCTGGCTGACCGGCTTCTACAGCTTGGGCGGCCTGCTGGGCGCCCTGCTCATGACGATGGAAGGCAACAAGATCGCGAAGGGCAAGGCGGAAGGACGCATCGACGACGAGCAGGAGAAGCAGATCCTGCGCAAGTCGCTGCTGCGCTGGCTGCTCATCGGTACCGGCGGCCTGGCGCTGTTGGGGACGTTCGCCATCTCCCTCCCGACCCTGGGCACGCTGGTGGCCCTCCCCTCCTTCCTCGCCTGGGCCTCCGGCCTGACCTTGCCGGCCCTGGCCCTCATCCCTTTCGGCATCGCCCAGGTCATCTCGACTCTCAAGCTGCAGAGCTTCTTCCAGGCCCGCGTGCCGCGCAAGGAGGACATGGCCGACGCGATGGGCTTCCTGGGCTCGGCCTCCCTGGCCATCACGACGGTCGGCATCGTCGGGCTCAAGTACCTCTTCAAGGCCGCGCTCGGGATGACCCCCTTCGTCTACATCTCCGCGGCGCTCATCCCCCTCGCCCTCGCCTATCTGTATCTGCGCTGGAAGCTTTCCAAAGTCTAGCCCGCTGCTGAAAAAGTCCTAAGCCACGGAATCATTCCGCGCTTTGTGCGCGGTGCTCAGCCCAACGGGAACCGTTGTGCTGAGCTTCAACATCATGGGGGACCGCTTCCTGGAATATAGCCCTGTGATCGCTCGACGGAAGACAGGCCCAATGGCGACAGTCCTCAGATTATAGTTGAGGACTGCGGAGCATGCGGCGCCGAATGCTGCCGCTCTCGACACTAGACTACTGCGGCCGCTATCTCGCGATGGAACCAAATCACTGGCTCATACGTACTTGTGGGAGGGGTTCCCATGAAATCATTGATTCCAATCGAACAAATCGAGCGGCGGATATACTTGATACGGAATCGGAAAGTGATGCTGGATTCCGACCTCGCTCAATTGTATGGCGTTAAGACAAAGGAGTTGAACAAGGCCGTCAAACGCAATTCCACCAGGTTCCTTGATGATTTCATGTTCGTCCTCAGCCAGAAGGAGCAGGATTCTTTAAGGTTCCAAATTGGAACCTTAAAGCGAGGACAGCATTCAAAATACCCTCCACGCGCATTCACTGAGCAGGGAGTGGCCATGCTCTCAAGCGTGCTCAAGAGCGAGAGGGCGGTCCAGGTCAACATCGCGATCATGCGGGCTTTCGTCAAGATAAGAGAGACGATCTCGAGGCATAGAAAGCTTGCGCAAAAGCTGGCAGAACTGGAGGCGCGGTTGACCTCGCATGATGAGCAGATTCGCTCGTTATTCGAGGCGATCAATGAACTCTTGGCCCCTCCCATCGGCCCTAAGCGGCAAATCGGTTTTCAGCCTTGAGAAAGCCAACGTCTTGAAATCCAGCATTGCGCGCCGAAGGGCTTCGGATGTAGGATAGTCGCATGGAGCAGGCGCAGGCGCCTTCCAGCCCCCCGCTGGCGAAGATCACCGACCGCTTCCTCGCCTTTCTGGCCGACCTCCTGCCCTTCCTAGCCGGCTACTATGGGACCCTCTACTATCTGATCTTCATCCGGCACGACCCCTCCGGCTGGAAGCGCGTCCTTTGCGCCTGGGCCGCGGCCTATGTGCTCTACCAGGTCCTCGGGAACTGCGCCGGGGCCACGGTCGGCAAGCGCCTGCTGGGTTTGCGGGTCGTCCGTCCCGACGGGTCGAAGCTGGGCCTCGGCCGCAGCGTCGTGCGCGCGCTGGGCTACCTGGCCGGAATGCCGCTCTTCAACCTGGGCTTCGTGTGGGCCCTGTTCCATCCGGAATCCCGGGCCTGGCACGACTTGCTCGCCGCCACGATCGTCGTCGAAGCCGAGCCCAAGAGCCAGGGGCAGACCGCGCGCAACGCGATGCTCGCCTTCTCGGCCGTTGCCGTCATCGTCGTCCTGAACTTCCGGTTCTTCGTCTTCGCCCCCACCCCGGCCGACCGGGAAGCCCTGCGCAAGGCCAACGAGGGCCTGCAGGTGCTCGCCCAGATCGAGGAGGCCTACAAGGCCGAGCATGGGACCTATACCCATCAGCTCGCCGAGCTGGCTCGAGCCAGCGGGGACGTCCGCCAGTTCAAAGAGGCCATGGGCGCCATCTTCGACCCGGATGGGTTCCTCCTGAGCGCGGGCAAGGACTCCTACGAGATCAAGGCCCGGGCGCTCGACCGGCGCCGCAGCGAGGTCTCGATCAAAAAGTCTTAGCGTGCTTGGTGTTGATGCTCAGCAGGACGTAGCCCAGCAGTCCGAACACCGCCATGAAGCCCAGCCCCATCAGGATGCCCTTGCCCAGGCCCGTCTCGAAGAACGCGACCCCCCGCTCCCGCGAGCCCTCGAACCCGTAGAGCCCCTGCTGGACCTCCGCGCCCTTGGCGATGGGGGTCGAGAGGCTCCTGCGCTTGCTGTGGAGCATCCCTTCGGCGCTGGCCTCTCCCGCCGAGCGGAAGCCGCGCTTCACATGGGAGTAGGTCTTCTGCAGCTGGACGCCCGTCCTCCGGCGCTTACGGACGTTCCCCTCGGGATCGTAGGTGGCCGCGGACTCCCCCCGCATCCTGGGCGAGGCGTCCGGGGCCGCGAGCCGGGAGGCGGATGTGCCCTCCTCCGGGAGGCCGTCGTCGCCCTCGATCATCTCGCGCAGCTCGCCGGCGGCCTTCACGGTCTCGGCGGCGGTCTTCGAGGCGGCCTGCTCGGCGGCCTTCGACGCGAGCTGCGCCGCCTCCTGCGCCGCCGTCCTCGCGCGGAGCTTCAGCTGCTCGGACTGGGACAGGAAGCGGTCCCGGAACCGGCGCTCGAGGCTGCCCTTCTCCTTCCAGACGTAGGGGAAGGCCGCGACGACGAGAAGCAGGCACCAGAAGCCGCCCTTCTTCCAGAAGGGCCTGCGGACCTGGATCTCCGGCAGCGCTGGCGGCTCCATCTTCATGAGTTTAGCTCAGATCTCCACGAGAATCCAGCTCCCGTACGGGGCGGCGCGCCGGAGGCTGCCGGGAGGGCGCAGGGTCTTGAGATGCTCGAAGAGCTTGGCGTCGAGCACCACGAAGTTCGTGCGGCCGGGATCCAGCGTGCGGAGGGTGTCGTCGTCTCCGAACCGCCCCGCGTACTTCGGGTCTCTCTTCGCGTAGTGCAGCTCCCCCACCCAGTTCACCACGTCGACCGGCCGGCGGACGTAGAACGCGATGCCGTGCAGATACTTGTCGTAGCAGTAGATGCGGTCGCCCGGCGAGAAGCGCGCGGCGATGTCGAGGGCGAGCGCTTTCGCGCTCAGCAGCGGGGAGGCGCCGTGGGCGGCGGCGAGGGCCAGGGCGTTGGCCGCGCAGGCGAGGAAGGCCGCCTTGAGCGGGGCCCGCAGCGGCAGGGAGGCCAGGGCGAGGGCCTGCAGCATCGCGAAGGCCGACGCGGCCCAGAGCGCCGCCGGAGGCAAAGGGAGAGGCGCCAGGCGCGGGGCGAGCAAGGGCCCCGCCAGGGCGGCGAGGGCGAAGACGGCGGCCAGGGGCAGAGAGCAGCCGCGCAGCCACTTGCGCAGGGCCCCCTCCTCCTCGGAGAGGCGGGCGAGCAGGTCGCCCGCGAGCAGGGCCTGGTGGGCGAAGAGCGGGAGGATGTAGGTCGGCAGTTTCGAGCTCGAGGCCGAGAAGAAGCCGAACACCGCCGCGACCCAGAGGGCCAGCTGTCTGCGGGAGGCGGACGCCTCACCGGGCTCCCTCCACCGGATGAACGGCAGGGCTGCCCCGGCCCAAAAAAGCGGCATCCAGGGCAGGGTCCCGGCCGCGTTAACGCCGAAGAAATAGTACCAGGGCCCCGGGCGCGAGTACTTCGGGGTGAGGTAGCGCTGGAAATGCTGCTCGACGACGAAGAAATGGAAGAAGCCGGGATGGCGGCGCTCCATCGCCGCGAACCAGGCGCCGACGATGAGGATGAACGCGGGCACGCCCCAATTGAGGAGCAAGCCCTGGAGGCCCCGGCGCAGGTCCGGAAAAAAAGCCAAAAGCAAAACCAGCCACAGGCCGGGCAGGAGCACGGCGATGAGCCCCTTGGAGAGGAAAGCCAGGGCCATGCACACCCAGGCCAGCGGGCCGGCCCAGCGGGCGTCCTCGGGACGCTTGAGGCAGCGCAGGGCGGCCGCGCTCGCCCAGAGCAGGAAGACGCTCAAGGCCATGTCCGGCGTCAGGAGACGGCCCAGCAGGAAGTACTGGAAGCAGGTCCCCAAGAGGATGGCGCCCCACCGGCCGGCCGAAGGCGAGAACAGCCAGGAGCCCAGCCACCAGACGCCGAGCAGACCCGCCAGGGCGAGGAGGGCGTTGGGCAGGCGGGCGGCGGCCTCGCTCACGCCGAAGAGCTTGTAGGAGAGGGCCGGGAGCCAGTAGATGAGGGGCGGCTTCTCGACGTACTCGAAGTAGTCCAGGCGCGGGGTGAGCCAGTCGCCGAGCTCGACCATCTCGCGGGGCACCTCCGCATAGCGGGCGTCGTCGGTCTCCCAGAGCGGATGCCCGAGGCCCCAGAAGGGGGAGGAGAGGACGAGCGCGAGCAGGAGCTTCATGGCCACGAGGGCGGTATTCTATCATTCTGCCCTTGGGACCTTGGGCCCAAGGTGTGCTGGGCCGACGGCTACAGGTCAAGACCGGGTTCTCATCGTACAATCAGGATGTGAGGCTCCTGTCGATCGCCTTCGTCCTGTTCGCTTCCCAGTCTTCGGCCGAAGTGCGCGTGCTGGTTCCCCTGGGCCAGGGTCTCACCCCGGAGATCCAAGAGAAGCTCGCCACCACCGAGCCCCGCATCAAGGAGCTGCTCGGCCCCGATGCCTGGAAAAAGCTGGTCGAGGCGGAAGGCCGCGCCGAGCTGTCCTACCAGGCGTCCCAGTGGGCGTCCCAGCCGGCCGGCCGGCGCAACGAAGCGATCGACGCCCTGAAGGCGGTCTGGGGCGAGGACGGCATCCTCTTCCAGGAGCAGGCGCAAGCCCTCCCACCCGTGCCTCAGGAGAAGCCCTCGCTCCAGGCCCGGTTCGCTGACGCCGGCCGCTCTGTGGACCAGAACGCCGCGGCCGCCTCCCAAGACGCTTCCGCTTTCTTCGACGGCGGCGCCGTCCGGGATGCCGTCGGGTCATGGACGCCGGTGCAGGCGAAGACGGCCTCCGCCGGAGGCCTCGTCCTCGCGAGGCCCGCGCCCGAGAGCCTCGGCAGGGAAGTCCCCCCGCCCGGCCCCTACGAGGGCTTCCTCCAGGCCGAGGCGAAGGCGGCGGGCCTCTCGCCGGACGTTCTGCGCGCCCTGTTGGCCGCCAAGGGCGGTTTCGAGGCCAGGCCTTCCCGGGTGAGCGGAGGCTCCTACGGGCTCCTGCTCATCACGCGCGCCGCGGCGAACGCCGTGGGCATGAAGGGGGCGGACCTCAAGGACCCCGAGACCAACATACGGGTCGGGGCCAAGCTCCTGTCCCACCTCATCGATTTTTTCCACGGGGACGTGCACCGCGCCCTCGCGGCCTACCAGGTCGGCACCGGCAAGGTCGTCCGCAGCGGCGGCATTCCGAACGACCCCGAGGTGAAGAGCTTCCTGGCCGCCTACCAGCGCGCTCTGCGGCAGGGCCCGGCGAAGCCCAGGGTCGAGCCGGTCGTGCCGGTGAAGGCGCCCGCCCTCCGCGAGGCCCTCCAGCAGGCGGTCGTCCCCCTTCCCCCCGCCTCCAAGCCTTCGAAGGACCCCGTCGCCCGCTACCGCAAGACCCTCGAGCTCGTCGCGGCGAAGCGCGGAGTGGATGCGAAGCTGCTCGAGGCGGTTTTGCGGGCCGAGAACCCCTGGGGCGACCCGATGCGGGTCTCCCCGGCCGGCGCCGTCGGCCTCATGCAGCTCATGCCCGACACCGCGCGCCAGCTCGGCGTCGACCCCCGCAACCCCGTGCAGAGCATCGACGGGGGCGCGCGCCACCTCCGGTGGCTGCTCACGCTCTACGGCGAAGACAAGGTGCTGGCCGCCGCGGCCTACAACGCCGGCCATCGGCGCGTGAAGACCCGTATCCCGAACATCGGGGAGACGAAGCGCTACGTGAGGAAGGTCTTCGGCTACTACGAGGAACTCGGCGGGGAAGCGGTCGACGTGTCGTCCTACATGCCTCCCGCCAGACGGCCGGCCAAGAAGAAGAAAGCCTAGCGCAGCAGCGGGACGGGGCCGGACTCCTTCTTGGGCTCGGCCTTCTTCGGCGTCTTCTCTTCCTTCTTGGGCGCCGCCGAGCCCACGCCCTGCTTGGGCTTGAGCGCGGTGATCGCCTGCTCGAAGAGCTCCTGGTGGGGCTCCTGGATCTTGGCGAGCCGGGCGACCCAGGACCGGTCCTGATGGTTCTCGAGCCCCACCGAGAACTCGTAGGAGACGAGGACGGTCATCTTGGTGTCGTGGTCGTCGAGCCAGAGGATCTGCCGGCGGCGGAAGCCGGAGCGGGTGGTCTCCTTGCAGAGGAAGCGTTCGGTGCGGAATCCGAGGTGCCGGCCCTCGGCCGCGGGCGAGGGCTTGAGACGGCGGTCCCCGCAGGGCCAGTTGTCGTCGGAGGCGACCTCGTCGCGGGGCTTGCCCGTCCCGACGAGGAGGGTCTCCAGGAACCGCACCTCGACCTCCCGCCCGGGGACCTTCACGGCCGAGGGGCTCTCCCCCTCGATGCGGACCTTCACCTTCTTGTCCTTGCCGACCTTGACGGTCTCCGTCCAGCGCTTCTGGGCCTGGCAGTGGGCGGGGTTGAACTCGAAGCCGGCGATCTCCTGGATGCGCAGGTCCCAGTAAGGCGAGGGGCACTCCCAGGCGGCTGCCGCGGGCAAGGCCGCGAGGCAGAGCGCAAGGAGCGCGAGCCTCACAAGGCCTTCAGGACGGCGACTCGGCTCACGAAAGGATGGCGCGCTCCGAGGAACTCTGGCAGCCGATGCAGTAGCGGGCGAAGGGCAGGGCCTTCAGGCGCTCCTTCATGATGGGCTTCTGGCAGGTCTCGCAGAGGCCGTAGGTCCCCTTCTCGATCTTCCGGAGGGCCCCCTCGATCTGGTCGAGGGCGTTGCGCTCGTTGTCGGAGACCTCGAAGATCATCTCCTTCTCGAGCGACTGCCCGGCCTGATCGGCGTCGTCACCGACCTCGGAGGTGATGGGCTCCATGTCCTGGTTCTTGCGGATGATCTCCATGAGCTCGTTGCGCTTGGCTATGAGGAGCTTGCGGATGGTGCCGAGCTCCGTCTTGGAGATCGCCGCGCCGGGCGCCAGGCCGCCCGACTTATTCGCCGCCTTCTTGAGGGCGGGGCTAGGGGTCTTCTTCGTCGTTTTCTTGGCCATGATGGGGCTCCTGGAGCCGGCTTTCCCCTGAGGGGGAGCCGGCAAGGTGGTATAGTTTACTCGATTATTCCCGGCTGTCAAGTAGACGGCTTCTTGAGGAGGTTGCGGAAGGTGGAGGAGAGCATTGCGATCATGTCGTCCTTCTTGCGCAGCTGCTCCAGGAGCTCCTCGCGCTCCTTCTGCCACTGGAGCCCCCGGGCCTCCGTCGTCTCCTTCTCCCGGAGCACGCGGCTGAGGTGGTCGGTCAGGGTCTGAGCCTGGGCGCGCAGATCCGAGACGCCGAGCTCGGCCTTCGCGCGCTTCTCCCTCTCGTCGACGATCAGGGTCTGGCGCTCGAGGACCTTCTCCTCCCAGGCGCTATCGGAGCGGGAACGCTCCTCGATCTGCCGGCGGACCTTCTCGGCTTCCTCCGCGAGGGCGGCCAGGAGGGCGTCCCGCTCGGCCGAGAGCTGGGTGAAGCGCTCGTCCTTCGCGGCGAGCTCCTTGACGCGCAGCTCGGCTTCGGCCCTCAGGGAGTCGGCGGCGCGCTCGAGGCCCGCGATCTGGGCGCGGGTCGCCTGGTGCGCGGCGCGCTCGCCCTCGAGCTGGCGCTGGAGGTCCATGAGGCTCTCGCCGAGGCTGCGCTCGACCTCCCGGCGCTCGATCGTGTAGGCGCGCAGCTGCTCGCTGCGCTCCTTGAGCGCGTGCATCAGGTCGCGCTTCTCCTGTTCGGCTTCCTGAAGGATCTGGTCTTTCGCCTTCTCGGGCCGCTGGAGGATCGCGTGGACCGCCTCGGCGAGCTTGCGCACGTCGACGAGGACGTCCGAGGCCTCCCCCTGCCTGGAGGCGAAAGCCGCGATGGACTCCCGGAGGACCGCCATCTGCTCGTCGAGCTGGCGCTGGAGGAGCGCGCGCTCCCGCTGAGCGTCCTCGCGGGCCGCTCCCTTCTGCTCCTCGAAGGCCGAGGCGAGCGTCGCGCGCTCGCGGACGAGCTGCTCGATGCGCTCCTGCTGGCGCGCGCTCTCGTCGGCCAGGCGGCTGGCGATCTCCTTCATGCGGGAGGCGATCGAGTCGCCGAAGCCCGCGACCATCTCGCGCAGCTGCTCGCGCAGCAGGTGCTCATCTTCGGTCCGCGCCTTGGAGAGGATGGGGAGGAGGGTGCGCAGCTCCTGGACCTCGGCGGGGAACTTGGAGACGC
Source organism: Elusimicrobiota bacterium (assembly GCA_003450735.1). Lineage (GTDB taxonomy): Bacteria > Elusimicrobiota > Elusimicrobia > UBA1565 > UBA1565 > UBA9639. The sequence goes on along the minus strand of DMEZ01000052.1, from coordinate 7,715 downwards.
CGGCGACGGAGCCTTGGAGGGCCGCGAAGTCCTGCCGGAGGGCGTCGAGGGCCTGGGACAAACGCTCGACCGCCCCCGTCGTCTCGGCCTGGCCGAACTCCCGGCGGCCGATGGCGTCCTTGAGCAGGGAGGCCCAGGTCTTGTGCATCTCGTCGAGGCGCTGCTCGAGGGCTTCGATGCGGCCGTGCGAGGCCGTCTTGTCGTGCTCGGCGTCGCGCAGGGCCTTCTCCTGGCGCATCTGGTCGGCGATGCCCTTGAGCTGGCCTTCGACCTCGCCTCGGAGGGCGTCCTGCTGCTTGGCGAGCCCCTCGGCCGCCCGGGCGCGTTCGCGCTCGACGGCGAGCTCCCGCTCGAGGATCTCCATGCGCTTGCGGAGGTACTCCATGAGCGGGGTCTCCTCCTTGCGCAGGAGGCCGAGCGGCGGCGGAGCCGGCGGCAGGTTCGAGGGCGGCGGGGAGGGGCGGTCCGGGGGCTGTTCGCTCATGTCATCGCGCTCGGAAGCGCCGGGAATGCTTGGCCGGCAGATCCCAGCACAGCGAGAACCGGTGCGTCTCGCCGAGCATGCCGAAGGGGACGAACGAGTAGTCGACGGTCAGGTTGATGAGCTTCAGGCCGACGCCGAGGCTGAGGCCCTTGAACCCGTCAAGGCCGCTGAACTGGTTGAGGGTGTTGAAGCCCCCTCGCAGGAAGCCTTTGACCCCGTTGGGGGCGTCCAGCCCGAGCTCGGCCCCGACCGCGCCGAAGGGGTCGTTGGAGACCGGGAAGACGGCCTCCATGGACAGGAGGGCCTGCGGGATGGGGTTGAGGGCCGCGCCCAGGCGGGCGCGGAAGGGCAGGGTGTCGCGGACGTAGTCGAACTTCTGTCCGCTGCCCATGTTCTGCGCGACGAAGCTGAAGGAGAAGGGCATCGCGGTCTCGGTGTAGTGGGTCTGGATGCCCACGTCGCCGGCGTACCCGTTGGCGTGGGCGAGCAGGTCGGAGTGGAAATAACGTCCCGTCAGCCCCAGCGAGACGTCGTGCTCCGCGTCCGTCAGGTCGGCGATCGACTGCCCCCAGCCGAACTCGTAGACGTAGTTCCGGGGGCGGAAGGAGCCCTGGGCGTTGCCGTTGACGTCGGTGTGGTCGATCTCCCCCGCGTCCATGAAGCGCAGGCCCCCGGCCAGGACGGAGTGCTCGTTGAGGCGCTGGGCGTAGGCAAGGTACTGCATGCGGATGCCGGCCAGATACTCGTTGTGCATGGCCGCCAGGGAGAGCCTGGGCACGCGGGAGAGCCCGGCCGGGTTCCAGTACATCGAATAGGCGTCGGAGACGATGGCCGAGTACGCCCCGCCCATGGCGATGCCCCGGGGGCCCACGTCCAGGTTCAGGAACTCGGAGCCCGCCGTGCCGACGGCGCGGGAGGTGAAGTCCTGGGCGCGGCCGGGCCGACCCCCGAGCAGGAGGACGAGAGCGCACAGCAGGGCCGCCGAGGCTCGCGTCATCGCACCACGACCACCTTGAGGATCTTCTTCTCCCCCCCGCCCTCCACCACGGCCAGGTAGATGCCGCTCGCGACCGAGCGCCCGTACTTGTTGCGGGCGTTCCAGGTGAGGAGGCCGGAGGCGTTCGCCGTCCCGTCGAAGACCTCCTCCCCGTGCAGGGTGTAGACGCGCACGCGCGCGCCGGCGGGGAGCTGGTCGAAAGTGAAATAGACCTGGCTGTGGGTGAAGAGGGGGTTGGGGAACACGCGCATGTCGGAGATCGATCCCGTCGGCTGGATCTGCATCACCTTGAAGACCGAGAGGTGGTTGGTCTCGGCGGTGACCCGCAGGGTCCCCAGGGCTAGATTCCCGTCGATCCGGCTCTTCAGGGGCACGCAGGTCCTGCTTCCCGGGTCGTAGCGGACGATGGCGAGCTTCGCGGGGTCCGTGATGTTCCCCGCATCCGCCGGCAGGTAATGGATCTCGATCTCGAGAGGGGCGCGCAGCTCGGCGCTGGGAGAGGCGATGATGCTGATCGCGGAGTCGATGTTCCCGCAGGCCGCCAGGGTCTCGGAGGCGATGAACAGCCGGACGTCCTGGTCGAAGGTGGTCGAGTTGACCCTCAGGGCGATGGTGCGGCCCGAGCCGATGTTGCCGGAGATGACCGTCGTCTCCCCCTTCTTGGCGAGCACCGAGAGCGAGCCCGGGGGGCCGCCTCCGTTCTCGGTGAAGGCCGTGGTCGAGACGAAGGCTGTTTCGACGCCGAAGTGGTTGCGGGCCATGACGCGGATGGTGTAGGTCTTGCCGGTCAGGAGGCCCGCGAGGCTGGCGCTGAGGGCGGTGTAGCCGGAGGAGAAGGTGACCGGGGTCGAGATGTCCGTCGCGAAGCCGTCGCTGGAGAGCATCACCTGGTAGGTCGTGGAGGAGGGGTTGCCGTTGTTCTGCCAGGCGATCCTGACGTTCGAAGGGTCGGCGAAGGAGACGGAGAGGCCCGTCGGGGGCTTGGCGTAGGTGTAGGTGCCATTGAGGACGGTGAAGGCGGTCTTGCGGGAGTCGCCGTTGACGGCCGCCACGTTGACGCCGTAATAGGTGTTGGGCTGCACATCCAAGCCCGCGATCACGTAGAACGTGCTCTTGACCCCCTCCACCGTCACCGAGGAGCCGGACTCTTTGACGATCTGCACGGCGTACTGGGTGCCGGCCGTGTTGGTGTTGGGGAACCAGACCCCCCTCAGCGAGCCGGTGGAGACGCTGTCGATGGGCGGGATGCCCGGGGAGGGCTGGGCCGCCATGGTGTAGGCGGTGACCGGAGAGGTCAGGGGGCCGTTGCCCGACTCGGTGACCGCCTGGACGAAGAGGCCGTAGGCCGTGTTGGTCGAGAGCTGGGTCAGCGTATAGGAGTTGTTCGAGACGGACGCGATCTTGGCCGCCTGGGTGGTCGAGTAGACATGGTAGGTGAGGGCCGCGGGGTTGACCGACCAGGACCACACGATGGAGGCGGGCGACATCGCCTCGGCCTGGAGGCCGGAGACCAGGCCGGAGTAGGTGTTGATCGGGATCGTCGAGGTGTTGACCGGCCCGTCTCCCGAGAGGGTGAACGGGGCCACGCTGATGGAGCCGACCGTGTCGGGGCCGAGGTTGCGCTGGATAAAGGTGGTGCTGGTGATGGGGCAGGTGCCGAGGAAGACCCCGTTGGTCGCGGAGTAGACGTGGTAGCCGTCCGGGAGGGTCGGATTGGCCGGGGTCGTCGAGACGTTGGCCCACGACCAGGCGATGGAAGAGACGCCGAGCCTCGTCCCGATGGGGACGCCGGGGGCCATGGTCGGACCGGTAGGGCGCGGGGGACCGACCTGGACCGTCTTGGCGGTGGAGAACTGGGCGTTGGCGGCCACCCGGACCTGGTACCAGCCGTTCGGGAGCAGGCCCGTGCTCTCCGGGACAGTGAAGGTGATGGAGGAGTCGACGTTCGCCCAGGAGTTCGGGCTGTTGGAGATGTAGATGCGCGTGCTCAGGTCGACGGCGAAGCCGCTGGCCGCCTGGCTGTTGTTGCCCGAGCCGTCCATGCGCTGGAAATAGAGGCGGGGATGGTGATAGGAGGATTGGGCGTTCCCGCGCCCGCTCGAGGCTTCGGTGACCCCCTTGAACCGGCTCCCTCGCAGGGTCAGCACGGAGGACCGGGTCACCGTGCCGGTGTCCACGTCCACGTCCTGGGGCTGGCGCTGGGTGCCGCCCGGGGTGTAAAAGTCGATCTCGCCGGCGTAGTAGCGGGACTCGAGCGCGTCCAGCCGGTTGAGCCCGTCGAAGCCTCCGACGGCGAAGACGAACCCCTCGTTGGTGAGCGTCGTCGTGTGGTAGCCCCGCGCGTTGACCATCATCCCCTGCATTTGCCAGGAGGAGAACTGGACGTCGAAGCCCTCCGCCCATTGGATCGCCTCCCCCAAGGCGTTGACGCCTCCGGTGACCAGGACCTTCCCGTCCGGCAGAAGGGTGGCGTTATGGCGCATGCGCGCGACAAGCATCGAGTTGCCCTGCGCATTCGTGCGGGTCCAGGTGTTCATGATCGGGTCGTAGATCTCGGAGTCGGAGATCTCCCCGTTCCCGTCGTCCCCCCCCGTCACCAGCACCCGTCCGTCCAGGAGGAGGGTGGCGGTGTGCGCGTAGCGGCCGGCGCTCATGGCCGCCCGGTTCGTCCAGACGCCGGTCAGGGGGTTGTAGGTTTCGGCGCGGCTGAGCACGGCCGTGTTCACGCCGCCCGTGACGAGGACGGTCCCGTTCTGGAGCAGGGTCATGGTGTGCTGGCCCCGGGCGATGCCGGACATCGAGTTGATGGGCCGCCAGACGGCGGCCGTGGCGATGTAGATCTCCGCGGTCGCTAGCATGTTGCCCTGCGCGTCGTAGCCTCCCGCGGCCAGGACGTTGCCGTCCGGCAGCATCACCGCGGTGTGGTAGCTGCGCGAGGAGGACATGGGCGAGGTAGGCACCCAGGCCCCGGTCAGGGGATAGTAGATCTCGGCGGCGCTGGTGGGGGCCGTCGAGCCGGTGGTGGTAAAGCCGCCGGCGACGAGGACGCTCCCGTCGGTCAGGAGCGTCGCAGTGTGGAGGTTCCTCGGCGTGCGCATGGCCCCCGTCTCCGACACATCCGTGGAGGAGGGGTCCGAGATGTCCGCGAGTTCGCAGGTGTTGAGCACGTGATCGCCGTCGGTCCCGCCCGCGATGAGGAGGCGGCCGTCCGGCAGGATGGTGGTCGTGTGGTGGGAGCGGCCGGTGGCGAGCGAGGCGGCGCCGGTCCAGGGCTGGTTCAGGGGCGTCGGGATGAGGCCCTGCGGGGACTGCGTCATGAGGCTCTGGTAGCCCGCGCCGCAGGTGAGGAACTGCGCCCCGGCGCAGGCGGTGCCGCCGAAGTAGACCTCGTCGCCGTTCGGAGTGAGGACGGCGTTCTTCCCGTAGGCGGGGGGCGCGGCGGCGTCGCGGAAGGACCACGCGCTCTTGGAGGCGTCGAACATCTCGACGTCGCTGAAGAGCATGCGACGGATGGTGACGGTGGCCACGTCGAAGGAGAAGGACGCGCCGGTGAGGTCGATGGGGCTCACCACGTAGTTGAGGTAGAGGTTCAGGCTGATGAGGTTCAGTTCGGACACGTCGAGGCGGTCTGGAGCGCCCGCCGGGGTGTCGTAGGGGAGCGTATTGTTCGAGCTGGTGTTCGTGATCGAGCCGGTCACCCCGGAGAACTGGACCCGGGCGACGAGGTGGGCCCCGCCGCGCCCGTCGCTGACGACCTGCGGCGCCGGGCTGAGGGGGTAGATCAGGCTCCCGGTGCCGCCGGTCAAAGTGGCGGTGAACCCCCCTCCCGTGTCCTCGTCGTTGGAGCGCAGGACGGTGCCGCTGACGATGGCCGCGTTGCCGATGAGGACGGTCCCGCCGAGGTCGCTCAGGGGGAAGGGCACGTCGATGTATCCGTCGAGGATCCCGCTCGAGATGGCCTTGGTTTTGGCGGGGTCGATGTCGGCGGGCGGCGGGTTGTCGTAGCGCAGCCACGACGAGCCCGGCTGCAGGATCACGTCGTAGGAGTTCGCCTGGCGGGGGAAGAAGAGGACCTGGCCGCCCGGCTGGGTCAGGGTGAGCAAGGCGGCGTTGGGGTTGAGGACGCCCTTGGTGACGGGGATGCCGGTCAGCGAGGCCTTGGTGCCCGGGTTGGTGAAGAAGACCTTCGCGTCCTCGAGGGTTGCCGTCGGGCTCGAGAAGCTCACCTCGCCGTCGACCACCACCCCGCTGGCCGATATGGCCAGCTGGGGCTGCATGAGCAGGGTGAGGTTGCTGCTGTTCTGGATGATGCCGGTCGCGAGGAGCACCGAGGTGTCGGTCAGGGAACTGCCCGAGTCGAAACGCAGCGAGGTCATGAAATAGGAGGTCGTGATGTTGCCCAATCCCCCCGCGACGTTGATGGACCCGTCGGGGCGGAGGGTCGCGGAGTGGTAGGACTTGCGCTCCTGCATCGGCGGTCCAGGGGAGATGCTGTCCGAGACCGGGTTGTAGAGTTCCGTGGTCTCCAGGTAGCCCTGGCTGGCGAAGAGGTTCCTTCCGTTGTAGCCGCCGGCCAGCAGGACGTTGCGGTTCCCGAGGGTGGTCGCCGTATGATAGGCCCGCTTCTGGACGAGCGTGGGGCCCGGCGACCAGACGCCGGTGTTGGGGTCGAGGAGCTCGGTCGAGACGGCGTAGTCGATCGACGGGAGGATGTAGCCGCCGGCGATGAAGACCTTGTTGTTGTAGAGGAGGGTCGCGGTGTGCCCCGCCCGGGCCAGGCGCATGGAGCCGGTCGGGACGAAGCTGTTGGTCTGGGGGGTGAAGACGTCGCAAGTGGCCGAGACCGTGCCGGCGTTGTCCTGCCCTCCGGCGACCAGCACCCGGCCGTCCGGCAGCAGGGTGGCGGTATGGTTGTAGCGGGCGGCGCTCATCGGGTTGGCCGGAAGGATGGCGGCCCAGGTGTTGGTGGCCGGGTTGTAGACCTCGGCGTTGTTGAGGATGACGCCGCCGTTGGAGATGCCTCCGGTCACGAGGACGCGCCCGTCCGGGAGCAGGGTGGCCGTGTGCGAGGCGCGCGCCACGTTCATCGGCGCCCCGAGCGCGGTGGGAGCGCCCCGGGTGGAGAAGAAGATCTCCACCGTGCCCAGCACGGCGCCCGCGGTGTTGACCCCGCCGGTGACGAGGATGTTCCCGTTCGGCAGGAGGGTGGTCGTGTGGTGGACGCGCGTGTCCTGGGCGTAGACCGGCGCGGAGGCGGCCGTCAGGGCGGTCGCAGCGAGGAGCAGCGCAAGGAGTCGTTTCTGCATAGGAGCAACGACGCCGACGGCCGGGCCTTCCGGCGGCGTCATCCCGAGTTTAGCCTGACGATGTTACAAAATCAATACGGGAGGGAGGGTCTAGGGGGCTACGAAGACGGCCTGCTTCTTGGTCATGCGAGGTTTTCCCTGCGCGTCCGAGGTCTCGATGCGGTAGGAGTAGGTCGTGCCCGAGACCAGGGTGACCGTGATGCGCCATTCCCCGGTGGAGTATCGGGTCATCGGGGTGCGGCCCTTGCTCCGCACGAGGAAGGCGCCCACGAGGTGGGCTTCCTTGGCCGAGGGATCGGCGTGGGTGAACTCGACCTTGCGGGTGGTCGAGGGCTTCGCGGGAGCCTGCGCTGCTTGCGGGGGCGGAGGCGCCGGCTGGGCTTTGGCCGGAGTCGGCTGAGGTTTGGCCGGAGGCGGCGCTGTTTTGGCCGGCGGAGGAGGGGCCTTGGCGTCCTTTGCGGGGGCCGCGGGAGGCGTCTTCGGAGGCTCGGGCTTCTTCTCGGCGGGCGCCGGGGGCGCCGGCTTGGACTGCTCGGCCGGGGCCTGGGTCTTGGGAGCGGGCGCCGGCGGCGCGGTCTCGAGCCTGGGCTGCTGAGCCAGGCGGCGGACCCGGGCGGCCAGCCCTCCGACGCAGACGAGCAGGAACGCCGCGGTCAGAGCCAGGAGGCCTCCGAGGACTTTTTTGGCGGTCTTCAGGTTCTGCGGCCCGGCGGGCGCGGCAGGAGCGGGCTCAGAGGCGTCGTCGGAAGCCTCGAGGACGGTCTCCTTCTTCAGGCCGAAGGGATCGAAGGATGGCACGGGGCGATTCTATTGAATCACTTCGACGGTGTCAACGGAGCCCTCTTCAGGCCCCGTCGCGGGACCTCGAAGAGCTGGAAGGAGTTGTCCAGGCCCACCCAGAGCCTGCCGCCCTTCCAGGCGAGGCAGG
>DMEZ01000064.1 GCA_003450735.1 Elusimicrobiota bacterium | reverse complement strand
GAAGAGGCGACGCTCAAGCGCCTCGAGCGGGCCTTCGAAGGTTGAGCGGCGCGGTGCAGAAGACCCTCTTCGACTACGAAGTCCAGTTCGGCGGCTTCGACAAGCTCATGCCCTTCCGCATCCGCGAGATCCTGCTCGTGTCGAGCCCCTACGACTCCTCGAGCATCGCGGAGGACGACCGCCTCACCGAGCTCATCTTCAGCGAGTACCTCGACCTGCGCCTCCACTACGCTCCCCGGGTGACCCGGGCCGCCACGGCCGAGGAGGCCCTCCGCCTCGTGCGCCGCGAGCGCTTCGACATGATCCTCACCATGATGCGGGTGGGGAGCATGGACATCGCGGACTTCGCCCGGGAGGTCAAGAAGGCCAAGCCCGACCTCCCGGTCATCCTCCTGGCCTACAACCTCATCGACGTCGAGCGTTTGCGCGAGGAGAACGTGAAGGAGGTGGACCGGGTCTTCCTCTGGCTGGGGGACGTGAAGATCCTCCTCGCCATCATCAAGCTGCTCGAGGACCGCTCGAACATCGACCACGACATCCAGACGGCCGGGGTCCAGACCATCCTCCTCATCGAGGACTCGGTGCGCTTTTACTCGGCCTACCTGCCGCTCATCTACGAGGAGCTGATGAAGCAGACGCGCCTCCTCATCGCGGAAGGGGTGAACCTTTCGCACAAGATGCTGCGCATGCGCGCGCGCCCCAAGATCCTCATGGCCACCAGCTACGAGGAGGCCATGGAGCTCTACCAGAAGTACAAGTCGAACCTGCTGGGCGTGATCACTGACGTGGAGTTTCCACGCGGGGGGGCGCTCGACCCGGAGGCGGGGATCCGGTTCACAGAGATGGTGCGCCAGGACGTCTTCGACATGCCGGTCCTGCTCCAGTCCCGCGACCGAACGGCCGCCGAGAAAGCGCGCTCGATCGGGGCCTGGTTCCTCAACAAGCGCTCCGAGAGCCTGCTCTCGGAGCTGAGGACGTTCATCCTGGAGTACTTCGGCTTCGGCGACTTCGTCTTCCGCTCGCCCGGGGGCGACGAGTACGGACGGGTCGGGGACCTGCACTCCATGGTGGAGTTCCTGCCCAAGGTGCCCGACGAGGCGCTCGCCTACCACTCGGGCCGCAACCACTTCTCGAAGTGGCTCATGGCCCGCACCGAGTTCGAGCTGGCCCACCTCATCCGGCCGGTGGCCCTCTCGGACTTCGAGCACGCCGGGGATTTGCGGAAGTATCTCATCGCCACCTTCCGGCGCTCCCTGCACCAGGCGCAGACCGGGGTCATCGTGAACTTCTCACCGAAGTTCTTCACCCCGGAGGTCGGCTTCGTGAAGATCGGCGGCGGCTCGCTGGGCGGCAAGGCCCGCGGGCTCGCCTTCTTCAACACCCTGATGGGCAAGAGGAGCTTCGTCCACCGCTTCGAGGGGGCGCGCATCGCCCTGCCCAACACCACGGTCATCGCCACCGACCACTTCGACGCCTTCATGGAGCAGAACAGCCTCTACTCCTTCGTCCATCACGACGTGGACGACGACGCCCTGCGGGAGGCCTTCCTGCACGCTCCCCTGCCCGAGCGCCTGCGCCAGGATCTCGAAGCCTACGTGGAAAAGGTGCGCTGCCCCATCGCGGTGCGCTCCTCCTCCCTCATGGAGGACTCGCAGTCCCAGCCCTTCGCGGGCATCTACGAGACCTACCTGCTCCCCAACAACCACCCCGACTCGCGGGTGCGGCTCGAGCAGCTCTGCCGCGCGGTGCGCCTCGTCTACGCCTCGACCTTCTCCGAGGAGGCGCGCGCCTATCTGGGCACGACGCCCCACCTGCAGGACGAGGAGAAGATGGCGGTCATCCTCCAGCGCCTGGTCGGCCACCGCTTCGAAGACCGCTTCTACCCCAGCTTCTCGGGCGTCGCGCAGTCCTATAATTTCTACCCGCTCTCCCCCATCAAGCCGGAGGACGGCACGGCCCACGTGGCCTTGGGCCTGGGCAAGACCGTGGTGGACGGCTACAAGGTCCTCCGCTTCTCCCCGGCCCACCCCCAGCACCTGCACCAGTTCGCGACGCTGGCCGATTTCCTCAACACCTCCCAGCGCGAGTTCCTGGCCCTGGACATGGGGCACCCCGAGCGCGGCGTCGGCTTCGACTCGGACTCCAACCTCGTCAAGCTGGGGCTCGACGCGGCGGAGAAGGACGGCACCCTCGACGCCTTGGGCTCCACGTATTCCCCGGAGGACGAGGCGATCTACGACGGCCTCTCCCGCCCCGGCCCGCGCCTGGTCACCTTCGCCCACGTCCTCAAATACGACGTGTTCCCGCTCGCCGAGATGCTCAAGTTCATCCTGGAGGTCGGCAACCAGGCCATGGGCTGCCACGTGGAGATGGAGTTCGCAGTCGACCTCCAGGAGAAGATCTTCTACATCCTCCAGATACGGCCGATGACTGCGCTGGAAAATGCGGTCAAAGTCGAACTCTCCGGCATAGACTTCGACCGCGCTGTCTGCCACAGCGTGCGGGCTCTGGGTCATGGCGTCATGGACGACCTCGCGGACATCCTCTACGTGAAGCCCGAGAGCTTCGATGCGAAGAACACCCGGGACATCGCCCGGGAGATCGGCGTCATCAACAACAGCCTGAGGGCGGAGGGGCGCAGCTACATCCTCATCGGCCCGGGCCGCTGGGGCTCGGCCGACCCCTGGCTGGGCGTCCCGGTGACCTGGGGGCAGATCTCGGCCGCCAAGCTCATCGTGGAGACCACCCTTCCCGGCTTCATGGTGGACCCCTCCTTCGGGACGCACTTCCTCCACAACGTGACGGCCCTGGGGATCGGCTATTTCACCATCAACCACATGCTCGGCGACGGCCGCATCGACTGGGAATGGCTCGACAAGCAGAAGGCCCTCTCCGATACGGGGCGCCTGAGGCACGTGCGCCTGCCCAAGCCCCTGGACGTGCGCATCGACGGGCGCAGCGGGGAAGGGGTGGTGCTGAGGGGATGAGACCATGTGCGGCGTGATCGGCCTGCGCTGCGCGCGCGATCGCGCCGACTTGGGCGAGGTCGCCGCGCGCCTTCTGCGGATGCTCGAGTACCGCGGCTACGACTCGACCGGCGCCATCCTTCAGAGCGAGGCGGGGGACATCGTCCTGCGCAAGGACGTCGGCTCTCCCACGGTCGTGACCAAGAAGCTCGGCATCCACAAGCTCCCCGGCAAGATCTTCTGCGGCCAGGTGCGCTGGGCCACCTTCGGGTCGGTCACGCGGGAGAACGCCCAGCCTCACGACGTGCGCTGCAAGACCCATCTCTACGGCGCCCACAACGGCAACATCACCAACTGCGA
>DMEZ01000084.1:15821-16284 GCA_003450735.1 Elusimicrobiota bacterium | reverse complement strand
TGCCGGGCGTCCAGCGCGCCGGAAAGGGAGAGGCCCTGCTCCTCGAGCACCTTCTTGAGCAGGGTCCTTTCGACCACCTGCAAACCGCCCTCCTGGACGAGGTGCGTGACGAGCTTCTCCGAGACGGCCAGGCCGCCGGCCTCGTCGCCCGCCTGCGCGGCCGTGAAGGGGAGCACCGCGACCGTGCGCACCGAGGCTTTGGCCGCCGAGGCGGACAGGGCTTTCGAGACCGACCGGTAGGGGTTGCGCTCCGCTGAGCTGGGCGAAGCCAGGAGCAGGAAGGCCAGGAGCGCCAGGATGAATCCCATCGGAACCTCACTATGTTCTACACGGGAATGGCCCCGAGTTCAATTCACAGCGTCCGAGTCCGGAAGGTCAGCAGGCGCCGTTTCGCAGGGTAACAGCCGGTGTTAACGCTTCTTCGGCTCGGGGCGGGGGGCGGGAGGGGCGGAGGCGGGGGGGT
>DMEZ01000084.1:9127-15729 GCA_003450735.1 Elusimicrobiota bacterium | reverse complement strand
GGGGCGGGGGGCGGGGGGCGGGGGGGTCGGAGGCGGGGGCGATGTAGGTGTAGCCGAAGCCCCGGACGGAGCGCACGCGCTTGCGCAGGCGCTCGGGAAGGGTCTTGCGCAGGCGGTTCATCAGGATGTCGAGGGCCCGGGAGATGGAGGGGTCTTCGCGGTTGTCCAGGAAGCGGAAGAGCTCCTCGCGGCCCACCGGGGAGGGGGAGCGCTCGACCAAGGTGAGCAGGATCTCGTAGCTCTTGGGCGTCAGCTTGGCCGCCAGGCGCCCGTCCAGGTAGACCTCGTGGCGGTCGGGCTGGAAGGCTAGGTCGCCCTTGCGGATGAGGTTCGCGTCCATGTCGCGCCGCCGGAAAAGGGCCTCCAGGGTGGCCAGGAGCTCCGTCCCGTTGGGCGACTTGGGGACGAAGTAGTCGGCTCCGGACTTCAGGCAGTTGACCTTCTCCCCGGCGTAGTTGGTGAACATGATGATGGGGGTGTCCCGGGTCTTCAGGCTCTCCCGGATGCGGCGGCAGACCAGGGTGCCGTCCTGGTCGGTGAGCTGGAGGTCGAGGATCACGCAGTCGGGAGGATCCTTGCGCACGAGCCGCAGGGCTTGGGCGCCGGTGTCGGTGAACTGGACGTTCGCGTAGCCGGCCATCTTGAGCCAGAGCCGGACGATGGTGGTCCACTCCTCGTCGTCCTCGATGACCAGGAGCCGGTAGCCCGCGCTCTTCATCCGAGAAGTGTAGGTCATATCAGCGGTATTGTAAATACGGGCCCTCTCTGTTATACTGACTTATAGCTGGTCGTCCGCGCTTGGCGCATCCCGCCGCTCGGGGCGCGACAGGCGGGGGCGACTAGAATCGACGGGATCCGTGTGTCGGAAGGTCGCAGGCCCTGGTTGGTCGAAGCCAGGATAAAACTCGGCCAAACAACAACTGCCAACTCACCGTTGGCCTGGGCGACTGCCTAAACCGCAGTGCCGTCCACGTCGGCCCGCCGAAACCTGCTGAGTGGGACCCGGCGTCGATTAGCAGGCATGGAGCCGTACCGCGCGCCTCGTCGGCGCGGCTCCGAGAACAAACGAGGCTAGCCTCGGGGGCACTGGTCCGGAGGGTTCCCCGGGGCGAAACACAAGCCGGACTAAGCCTGTAGGGGCCGCCGAGAGCGGATGTCGGACGCGGGTGCGAATCCCGCCGCCTCCACCATCTCGTCCCCCGCCGCGGGAAACCGCGGCGGGGGACGCATATAGAATGCTCAGCGCGCGCAACCTGACCCTCGTCGCCTCCATCCTCGTCTTCGCGGCCGTTTCCATCCTCCTATTCCTCCTTCCGGGCTGGGAGCCCGCGGTCTACCCCTTCTTCGGCCTCATCTTCATCTGGAACGACTTCCGCCGGGAGGAGGAGGTGCACATCATCTTCCTCTTCCTCGTGACCGTCGCCGCCGCCCTCTGCGTCGCCCGGAACCCCGAGAGCTCCCTCCCCTTGGCCCTGGGGCTCGAGGCTCTCGCCCAGTGGCTGCTCTCCTTCGGGCTGGGCTTCCACCGCGGGCGGATGAACAGCGAGCGCCACCAGATCCTGCAGGCGGTAGAGGCCTTGGATGGGCGCATCCGGGACAGCGAGCGGGACCTCAGCTTCTACGGCTCCTACCAGGAGTCGGCCGTCCACCAGATCCGGATGCGGCGCGACCTGACGCAGGCGGCCAAGAGCCTGGGCTCCACCCTGGACTCGCGCGAGCTCGAGCTGAGGCTCCAGCGGGTGCTCGAGGGCCGCTACAAGGGCAGCCGCATCCAGATCCTGCCCGGCACCCCGCCCGACCCCCTGGTCAGCTACGCCGTGCGCAGCCAGGCCCCGGTGCTGGTGCGGGACATCGAGCGCGACGAGCGCTTCGGGAAGGAGGAGAAGTTCCATTTCCGCTCCGCGCTCCTCCTGCCGTTGAGCGTCATGAAGAAGCCCTACGGCTTCGTGCGCATGGAGTCGGATGCCGTGCGCGCCTTCGACACCGACGACCTGCGCACGGTGGACCTCTTCGCCACGGTGGCCTCGCTGACCCTCGAGAACATCCAGCTCTACGAGGAGGTCAAAAGCCTCGCCCTGCACGACGGCTTGACCGGGCTCTATACCCAGCGGGCCTTCCGCATGCGCCTCAAGGACGAGCTCCTGCGCGCCGGCCGCAGCCAGACCCCGCTGTCCATGATCATGGTCGACATCGACTTCTTCAAGAACTACAACGACACCTATGGGCACCAGGCGGGCGACGAGCTCCTCCGGGGCCTCTCGCGCATCTTCCTCAACCACGTCCGGCCGGTGGACTGCGTCTCCCGCTACGGGGGCGAGGAGTTCGCCCTCATCCTGCCCAACCTGGTGCACTCCCAGGCGGTCGAGCTCGCCGGCCGCATCCGCCAGGCCGCGGCCGACGAGGTCTTCCTCTTCCAGGGCCGGCGCACCCGGGTCACGGCCAGCTTCGGCGTCGCCTCCTTCCCGCAGGACGCGACTTCCCAGAGCCAGATCATCCGCGTGGCCGACGAGCGGCTCTACCTCTCCAAGCAGAGGGGCCGCAACCAGGTGACCGGATGAGGCTCGAGCCTTTCGTCCTGGCCGGGGCCCTCTCCCTCCTGCCGGCCGCCTCGCTCTGGGGCGCCTGGCCCCGCCGGCGCGGGGCGGCTTGGGGCGCGGCCGCCATCGCCCTGGGGCTCTGGCTGTTCGGCTGGACGCGCGTCGCCCAAGGGCAGTCCCTCGTGTGGCTCGTCGCGGGGGCCTGGAGCCTTTCGGCCTGCTTCTACGCGGCCTACCTGGTCAACCGCAACGCCGGGGAGTACGAGCGCATCCGGGGGATGCAGGATTCCCGGCAGGCGCGCGAGAAGGAGCTCACCGGGCAGGTGGCTCTCAGCAAGACCCGCAGCAAGGAGATCGAGACCGAACAGCGGGAGGTGCTCATCCTCTACGGGGTGGTCAAGGGCGTCTCCGAGTCGATGTCCTGGGACGACCTGCGCCCGAAGCTGGAGGTCGCCTTCCAGCAGTACCTGCGCGTCGAGGAGTTCGTGCTCTATATCGTCGAGGCCCGGGCCCAGGACGCGCTCAAGACCCTGCTCCGCCGCCGCCTGGGGTCCGGGGTCGGGGCCTCCTGGGACTCGCTGCAGCGCTACCTCCAGGAGCGCAAGCTCCCGATGACCGTCCCCCACGTGCTCCAGTCGCCCGAGCGGGCCGTGGCCTTGCCCGTCTTCGACGGCCAGCACCTGCTGGGCTACTTCTACGCCCGGGTGCCGGAGGGCTTCGACCCCGAGGCCCTGCTCGCGAAGGCCCAGGGCTTCATCGACGAGATCTCCTTCGCCTTCCGACGCATCCGCCTGTTCCACGAGGTCGAGGAGCTCTCGCAGACGGACGGGCTGACCGGGGTGTACCGCCGCGGCATGCTCGATGAACGTTTGCGCGAGGAGGTCGTCCGGGCCAAGACCTTCCGCACGAGCTTCTGCCTGATGCTCCTTGACATCGACCATTTCAAGCAGTTGAATGACTCCTACGGTCACCCGTTCGGCGACCAGGTCCTGCGCCGCATCGGCGAGATCCTCCGCGGCAGCGTCTACGAGACGGACTTCGTGGCCCGCTACGGCGGCGAGGAGTTCGCGATCCTGCTGCCCCGGGCCGACCCCGCCGGCGTCCTGCGCAAGGCCGAGACCCTGCGCAAGGGCGTGGAGGACGAGGTCTTCGAGCTGGCGACCCAGCAGGTCAGGACGACGATCTCCATCGGGATCGCGCATTTCCCCCGGGACGGGAACGGGGCCGAGGAAGTCGTCCGGCAGGCCGACCAGGCGCTCTACCGCGCCAAGGAGACCGGCCGCAACAAGGTCGTCGACATCGCTGAGGTCAGGAAACCCATATGAGCACTGAAGAGCAGCCGGACCCGCGGCCCGTCGAGGACCTGGCCCCCGCGGCGGAGCCTAGCGCCGCGGCTCCTCGTCCAAGGAAGCGCGTCCTGCTCTGGGCCCTGGTCGGCCTTTACGCGGCCGCTCTCGCGGCGGCCCTGGTCATCGTGCTCCGTCCCGCCAAGGACAACGGCGGCAGGGGGGGCGGGCTCGATAAGGCCGCCTCGCTCCTCGCCTCCAAGAAGGAGGCGGTCGGCTGGGTGAGCGTCCGGGGCGGCATCTACCAGGGCGAGGCCAGCTCGCACCCCTGGGGCAAGGGCTCCCCGTCGCTGGTGCGCCGCCTGCGCAGCCTGGCCGATAAGAAGGAGGTCAAGGCCATCGTCCTCGACATCAACTCGCCCGGGGGCAGCGTCGGGGCGGTGCAGGAGATCCACAGCCAGATCAAGCGCATCCGGGAGGAGAAGAAGAAGCCCATCGTGGCGTTGATGGGCGACGTGGCCGCCTCGGGCGGCTACTACATCGCCGCGCCCTGCAACCTCATCGTGGCCCATCCCGGCACCCTCATCGGCTCCATCGGCGTGGCCATGCACCTGAGCAACATCGAGGGCCTCTTCTCCAAGATCGGCGTCAAGTCCGAGATCCTCAAGTCCGGCAAGATGAAGGACATCGGCTCGATGACGCGCCCCATGACCAAGGAGGAGCGGGAGCTGCTCCAGAGCCTCATCGACGACTCCTACGGGCAGTTCCTGGCGGCGGTCTCGGAGGGGCGCGGCATCCCGGTCGAGCAGGTCAAGCCGCTGGCGGACGGCCGCATCTTCACCGGCGCCCAGGCGCTGGAGAAGAAGCTCGTCGACGAGCTCGGCGACTCGACCCGCGCCCTCGAGCTGGCCGCGAAGCTCGGCGGCATCACGGGCAAGCCGGAGATCCTGCGGGACGCGGACTCCTGGGCGGGCTTCCTCGAGTTCCTGGACAGCGCCTACGGCGGGCGCCTCACCGGCGAGCTCGACCTCGTCCGCGAGCTCAAGAGCCAGTGGAGCTACAGCGGCCTCGAGTACCGCTGGGGACGATGATCGCCACCGCCGACCTCATCGAGGATTTCCTCCTCGACCCGCCCCGCGCGGCCGAGGACGTGCGCCGCAAGCCCCCGCTGATGCGCGGGCTGGCGGCCTTCCTGCTGGGGGGCTTGAGCGTCGGGCTGGTCTCCGCGCTCTTCTCCAGCTCCCGGGGCCTTGCCTGGGTGTGGCCGTCCCTGGCGCTCTCCTGCCTCCTGCACATCCTCGGCGGGGCGATCATGACCGCCATCTTCCACTTCGTCGCGGAGGCGTCCGGCGGGGAGGGGCGGGCCTCCTCCCTCTTCGTCCTGCTGGGCTTCAGCGACCTGGCCTGGGCGCTGGTGCTGCCGGCGGCGATGCTCGCCAACGCCCTGCGGCCCGACTCCTACTGGCCGCTGCCCCTCCTGATCATCTTCGGGGGGCTGCTGACCTTCACCCTGCGCGTGCGCAGCGTCCGGAGCAACTACGGCCTCAGCGCCGCCCGGGCCACGATGGTCGTGGTCCTGCCCTACGCCGCCGCGGCGGTGCTCTCGGCGCTCGTGGTCTTCCTGTTCGCCTGGAGCATGGTCGCCCAGGTCGTCAAGCTCTTCAGCTAGGCCGATGAAGACCCCCATCCCCGACGAGTACCAGGGCTTCCCCGTCGTCACGGCTGCCGAGATGCAGGCCGTGGACCGGCGCGCCATCGACGTCTGCGGCGTCTTAGCCCTCGACCTCATGGAGAACGCCGGCCGGGGGGTGGCCCGGGAGACGGCGATCTTCCTCGAAAAACGGCTATCCATAAAGATCGCCGACACCCTCATCACCGTCTGCTGCGGCCGCGGCAACAACGGGGGCGACGGGCTCGTGGCCGCCCGTTTCCTCAAGGAGATGGGCGGAGAGGTGATGGCCTACATCGCACCCCCCAAGCGCGAGGGCTCCTACACCCAGGAGGTCCAGACCAACCTCACGCGCGCCGCCGAAGCGGGGGTCTCGGTCCACCAGGCTTCGGAGGAGCTCGTCGAACTCGACGTGCGCCTGCGCTCTTCGGCCCTGCTCGTCGACGCCCTGCTCGGCACCGGCTCGAGCGGCAAGCCGGCGGGCCTCATCCATAAGATGATCCAGCGCATGACGAAATCGGCCAAGCCCACCGTGGCCATCGACGTGCCCTCCGGGCTCAACCCGGATACGGGCTACCACAGCGGCGTGGTGATCCAGGCGGCGTTGACCTGCACCCTCGGCCTGCCCAAGCGCGGCCTGCTGGCCGCGCCGGCCCAGCGCTTCGTGGGCGAGCTGAAGGTCCTGGACATCGGCTTCCCGACCGCGGCTTTCGCGCCGCTGCGCCGGAGGACGAGGATATGACCCTGCGCAGAACGCTCCTCCTGCTGGCCTTGGCCGCCCTGGCGGGCTGCTCGAAGAAGACGGCGGCCGTGAGGGAGGACGTCCCGGCTCCTGCCGCCCCGGCCGCGGCTGCC
Source organism: Elusimicrobiota bacterium (assembly GCA_003450735.1). Lineage (GTDB taxonomy): Bacteria > Elusimicrobiota > Elusimicrobia > UBA1565 > UBA1565 > UBA9639. Next base: position 9,382 of record DMEZ01000084.1, on the reverse strand, counting down.
GCGTCGGCGGTAGAAGCCTCAACCGTCCCGGTCAAGAAGGAGCTCTTCGCGGTCTTCGAGACCTCGCAGGGGATTATCGAAGCGCGCCTGCTCCCTCTCGAGGCGCCCCGCACGGTCGAGAACTTCCGGGACCTCGCCGAGGGGAAAAAAGAGTGGATCGACCCGGCCGACGGGCAGAAAGTCCAGCGGCCGCTCTACGACGGCACCCTCTTCTTCCGCGTCATCCCCGGCTTCGTGGTGCAGGGCGGGGACCCT
>DMEZ01000084.1:7863-8881 GCA_003450735.1 Elusimicrobiota bacterium | reverse complement strand
CTGGGGATCGTGGAAGCTCTTTCCAGAGTCCCCCGCACCCTGGTCGACGAGGCCGGGCGGCCCATCGACCGGCCCAAGGAGCCGCAGGTCCTCAAGAGCGTGCGCGTCGTCGAGCGATGAAGCGCATCGCGGAGGGCATCTACCTGCTCGAGTCCTGCGGGTTCGTCAACGCCTACCTGCTCGAGGGGACGCAGGACATGACCTTGGTCGACGCGGGGCCGGCCAAGACCGCCGACGCGCTCCTCGACGAGCTCAAGGACAACGGCTTCAGCTTCAAGGACGTCCAGCGCGCGGTCATCACCCACGCGCACGCCGACCACTGCGGCGCCCTCACGGCGCTCATGGCCAAGCATCGCTTCAAGGTCTACGCGCACCCCAAGGACATCCCCGCGCTCACGGGGAAGGCGCCCCGGGCCCCCGGCGGGCTCAAGAGCTTCTGCATGGGCTTCTTCCATGAGCCTCTCCAGCCCTGGGAGCCCATCGACGTGGCTTTGCCGGTCGAGCCGGGACAGCCGGTGCGGGGCCTGCCGCAGTGGCAGATCCTGCACCTGCCGGGGCACACCGAGGGCTCCCTGGGCCTTTACCATCCGACCCGGCAGGTGCTGCTCTGCGGAGACGCCCTGAGCAACCGGGGGGGACGGCTCCACCTGCCGGCCCAGAGCTACCTCAAGGACGCCGCGGCCGCCCGGAGCACGCTCGAGTCGCTCGCGAAGATGGACTGCGACGTGCTCGCCTGCGGGCACGGCCCGCTCATCCGGGGCGGGGCGTTCCGCTTCATCGGAAAGCTGCTGCAATCCTAGGCGCAGCCAGGGCTTCAACAACCTGGGTCCTTTGCCTTTGACCCTCCCGCCGCCCATGCGCTAGCATCCCAGGACAACGGACCCACGGAGGCTCTGATGAACCGCATCGCTTTCGCCGCCGCCCTTCTCGCCCTCGCCGGCATCTCCCGCGCCGAAAACCAGATCCAGATCGACTTCAACGGCACCCTCTACACCTTCGACCGGCCGAAGATCGCGCG
>DMEZ01000084.1:0-7607 GCA_003450735.1 Elusimicrobiota bacterium | reverse complement strand
CCAGGCCTTGAACGACGGCCAGGGGGTTTATTTCCTCGCGGTGGACGTCAGCGGCGACGACGCCGCCGACCGGGCCATCGGGCTGGCCAAGTACTACTACGTCGCCGAAGTGCTGGTCGGCAAGAAGGTGTTCGAAGCGATCTTCCCGCCGTCGAATCCCTGAAGGACCCCGGCCGTTCGTCTAGGGCTTGAGGACCTCGATGAGGACCTCGACCCGCTTGTTGGGCTCGTCCACCAGCACGGCCTTCTTCCCGAGGGTCGACAGGAACTCGGTCTGGAGCTGGAAGGTCTGCACGGGCAAGGCCTTGAGCTCGGTCGTGGGCTTGCCGGGGCCCGAGATCTCGATCTGGATCTGGGAGTCCACCGTGTCGGGTTTCGAGGGGTCGAGCACGGGGAGGATGTTGACGATGGTCCCGTGCTTCTTGAACTCCAGGCCCTTCCCCGCCGCATTCTCGATGACGAACGGCGTGTCCCCGCCGACCACGTAGTTGCTCTGGGTGGCGCCGCGGACGGCGAAGTTGCCGGAGCCCTCGAGGCCCTCGAACCGGATCTTGAAGGAGACCTTGAACATCGGCTGCTCCGGCTCGTCCGGGGCCGGGAACGGCGCGCTCGCGTCGGGGTCCTCCGGCATCGAGCCTTCCGCCATCTCGGGTTCGACGGCCGGAGGCGGTACGGGCTTTTTCAGGGGCTTGAGCTTCGCGTCGGCGGCTCCCGCCGCGGCCAGGCAGGCGGCCAGTGCGAACAGCGGAACGAGTCGGATGGTCATGGGGGCTCTCCTTTCGGCTATTCTAGAGTATCCGCGCCGGCTGTGAAAGCGGTATTGCGCGCAGGTTGAAGGCGGGTTAAGACTGGCCCCGCTTTCTTCAGGAGGGCAGCAGCTCGAACGAGGGCCAGAGGGCCGGCGCGAAGCTCCCGAAGTGGCGCCGGTCGAAGGTCGCGATGCGCCGGATGCGCAGGCGCTCGGCGACGGCCATGACCGCCGCATCCACCATGCCGAACTCGGGCCTCTTCCTGAGGATTTCGAGGGCCCGGCTCAGGTCGACGGTCTCGCCCCAATCGAGGGGCAACTCGCCTCGCAGCAAGCTCTCTAGAAAGGCGGCCTCCGCCTCCGGCCCCAGGTATTTGTGGGCCAGATAGCAGACCTCGGGTAGGACGACGGCCGGGACGATGAGCGCTTCCCGACATTCCTTCAGGAACTGGACGGTATCCTGATGATGGCTGTCGTCCTGGTCGAGCAGGGCGAAGAGGAAGCCGGTGTCGGCCAGGACGGCCATCAGCGGCTCTTCCGGGGTTTTTCTTGGAAGAGGTAGTCCTCTTCGTGTTCCGAGACTTTGAGCGCTCCGCCGCTGCGTCCGATGCCCAAGAATGACGGGGCCGCCTTTTCCTTCTTCTGCTCGCGCACGAACTTCTCGAGGGCCTGGCGGATGACCGCGGAGACGGACACTCCGGCGCGGGCGGCCAGAGCACGGATCTCGAGCAGGAGGGAGTCGTCGGCGAGGATGGTGGTTCTGGTCATATGAATATGCATATTATGCTGTCTGAAGGCACGGTTGTCAAGAAGGGCAAGCTGACGGCCCAGTCTGGTCAAAAGATAGAACTCACCTCGCGGCCTTCACCTGGGTGGTCAGCTCAGCAGGTAGCGCGTGCTCTTATGCGCGCCGATGGTCTTGATTACGCCATTGCCGAGAAGCGGTTTGAGTGCGTAGTGAGCTCCAGGAGGCGTGACGCGCAACGCCCGAGCAATATCGCGGATCGCCAAAGGGCCTCTCTCACGAAGCAGGCGCAATAGTTTCTCTTGCCGGAGGGTGAGAGATAAGGGCTCCTGCCCTGACAAGCCCAGGGCCTGGATGCGCTTCTGAACTCGTTCCAGCGTCTCCAGGACGGCTTCGGCCATGAATTCGAGCCAGCCGCCCAAGTCTTCGCGCTCGACTTGGACGCGCTGCAGGTTCTTGATGTAGAAGGCGCGGTTCTCAAGCAGCACTTCATCGAGGGCGAAGACATGGAGGGTGTCGAACCCCATGCGATAGAGCTGCCAGGTCGCGAGAGCTCTGCCCACCCGGCCGTTGCCGTCCCTGAAGGGATGGATCTCGACGAACCGCAGATGGAGGATCGCAGAAGAGAAGACAGCCGGGAGCTCTCCCGCCAATCTGTTGAGCCAGTCCAACATATCCCTTGTCAGCAGCGGTACCTGCCGCCATGGCGGGCATACGTGCAGGCCCGCCCGTACGTCCGTCCTCCGATACGAACCGATAGGGCCCTCATCCACGGCACCCTCGGCGATGATCTTGTGGAGGCGCAAAACGTCTTCTTCAAGTATGGCCTTGGACTGTCCGCGTTTCTGGAGCCAGGTCAGGGCGTCCAGGTAGTTCTGTGCCATGCGGACGTGGCGGTCGGGATATCCGGGGGCTTCTTTTCCCTCCATGAGTCCTTTGATGGCTTCGAGGGATAGCGTGCAGCCTTCGATCGCCGTCGACCCCCACGCGGCGCGGGCCATCGCGTCTCTGACCAGAGAGGGGACCCAGGGCACCTTGACCAGCGAGGACCGCAGTTGTTCTCGGACCTTGGAGATTTCTTCAAGGAGTCGATAGACGCGGGGCGCCATATGGAAAATGGGGGAATACATTTTCATAAAGTTATCATAAACTCTATCATAAAGTCAACAAATGAGACAGCCCCTTGCGGGGCTGTTTCATGGACCGCGGTAGATCGTGGCGGCCCAGTCTGTGTAATAGATAGAACTCACCGCGTGGCCTTTACCTGGGCGGAATAAACGCTATATCGCGCTGTTCCGATGGAAACCACCAAAAAACCGCCTTGGAGCGGAACATATTCCCGCAGTAAGCCTTGAATATCGATTCCCATAGCGGTAAGCTCGTAGAGAACTTTGAAGTTATGGTGTAGGGTGATTCCCACGCGAATAACCGCCATCTCGCCGGCCTGGGTCGTCCTTGTGGCGGTCGCATTTGGTTCTCAGACGCTTGGATGTGGTGGCGGGCGGCCTCAACATCGTCAGCAGCCCATCCCAGAAGCGCGTCCTAAGGGTGAGATCCAGTCCCAGTCTGCCACTAGGTCGGAATCGGTGCCAGCCAGCCCCAAGGTCGTGAATGTCCAAGTCTTTCCGCTGGATATCATGGGCAACACCCAGAGGGTCGTCGTCTCGATTCTGGTCGACGGGGTTCCTATTCAGTCTACTGACGGCGCCGTCTGGGATAAGCATGAAATCATGTTGGACGCTGGGGAGGAACTGCCCTTCGCGAAGAAGCTGAATGTCATGTGGGATTCCGGCTTGAAGATTGTCCCGGTACGCGCCACGGTGAGAGTGGCAAATCCTTATGGAGCTGAGAGTGTCTATCAAATCGATAGTGTCACGCCTCTTTCTCCTTAGCTCAGTATGCGTGGAGGATGGATGAGACGGACTAGCTTTCTTGCCGTCCCCTTCCTGTTGGTGCTGCTTGGCATGGACGTTCACGCGCGCGGCTTTCAGACACCCAAGTCGACAATGGAAACACTGATTCGAGCCGCAAAGACCATGGATGCTCATCTATGGTTCAGCTGCCTCAGTCGGACAGATATCGAAGTGTTCGATGCCCTCTATAATCCCCAGGTTGAGAAGCGACTGCTTGAGACCAAGAAGTACCTGGAGGAGAAGCAAGGTAAGCCGTTGAGCAACGATATGCGGGAGCTGTTCGCCTTCCAAACGGTCCTCGATGTGGGCAAGTACGGAATCCCTGAGGCGACGCATGTGCTGGAAGAGAGGATATGGAACGACAAGTACGCCGAAGTCACCATCGTGATGGCTCTACTTGCCAAGGGCTATCTGCCGCCCATGACCTTTTCCTTCCTGAAAGAGAACGGCCAGTGGAAGTTGAGCCAATGGATCACGACCCAAACCATGCTCGGCTGGAGCGCGGCTCAAACTCCCGGCATGCTGGACCCTCTTGTGAATTTTGCAGTGAAGACGCATACGAACATCGAGTTCAACCGAGGCGATTGCCGGAATCTGAAGCAAAGGTCATTCCCGCTTTCCGCAGAGGATTCCGCGGAGTTCCGTCGGATGTGGGAAGATCCCAAGACACGGGATCGACAGGGGCTGTTGCTTCTCTGGGCGGCTACCGGAGACCCGGAGGCGAAAGGAATAGTCGAACAAGAGTCGCTGTCCGACAAACAAGGCCGACTGCGGCAGGGCTTGAGAGAGTACGACAAGATGGCGGCCGGCCTGAAACCTTGCGGACCTCAGCCTGAGACGCGGGGCAGAAAACTGCCTGCTCCGGATTCGGTCGAATTCTGGAAGATTGCCTCTGACCGCGACATCATTGCTCTTAGGCAATGCCCCGCCAGATTCCCGAAGGAAAGGAAGATCTGCGCGCAAGCGCAGCTCCGTGCAGCCGGCATCCTGATGAGTAATGAATCCTATGAGGCTGCAGCCAAAGAGTATGCCGGGGTCGTTAAGACCTTTCCGGAGTTGCAGGATGAGGTTGTTGAGGCAAAATCGAGTCTGGCGAGGCTCTATTGGCAGAAGCTGGGTCAACAAGCCAAGGCGAACGAACTCTGGAAAGAGCTTAGTGCGCTTGGGCGCCTGCCGCCGGATGCCGCATTCGAGGCCGGCAAGTCCGTCGTACCGGTGACCGTGATTCAGGATATCGAGAAGACATTCCGACGTGGAATCTTCGATTTTGATGTCCTGGATGACGGCAGCATTCTCCTGCTCCGATTACTCGATAGGAAAGGGCCTGATGGGCGCCCGAGCCCGAGTGGGGCTCAGCCCCGGTTCGATCGGCATGATTCCAATGGGAAGTTCCTGAAATCCCTCCCCGACAATGGGATCACCGAGATTCCGCATGCGATGTATCGGAACGCCGCGAAGCTGTTTCTGGAATCCTATAGCAAGCTCATCGTATTGAGCAATGGAGGGGCTGTTCTCGGGGAGTTGGTGAATCAGTTCAAGAACTTCGAGCTGAAGTCGGAACTCCACAATGGCGTGGGGGGAATCTCGCACAGCGAGCAATTCCCGCAGGCGATTTGGACGGATGCAGAGATGTTCTGGGTGTTGTACTGGGAGAGTCTTCGGGGATTCGACTATCAGGGTGCTCTGGTGCGCAACATCACAGTGCCCTCCTGCCGGGAATGGGGGAACTCTAAGGGGCGCATGGTCGGGAATCGACGCGGGGACTTGGTCTTTACTCAGCCAGTGAAGGGTAACGTTTTCCGGGTAGACTCGAAAGGACAACTCATCCCGATGAGGCCTCCGAAGCTGGCCGAGGGAAGTTTCAGCCACATCGTCCATATGTTCTCGGACAAGGAAGATAATCTGTACGTCATCGATCGAGGCAGCCGGCGTATCCTCAAGTTCGGGAAGGGTGGCGAATTCATCAGGAGTTTTGAGGATGAGAGCGTCACCGAGCCGACAGGCGGGGCGGTGGATGAGAAAGGGAACGTCTATGTCGTCGGTTACGGCGCTCAGGGGGGCGACGTCGTCACTGTATTCGACAGCAAGACCAGCGCGGTGAGTCGAATCCGTATTCCGACCATGAGCCTTCCCAACATATCCAACAGCAATATCCTGGATATCGAAGTGTCGGGCAATGAAATTTACATGGTTGTCGCGCAGTATGTGATCAAAGCGGACCGGTCTGGGCGGATCCTCTCGCGTTTCCAGGCTAAGTCCAGTTTGCGAGATTTCGTCCGATTGGCGAAGAATCGACAGGGGAACGTGTTCTTTTGCGATGGGAAGGGTATCTGGCAATACGAGGGGGAAAACAGTCGTTTGGTTGTCGAGTTTCCAGCGAGGGAGTCGAATCAATATATCGCGTCCTTCGCCTTTGATAATCAGGGAGGGATATACGCCTACTCCCATCCAGAGGGTGTCTTCTTCTTCGATGCTCAGACCAAGCAAATCACTCCCCTGAAAGGGAAGTATGGTAGCCGACTCTTCTCGGTTCGGTTCATGTCGGTGGACCGGGAAGGTCGACTGTATGGGACGATGTCGGATATCCCTGAGATCAAGACCATTTCGTCTGACGGCGAGACGAAGACGCTCATTAGTGGGAAGGCCTCCGGAAAGCAGTTCTGGAGTCCCAGGGATATCGCCCTGGATGCGCAGAACAACATTTATGTCTATGATGAGGCGAATAAGGCGCTCCTGAAGTTTCAGCCGGATGGAGCCTTCGTCAAAGAGTTCAGTCTTGCCAAGCACATCGGGGGTTGGGTCAATCGCATCCGGATAGATGGCAACGGCCGTCTGTATGTCCTTAGTGATGAGCGCGACGACCGACGAATAGTTCGGTTCGAACTGCGGGATATGTTCTAGACAACAGGCCACGACGCAGGTCTCCTCTCTGCCGCACAGAAAAGAAGAACCGGAGGGGCTTTCCAGCGCCTCCGGTTTATTCCAAAAACTCGGGGACGACGGGATAGGAACTCGCCGTCTCAGCGAGGGTGAAGCAGCCGGCTCACGTCCTGCGCCAGCGCGGAGAGGTGCTCGCGGATGCGGGGGCTCTTCTTCTCTAATAGCGGCAGCAGGCGCCTGCGCACCCAGTTCCGGGTGAACGCGTCGGAGGCGTTGCTCTTGTCCTTCCGATAACCCAGGCCGAAGGCCTGGAGGTAGGCCAGCACATCCTTGCGCGTCAGGGCGAGCAGGGGGCGGATGACCATCGTCCCGGGGGTGAACTTCCGCTTCGCCGGGATGCCGGCCAGCCCCTTCGCCTGGGTCCCTCTGAGCAGGTGCAGCAGGAGCGTCTCGGCCTGGTCGTCGAGGTGATGCCCGGTCGCGACCTTGTCGAAGCGTCCCGACCGCGCCAGTTCGGCCAGGGCCCGGTAGCGCAGAGCCCGGCCGGCGTCCTCGAGGCTCCGCCGCTCGGCTTCGGCGGCCTTGGCGACCGCAAGCCGCCTTTCCACATAAGGGACTCCCAGCCGGGCGGCCAAGGCCCGCACGAAGGCCGCGTCTTCGTCGGCGGCCCGGCCCCGGAGGCCGTGATGGAAGTGGACGATCGTCAAGGCGATCCTTCGCTTGGACATCAATCGGCCGAGATGATGGGCCAGACAGACCGAGTCCGGCCCCCCCGAGACCGCGGCCAGCACCTTGTCTCCGGCCCGCAGGAGCCCCTCGGCCCGGTCGAAGGCCATGAGCTTGGAGAGGAGGTTCTTGCGGACTCTTGTTGTCATTTCGCTAGGGAGTGTATTATAATAGCGACGATATGGCGAAGAAGGTCTTGGTCATCGACGATGAGCCGGAGATGCTCAGCCTCATCCGCTTTACGCTGGAGCAGGGCGGCTATGAAGTCGAGACCTGCGACAACGGCCGCCACGCCTGGAATGCCATCCTCCAGCACAAGCCGGCCATGCTGGTCCTCGACGTCATGCTTCCCGGCATCGACGGCTACTCGCTCCAGATCAAGATCTCCCAGGACGAGCAGACCAAGAACATCCCCATCGTCGTCCTGACCGCGCTCGAGCCCTCCAAGACCCTCTTCAAGAAGTTCCCCCAGGTCGTCGGCTTCATGACCAAGCCCTTCAACACCGATGAGCTGCTGGCCAAGGTCCAGCAGACCATCGGCAAGTCCGACGCTCCGGCGGCTTGACCACCCACGCCGCACCCCGCTAGACATGCC
>DMEZ01000009.1 GCA_003450735.1 Elusimicrobiota bacterium | reverse complement strand
CCGAATTTCTGGGAGCACCTCAGTCTTCTCAAGTGCTTCAGCCATTATACTACGAAAGGCGCTGGATTCCCGTCGAGCCGCCGCCCCTTCGGGCGCGCCGGATCAGCGGAAATAGTACCGCAGGCCCACCCCTCCGTCCAAGCCGACGCTGGTGCCGGGCACCAGACGGAAGACGGGAGCGATCTCGATGAACAGCTCCAGGGGATGGCGCGGCAGCCAGTACGCCGCTCCGGCGACCGTGCGGACGCCGAACTCCAGCTCGTGCAGAGTCCGGATCTGCGCGCCCAGGCCCAGATAGACCGGCAGCTTCCCTTCGGAGGGCTGAGGGAGCACCGTCCAGCCGTGCCAGAGATAGTCGCCGTACACGGAGAGGCTCGTGCTGAAGCCCAGGCCCGCGTCCGCGGCATAGGTCTCATTCATCCAGTACTTGCCCGTGACGCCCGTCGGATTGCCCAGGATGACTCCGGCGCCCAGGTTCCCCGCCTTCTGGGCCCAGAGCGGGCTCCCGCCGGCCACGGCCAGGCACGCGAGCGCGAGCAGCAGGTTCTTCATTCGATCTCCTTACTACGGCAAGGGTATCAACCGCCGCTCGAGGGCGCAATGCGGAGTTCTACTCTGCGCTGCGCGTAGTACTCCGTATTGGCCGCATCGCCGGCATGGTGCATAATCATCCCAAGTGCGTCGATCCATGGATCGAACGGAGGATGGTCATGAAGAACAAAGACAAGATGATCGGAGCGGGGATCGGTCTGGCGGCCCTCGCCGCGGCGGGCGGGTATTTCCTCTATGGCCGTCGGGGCGCCAAGAACCGCGAGAGGATCGCGGGCTGGGCCCTCCAATTGAAAGGGGAGGTGCTCGAGAAGATGGAGAACCTCAAAGACCTCAATCAACAGGCCTATGAGAAGCTCGTGGACGACACCGCGGCGCGCTACGGACGGGTCAAGCGCGTCAGCGCCTCCGAGCTGAAGCATATCACCGATGAGCTCAAAAGCGCCTGGACGCATATCGGCAAGCAGCTGGCATAGCCGAAGGTCCTTCATCCAAGACACCCCGGCGCTCCTCCTGGGAGGGCTCCTGCTCCTCCCAGGAGGCGCCCTCGCGGCGGGCGGCGATCCGCCGTGCCCCGGCGTCGTCTTCACGGGTGAGAAGATCGCCCTGAGCGCGGCCGAGCGTCGGCTCGTCTGCGGGGATCCCGACAGCGCGGCGTGGAAGGAGGTGCCGCGGGCCCAAGCCCAGCGCTTCCTGAGAGCGTTCCTCCAGCAGCGCGCGTACCACCACCCGGTGTTCATGGAAGTCGACCGGGGCCTGTCCGTAGACCCCGGGAGAGCCACCGTGATAAGCCGCCTGGAGGGTGTCGGCCTCCCGCCGGGGGTCGACCCGAGCAAATGGCGCCGCGTCGTGGATGCGCCGCTGACGCCCGTGATGCTCGACCAGGTCAAAAGCACGCTGACCGGCGAGCTCCAGAACCGCGGCTACGCCTGCCCGGAGGTCGAGATGTCGGCCGACGCGGCCTCCGGCGTGGTGCTCGCCCGGTTCTCGGAGGGCGCCGTTTTCAACGCGGACCCGATCGAGGAGCCCGCCCTCGAGGGCATCGACCCAGGCATCTTCCGCCGTTTCGAGGCCTTCGAGCGGGACAAGCCCCTCGACCTGCGGCTGCTGACGCTGACGTCGCACCGCGTGGTCAGCGAGGCCCTGTTTTTGAACTCCTCCTACGACATCCTCTGCGCGACCGGCGGCGTCCGCATCGTCCACCGCGTGGCCTCGGCGCCTCCGCGCCTGATCCGCATCGGCGTCGGCATCGACACCGAGGGCTTCGCGCGCTTCCGCGCTCGCTGGACCCACTCCCGCATCGGCTGGCGCGCGAGCTCCGCCGAGACGACCCTCTTTGCCTCGAAGCGGGAGCAGTCGCTCGACGCGCATATGCGCCTGTATCTGCGCCCCTCCTCGCGGCTCCATCTCCTGCCCCGCGCCGCCGCGGCGCGCAGCGACGAGCCCCGCTTCGAGACCGTGTCCTCCGTGGTCTCGCTTGCGCCGGCCTTCACCTTTGACGACCAGGTCATGCGCCTGGAGTTCCACGCGGGCCCGGCGCTCGAGTACGCCGACACGCGCCGCGGCATCGGTCCGCGGAACTCGTTCTTCCAGAGCTTCAACACCCACGTCGAGCTGACCAGCCATCTCTTCGAGTATTTCCTGCGGGAGCCCCGCAGCGGCTCCCACGCCGCGCTCGACATGGCCTCGCGCATCTCCGGCTTGAACTCCTCGCTGACGGCGCACAGGATCCGGCTCGGGGTGGAGAAGCTCTGGAACGTGGGCGCCTTCGAGCCGCCCTTCGTCGTGCTCGCCGCCCGCGGCTGGGCGGGGATGACCGTGGTCGGCGACCGCGACGCCGCCCTGCGCGAGCTGCCTCCCGCGATGCGCTTCTTCATCGGAGGCGACGCGGATTTCCGCGGCGTCGGGCCGGGCGAGCTCGGAGACGAGAACGGCTTCCTGTGCGGGGTGTATCAGGGGTTCGAGCTGCGCGCGGGGGACATCCTGCCCTACGGTCTCCAGCCGCTCCTTTTCATCGACGCGGCGATGGCGGGGCTCTCCTCGCAGCGCCTCGACCCCGACGTCTACTACGCGCCCGGCGCCGGCGTGCGGTGGTCCACCTTCATCGGCGCCTTCCGAGCGACGATCGCCCGCGGCCTGCTCTGGCGGCGCAACCCGGACACGCCTTCGCACCGGCCCCGCTGGCAGTTCTTCTTCAGCTATGGACGGGAGTTCTGATGCGCAGAGGGCTGATGCTGGCCGCCTCCGCCGCGGCCATCCTGTTCGCCGGAGCCCTCCTCGCGGCGGCGGTGTTCCTCGCCCGGCCGGGACTGCTGCTCACGTCCCGCAGCGTCGGGGCCGCGCTGAAGCGCTTCGGCGCGGACTTTTCGCCGCGCTGGTCGAGCCTCCGATTCTCGGCTGACGCCCTCACGCTCCGCCGGCATCGCTACAACCTGAGCGCAACGGATTTCTGCGTCGCCGACCGCCAGGGTGTGTTCTCGGGATGCTTCTCGAAGATCGAGCTGAGCGCGGTCGTGTTCTACTCGGTCCGCGGGCCGGTCGTCGAACGCATCGAGGACCTCGTCGCCCTCGCCAGGAGCGCGCGCCTCGACCTGCGGCGGCTTAAGGCCCCGGAGGCGCCGGGCGTCTTCGCCGAGGCGCTGCGCTCGACGTCGGTCGATGCGCTCCGCTTGGAGGCGCCCAGCTTCTCGCTCATCTCATCTCAGAAGGCCGCTTCCGGAAGCCTGCTGGCCGTGCTTGCTCCAGGCGCCCTGCGACCCTTCTTTGTCTCGGCCGACCTGCTGGTTGGCGATTCCGCGGGAGAACGGCGTCTGAAAGCCGATCTCACCGCGGACACCGACCTGCTCGGAGGCGGGGCCTGGACCCATATCGACGTGATCGGCCGGGTGGATTACGGGGCGGAACGCGCCCGGGGTGCGCTCCGGCTGCGGCGCGAGGCGCGCCGCTACGCCGGATCGGGGAGCTGCGAGATCATCCCTTCCGAGGGCCCTCTTCGCGCGCTCCGGCTCACCTCGTGCGAAGGGACCGCGCCGCTGAGCGTCGCAGCCGCGCAGCCTTCCGCCGCCGAACTGTCCTGCCGCTACGAGCTCGTCTTATCGACGCCCGC
>DMEZ01000029.1:36740-43543 GCA_003450735.1 Elusimicrobiota bacterium | reverse complement strand
GGCGATGAAGTCCTCCATCTGCGAGATCTCGACCTGCTGCTGGCGCCACTCGGAGCGGAGGCGCTCGGCGGCGGCCTCCCGCTCGCGCAGGAAGGCCGCGTAGTCCCCGCGGGTGACCTTGAGCATGTGGCCCTCGACGCTCACGATCGCCTCGCAGACGTGGTCGATGAATGACCGGTCGTGGGAGATGATGAAGAGCGCCCCGGGGTAGGAGGCGAGGTAGTCCTGCAGCCACAGCAGGGAGTCGATGTCGAGGTGGTTGGTCGGTTCGTCGAGGAGGAGCAGGTCGGGCTCCTCGAGGAGCAGGCGGGCCATCGCCGCCCGCATCGCCCAGCCTCCGCTGAGCGCGCTCAGCGGGCGCTCGAAGTCCGCCAGCCGGAAGCCCAGGCCCATCAGGACGGCCTTGGCCTCCGCCGTCTTGCGTCCGTCGGGGTCCTCGTGGCCGCAGAGGGCCTCGGCCAGCACCGTGCGCTCGGAGGCCGGCGCGTTCTCCTGCGGCAGATAGCCCACCGAGACGCCTTTCTTGAGCTGGATCTCCCCCGAGTCCGGCTCGAGGGAGCCGAGCAGCATCTTGAAGAGGGTGGATTTGCCCGCGCCGTTGGGGCCCACCAGGGCGTAGCGGTCGCGCCCGTTGATCTGGAGGCAGGCCCCCTCGAAGAGGGCCTGCCCGCCGAAATGCTTGTGGACGTCGCGGAGAGTGATCAGGTCAGCGGGCGGAGACCGCCACTCCGATGCGGATGAGCCGCGGCGGCAGGCTCGCTGCCGGGCGGCGCTCATAGTCCATCGCGAGGCGCGTCAGGCGCTGCTTCAGGAGCTCCCGCTCCGAGCGGAGCACCCGTTCGAGCCGCAGGAGGCGGTCGCGCTCGGCCGGGGCGAGGGCCGCGAGGGGCGTCGGGGTCCTGGGGGCGTCCTCCTGCCGGAGGTACGACTCGTAGGGGGGCGGCGCAGCCGCGGCGCGGGCTTCCTGCGCCAGCAGTCTCGCCAGCTGGGGGTGCGGGTCGTCGAGCTTGTCGAAGACCCGGCGGTCGCTCGCGTCGAACTGGGCCAGCAGCTGCCTCAGCTGGGTGCGGCGGGGGTCGAGGACGAGGTCGAGCACCTTCCAGCCGCTGTTCCGGGGGGGCTCCACCCGCAGGCGCCAGTCGCCCTGCACCTCGCCCGGGAGCGGCAGGGGGTTCGCTCCCGAGCCGAGCTCGGCGAAGAACTCTCCCGAGGCCGCGCTGACCACGCGGGCGTCGCGCCAGTGTTCTCGGCCGGCCGAGTCCAGGATGCGGAAGGTGAGCGGGGCCGCGCCGGTGAGCTGGGCGCCCTTGGCGTTGGTGAGCCGGCCCTTGATGCGCAGGAGGGCCGAGTCGGCCCGTGCCGGGCCCGGGAGGGCCGCGCCGAAGAGCAGGGGAGCCAGGACGAGCGATGCGACAAGGGGACGCCGCATGGGATGCCTCCAGAAATACGGACGCCGCAGACCCAAGGTCTCGGCGTGCCCTGTGCGGCCTGACGGCTGGTACGGGAGATATATATAACAGGACCAGCCGATTTTGTCAACAGCAAACTGCTAAAATCCCCGCACCAAGGGGGGAACCATGGCACGAGCGCGGGCGCGGCACATCCTGGTCAAGACGAAGGACGAGTGCGAGTCTCTGAAGAAGCAGATCGAGGGCGGGGCCGATTTCGGCGAGCTGGCCAAGAAGCATTCGCAGTGCCCCTCCGGCCGCCAGGGCGGCGACCTCGGCGAGTTCGGGCCGGGCGAGATGGTCAAGGAGTTCGACGGCGTGGTGTTCAGCGGCGAGTTGAACAAGGTCCATGGCCCGGTGCAGACCCAGTTCGGGTTCCACCTCATCCAAATCACCAGCCGGGCCTGATCGTTCCATAACGCATTACTGGCGAACGCCTCATGGGGGGGCGGGCGCAGGTCATTAGACCTATGCGCATCTGGGGCATTAGTCCCATGTTGTAAGACCCCTGTTGACTTACAATATTATCCCACAGAAAGGCAGGCCGGGGTCGAAGGGTAGAGATTGAAAATGCGTCTGAGAGTACTCAGCCGGCCGGTTCGCGCGAGGCTCTCACTTTCACTGCTGTTTATTTTGGTCCCCCTCGCGATTCTGGCCGCGGATCGAGATTCTCGGACAGCCAATCAGCTCGAAGACGCACGTCAGCAGTCCCTGAAAGCGATTTCATCCGATGCGGAAAACTCCGCTGTCAGGGCCGGTAAAGTCTTCCATGGGTCGGTCGATCATGGAACGAGTCAGGCTCTCTTAAGGTACAGGGAAACCTCTGGCGATGGTGGATTTGGCAAGGCTTACAGTATGGACAGCGGCTCACCACTGTTCTCCCAGCAAAATGCCTCTTGTCCTGATGGTTCTATCGAAATACCTGGAGGAGGATGCGTAGCCGGCGAGGATGCCGCTCCGGAAGAATGCAAGGAACTCGTTGATAAGGCAAAGACGAATCTCCTGCTGTCTTTGCTGGCTTTCCTTGGCGCCGCCGGCTTGATTGGAGTAGGCGTTCTTTTAGGCTGGACGGGAATCGGACTAGGCTTGGCCATGGCCGGTGCTGTTGCGCTCATGGCCGCTGGCGGGCTCGCCGCCTTCCAGGGTTCCAAGTCCAAGGAACAACTGAAACAGAATGCCGCCTGTGGGCTCGAAGAAAGAAAGACGGCAGGTGTTGGAGGCAGTTCTTCGCCTTCTGCAAACAATGACAAAAAAACAGCGTTCAGCATTGGCGGAATAGGAGATTTTTTCTCAGGCTTACTGGGGAAGTCGAAGTCTGATTCGGCCCCTGCAGCCAAGATCCAATGCACCACGGATAGGGAATGCGCAAGCGTAGGAGGTTTCTGCAATAACATCGGTCAGCCTCCCTACTATTGCATTGAGAGCGGACGAATTTGCGAGAAAGAGCCGCTAAGAGGAAAGTCCCCGTGGCCGAACGGATGTTGTCCGGAGGACATCGGCCGGGTGGCTGGCTGCACGAAGTGTTTGGACGGCAGCATGCCGGACGCGAGCGGCAATTGTGCGGCAAAGAAGTGTCCCACGGGACAAGTGCTCAGCACGGACGGAAAAACATGTCTATGCCCTGACGGCGGCAAGCCCGGCGCAGATGGCAAATGCGCTCCAAAGCAATGCCCTTCCGGTCAAATCTTGAGAGCGGATGGAACGTGCAGCATCAGTATCCCCGCCACAAATCCAGAGTTTGACAAGCTTGACTGTAAATTCTGGGTCTTCGGATGCAGGAAGTTGCCTGATTTGAAGTACAAAGAAGTCGATGGGAAACCCTTCATCCTCGGCGGAGGTGATACTCACGACGTCAGCCCTAATGACATCAAACAAGGCGTAATTGGAGACTGCTATTTAATGGCCTCTCTTGCCGAAATAGCACAAAGATATCCCGCTCTCATCAAGAATATGGTTCAACCGAATCCTGATGGGAAGAGCCATGACGTCACGTTCTATCAAAAGCGCAAAGCCTGGGAGTTATGGAAGCCCAAGTACACTCCAGTGACTGTCAACGTAAATAATCAATTCCCGACCTTGCCTAATGGCGAGCTTGCATTTGCGCAATACGGTGATAGTAGCGACGGCAAAAAAGAACTCTGGTCATTGATTGTCGAGAAGGCCTATGCGCAGTACCAGAAGTCTTATAATAAGATTGACAAAGGCGGGACAGGCGCAGACGCGATGCAGTTGATCACAGGAAAGGATAGCGCGACACAACGCGTTGCTTCCACGAACATTGAGCAACTGGCAGACTTGGACGCCAAAGGTTATGCGATAACAGTTGCGACCGGAAAATCTGTGGCCGTGACAAGGCCCGAATTAGATAGTGACCATGAATATTACTTGGTTGGAGTAAATGAAATGAATAAGACCGTTATTTTGGGAGACCCTAGAGGGGGGCAAGTCACCCTTACAGAAAAAGATTTCAAGGAGAATTTCGATACTGTCTCTTACAATCCGATGAAATGAGAGCACAAGTGAAAGGCATTTATCCATATCTATTTTCCGTTTGCATGCTCTTGCTCGGCTGCACTATGGTTGAGCGAGCGGCGGACAAGCAGAATGCTGGCAGCATACTGGAGATTCGGCAGGGAACTGCATATCCCTTTTCAAGAGAACTACGTATTGGACTAAATTACGTTCATAGGTCTGAATATGTCGATGAGAATGGTTTGAAAAAATATGGTCTAGTCGCAACAATAGTCTTGTTCCTTGAGCCGTATGACGCACAAAATAATGATCTTAAGGACAGAAGCATAGAGGTTCATGTGGGCCAGCGTATACAGTGGGGAGGTTTTTCAATATACATCGAAGAATTGAACATCTGGCTGAAATCCATCCGACTTCGCGTCGAAAAACTGGACCCGCCTAAATAGGTATAGTGTCATGGTAGTGGTGCGCCGAGAGGCTCTCGCGGGAATTCTGCTCGTCTTCCTGTATTCCGGGCTTCTTCCCGCATGGTCCGCTCCCGTCGAAGAAGTCAACGTCCTGCTCACCGAGGCGGAGCGCCTCTCAGGCCTGCGGGAGCCCCAGCTCAAGGAGGCGCTCTCCAAGCTCGACGAGGCGCTCGAGCTCGTCGATCCCGGAAGCCCCGACGCCTGCCCCATCTTCAACCGCCGCGCCCGCGTGCTCATGGACATGGGCAAGTTCAAGGAGGCCGAGCAGGACGGGCTGAAGTCCCTGGCGATCCGGCCCAGCGCCCTGGCCTATCTTCGGGTCGCCATGGCCCGGCTCTACGCGGGAAGCTTCCCGGAAGCCGCCGAGGCGGCCGTCCGGTCCGTGGAACTCTACCAGGCGGCCCCGGAATCCAAGCGGGAGCTCGCCCTGGCCTACGAGGTGTCCGGCTGCGCCAAGTGGAGGCAGGCGGACCCCGCCGCGGGAGAGGATTTCGCGGCGGCTGAGGAGACCGACCCCAAGCGCCGGGGCCTGCTCGCTGAGTGGAGGGAGGACCGCCTCTTCTGCTGTTTGCCGGACCGCGACGCCCGCCGGGTCACCGCCCTCGTCGACGACGCGCTCCGGCTTTTGCGTTCGGAAGGCCGGAGCCGGGAAGAGGCGCGGGCCGACCGGGAGAGGTCCATCCAGAAGCTCAGCGAGGCGGCGGCCCTCGCCGCCGACCGGATGGAAGCCCACCACCTGCTCAACCTGCGCGCGCGGGTCTTCAACCTGATCGGGCAGCCCCTCAAGGCCTACGCCGACGCGGCCGAGTCTTTGCGCATCAAGCCGAAGGGGAACCCCGCCGCCTGCCTGGAGGCGGCCCTCGCGAACCTCAAGAGCGATAAGGAGAATTCCCTGCGCAACGCCATGAACGGCCTCGAGCAGGCACGATCCTGGGATTCTCCCGCCCGCCCCGGGGTCCTGGCGAGGCTCTACCGGGTGTCCGGCTGCGCGAAGCTGGGGCTGGGGAAGACCCAGGAGGCCCGCTCCGATTTCGTCCTGATGGCCGAGCTGGACAAGAAAGCCGCCGCCGTCCTCCAGGAGTTCGATCAGGGGAACTCTCCCTGCGAGGACCAAAGCGAGGACATGGTCGGAGACCTGCGGCCGTTCTACCTGCCCCTCGGGCTCCTGGCCGCCGCCGGTTTGGCCGCCGGCGCCTGGGCGTTGTACCGCCGGCGGCGAAAAGAGGAGCCCGGGGCGGCGGTCGCGGCCCGGCCCACGGCCGAGGCCGGTTCGGGACGCTTGGCCGGGAAGTATGAGATCGTCCGGGTCATCGGGAAGGGCGGCATGGGGGCGGTCTACGAGGCCACGGACCATTCCCTGGGCCGGACCGTGGCCATCAAGAAGATGGCGGCCCAGCTCGCCCAGATGGGGCCCGAGGGCCGGAAGTACTTCCTCAAGGAAGCGCACAACGTGGCCGCCTTGAGGCACTCGGCCATCGTCGACATCTACGCCGTCATCGAGGACGGCGACGACGTGTACCTGGTCTTCGAGCTCGTGCGGGGGAAGACCGTCCAGCATATCCTGGCGGAGCAGAAGCGCATCCCGCTCGGCCGGGTCTGCGAGATCCTGCGGCCCGTCTGCCAGGCCCTCCATTACGCCCACGGCAAGCAGATGATCCATCGCGACCTCAAGCCGGCCAACATCATGGTGACCGACGAAGGGCGCATCAAGCTCATGGACTTCGGCATCGCGCGCAGCGTGCAGGACGGCGTCGCCTTCGTTCCCGGCGGGCCGGCCGCTCCGGCCGCCACCCCCGCGGACATCGGACGCTACGCCCGGACGGTCAACATCACCGGCACGCCTCCCTACATGTCTCCCGAGACCCAGCAGGGCATCGTCTGCCAGGAGGGGGACGTTTACGCCCTGGGGGTCGTCCTCTACGAGATACTGACCGGCGTTCTGCCCTTCCAGGGCTCCGACGATTTACAGCAGAAGATGTTCATGACGTACGTGCCCGCGACCACGCACGTGCCCGGATTGCCGCGCGAGGTCGACGAGATGATCCATGCCTCCCTCCAGCCCGACCCCAGGAACAGGCTGAGGACCGCTGCGGAATTCCTGGCCCGTCTGGAGGCGGCCGCTGCCGCGGCCGGAAGAACATGAAGAACCGATTCCATCTGGCGCTCATCCTGCTCCTCATCGCCTGCACGGCGGTGAGCGCCGTCCCGAAAAGAGCTTTCTGCGCCGACGGCGACGAGCAGAAGGATGACTCCGGCAAGAAGGCCGAGGAAGATCGACAGCGCCAGGAGGAGGAAGCCCGCCGTCGAGCCGAGGAGGAGCGCCAGCGTCGGGAAGAGGAGCGCCGCCGTCAGGAGGAGGAGGCCCGCAAGAAAGCCGAGGAGGAGGCGCGCAAGAAGGCCGAGGAGGAAGCCCGCC
>DMEZ01000029.1:31139-36609 GCA_003450735.1 Elusimicrobiota bacterium | reverse complement strand
GCCCGCCGGAAGGCCGAGGAGGAGGCGAAGCGCAAGTACGAGCAGATGATCCACGACCTGTGCTCGGGCGCGGAGGGCAACATCATCAGCGCCGAGCAGCAGCGGGACATCATCGTGGAGGTCGCCAAGAGCATCAAGGAGGTCCCGCCGCATGTGCGCGGCGCCTGGGACTCCATGGGAGTCGTCTACGAGGACCTGGACACCGCGAACAGCGCTGTCGACGCGGCGCGCGCCTTCCAGAACCCCCAGGCCAACGTCAACAACGCGAATTATTACGTGCAGGACTCCCGCAAGGAGATGTTCGGGGTCGCCCAGGCTCTGCAGATGAGCGTCAAGGACCTCTTCGGCTTCGTCCCGCCGCCCCGCTGGAACGGCGTGATGCCGGGCGAGAAGCCCATCCCCAAGCCCGACCCCAGGGGGGTCACTCCCTCCAACAACCCGGGGGGCCACAGCTGGTTCAATATCGGCTTCCCCGGCTTCCCCGGCGCAGGCGCGGGGACGCAGGCCGGAGGGGAGATCGGCAAGGGCGGCGTGACGGGCGGCGGCCCCAACGTCAACAGGACGAGCGGGCAGACGGCCGTGACGGGCGGCGGGGGGGGGCTCCCGGAACGCGGCGCCATTCCTCTGGTCCTCGGCGGCGAGCGCCAAGCCGCGCAGGCCGGGGGAGGCGCCGTGGGGACGCCCCTCCATGCCTCCGGAGGCTCTTCCGGCAGTTCGGGCTTCGGGATGGTCCCTCTCCGGGGCGCCCCGCTCACCCGGAAAGGCGCTCAAGAGGAGGAGGCCGCCAAGGAGCGCGGGGGCAAACCCATCCCAGGGTGGGGCGGGGTCTCTTCCGGGGATGGCCCCGAGTCCTTCCAGACCGCCCAGGCCTGGAAGCTCAACGCGAAAGGGGACTATGCCGGGGCGGAGCTGGCCGCGAGGGAAGCGGTGCGGCAGAATCCAAACGACCACCGGGCGTATGAGGCATTGGCCTGGGCGGAGCTCCGTCAGGGCCGGTACAAGGACGCCGAGGCGGACGCCTCCAACGCCATCGCCCTCAACAGCCGCAGCGCGCGGGCGTACCGCATCCGCGCTTTCGCCCGCCAGATGCTGGGCGACCGGAAGGGCATGATCGCGGACATCGAGATGGCCGCCAAGCTCAACCCGGACTATGCCGACGAGGCCGAGATCGCCCGCCGCGGCGGGGACATCTACGACCCCTCCAAGGGGGACGAGGATCTCTGGGCGCCGCGCCGCCTGAAGCGCTTCCCGCTCGGGGCCGCGGCCGCGGGGGCGCTGCTGCTTTTGGCCGGCGGCGGCGCGGCCTTCGCTCTGAGGCGGAGCCGGAGGAAGCTCCTTGAGGGCTCAGGCCCGGCGGCGGCGCAGCCGCCTTCCGCCCGAGCCCCGAGCATGCCCACCGCCCTGGAGTCCTACGTGCTCGGCGAGAAGCTCAACAGCGCGCGCGGAGAGGTCCGTCTGGCCCAAGACAGGGCCCTCGGCCGCGCGGTGATCGTCCGGCGCATCAGCGCGCCCGATCCGCTGGAGCGCCAGCGGCTGCTGGCGGCCTCCCGTCAGGCCGCGCAGTTCAGCCATCCGGGCTCCGTCGCCATCTATGAGGCCGTCGAGGACGGCGACTCGGTGGTGCTCGTCTGCGAGCGGGTGGCGGGGAGGACGGTGCGCGAAGCCATCGCGCGAGTGAAGGCCTTCAAGACCGACAACGTCATCCGGGTCGTATCCGCGGTGGCCCAGACCCTGGAGGCCGCCCACGCCGCCGGGTTCGTGCACGGGCGCGTCCACCTCGGCAACATCTTCATCACCGAAGGGGGGGAGGTCAAAGTGGCCGACTTCGGGATGGCGGGTCCCAACGCGTCCCCGGAGAAGGACGTCAAGGACCTGGGGCTCAGCCTGGCCGGGCTGGCCGCCGCCTCGGGAGAGTCCGTGCCGCCGAAACTGCGGGACATCATCTCCCGCTCCGCACAGGGCGGGGCGCCGCCCATCAAGACCGCTTCGGAGTTCCTCGCCGAGCTGAAAGGCTAGCGGCCCGGCGCGGCGGAGAGGAGCGCCTCGATCTCGTCCATGACCGCGTTCATCTCGCGGACGGCGGCCTCGAAAGGTTCCGAGGAGGCCATGTCCACCCCCGCGTCCTTGAGCAGGTCGATGGGCGGCTTCGAGGAGCCGGCCGAGAGCATGCGGAGATAGGCGTCCCGGGCTCCGGGCGTCTCGGCCCGGATGTCGGAGGCGATCTTGGCCGCGGCCGTGATGCTCGTGGCGTACTGGTAGACGTAGAAGTCGTAGTAGAAGTGCTGGACCATCGCCCACTCCACCCCGTAAAGCTCGTCGATCCGGCAGACCCCCGCCGCGTGGCCGTAGTACTCCCTCAGCAGGCCGAGGTAGAGCGCGCTGACCTTCTCGCCCGTCAGGGCCTCTCCCTTCTCCGCCAGCTCGTGGATGCGCAGCTCGAACTCCGCGAACAGGGTCTGGCGGTAGAGCACGGTCCGCAGGTCGTCTAAGCGGCTGCCCAGCAGGAACAGGCGCATGTCCTTGTCCTTCGTCTTGGCGAGCATGCGCCGCAGAAGCAGGTCTTCGTTGAGGGTGGACGCCACCTCCGCCACGAAGATCTTGTAGTCGTGCGTGGGGTAGGGCTGGCTCCGGGAGGAGAGCAGGGTGTGCATGGAGTGCCCGGACTCGTGCGCCAGGGTGGAGACCTCCTCGTAGAGCCCGGTGAAGTTCTGCAGCTGGTAGGGGTGCACCCCGTAGGCGCCGGTCGAATAGGCTCCGGATTTCTTGCCCGTGGTCGGCATCCAGTCCACCCAGCGGGCCTTGAAGCCGGCCTGGAGGTCGGCGGCGTACTTCGGCCCGAGAGGGGCCACGGCCTCCAGGACAAGCGCCTGGGCTTCCTCCGGGGTGAAGCGGGGGTCCGCCTTCTTGACGATGGAGGCGTAGAGGTCCTCGTAGCCCAGCTCCTCGAGGCCCATCATGCGCTGCCGCAGGCGCAGGTAGCGGTGCAGGGTCGGCAGGTGGGCGTGCACGTCCGAGATGAGGCGGTGGTAGACGCCGGTGGGGACCGCCGAGTCGAAGAGGGCCGCTTCCAGGCAGCTGGGGAACTTGCGCACCTCCTTCTCGAAGAGGTGGGTCTTCAGGTGTGCGTTCAAGGTCGTCCCGAAGGTGCGCTCGTACTCCTTGAACTTCGACCAGAAGGCCTTGAACACCTTGAGGCGGTCCTCCCGGTCGGGGGCGGCCCGGTGCTTGCTGTAGCCCTGCGCGTCCAAACGGGCTTTCTCGCCTGTCGATAAGGTGATCTCAGGGTAGGGCAGGTCGGCGTTCTTGAGGATCGAGAAGGCCGCGCCGGCGGCGCTTGCCATCATCCCGGCCTGGGAGGCGACCTTCTCCTCGGGGGCGCTCAGGGTGTGGGGTTCGTAGCGCAGGAGGTCTTCGAGCCAGGGGGCGTAGGCCCAGAGGCGCTCGTCCTGCACGATGAAGGTGTGGACCTTGGCTCCTCCGAGAGCCAGGATCTCGGGCCGCAGGTAGGAGACGGCGGCCGAGAAGCGCACCCCCAGGGCCTCGGCCTGCTGATCCATCTCGCGCGTGCTCCCCTCCCGGGTGTCCTCGTCGCTGCGCATGCTGGCGTAGACCCCGAGCCGGGTGATGGCCGAGTCGAGGTCCATGAGGGCGGAGAGGGCTTCATGGAAGACCGCGGCGGACTCGCCGAGGCGGCCCTGGTAGGCCGCCACCTTCGGGATGCGCGCCTCGGCCTCGGCTTTGGCCTGGGCCCAGGCCGTGTCGCTGGGGTAGAGGTCGGCGGTGTTCCACTTGTACTTCTCAGGGACGGCGGAACGCTCGGCGGCGTCTCCGGACGTAGAGAGGGAGCAGAGGGCGGCGAAGGAGAAGGCGAGGAGGGGTCTCATGGGGGGAATGATACCAAAGAAGCGGGGCCGCCCCTTCCGGGGCGGCCCCATTCCCAGGCTTGCGCGGCTTACTTCTTGCGGGCCTTCGCGGCCGCCTGCGCCGACGCGAGGATCGCGATGGGCACGCGGAAGGGCGAGCAGGACACGTAGCTGAAGCCCGTGTTGTAGCAGAACTCCACGCTCGCCGGCTCGCCGCCGTGCTCTCCGCAGATGCCGATCTTGAGGTCCTTGCGGACCTTGCGGCCGCGCTCGACGCCGATCTTGATGAGCTCGCCGACGCCCTCCTGGTCGATGGTCTGGAACGGGTCGGCCGGCAGGATGCCCTTCTCGAGGTAGTCTCCCATGAAGGAGCCCGTGTCGTCCCGGGAGAAGCCCAGGCCCATCTGCGTGAGGTCGTTGGTGCCGTACGAGAAGAACTGCGCGACCTCGGCCAGCTTGTTGGCCACGAGGCAGGCGCGCGGGATCTCGATCATCGTCCCCACGAGGTGCGGGATGCTCCTCACCTTCTTGGCCTTCACGACCTCCGCGTAGACCTTGGCGATGAGCTCGAACTGGTTCTTGAGCTCGGTCTCCACGCAGACCACCGGGATCATGATCTCGGGCAGGGCCTTCACGCCCTCCTTCTGGAGCTCGGCCGCGCTCTCGAAGATGGCGCGGACCTGCATCTCGGTGACCTCGGGGTAGGTGATCCCCAGGCGCACGCCGCGGTGTCCCATCATCGGGTTGCTCTCGCGCAGCCCGTGGGCCCGCCTCTCGAGCTCCGACATGTCGATGTTCAGCGCGCGCGCCAGCTCCTGGAGCTTCTCCGCCTCGTGCGGCACGAACTCGTGGAGCGGCGGGTCGATGGTGCGGATGGTGACCGGCAGGCCGTGCATGGCCTTGAGGGTCGCCTTGATGTCCGACTTCACGTGCGGGAAGAGCTCGTTCAAGGCCGCTCGGCGCTCCTCGAGGCTCTTCGAGACGATCATCTTGCGCAGCTTGAAGAGCGGCTGCTCGGAGCCCTTGCCGTAGAACATGTGCTCCACGCGGAAGAGGCCGATGCCCTCGGCGCCGAACCGGCGGGCGCGGGCCGCGTCCTCGGGGGGGTCCGCGTTGGCGCGCACGCCCATCTTGCGCACGGCGTTGCAGACCTTGAGGAAGGCTTCGAGCTCCTTGTTGCTCTCGTCGGCGTCGCGCATGGGCATCTCGCCCTGATAGACGAGGCCCTTCGAGCCGTTGAGCGAGAGCCAGTCGCCTTCGCGCAAGGTCTGCCCATGCGTCTCGACGGTCTTGGCGCGGGAGTCGATCTCGAGCGCGCTGCAGCCGACCACGCAGCACTTGCCCCAGCCGCGGGCCACGAGCGCCGCGTGCGAGGTCATGCCGCCGCGGGCCGTCAGGATGGCCTGCGCCGCGCGCATGCCCTCGACGTCCTCGGGGTTGGTCTCTTCGCGGACCAGGATGACCTTCTTGCCCTGCTTGGCCCAGTCGACGGCGTCCTGCGCCGTGAAGACGATCATGCCCTTGGCTCCGCCGGGCCCTGCCGGCAGGCCCTTGGCGAGGGGCTTCGTGGCGGCTTCGGCCTTCGGGTCCACGATGGGGTGGAGCAG
>DMEZ01000029.1:29989-31044 GCA_003450735.1 Elusimicrobiota bacterium | reverse complement strand
ATGGGGTGGAGCAGCTCGTCGAGCTGGGCGGGGGTCACGCGGATGACCGCCTCCTCGTTCGAGATCCGCTTCTCCTTGAGCATGTCGAGCGCGATCTTCACCGCCGAGGGGCCGTTGCGCTTGCCCACGCGGCACTGGAGCATGTAGAGCTTGCCCCGCTCGATGGTGAACTCGATGTCGAGCATGTCGCGGTAGTGCGTCTCGAGGCGGTTGCGGATGTCGAAGAGCTCCTTGTAGGTCCCCGGCATGATCTGCTGCAGGCTCTTCAGGTCCTTGGACTGGTCGCTGCGGCTGTCCTCGTTGATGGGCGCCGGGGTGCGGATGCCGGCCACCACGTCCTCGCCCTGCGCGTTGACCAGGTACTCGCCGTAGAAGTGGTCGTCGCCGGTGCCGGGGTTGCGGGTAAATCCCACGCCCGTCGCCGAGTCCTCTCCCAGGTTGCCGAACACCATGGACTGAACGTTGACCGCCGTGCCCCACTCCTCCGGGATGCCCTCGATGCGGCGGTAGGAGACGGCGCGCTTGCCCATCCAGGAGGCGAAGACGGCGCCGATGGAGCCCCACAGCTGGGCCAGGGGCTCGTCCGGGAAGGACTTCCCGAAGGCGTCATGGATCTGCTGCTTGAAGCGCACGCAGAGGGCCTTGAGGTCCTCGGCCGTGAGGTCGGTGTCCTGCTTATAGCCCTTGCGCTTCTTGACCTCGTCCATGATGCGCTCGAGCTGCTTGCGGATGCCCATGTCGTCCTTGGGCTCGATGCCGGCCGCCTTCTCCATGACGACGTCGGAGTACATCATGATGAGGCGGCGGTAGGCGTCGTAGACGAAGCGCTCGTTCTTGGTCTGGGCGATCATGCCGGGGATGGTCTTCTCGGTGAGGCCCACGTTGAGGATGGTCTCCATCATGCCGGGCATGGACTTGCGCGCGCCCGAGCGGACCGAGACGAGCAGAGGGTTCTGCGCGTCGCCGAACACCTTGCCGGTCAGCTGCTCGACGTGGCGGAGGTTCGAGTCGACGAGCTCGCGCAGGCCCTTGGGGTAGGTGCGCTTGTTGGCCCA
>DMEZ01000029.1:28553-29882 GCA_003450735.1 Elusimicrobiota bacterium | reverse complement strand
GTTGGCGCCCTTGCCGCCGAGCAGGTTCTTCATGGATTCGTCTCCTTCGGCTTTTCCGCCGCCGAAGAAATAGACCATCTTGCCGATCTTCTTGCATTTCATAGGGGTCGCGGCGCAGGCTTTGCGGGTGAGGACTGAGGGCATCTGGGGTTCTCCTCCTGGGGGGTGACTACGACGGGGATAGTATAGGATTTCGTCGGGCGGGGAGGCAAGGAGACGCCCTCCCCGGGAGGGGGCGGGCGTCTCGTCTTCGGGGACGGGCTCAGCGCGCTTTGGCCGGCAGGTGGTAGCCGGAGAGCGCCTTGACGTAGTGGGCGCGCTCGAAGGCCTCGGGGTCCGGGCAGTTCCGGTGGCTGAGGCTCCCCTTCATCTGCTCGATGGAGGAATACTCGTTTCGCTCCATCCAGCTCCGCATCCCCTTCAGGATGCGCGAGACCGCGCCGATCCCCGAGGTGAGCAGTTCCGAGCACACGCAGACGGCGTCCGCCCCGACGAGGACGGCCTTGAGCGCGTCCTCGTGCGTGTGGACCCCGCTGGAGACCGCCAGGCTGGCCTTCACCCGGCCGTGCAGAATGGCGGTCCAGCGCAGGGGCAATGAGAGGTCCGCCGACGTGCTCAGGTTCACGGCGGGCCGGGCCTCGATCTTGTCGAGGTTGATGTCCGGCTGGTGGAAGCGGTTGAAGAGGACGAGCCCTCGGGCCCCGGCCTCCACGAACTGCGCGGCGACGTTCGCGATGGCGGAGTAGAAGGGGCTCACCTTCACGGCCACGGGGATCTTGACGCGGGCGCAGGCCTCCCGCACGATGCGGATGTCGCTGGCCTCGACCTGGGAGCCCGGGACCGTGGGATCGGAGACCAGGTGGTAGAGGTTGAGCTCCAGGGCGTCCGCCCCGGCCTGCTCGATCTCGCGGGCGTAGCGGACCCAGCCGCCCGGCGTGGCGGCGTTGAGGCTCGCGATGACGGGGACGCTCAAGGCCTTCTTGGCCTTGCGCACGTGGTCGGCGTAGTCGGGCGCGCCGATGTGGAACTCGTCGGGCTCCGGCAGGTAGCTCAAGGCCTCCGAGGTCTGCTCCTTGCTGTGGGTGAGATAGTGGACCAGGGTCTGCTCTTCCGAGAGCATCTGCTCCTCGAAGAGGGAGGGCAGAACCACCGCGCCGGCGCCCGCCTCCTCCATCTTCTTGAGCGCGTCCAGGTCCGCGCCGAGCGGGCAGGCGGCCGGGACGATCGGGGACTTCAGCTTCAGGCCCAGGTACTTCGCGGAAAGGTCGATCGGCATAGCTCCTCCGTCAAGCTGACGTCTCTTCCGTCTTCTTGGATGGAAGCCCCGGC
>DMEZ01000029.1:7695-28432 GCA_003450735.1 Elusimicrobiota bacterium | reverse complement strand
CCCCGGCCGTCTCAGGCCGCTGTCGCGGTCTGCGGCGGCTCCGCCGGCGTCTGAGGCTTCGCCGAGGAGTAGTCCAGCTTGGAGAGGTGCTCCAGCAGGCGCCACTTCTCCTCGACTTCCTTCTGGGCCTCGGCCAGCAGCTGCTTGGCGACCTCGGGCTTGCTGGCGGTCAGCATCCGGTAGCGGGTCTCCCGGTAGATGTAGTCCTGCAGCGGGATCTTCGGAGCCTTGGAGTCGAGCTCCATCGGATTCTTGCCCTCCGCGATGCGGGACGGGTTGTAGCGGAAGAGCGGCCAGTAGCCGCTTTCGACCGCCAGCTTCTGCTGTTCCAGGCCCTTGGACAGGTTGATGCCGTGCGCGATGCAGTGGCTGTAGGCGATGATGAGCGCCGGCCCCTCATAGGCCTCGGCTTCCTTGAAAGCCTTCACGGTCTGCGCGTCGCTCGAGCCGAACGCCACCCGCGCCACGTACACGTTCCCGTAGCTGGCCGCGAGCATCGCGAAGTCCTTGCGCGGGAGCCGCTTGCCGGCCGCGGCGAAGCGGGCGACCGCCCCGCGCGGGGTGGCCTTGGACTGCTGGCCGCCCGTGTTGGAGTAGACCTCGGTGTCGAGCACCAGCAGCTTCACGTTCATGCCCGAGCGAACGACGTGGTCGAGGCCGCCGTAGCCGATGTCGTAGGCCCAGCCGTCGCCGCCGATGATCCAGACGCTCTTGCGCAGCAGCGAATCCGCGAGGCTGAGCAGGTTCTTGGAGTCCGCGTCGGAGGCCGGGGCGAGTTTCTTCTTGAGCTCGTCTACGCGCCTGCGCTGGGCGAGGATGCCCGCGTCGTCCTTCTGGTCGGCGTTCGCCAGGTCGTCGGCCAGGGAGCCGAGCGCGCCCTTCATCTTGCGCAGCAGCTCGAGGGCCCGCGCCCGCTGGGCGTCCAGCGCCAGGCGGAAGCCCAGCCCGAACTCCGCGTTGTCCTCGAAGAGCGAGTTCGACCAGGCCGGCCCGCGGCCGTCCTTGTTCTGGGAGTACGGAGTGGTCGGCAGGTTGCCTCCATAGATGGAGGAGCAGCCCGTCGCGTTGGCCACGATCATGCGCTCGCCGAAGAGCTGGGTGGCCAGCTTGATGTAGGGCGTCTCGCCGCAGCCGCCGCAGGCGCCCGAGAACTCGAAGAGCGGCCGGCACAGCTGGGACCCCTTCACGGTGAAGGGGTCGAACTTCGTGCGGTCCGCCTCCGGCAGGCTCATGAAGAACGCGAAGTTCTCCTTCTCGGCCGCCTGCAGCTCGCCGGTGAAGGGCGTCATGTTGATGGCCTTGCGCTTGGCGTCCTGCTTGTTCTTGGCCGGGCAGGCTTCGACGCAGAGGCCGCAGCCCGTGCAGTCCTCGGCCGCCACCTGGATGGTGAACTTGGTGTTCGGCCCGAAGTCCTTGGCGCGGTAGTCCACGCTCTTGAAGGTCGTCGGCGCGCTCTTGAGCGCGTCGGCCGGGTAGGCCTTGGGCCGGATGGAGGCGTGCGGGCAGACGAACGAGCATTTGGCGCACTGGATGCAGGTGGAGGAGTCCCAAGCCGGGACGTCCAGGGCGATGGCGCGCTTCTCCCACTGCGTCGTGGCCGTGGGGAAGGCGCCGTCGGCCGGCATCGAGCTCACGGGCAGGTCGTCGCCGCGGCCGATCATGATGGCCTTGGTGACCTTGTGGATGAACTCCGGCGCCTCCTTGGGGAGCTCGACGACGCGCGTGCGGGTCGCAGTCGGCTTGGCGGGGACCTTCACTTCGCGCAGGTTCTTGAGGGTGTTCTCGACCGCCTTGAAGTTCTTGCTGACGATCTCCTGGCTCTTGCTGCCGTAGGTCTTCTGGATGGTCTTCTTGATGAGGTCCATGTAGCCGGGCAGGAGCTTCGTGATCTCGAAGAAGCAGACCTGCATCACGGTGTTGATGCGCGGCCCGAGCCCCGCGTCCTTCGCCACGCTGTAGGCGTCGATGGCGTAGAACTTGAGCTTCTTGGAGAGGATCGCCTGCTGGGCCTCGAGAGGCAGGGAGTCGAAGGCCTTGTCCGGGGTGGTCGTGTTCAGCAGGAACGTCGCGCCCGGGGCCGCGAGGCCGAGCACGTCCACGCGGCTCATCAGCGGCTCGGAGTGGCAGGCCACGAACTGCGCCTCGCGCACCAGGTAGGTCGAGCGGATGGGCTTGGAGCCGAATCGCAGGTGCGAGATGGTCATGGAGCCGGACTTCTTCGAGTCGTAGACGAAGTAGCCCTGGGCGTGCATGTCCGTCTCGTCGGCGATGATCTTGATGGAGTTCTTGTTGGCGCCGACCGTCCCGTCCGCGCCGAGGCCGAAGAACACCGCGCGGGTGGTCTTGGCGTCCTCGGTGGAGAAGGCGGGGTCGTAGCTGAGGGAGAGCTTCGTCACGTCGTCGTTGATGCCGATGGTGAAGCGGGTCTTCGGCTCCGGCTTCTGCAGCTCCGCGAAGACGGCCGCGGCCATGGAGGGGGCGAACTCCTTGGAGGACAGGCCGTAGCGGCCGCAGAGGAGCCGGGGCATGGCCTTGAGCTCGCCGGAGGAGAAGGCCTCCTGGAGCACGGTCGCGACGTCCGAGAAGAGCGGCTCGCTGTTGGCGCCGGGCTCCTTGCAGCGGTCGAGGACCGCGATGTTCTTCGCCGACACCGGCAGGGCCTTCAGGAAGGCGCGGGCGTCGAAGGGGCGGTAGAGGCGCACCTTGAGCACGCCGACCTTCTCGCCCTTGGCGTTGAGGGCGTCCACGGCCTCCTCGACCGCGCCTATTCCAGAGCCCATCAGGATGACCACCCGGTCCGCGTCCTTGTGGCCGTAGTAGTCGAAGAGGTGGTAGGCCCGGCCGACCCGCTTGGCGAACTTGTCCATGACGGCCTGGGTCTTGGCGGCGCAGGCGTCGTACCAGGGGTTGCAGGCCTCGCGCGCCTGGAAGAACACGTCCGGGTTCTGCGCGCTACCCTTGAGCGTCGGATGCTCGGGGTTCAAGCCCCGGGCCCGGTGCTGGCGGATGGCCTCATCGTCGACGAGGGCCTTGAAGTCGTCCTGGGAGAGCAGCTCGATCTTGTGGACCTCGTGGGAGGTGCGGAACCCGTCGAAGAAGTGCAGGAAGGGGATCCGCGTCTCGAAGGTGGCCAGGTGCGCGATGGCGGCCAGGTCGTGCGCCTCCTGCACCGAGCCGGAGGAGAGCAGGGCGAAGCCCGTGCCGCGCGTGCACATGACGTCGGAGTGGTCGCCGAAGATGGAGAGGGCGTGGGTCGCGACCGAGCGGGCGGCCACGTGGAGGACCATGGGGGTCAGCTCGCCGGCGACCTTGTACATGACCGGGACCTTGAGGAGGAGGCCCTGGGAGGCGGTGAAGGTCGCGCCGAGGGCGCCCACGGAGACCGCGCCGTGCGCCGCGCCGGCCGCGCCGGCCTCGCTCTGGAGCTCGCTGACGATCGGGACCGTGCCCCAGATGTTCTTGTGGCCCTTGGAGGCCCAGTCGTCGAACCACTCGCCCATGTTGGAGGCGGGGGTGATCGGATAGATCGCTGCGACCTCGCTCAAGGCGTAGGCGGAGCGGGCGACGGCTTCATTTCCATCAATGGGTTCTTTGTCGGCCATGGTATCTCCAGTTACTGCAACGGATTTGCCAGGGCGGTCCCGGATGGCCCTGCCATGAGGATAGTCTGCAATTTTTAAAGGAGAGGTCTATTGACGGCGGTCAAAACCCAGCGCCAATCGGGCCGCCTTGATGGAGGCGAAGACGAGGGCGGTGTCGAGGAACATGCCGTAGAGGATCCCGAGCGCGATGCCCCCGGGGACCCGGCGCTGGACGTAGTAGGCCCAGCAGCCGTTGGTGGTGCCCCAGAAGTCCGCGATGAACACGTAGGCGAGGCCGGTCAGGAGGACGGCCGCGTCCTTGGGGTCGGGCCGCACGAGCAGGCCGGCCAGAAGGAGGAGGAAGACCGCCAGGCTCGAGGGGCGCGGGGCCGCCGGCAGGACGAAGGCCCAGAAGACGGCCGTGAAGGCGAAGACGAACCCCCAGTAGACCAGCGGGCGGCGTCCTTCGAGCAGGCCGCCCCAGCGGACCTCGACCTCTTCGGCCACGCGGCCGATGACGAGCGCGCCGAGCGTCCAGCCCGGGACGACCCAGAGGGGGGGCTGCTCGCCGGTGTAGTACGACCAGACGCCGGTGCGCGTGCCCCAGGCCTCCACGATCCAGCCCAGGAGGGTGGCGGATAGGGCGACCGCGGCGTCGCGCTTGGGCTCCACGCGGAGGGGAACGACGCGCAGGGTCATGAGCAGGATGGCGCCGAAGAGGACGACCTCGCCGAGGATTCGCCAGCGGGCCGGGCCCCCGCGCTCGAGCTGGCGCATCGTCACGTGGAAGGCCTGCAGGAAGAGGTCCATGCGCCAGAGGGCGACGCCTCCCATGAGGGCGACGATGAGGGCGGCGTAAAGGAGGCGCTGGCGGGAGGTCATCGGGCGGAGCCTAGCTTTCCCATCGGGAGGGGTCGAGAAGCTTATCCAGCTCGCCCGGCTTGAGACAGCCTCTTTCCATAACGACCTGCTCGGCGGGGACTTTGCGCCGGCGAGCCTCCTGGACGATCTTCGCGGCCGCGGCATAGCCTAGACGAGGGCTCAGGAGGGCGGCGAGGGCGAGGCTCTTGCGCGCGTAGTCCCGGCAGCGGGCTCGGTCGGCCCGGATGCCGCGGATGCAGCGTGATTCGACCACCGGCAGGTAATTGATCAGCATCTGCAGGGAGTCGAGGAGGTTGTACGCGCTCAGGGGCGTCATGACGTTGAGGTCGAGCTGCCCGGCCTGCGCCGCCAGAGAGACCGCGACGTCCCGGCCCACGATCTGGAAGCAGACCATATCGAGGCATTCCAGGAGCGAGGGATTCACCTTGCCCGGCAGGAAGGAGGAGCCCGGCTGCACGGCCGGCAGCTCGATCTCGGCCAGACCCGTCATCGGCCCGGAACTCAGAAGACGCAGGTCGTTGGCGATGCGGATGAGCTCCAGCGCGAGCTCTTTGAGGGCGCTCGAGACCGCCGTGAGGGGCTGATGGCTCTGCAGGAGCAGGCGCATGTCGCCGGCCGGCTTCAGGGGCAGCGCCGACTCTCGCGCCAGGTGGCGGACGGCTTTGCCGCGGAATCCGCGACAGGCGTTTACCCCGGTCCCGGCGACGGTCCCTCCCAGAGGGACGCTCCTGAGCAGGCGGGTGCGGCGCTCCAACTGCCGCCGGGCCGCGAGGATCGCCGCCGCGTACGCGTCGAACTCCCGGCCCAGCGTGATCGGTACCGCATCCTGCAGGTGCGTCCGGGCGGATTTGACGACCTTCCGCCAGCGCCTCCCCTGGGTCCGGAAGGCCCCGGCCAGGGACTCCAGGATCGGCGATAAGAGCGCGGCCTGCCGCAGCACCGCCGCATAGACCGCGGTCGGGAACGTGTCGTTCGTGCTCTGGGCCATGTTGACGTGATCGTTGGGATGCACGACCGCATAGTCGCCGCGCCTGCGCCCCAGGAGCTCCAGAGCCCGGTTGGCCAAGACCTCGTTGACGTTCATGTTGAACGACGTCCCAGCGCCCGCCTGGTAGACATCCACGATGAAGTGCCGGTCGAAGCGGCCTTGCCGCGCCTCGTCGCAGGCTTGGAGGAGGGCGCGCGCGAGCTTCGGCTCGAGTGCTCCCGACTCCAGGTTGGCCATGGCGCAGGCCTTCTTGAGGCAGGCGTAGGCCCAGATCAGCGCGGGGTGAGCCTTCAGCCCCGACACGGGGAAGTTCTCCGCGGCGCGCAGGGTCTGGACGCCGTAATAGGCTTCGGAGGGGATCCGGCGTCGGCCCAGCGGGTCTTCCTCGACCCGCGTCTTCATGCCGCGCCTGGGCCGCTTAATACTCTTCGAGATGGTTGAACTCCGCGTTCTCGAGCCAGGCCCCGGGCCGCGAGATGAATTCGATCATGTTCTCGATGAGGAACATATGCCGGCTCTCCTCTCCGGCCAGCAGGGAGAAGACGTCCTTCGCTCCCTTCTCAGCGGCGTCGGCGCGGGCTTGGTAGAAGTCGCGGGACTTCCTCTCCATATCGAACGCCTTCTGGTAGAGCTCCAACTCGTCGCCGGCGGCCCGGAAGTCCTTCTTGACCGCCATGTCGGCGAACAAGTTCTTCGCGCCCCGCAGGACGGCCGTCTTGGCCAGCTCGGGGGTGATGTTCTGCTGGAGCTGCCGGAGGACCTCGACGTGCTTGACTTCGTCGTCTGCGAGGCTGTTGAAGATGCTCCGGATCCCGAGGTGGGCCGACCTGGCGGCCAGGCTCCGGTACAGCTTTTCGCCTTCCCGCTCCGCATCGATGGCGAAAGCGAAGATGTCCGACGCGTCTTTGTTCTCCATGGTAGTCGCGACCTCTCTTGTAACGGCCTAGTCCTTGCCCGGCCCGGCCTGGAACGCCTCGATGTCGATGACGAGGGCGACTTCCTCTCCGATGAGGAGGCCGCCGCTGTCGAGCGTCTTGTTCCAGACGATGCCGAAGTCCTTGCGGTTGAGCTTGCCGGATGCCGAGAAGGCCCCGCGGCGGCCGCCCTTGGGGTCCTTGGCCGAACCGCCGAAGGTCACGTCCAGCGTGACCGGCTTGGTGACCCCGTGCATCGTGAGGTCTCCGGTCAGCTTGAACCGGTCCTTCACCCTCTTCGTGACCTTGGTGCTCGTGAACCGGATGAGGGGGAACCTCTGGACGTCGAAGAAATCCGGGCCGCGCAGATGCTTGTCCCGGCCTTCGACGCCGGTGTCGATGCTCGCGGCCTCGATCTCCACTTCGACCTTGGCCGCGGTCGACTCCTCCTTCTCGAGGGTGATGGTGCCACGGAACACGGAGAACCTTCCCGGCACGGTGCTGATGCCCATGTGCTTGATCCGGAAAGCCACGGAGCTGTGGGCCGCGTCGATCCGTCCGACTTCGACGGCTGCGCTAGGGCCGGCGGTCAGGGATAAGATGCCGACGATGAGGAGGGTTGGGTTCAACATGGTCGTTGATTATATCAATTGCCGGGCGCGAGGCCTCCGCCAGGGTCTTGTAGCGGCCGCCGAGCGCCATCAACTCGGCGTGCGTCCCGCTCTCCACGACCGCGCCCTCGTGCAGGACCACGATCCTGTCGTACGCCTCGCCGTTCTCGGCCAGGCCCGCGAAGACCAGCGTGGTCCTGCCGCGCGAGAGGGCTTCGAAATCCTTGCGGAGCCCGTCCGCTTCCCCGGAGACCAGCCCCAGGCCCAGGTCCTCGCTCACAAGGACGGCGGGGTCCTTGAGCACGGCCCGGGCCAGGGCCAGGCGCTGGCGCTGCTCGGCATCGAGGGAGACTCCCCCCGCGTCCTGGACGGTCGTGTCGAGGCCTTTGGGCAGGCGCGAGGGATCGAGGAGGGAGGCGGCGCCCGCGGCCCGCAGGGCCTCGAGGATGGCCGCGTCCTCGACCATCCGGGGCACGCCGAACAGGAGGTTCTCCCGCAGGGTCCCCGCGAAAGCGGCGGCTTTCCCGCTGACGAGGGCCGTCCGTCCGACGAGGCTCTGCCGCCTCAGGTCGGCCACGTCGGCCCCGCCGGCATGGACGGAGCCGGCGGCGGGCGCGTCGAGCCGGAACAGCAGGTCCGCGAGCGAGCGCCGGGCGAGCGCGTCTCCTCCCACGACCAGCACGCGCTCGCCCGGCCGCGCCGAGAAATCCGCTCCGCTCAGGACCTCGCCCTTCCCCGGCAGGGAGTAGCGCACCCCGCGGAAGGAGACCTCCGAGCCGGAGAAGTCCTTCGCGCCCGGCTTGTCCGGAGCGAGGGCCGCCTCCCGGAGGAGCTCGTAGATCCGGCTCATGCCCCCGTCGGCGGAGCGGCCGTCGTTGTACCTGTCGAGGATGCCCGTGAAAGCGCCGCGCAGATCGCCGGCGTAGCCCCGCAGGGACATGATCTGGCCTACGGTGGGATAGCCGGTGAGGATGAAGAACAGGAACCCCGCTCCCAGGATCAGCATCTCCGAGAACACCGCCTGGAGGAAATCCCTCAGCGCGCAGTAGTTCGCGCTCAGCTTGGTGACCTCGAGCCAGAGCGCCTCATAGGCGTTGGAGCGCCCGCCGTAGACCGAGGCCGCGTGCGCGTCCCCGCCGCCGGCGAGCGCGTCGCGGCTGCCTTCGAAGAGATCCTGCCCGAGGCGGGTGAGATCCGCCTGCTCCAGCGAGATCTGCTTCTGCCGGGCCGCCATCTTCCGGCCCAGGACCGCCGAAAGGTACGCCAGCAGGGGGAGCGAGATCATGATCCCCATGGCGAGCGGCAGGCTCGTGTTGAGGACGAAGGCGGCCGCCATGACGAACTGGATCACCAGCATGGGCATCTGTAGCGGGATGTCCGCGTTCTTGGTCGTGACCTTGCCCACGTCGTAGAGCAGGCGCATCGTGATCTCCGGCGCGTCGCCCCGCTTGGCGGAGGAGGCCGGCAGGCGCTGGACGTGGTTGAAGAAGGCCATGCGGAAGTCCTGGCGCATGCGCAGCTTGATGCGCTCGTTGAGCATCCATTGGGTTCTGCCGATGAGGATCCTGGCGACCGTCAGCGCGGCCATTCCCCCGAACCAAGCGAGCGCCAGAGGGCCGGCGCTGGCCATGGCCGCATCGATGAAGTGGCCCGTCGCGTAGGACAGGGCCGTGCCCATCACGGCCTGGAAGATGAGGATGAACCGCGAGAAGTTCATCTTCCCGAGATAAGGGCGCCGGAGCGCGGCGAGTTCGGCCTCGCCGAAGAACATCTCGCCGGCGGTGCGCACGGCCCGGTGGAAGCTTCCCGCGATGCGTTCACGGGCCCCTCCGCTCTGCGGGAGGGCCGGAGGCACTTCGACGGCGGCGGCGGGCTCGGCCTGGATGGGGCGGGTCAAGCCGCCCGCGCCGGTTCCCCGCAGCGTCCCTGCGGCGGCCGCGACCGGGAAGCCCGTGTCGGCGGCCGGGGTCCGGCGCAGCCCCAAGAACACCGCGTCCAAGGACGTCTTCGTATCGCCGCTCTCCTTGGCTTGGGTCTGGCGGTCGAGCTCAACGCCGAGCTTCTGGAGCGTCGCGGCAGGGGAAGCCGTCTGTGGGGCCGCGGTTTTGAGAGCGGCTTCAGGGGATGGCAGCGGACTCTGCGCGGACGCCGCCTGCCTTGAGAGTGCGACCGTCGGCTCCGGGGCTTTCGTCGGGACAGGGACGGGGGACACCCCGGCGATGGAGACGGCCGCGACGGGCGCGTGCGGGGGATGGCGCAGGGCTTGCGCGGTCGGCAGGATGCCCGGGCCGGGGAGCTGGGTCCCCGCGGCGGTCAGGAGGCCCAAGCCGCGGACGTCCGAAAGCGGCCCGCCGAGCCGGACGCCCGCGCCCATCGCCGCGGCCATGACCGGGCTCAAAGGAGCCGAGGCCGTCGGGACGGGGAGGGTCTGCGCCAGCGCCTCGTAAGGTCCGAGTCCTGGAGAAGCGGCGAAGCACAGCAGGGCCGTTGCCGCAGCGAGAAAACGACGCAGAGGGACGCGCATGAGATTCAAGCACGAGTATACCCGCGGAGTCCGAGGAAGGATAGGCCCTTGTGGGCCGCCGACCGCAGTTAAGTGACCCATGCGGGCCCCGGCCCTAGGTCCCGGCTCGTTGCATCTCGAGTCCGGCAAATCGCCCGCGAACAACCTGGGCCCATGGGCCCAGCGGAGGTGGTCCTAAAGCCTGGAGCCGGCGTAGGACCCCGGCCCCATAACGTTTTCTAGGCCCAATGGTAGAATCGATCCAGGTATCCTTAAGGAGGCGAGTGCATGAAGAGACTACCGTACATCGTGTTTTTGGGCGTGTTCCTGCTGGCCGCCTGCGGCGAGGAGACGCGCGACGGGATGCTGACGCTGACGGCTGGCCCGCTCAAGCTCATCGACCAGGGCGGCGCGGTCGTCGAGTTCCTGGCCGGGCCGACCAAGGTCCACTTCGCCGCTTCCAACAAGACCCGCAAGTTCACCGTGACGGTCAGCCAGGGCGACGCCAAGAAGGCCACGTTCGCCGGGCAGACCCCCAACTATAGCGGCTGGGACTTCACCCTGCGCGGCAAGGACATCGGCCAGGCGGTCGACATGACCAGCTTCCGCAAGGTCGACTACGTCGGCCGGTCCTGGACGAGCATCCATGAGGGCGGCCCGTGCGGCTACAACGGGCGCTGGATGGTCGAGTACGAGTACCAGGAGTGCAGCGAAACCTGGCGCGTCGACTTCGCCGACAGCTCGAACCTGCAGGCGGTCGGCAGCTTCCTCTCGAAGCGCGAGGGCCGGACCTGCCTCCTCAACGAGCGCAACCTCTACTGCCGCGACTTCGGCCCGCAGCCGCCGTATCCGCCGATCCCGCATCCGCCGCACCACCTGAAGCAGGCGGAAGACACGATCAAGAAGCTCGACGACCTGGGGATCGGCAGCATCAAGTTCGACTAAGGGTTCCCAAGCCGGAAGACCTACGGCCATCGCGGGCGACCGCGGTGGCCGTAGCTTTTATAGGCCGTTCTTGAGCGTGCGCTTGTAGTAGAGCCGCGCAAGGACGAGCAGGAGGATGCCCGGGAGGATGTCCCCGGCGATGAACCCGAAGTTGCCGGGCTCGAAGTTCCCGTGGAAGAGGGTCTCGCGCAGGTGCCCCCAGCCGGCGAGGAGGAGGAAGAGCGAGAAGCCGATCCCGGATGCCAGCGCGAAGCCGCCCTTGAACCATGGCGAGAGCAGGCCGAGGACGCCCCAGCAGCCGTTGTGGTAGCCCACCTCGAGCTGGAAGGGGCTGCCCTTGGCCCAGCCGATGGTCCCTGCGACGTAGTCCGAGAAGAAGACGTGCGGCAGGAACCCCAGGAAGACGCCGTTGAGTCCCACGACCAGGAAGACCAGCGAGAGGTACAGCTGCTCGTAGAAGAAGGCCTTGTCGTCTTTGCGCTTGCGGGCTCTGGCGAAGCCGATGCCCAAGCCTATGGCCGTGGCGACTAGCAGCATCATGTCAGCACTCTCCTGAACGATCAGTCGAGACGCGCCGAGGCCTCTGGACGCACATAGACCCCTGAGCCGTAGACGCCGACCCACAGCACCCCGGCCCGGTCGACCGCGATGCCGGTGAACGACGGCTCCGTCCCGGTCTTCAGAGGCACCCTGTGCCAGGAGCCGCCCTTCCAGAACAGGAGCCCCTCCTGCCAGCTTCCGGCCCAGAAACCGCCCTCCGGCGCCTCCGCGGCCGCGCCGATCCACTGCCCCTCGAAGAGGTGCTCGACGATCCTTCCATCCTCGAGGATGAGGAGGCCGTCCCCGGTCCCAACGAAGACGCGCCCACGCTCGCCCTCTCTCAAGAACGAGACCCTCTCGCGTTCGCCGCGCCCCTTCCAGACCTGCCGCCAGCCTCCGGCCTCCTGCCGCCAGAGACCCTCCCAGCCTCCCGCCCAGAGCGTCTTGTCGCCCGCCGGCAGTACCGCGGTGAGGCGTCCGGCCGATGAGGAGACGTCCAGGCGCGTCCATGCGGGCTGTCCTTCCCGCCACGTCCACAAGGAGCCGTCCCAGGCCGCGTACAGCGTGCCCTCGCGCCAGGCCAGCGCGTCGACGCCGACGCGTCCGAAACCCGTCGGGGGGGGCTGGACGCACGGAGCCCCGTCCACCCTCCCTCGCCACATCCCGCCGTCCCAGCCTCCGAGGAAGAGCTCCTCGGCGGTGCCGGCGGCCGCCTCGAACACGGCTCCATGGAACTCGATCTTCGCGGCGGGGGCGAGCGCGCGCCCTGGGAACCAGAAGCCGGCGTACTTTGAGACGACCCACACCCCTTCCGGGAGCCCCCGGACATCCATGATGTCCGGAAGGATGTCGTCGAGCTTGGTCCACGGCGAATCCGGCAGAAGCTGGCGGCGGGGAGGAGTCTGGCGGCGCGCGTAGGGGCACTGGGCGGCCGGCGGCGGGGTGCGCGAGGGGCCGCTCAGCGGAGGAGGCGGCGGGCTCGGGCGCCGCATCAGGACGACGACGGCCGCGGCGGCGAGCAGGATGCCGACGCCCAGCGCCGCGTCCGCATGGCGCCGGTCCCGCTCCTCGTCGCCGCGCCTTTCGTTCCCGGGGTCCAAATTCTTGTCCCCGCCGAAGAAGCGCAGCGCCCGCATCGGGAAGATCTCCACCCAGGTGAGCCCCAGCATCAGCAGCGGGACCACGATGCTCGAGCGCAGGAACACGATCATGGCCGAAACGACGCAGATCCTCGCCAGGTGCATGCTGAAATGCCATTTGAACTCCTGGCGTATCTCAGCGGCGCTCATGCGGCCGTAGCCGCGCCCGGCCTCTTCCGCGACGCTGGCGGCGAGAGAGAGCGCGGTCGGGAGCAGGATCGCCGAGAGGTTGGACTGCA
This sequence comes from Elusimicrobiota bacterium, assembly GCA_003450735.1. GTDB lineage: Bacteria > Elusimicrobiota > Elusimicrobia > UBA1565 > UBA1565 > UBA9639. Next base: position 16,090 of record DMEZ01000029.1, on the reverse strand, counting down.
GCTCGGGCAGCGTCCAGTTGGCCACGACCACCGTCAGGAACAGCAGGAACCAGTAGGGGCTGCTCAGGAGCAGCAGAGACAACAGCCAGAGCAGGGGCGGGCCATACGGCCGCGAGCCCAGCGGCGCTCGACGGACCCTCTCATCGCCCAGCGCGGAGAGGACCGCGAGCTGGAACGCCAGCATGGCGGCCAACGCCGCGACGCCGCTGAAGAGGACCTGCAGCGTCACCTCGAAGGACGTCCAGCCGAACCAGACCGCCCCCGCCACCGGCAGGGCGTTCCTGGCAAGCACCAGCCACGGGGCCATGGCGTATCCTATCATGTCCGCGGAGGCTTGCGGCAGGGCGGCTCAGCGCCGGGGGGGATCCTTGGCGAGCTTGCGGTCGTAGGCGGCGCGCTTCTGCGGGTCGCGGAGCGTCTCGTAAGCCTCCCCGATGTCCTGGAACGCCTTGGTCATGGCCTTCACCAAAGCCTCGTCCTTGGTCCTGGACTTGTCAGGGTGATAGAGGGCCGCGGCCCGGCGGTAGGCCGCCTTGATCTCTTCCTGCGTCATGTCCTTGGCCGCCCCGATCCTTTCGTAAAAATTGCTCGACAGGGGGTTGGCCGCCGGCGGCCCCTGCGGGAGCGCGCCGCGGTCGTATTCCGCGCGCTTCTTCGGGTCGCCGAGCGCGGCGAAGGCTTCCTCGATCCGCTTGAAGGCCATGGTCAGAGCGATGATGGATCTCGTATCCCGGTCGATGTACCGCTCGGGCCGGTGCAATTCCGCGGTCTTGCGATAGGCCGCCTCGATCTGCGCGGCCCCCATGCCCGGGGCGGCTCCGAGCCTTTCATAGAGGTTGCGCGACATGGGGTTGGCCTTGGGCTCGGGCGGGGCGGGCTGGGCGCTGCTTGCGCCGGGCCCTGCCGCCTTCTGATAGGCGCGCAGCTTCCAGGCCTCGGGCACCTTCCTCTGGCCGCCCGGGCCGCCCGTCCCCGCCGAGCCTTGGCCGGGCTGGGCCTGAGCGTCGTCGGCCGGCCGCTGCCGGCTCAGGAAGTCGGAGGCGATCTTCTGGGCGTTCTCCATGATCTGCTGCGACGCCAGGCGCCGGACGATCCGCGCCTTCTCCTGCACGCTGGGCCCAAAGAGGCCGAAGCGCTCGAGCTGGTCGGCCGCCGCGACCAACTCCCGCCCGTCGATCTGCCCGTAGGCGACCGATAGCGCGACCTGCTGGGAGCGCGCTCGGACGGCCTGGGCGACCTCCGGGACGGCCGCTTGGTAGGCGCCGCCCAGCGTCTTCGCCAGCGATGCCAGGGCGTCGGGATCCGTCTTGGCAGCGGCCTTCAGGCGCGCCTCGAAGTCCGGGGGCAGGTGCGCGCCCAGGGCGCCTACGGCGCGCAGGTCGGTGTCCGAGGCCGGGGAATAGGAGCGGACGGCTTGGAGGGAGGGGATCTCCGCGGCCAGCTTGAGCCCGGCGGGCGTATCGAGGAGATTCTGGACGGCGCCGAGCATGGCCGGGCTGGCCGGGGCGAAGGGCGGAATCCAGCCGGCGCGGCCGCCCGAGCGCATCTGGGCGGCCGCCGGAGCGAGGAGCACCGCGGCCGCGAGCGCGGCCGCCAGGACTGGTCCGGCCCAGCGTCGAGTTCCCGGTCGCATGGCGGTGAATAGGATACCAGTTCTCCTTGGCGCGGCGTGAGGGCCCAAAGTCCCATGGTCAGTTTGTCCGACAAGTCCGCCAAGGCGCGTTCTACCTTCCTTTCCAGTCGTGGTATACATACTTGACATAATAAGTCATGTATGATATACTATCGAGGCCGGCCCTGTACCGCCGCGCGCGAGATCCCGGCTCGCCGAGGCCCTCCCCCCGCCACCGACCGGACCCGGGCACGCAGGGATGGATCGGGAGAACTCGGATGGAGACACTCGGAGCGAAGGCGGCGCTCATGGCCTCGGTCCTCCTCTGCGCGCACGCCCCCTGCCGCGCGGACCCTTATGACGCGACGGCCTCGGAGTTGGCCGGCATGGCCGCCGCGGCGGCCCGGCACCGCGTGGCGGTGCTCCCCTTCCTCTCGATCGCCGTGCCCGATCCCCATGGCGGCCAGGCCCTGGCCGAGCGCCTCACCGCGCGGCTGAGCTCCCAGGGCGGGATGATCGTCGTGGAGCGCACCCTGCTCCAGCGGGTCCTCTCGGAGCAGGGCCTCGAGCTGCACGGCCTCATCAACGCCCGCCAGGCCCACCAGGTCGGCCGCATCCTCGGGGTCGACAGCATCGTGACCGGAACGTTCTTCCCCCTCTCGGCCGGCAAGCTGGAGGTCCATACCCGCCTCATCGACACGGAAACCGCCCGCATCCTCGGCGCCCTCACCATGCGGGTGGACAAGGACTGGCAGGGGGCCTCGTCGATGTTCGACTCCGACTTCGACGTCACGCCGCCGGACTTCGGCTTCGACGTGCCGCCGCCGGATCTGCTCGCCCTGGGCTCTCCCGCGGCCGCCGCCCCGCCGGAGCTCAAGGACGCGCTCGCCGCGGGAAAGGGCTGCTCGGATTGGCAGACGCGGCTCGACGAACTCCAGTCCGGCTCGCTGGAGCTCTACGCCCGCCGCTGGGCGGCCAAGCTCCGCGACCCGTCCCTCGAGGCGTCCCAGCTCGCGGGCCGGCCCGGCTCGGAGATCCGCAGCGCGTCCCTCCGGAAGGACTTCTTCAAGCGCGTGCGGGCCCTCTACGGCGCCGGCTACCGGAAGGAACTCAGCCCGCCGGAGGTCTCGCTGCTGGATGCCTCCGAACGGGAGGCCGCCCGGCTCCGGAAGCGCTGCGGGACTGCGCGGCCCTAAGAGGGCCGCGCGCCTATTTGTCCTCGACGGGAGCGGGTCGCGTGTGCTCGACTGAACTGGTGCAGGCGGCGGTCATCATGAATGATTCCGAACTGGTCCACCAGCAGAGCCGCTCTACCGCCCGAGCAGCGAATCGAGGAAGAACCGCTTGTAGTCCGACTCCCCTGCGAGTACGCCCAGGAAGCGCCTCATCGCGCCCTTGCCGCGCTTGAAGCGCCTCAGGGCCAGGGTGCGGAAGGGCTCCCTGAAGAGGAGGCTCCGCGCCAAGCGGGCCTGGCCGAAGATGGGGGTGACCTGTTTCCGGCAGGCCTCGTTGTAGCGTTCCTCCGCTCCCGTCCCTCCCAGGATGCTCTCGGCGGCCAGGATGCCGCTCAGCAGCGCGGCGTGGATGCCCTCGCCGGTGAGCGGCTCGGCGAAGCCGGCCGCGTCGCCGCAGAGGAAGACGTTCCCGCTGGCCGGTTCCCGGAGATATTCCTCGTTGGGGAGCTTGGCCCCCCGGATGGGGAGCGTCCCGGCGTTGGCGACTTCGCAGTCCGCCAACAAGCGGCGGAAGACGGCGCTCACGTCCTCCCGGGTGCCGGGGATGCCGCCGAGGCCGATGCAGATCGTGTCTCCCTTGGGGAACGCCCAGCCCCAGCCGAGCTCGAGATAGCCGAAGAAGATCCGGGCCGCGTGAAGGTCCGAGACGCGGCCCGCCCGCGGCACGTCCGCCTGCAAACCCACGGCCAGGCTCTTCTGCGGAAGGCTTTCCCCGATGGCGCGAGCGACCGCGCTGAAGACCCCGTCGGCGCCGACCAGGCACTTGAACCGGACGACGCGGCCGTCCACGACGGCCGCCCCCTCGCTCAGCCCCCGGAACTCCCCGCGCTCGACGCGGCAGCCGGCCTTGGCCGCGGCGTCTAGGAGGAAGGCGTCGAAGCGGGCCCGGGGCAGGAAGCGCAGGAGGTGGGGGCTCTCGGCGTCGTTGAGGAACGCCTTCCCATCGAAGATCTCGAAGCGGCGGGAGACTTCCCCGCCCAGGTCGGGGGAGCCAAGCCCCAACCGCCCGGTCAGGAGCGCCCAGGCCTTCTCCGTGACGAGCCCGCCGCAGAGCTTGTCGCGGGGCAGGGTCTTGTCGATGAGCAGGACGTCGAGGCCCCCGCGCGCGAGCAGGATGGCCGCCGCGCAGCCCGCGGGGCCGGCGCCGACGACGAGGGCCGTGCTCAGTAGAGGGCCCTCAGGCGGATGGTCGCCCGCACGCCCCGGAGCTCGTCGAGTACGTCGGCGGCGTAGCGGCGGGGGATGTCCGTGATGGCGTAGCCGATGCGCTCGTTGGTCTCGAGGTACTGGCCGGTGATGTTGATGCCGTTGGAGGCCAGGATGGTGTTGATCTGGGACATCACGCCGGGGACGTTGCGGTGCACGTGGAGCAGGCGGTGCTGGCCCTGGAGGATCGGCAGCTGCACCTGCGGGAAGTTCACGCTGTAGAAGGAGTCCCCCGCGCGGGCGTACTGCGCGAGCTTGTCGCTGACGTAGGCGGCGATGTTGCGCTGGGCCTCGAGGGTGCTCCCGCCGATGTGCGGGGTCAGGATGACGTTGGGCAGGTCCTGCAGGCCGCAGCGGAAAGGGTCGCCGCTGGCGGAGGGCTCCTCCGGGAACACGTCCACGGCGGCTCCGGCGATCCGGCCGTCTTTGAGAGCCCTGGCGAGGGCTTTGAGGTCCACGACCCGGCCCCGGCTGAGATTGAGGAACACGGCCCCGGGCTTGAGGAGGCGCAGCTCCGCCTCGCCGATGAGGCCGGCGTTGCGGGGCCGGTCGTCGACGTGGACGGTGAGGGCGTCGGCCTTCTGCAAAACCTCGGCCATCGAGCGGCAGCGCTTCGCGTTGCCCATGCTCAGCTTCTCGAGGAGGTCGAAGTAGAGCACCTCCATGCCGAGCCCCTCGGCGAGGAGGCCGGCCTGCGCGCCGATGTTGCCGTAGCCGACGATGCCGAGCTTCTTGCCCCGCACCTCGCGCGCCCCGGCGCTGGACTTGTCCCAGATCCCCGCGTGGAGCCGGCGGCTCTTCTCGAACACCCCGCGCAAGAGCATGATGACCTCGCCGATGGCGAGCTCCGCGACGCTGCGCGTGTTGCTGAAGGGGGCGTTGAAGACCGCGACGCCCGTGTCCGTGCAGGCGGGCAGGTCCGCGTTGTCGGTGCCGACGCAGAAGGCGCCCACGGCCAGCAGGTCCGGCGCCGAGCGGAGGACCTCCTTGGTGAGGCGGGTCTTCGAGCGGATGCCCAGGACGGCCACGCCCTTGAGGGCGCGGCCGAGCTCCGAGGGGCCCAGGGCGCGCTCGAGCGAGCGCACGTCGAAGCCGGAGGCGCGCAAACGCAGGGCCGCGTCGGGGTGGATGTTCTCGAGGAGCAGGGCGTTCAGGGTCGGGGGCATGAGGCTTCTCCGTGGTATTCCTGCAGGGAGCGCACGGTGGGAGGGGACTCGCGCAGGAGGGCGAGGGCGTGGACGAGGGCGTGCGTGTCGTGGACGTTCGTGACGCAGGGGACGCCCAGGTCGAGCGCGGTCCGGCGGATGGCGTACCCGTCGGTCCGCGCCCGGACGCCCGAGGGGGTGTTGATGACCAGCGAGACCGTCCGCCGGCGGATGAGGTCCACGGGGTCCGGGTGCCCCTCCCCGATCTTGAACACCTTCTCCGCCGGGAGGCCGTGGCGGCGCAGGAACTCCCGCGTGCTGCGGGTGGCGAAGAGCGTGAAGCCCAGCTGGCGCAGGGCGGCGGCGGCCGTCAGCACGGCGGGCTTGTCATCGTCGCGCAGACTCAGGAACACCGAGCCGGAACGGGGCAGGGCCGTCCCCGCCGCGGCCTGGCTCTTGATGAAGGCCCGGGGGAAGTCCGAGTCGATGCCCATGACCTCGCCGGTCGAGTGCATCTCAGGCCCCAGGCGCGGGTCCACCCCGGGGAAGCGGCCGAAAGGCAGAACGACCTCCTTGATCGCGGCGTGTCGCACTTCGGGCGCGTCCTGGGCCAGGCGCTTCGCGCCCAGCAGGCTCCGCAGGCGCCGCCCGGCGAGCACCTTGGCCGCGAGCTTGGCCAGGGGGATCCCCGTGGCCTTGCTCACGAAGGGCACCGTGCGGGAGGCGCGCGGGTTCGCCTCGAGAACGTAGACCACGCCGTCCTTGACCGCGTACTGGAGGTTGAGCAGGCCCCTCACCCGCAGGCCGCGGGCCAGGCTCCGCGTATGCTCGGCGATGGTCCGGATGTGCGAGGGGGTCAGCGAGTGGGGGGGGAGCGTGCAGGAGGAGTCGCCGGAGTGGATCCCGGCCTCCTCGATGTGCTCCATGATGCCGCCGATATAGACGTCGGCGCCGTCGCAGACGGCGTCGACATCCACTTCGGCCGCATCGTGCAGGAAGCGGTCGACCAGGAGCGAGGGGTGCCCCGCCGAGTTCCGCGCCGCGTACGCCCGCAGGCCCGCGTCGTCGTGCACCACCTCCATCGCGCGCCCGCCCAGCACGTAGCTGGGGCGCACCATCACCGGGTAGCCGATGCGCCGGGCGATGCGCAGGGCCTCGCCCAGGCTCGCGGCGATGCCGTGCTCCGGGGCCGGGATGCGTAGGCGCCGCAGGAGGGCCCCGAAGCGCCGCCGGTCCTCGGCCGCGTCGATGTCCTCGGGCGAGGTGCCCAGGATGGGCACCCCGGCCTTCTCGAGCGGCAAAGCGAGGTTGAGGGGGGTCTGTCCGCCGAACTGCACGATGACGCCGGAGGGGCGCTCCAGGGAGAGGACCTCCAGGACGTCCTCGAGGGTCAACGGTTCGAAGTAGAGGCGGTCGGACTGGTCGTAGTCCGTGGAGACGGTCTCGGGGTTGCAGTTGAGCATCACCGTCTCGAAGCCCTCTTCGCGCAGGGCCTGGCTGGCGTGCACGCAGGAGTAGTCGAACTCGATGCCCTGCCCGATGCGGTTGGGGCCCGAGCCCAGGATGAGGGCCTTGCGCTTCGCGCGCGAAGCCTTCACCTCGCCCGCCCCGCCGTAGGTGGAGTAGAAATAAGGCGTCTTCGCCTCGAACTCGGCGGCGCAGGTGTCCACCAGGCAGAATCCCGGCCTCACGCCCCAGCGGCGGCGCAGGGCACGGAGCCCGGCTTCGGTCCGTCCCAGGGCCCCTGCCAGGGTCCGGTCGGAGAAGCCGAGCGCCTTGGCCTCGCGCAGGAGGGCGGGCGTCAGGGGCTCGCGCTCCAGCCGCGCCTCGAAGGCGGAGAGCTCTTCGATCTGGCGCACGAACCAGGCGTCGATGCCGGAGCGCTCCGAGACCTCCTCGGGGGTGAAGCCCGATTCGAGGGCGGCGCGCAGGTAGAAGAGCCGCTCCGGAGTCGGGACGGCCAGGCGCTTCTTGAGCCGCTCCCTGCGCGCCGTGGCCGAAAGCCCGCGCAGGTCCGGGGAAGAGAGTCCGGCCTTGCCCGTCTCGAGCGAGCGCAGGGCCTTCTGCAGGGCCTCCTTGAAGGTGCGTCCGATGGCCATGACCTCGCCGACGGACTTCATGGAGGGGCCCAGCGGCCCGGCTTCGCCCTCGGCGTAGAACTTCTCGAAGGCGAAGCGCGGCACCTTGACCACCACGTAATCCAGGGCCGGCTCGAAGGAAGCCGGCGTGGAGCGGGTGATGTCGTTGGGGATCTCGTCGAGCGTCTTGCCCAGGGCGAGACGGGTCGCGATCTTCGCGATGGGGAAGCCCGTGGCCTTGGAGGCGAGCGCCGAGGAGCGGGACACCCGCGGGTTGATCTCGATGACCACCCGGCGGCCGGTACGCGGTTCCACCGCGAACTGCACGTTGCAGCCGCCGGTCTCCACGCCCACGGCCGAGACCGCGGCGCGGGCTTCGTCGCGCATCGCCTGGTACTCCCGGTCGGTCAGCGTCTGGGCGGGCGCCACGGTCACGGAGTCGCCGGTGTGCACCCCCATGGGATCGAGGTTCTCGATGGAGCAGACGACGACGAAATTATCCTTCCGGTCGCGCATCACCTCGAGCTCGTACTCCTTCCAGCCGAGCACCGATTCCTCGAGCAGGACCTCGTGCATCGGGCTCGCTTCCAGGGCGGCCGCGGCCTTGGCGAGCAGCTCCTCGGGGTGGTGGGCGATGCTTCCGCCCAGGCCGCCCAGGGTGAAGGAGGGCCGCAGGATGACGGGATAGCCCAGCTCAACCGCCGCGGCCTTGGCCCCGGCCGCGTCTCGCACGGTGGCGCTCCTGGGGACGCTCAAGCCCGCGTCGAGCATGGCCTGCTTGAAGAGGGCGCGGTCCTCCGCCCTGCGGATGACCTCGACCGAGGCGCCCAGAAGCTCGACGCCCAGGCGCTTGAGCGTGCCGCGCTCGGCCAGGGCCACCGCCAGGTTGAGGGCGGTCTGCCCGCCGATGGTGGGCAGAAGGGCGTCCGGCCGCTCGCGCTCGAGGATGAGCTCGAGGTGCTCCGGGGTCAGAGGCTCGACATAGGTCCGGTGGGCGAGCCCCGGATCGGTCATGATGGTGGCGGGGTTCGAGTTGACGAGGACGACCTCGCAGCCTTCTTCCCGGAGGGTCTGGACCGCCTGGGTGCCGGAGTAATCGAACTCGCAGGCCTGGCCGAT
>DMEZ01000029.1:0-7579 GCA_003450735.1 Elusimicrobiota bacterium | reverse complement strand
GCCTGGCCGATGACGATGGGGCCCGACCCGATGACGAGGACCTTCCGGGGCTTACGCATGCGCCGCCAGGCGCCGCTGCGCCATCCTCTGCACGAAGCGCGTGAAGAGCCCCCGGGCGTCGTGCGGCCCGGCCGAGGCCTCGGGGTGGTACTGGACGGAGAACGCGGGGAGCTGGGTGTGCTCGAGCCCCTCCGAGGTGCGGTCGGTGAGGTTGACATGGGTGGTGCGCACCGCGCGCGGCAGGGAGCCGATGTCCACGCAGAAGTTGTGGTTCTGGGAGGTGATCTCGATGCGGCCCGTGGCGAGGTCCTGGACGGGGTGGTTGGCCCCGTGGTGGCCGAACTTGAGCTTGTAGGTTTTTCCGCCGAGGGCCAGGCCGAGCAGCTGGTGCCCCAGGCAGATGCCGAAGAGCGGGACGCGGGCCTGGAGCAGGCGCTTGACCGTCTCCACCGCGGCGGCGAGCGGCTCGGGGTCGCCGGGGCCGTTGGAGAGCAGCACCCCGTCCGGCTGGAGGGCGAGCACCTGCTCGGCGGTGGCGCTCGCGGGCAGCACGCGCACCCGGCAGCCGGCGGAGACCAGACAGCGCAGGATGCCGCGCTTGACTCCGAAATCGAGCGCCGCGACCAGCGGCTTGAAGCCGGCCAACGCCCTCAGCCCTCCGGGGCCGGCCGGGAGCGGCTCCGTCCAGTCGTAGGGTCTTTCGCAGGTCACGGAAGAGACCAGGTCCCGGCCCGCGGTGGAGGGGACGGCGCGCGCCCTGCGCACCAGCGCTTTCGGGTCCTGGGCGCCGAAGGCGAGCACGGCCCGCAGGCAGCCCTTCTCCCGAAGGAGGCGCGTGAGCGCCCGGGTGTCCACTCCCTCGATGGCCGGGACGTCGTTGCGGCGGAGGTAGGCGTCGAGGGGCTCCTTGGAGCGCCAGTTCGAGGGGATCCTGCAGGCCTCGCGCACGATGAACGCCTCGAGGAAGAGCCCGCGGGACTCGGCGTCCTCTTCGTTGATCCCGGTGTTGCCGATCTGCGGGCAGGTCATCGAGACGAGCTGTCCTTTATAAGAGGGGTCGGTGAGCACCTCCTGGTAGCCCGTCATGGAGGTGTTGAAGACGATCTCTCCCCGGGCCTCGCGGGGCGCGCCGAATGAAAAGCCCCTGAAGACCGTGTTGTCTTCAAGGGCGAGGAGGGCGGGCGTCCTCATCTATTTGTGCGGCGATTGTAGAACATTCGAAGGGGCAGGGCAAATTAGCTATCATCCGGGACCATGGCGGCGAAGCTCTCCGACCGCTCGAAGACCCTGCTCTTCTTCGGCTTCCAGGCCTTCGTCGTCGCCGCCCTGTTCCTGGGCCTGGAGCTCGCCGCGCGCTGGAGCGTCTCCCGCATCCCTCCGGCGGTGGTGCCGAGCGGGGTGAAGCATCCGCCCTACTACAACAACCCCGGCGTGCTCACCTCGCCCAGGGCCTTCGGCTACCACCTGAAGTACCGCATCAACTCGCTCGGCCTGCGCGGGCCTGAGACGGCCCTCGAGAAGAGAGGCAAGCGCCGCATCCTCCTGCTCGGCGACTCCGTGGTCTTCGGGGCCATGGTCCAGGACGCAGAGACCCTCTCCGTCCAGCTGCAGGAGCGCGTCGGGAAGGGCTGGGAGGTGCTCAACGGAGGGGTCGGCGGCTACGACGTCTGGGACTACGAGGCCTTCCTGGAGAGCAAGGGCTTCGCCTTCGAGCCCGACATCGTGGTCGTGGGTCTCTACCTCAACGACCACGTCAGCCACGACGTCTACAAGGAGACCGTGGGCCGGCGCTCCGCCGCCAACCGCCCGCTCATGGCCGCGGTGCGCGACGCGCTCTTCCGCAGCGAGCTCGTCAACGCGTTCCTCTACCGCCTCCAGCGCCGCCAGAGCGCCAAGCGGCCGCGCTTCGCCGTCTCCAAGCCGCTCAAGCCCGAGGACGAGGCCGCCTTCGCCGCCGCTTTCCCCGGCGACCCGCAGACGGTCGAGGCGGTCAAGGGCTTCCTCAAGGACTACCGCTACGACCCGAATTTCGTCAAGGACACTTTGAAGTGGATGCTGGACATGAAAGCGTGGGGGGAGGTCCGGGAGCCGCTGAGCCGCATGAGGGACGCCTGCGGGAAGCGGAAGGCGCGGTTCTTCGTCATCGTCTTCCCCGTCCAGTTCGAGCTCTATCCGGGCTACCGCTGGCCCGAGCCGCACCGGGCTCTCGCCGCCCTGCTGCGTTCCCTCGCCGTGCCGTCCCTCGACCTGCTGCCCGCCTTCGCCGCCGGCGGCCATGGCGACGAGTACTACGGGGTCCGTTACGACTACGCCCATCCCGACGCCCGGGCCTACGGACTGGCGGCGGACGCCCTCCTGGGCGAGCTGAAGCGCCGCCGCTGGCTGGAATGAGAGCCCCTGTTTTTTAGATAATCCCCCTCGGATGGACATCCTCGGCATCTCGGCCTTCTACCACGACAGCGCGGCCGCCCTGGTCCGCGATGGAAAGATCCTCGCGGCGGCCCAGGAGGAGCGCTTCTCCCGCAAAAAGCACGACCAGCGCTTCCCGGTCCACGCGGTCCAGTACTGCCTGAAGGAGGCCGGCATCACGGCCTCCCAGCTCGACCTGGTGGCCTTCTACGACAAACCCCTGCTCAAGTTCGAGCGCATCCTCCAGACCTACCTGGCCTACGCCCCGCGCGGCCTCAAGTCCTTCTCCATGGCTTTGCCGCTCTGGCTCAAGGAGAAGCTCTGGCTCAAGGACGCCATCCGCCAGTCGCTCGGCTACGAGGGGAAGATCCTGTTCCCGGAGCACCACGAGTCGCACGCGGCCTCGGCCTTCTTCCCCTCGCCCTTCCAGGAGGCGGCCTTCCTCACCCTGGACGGGGTGGGCGAGTGGGCGACGACCAGTTGGGGGGTGGGGAAGGACAACAAGGTCGAGCTGCTGGCCGAGCTGCACTTCCCGCACTCGCTGGGCATGCTCTATTCCGCCTTCACCTACTACACGGGCTTCAAGGTCAACTCCGGCGAGTACAAGGTCATGGGCCTGGCCCCCTACGGCGAGCCCAAGTACGCGGATCTCGTGTACAAGGAGCTGATGGACTTGAAGGAGGACGGCTCCTTCAAGCTCAACATGGAGTATTTCGACTACTGCGCCGGCTTGACCATGACGAGCCGGAAGTTCGACGCGCTCTTCGGCGGCCCGCCGCGCGAGCCGGAGGGCCGGCTCACCCAGCGGGAGATGGACCTCGCGGCCACCGTCCAGGCGGTCACCGAGGAGGTCATGCTGCGCATGGCCCGGCACGTGCGCAAGGAGACCGGGCAGAAGAACCTGTGTCTGGCCGGCGGCGTGGCGCTCAACTGCGTGGGCAACGGCAAGATCCTGGAGGCGAGGATCTTCGACGACCTCTGGATCCAGCCGGCGGCCGGCGACGCGGGCGGCGCCTTGGGCGCCGCCCTCCTCTCCTGGCATCAGGCTCTCGGCAAGCCGCGGACGGCCGACGGCGTCCAGGACGCCCAGCAGGGATCCTTCCTCGGCCCGGCCTTCTCGGATAAGGAGATCGAGGCTTTCCTCCTCTCCGTGGGCGCGGTGTATGAGAAGGTCCAGCCGGAGGAGATGCCCAAGCGCGCGGCCGACCTCCTGGCGCAGGGGAAGATCCTCGGCTTCTTCCAGGGCCGCATGGAGTTCGGCCCCCGGGCCCTGGGCGCGCGCAGCATCCTCGGCGACCCGCGCGACCGCGAGATGCAGTCGAAGATGAACCTCAAGATCAAGTTCCGAGAGTCCTTCCGCCCCTTCGCGCCGGTCGTCCTGCGAGAGGAGGTCGCCAACTACTTCGAGATGGACCACGAGAGCCCCTACATGCTGCTCGTCTCCCCCGTGCGCCAGTCGCGGCGCGTGGCCGAGACCGAGGAGACCCGGAAGCTCTTCGGCATCGAGCGGCTCAACAAGCCCCGCTCGGACATCCCGGCCATCACCCACATCGACTACTCGGCCCGGGTGCAGACCATCGCGCGCGGCTCCAACCGGCCCTACTACGACGTGATCAAGGCTTTCAAGGACAAGACCGGCTGCGCGGTGCTGGTGAACACCTCCTACAACGTCCGCGGCGAGCCCATCGTATGCACGCCCCAGGACGCCTACGTCTGCTTCATGCGCACCGATATCGACACGCTGGTGCTGGGGGACTATTTCATCGACAAGAAAGCCCAGCCCGCGTCGGCGGCCAAGGCCGCCGAGGACAAGTCCTGGATGAAGGAGTTCGTCCTTGACTGAGTCCAAACGCCTGAGGGACTTCGGTCTCGTCGTCGGCGGGATCCTGATCCTGCTGAGCTGGGCGTTCGGGCGCAAGGGCTTCGCCGCCGCTCCCATCCTGCTGGCTCTGGGCGGGCTCGGCGTCCTGCTCGCCCTGGTCAAGCCGGAGGCCCTCGGACTGGCCGAGCGCGGCTGGATGGGCCTGGGCAAGCTCCTCGCGAAAGTGACCACTCCCGTCTTTTTGGCAGGGCTCTACTACTTGTTCGTAACGCCCTACGCGGTGGTCATGCGGCTGGCGCAGGGCGACCTCCTTGACGAGAAGCCAGACCCGGCGGCGAAGAGCTATTGGAAACGCCGTTCCGGACACCCCGAGCCGTCGTCCTACGAGAGGCAATTCTGATGTCCAAGATGGAGTTCTTCCGAGAGTTGTGGGATTTCATGCGGATGCGCAAGCGCTACTGGCTGGCCCCCATCATCCTCGTGTTCGTGCTCTTCGGCCTTCTGCTGGTCTTCACGGAGACGTCCGTCGTCGCTCCGTTCATCTACACGCTGTTCTAGAGGCCTCGGCACCAGGAGATACAAGCGGGTGGAGCTTGAGTGAGGGTCCGGGCTTCTCGGATCCGGCGCTGAACTGGAGATGATCCCGTCTCCTTCGGATCGTGCGCAGTCCCGCGGGGAGGAGATCGCCAACAGCCTCAGCCACGGCACGGGCTTCCTCGCGGCCCTGATCGCCCTGCCGGTGCTCGTGCTCGCCGCGGCCCCGCGCGGCACGGCGGCCGTCGTGGGGGCCGGGATCTTCGCCGCGGCCCTGGCGATCCTCTACCTCGCCTCGACGCTCTACCACGCGCTGCCCTCGGAGCGCGCCAAGCGCGTCTTCAAGGTCCTCGACCATGGCGCGATCTACCTCCTCATCGCCGGGACGTACACGCCCTTCACCCTGGGCATCCTCCGCGGGCCCTGGGGCTGGACCCTGCTGGGCGTCATCTGGGCGCTGGCTTTGACCGGGATCGTGCTGAAGTCCGTCGGAAGGGTCCGCCATCCCTGGCTTTCGACCGGGCTCTACGTCGCCATGGGCTGGCTGGTCCTCGCCGCGGCGAAGCCGCTGTGGCTCGCGATGCCGGGGTGGGGCCTCTTCTGGCTGTTCGGAGGCGGCGTCTTCTACACGGCGGGCGTGGGGTTCTACGCAGCCAGTCGCCGGAGGCCGTACGCCCACTTCGTGTGGCACCTGTTCGTCCTGGCGGGCTCCCTCTGCCACTTCATCGCCGTGCTGCGCTACGCGGCGTGAGGGCCGGGGCAGGGTGGCATCGCCTCTTCGCAATGGGCTATCCTACGAGCCGCTCTCGCGGACGGCGCCCACGCTCCAGCCGGGCGCAAGGAGGGCCGTCAGCTCCGGTTCAAGGCCCTGGACGCGGACAAGGACGGCAACGACCTGATCATCCTGCAGGAATTCTACACCGTGGACTTCTCCATGAAGGCGAAGGGGAAGGCGGCCGGGAAGAAGGGCAAGCCCGCGAAGAAATAGCCGCTTTTGTGGCATAATCCCCGTATGCGCGCCCTGCTTCTCGCGTTCCTCCTCCCCGGCCTAGCCGCCGCCGAGGGTCTGCCGCCCTTGGAGGACGAGGGCTTCGCCGTGAAGCTGAGGGCCTCGTGGGTCCCGGCGGTCGTGGACGCCGGCCCGGTGGACCCGGCCTACCAGATGGTCGTCGAGAACCTGAAGGGCACCGAGGTCCCGAAGAGCTTCATCGACGCGGCCTTCACCGACCCCGCGGTGGCCGTGGACACCAAGGTCGTCGAGCTCATCAACCGTCCCACCGAGTCGTTGACCTGGGAGGAGTACCGCAAGCTCGTCCTCACCGAGGCCCGCATCGCGGCGGGCGTGAAGTTCGTCCAGGAGCGGGCCGACCTGCTCAAGGCCGTCTCCGAGCGCACGGGCGTCGACCCCTTCGTCTACACCGCCATCGTGGGGGTGGAAACCACCTACGGACGCAACCGGGGCTCCTACAAGGTCTTCAACTCGCTCTACACCATCGCGAACCGCGTGCCGCGCCGCTCGCAGTGGGCGGGGCGCGAGCTCGCCGCGCTCCTGCGCCTGTGCTTGCGGGAGAAAGCGCCCCCGATGAGCGTCGTGGGCTCCTACGCCGGCGCCTTCGGCTTCGGGCAGTTCATGCCCTCGAGCTTCTTGAGCTACGCGGTGGACTTCGACTCGGATGGGCGCAGCGACCCCTACGCCTGGCCGGACGTGCTGGCGAGCGTGGCCAACTACCTGGTCAAGAACGGCTACAAGCCCGGCGAGACGGACTTCTCCTCCAAGGGCAGCGCCTACAAGGCGGTGTTCGCCTACAATCACTCCGACAACTACGTCCGGGTCGTGCTGGAACTGCGCGCCGAGATCCTGAAGAGGGTCTCCCAGGCTTGAGAGCCGTTCCGGACGTCGTCGCCCCGCGCCTGCGCATCCTCTTCGTCGGCATCAACCCCGGGCTCTACACGGCGCGCATCGGGCATCACTTCGGCCGCCCGGGCAACCGGTTCTGGCCGGCCCTCCATGCCTCGGGCCTGACTTCGCGGCTCTTCTCTCCCTACGAGAGCGGAAAGATCCTGGGGCTGGGACTGGGCATCACCAACCTGGTGGACCGGGCGACGGCGAGGGCCGACGAGGTGAAGGACGAGGAACTGCGCGAGGGAGCCCGCCGTTTGGAGCGCAAGGTGCGGCGGCTGAAGCCGAGGTGGGTCGCCGTGCTCGGGCTCCAGCCCTACCGGACGGCCTTCGGACGGCCGGACGCCAAGCCGGGCCCGCAGGAAGAGCGGATCGGCGGCGCGAGGGTCTGGCTGTTGCCCAATCCCAGCGGGCTCAACGCGCACTACCAGGTCCCCGACCTGGCCCGGCTGTTCCGGGCGCTGAAGCGGGCCGCAGCTTCCCGCTGAAGCGTAGATGATTGTTTGAGCGTCAGAGGCAGGCCTGAAAATTCACATACCCACAAGTACGTAGGACCCCCCGAAAAGGTTCCATGGAGGGAACTAAAAGCCATGGTGAAACGTACTTGCGGGCATGGAGTACCGCGCCCGCGACGCCCGGGGAGGGCCTGGTGGCCCAATTGCATTTCGTGCAGAGGTTCGGGGAGTCGCTGAACCTGCACGTGCATACGCACGCGGTGGTGTCGGAGGGGGTGTTCCGGGCGGGGCGGGATTTCTTCGGTCGTCCTCGATTGTCGTTTAAGCCTTGCTTCGGGCCCAATGAGGTGGAGACGCGGGTGCTGGAAGAGCGCATTCGCCGGCGCATACTCCGGCGCTTCGTGAGGATGGGGGCGATGCCGGCGGAGACGGCGGAGGAGATGCTTTTGTGGGAGAACT
>DMEZ01000017.1:10434-10724 GCA_003450735.1 Elusimicrobiota bacterium | reverse complement strand
GACGCGGCCGAGGCCCTGCGCGCGGCCCTCAAGCCCGGCGAGGGCATCGAGGTCGTCCTCGTGCGCACAAAGTACCCCCAGGGCTCGGAAAAGCAGCTCATCGTTGCGCTCACCGGCCGCGAGGTCCCGATGGGGGGGCTTCCCATGGATGCCGGGGTGGTGGTCCAGAACGCGGCCACCTGCTACGCCGTCCACGAAGCCGTGGCCCTCGGCCGTCCTCTCATCCGCCGGGTGCTCACGGTGACGGGCGGCAACGTCGCCCGGCCCGCCAACCTCGAGGCCCGCATCGG
>DMEZ01000017.1:0-10278 GCA_003450735.1 Elusimicrobiota bacterium | reverse complement strand
AAGCTCATCATGGGCGGCCCGCTCATGGGCCTGGCCGTCTCGAGCGACGCCGTCCCCGTCATCAAGGGGACGAGCGGCATCCTCGCGCTCACGCCGGAGGAGTCGGAGATGCCGGAGACGCGGGACTGTTTGCGCTGCGGCCGCTGCGTGGACGTCTGCCCCATGGCCCTCGCGCCCAACTTCCTCACGGACCACCTCGAGCGCGGCGAGCTCGACGAGGCCGAGCAGGCGGCCCTTTTCAACTGCATGGAGTGCGGCGGCTGCACGGCTCTCTGCCCCGCGCGCCGCCCGATGCTCCAGTGGATCCGCACGGGCAAGTTCGACCTCAACAAGCGCAAGAGGAAGAAGCCCGCGTGAGTCCCTCCCATTTCGTCGTCACCTCCTCGCCCCACCTCTTCATCGGAGACGACACGCGCGGCGCCATGCGCGACGTCCTGCTCGCCCTCCTGCCGGCCCTCGCGGCCGCGGTCTGGCTGTTCGGCTGGCGCGCCCTCTGGGTCAGCGCGGTCGCGGCCGCGGCCTGCGTGGGCACCGAGTGGGCCTGCCAGCGCCTCGCCGGCCGGCGGGTCCGGGTCGACGACCTGAGCGCGGCGGTCACGGGCGTCCTGCTCGCCTTCTGCCTGCCGCCCGGCACGCCCTGGTGGGCCGCGGCGGTCGGCGGGGTGATCTCCATCGCGCTGGGCAAGGAGGTGTTCGGAGGCCTGGGCCACAACATCTTCAATCCGGCCCTGGTCGGACGGGCCGCCCTGCTCGCCTCCTTCCCGGTGCAGATGACCACCTGGACCTTCCCGGCCCGCGCCGTGGCCTCGCCCTTCGCCGGAAGCCTCGACGCCGTAGCCTCCGCCACCCCGCTGGCCGCGGCCAAGGCCGCGGCGGCCGGCTTCCCTTACTGGGACCTCTTCATCGGCCAGGTGGGGGGCTCCATCGGCGAGACCTCGGCCCTGGCTTTGCTTTTGGGCGCCGGCTTCCTTTTCTGGCGCGGAGTCATCGACTGGACGATCCCGACCGCCTACCTGCTCTCCACCGCGGCGCTCTGCGCCCTCCTGGGAGCCGACCCGCTGGGCCACGTCCTGGCGGGAGGACTCCTGCTGGGGGCGTTCTTCATGGCCACGGACTACGTGACCTCGCCGATGAGCCGCAAGGGGCGGCTCCTCTTCGGCGCCGGCTGCGGCCTGCTCACCGTGCTCATCCGGCTCTACGGCGGGTTCCCGGAGGGCGTCTGCTACGCCATCCTCATCATGAACGCCTTCGTCCCGCTCATCGACCGGTGCACCCTGCCCGTCCCCTTCGGGAGCCGCAAGCCATGAAGACGACCCTGGACGCCGGCCTGCGCCTGTTCGTCGTCTGCGCCGTGGCCGCCGGCACGTTGGCGCTCGTCTACCGCGGGACCCAGGCGCGCATCTCCGCCAACCAGGCCGAGGAGAAGGCCCGCCGCCTGCGCTGGGTGCTGCCCGACTGCCCGCAAGTGGAGCCCAGGACGACCGAAGGCCGGGAGTGGTTCCTTGGACGCTCGGAGGGCCGGGACTGCGGGTACGCCATCGAGACGAAGGCCAAGGGCTATGGCGGGACGCTCAGCCTGCTCGTGGGGGTCTCGCCCGAAGGCCGCGTACTCGGCTACTCCATCCTCTCCCACAAGGAGACGCCGGGCCTCGGCGACAAGGCCGCCAAGCCGGCCTTCCAGGCCCAGTTCAAGGGGCTCGGCCTCGAGAAGCTCCGGCTCAAGAAGGATTCCCCGGAGGGCGCCCTCGACGCGCTCACCGCCGCGACCATCACCTCCCGGGCCGTGACGCTCGGGGTGCGCGAAGCGGTCGAGAGCGTGATTGCCCTGCGCGCGAAGGACGGGACGCGCCCATGAAGAGTTCGGACTGGAAGGATTTCACCAACGGCATCGTCCGCGAGAACCCCATCTTCCGCCTGCTCATCGGCCTCTGCCCCGCGCTGGCCGTCTCCACCTCGGCGGTGGACGCCCTGGGCATGGGTTTGGCCACCACCTTCGTGCTGGCCGCCTCCAACGGGGTCATCTCCCTCCTGCGCACCCTCATCCCGCCCGACCTGCGCATCCCCATCTTCATCGTCGTCGTCTCCACCTTCGTCACGGCGGCGGACTACCTGATGCTGGCCTTCTTCCCGGCGATCCACCGCTCCCTCGGGGTCTTCGTCCCGCTCATCGTCGTCAACTGCATCGTGCTGGGCCGGGCCGAGGCCTTCGCCTACCGCAACGAGGTGCGGGCCTCTCTTCTCGACGGCCTCGGGATGGGGCTGGGCTTCTCGCTCGCCCTCGGCCTGCTGGGGGCCCTGCGGGAGGTCTTCGGCGCGGGGACGCTCTTCGGCCTCGCGGTGATGCCCGCCTCGTACCCGCCCCTGCTTTTGCTCGTCCTCCCGCCCGGCGCCTTCCTGCTCATCGGCCTGCTCATCGCGGGCTTGAACCGCTTCACCCGGAGGGCTCCGTGAGGCTCTTCGCCATCTTCTTCGGGGCCATGATCGTCAACAACATCCTGCTGATGCGCTTCCTCGGCCTCTGCTCGTTCTTCGGCATCTCCAACAAGCTCGAGAACGCCGTGAGCATGACCTGGGCCGTGACCTTCGTCATGGCGATGGCCTCCCTGGTCACCTGGGGCCTCTACCACTTCCTGCTTTTACCCCTGGGTTTGGTGTTCCTGCGCACGGCCTTCTTCATCTTGGTCATCGCGGCGCTCGTCCAGCTCGTCGAGATGTACATGAAGAAGAACGCCCCGGGGCTCTACCGGGCGCTCGGCATCTACCTGCCCCTCATCACGACCAACTGCGCCATCCTGGCCGTCGCCTTCCTCAACATCGACTACGGGTACAGCCTGCTGGAGAGCCTCGTCTATACCGTCGGCGTCTCGGGCGGCTACGGGGTGGCCATCGTGCTCTTCGCCTCCTTGAGAGAGCGGGTCGACAAAGCCCCCGTGCCCGAAGCCTTCAAAGGCTATCCCATCGCCTTCATCCTGGCCGGTCTCCTCTCCCTGGCCTTCATGGGCTTCGCCGGGATGTTCGGCATCCAGCTCTGATGAGCCTCGTATTCGCCGCCGTGCTCAGCTTCGGCCTCCTGGGGCTCCTGCTCGGCCTCGGGCTCGCCCTGGCCGGCCGCCGCTTCGCCGTCGAGACCGACCCTCGGGAGGAGCGGGCCCTCGCCGCCCTGCCCGGCGTCAACTGCGGCGCCTGCGGCTATCCCGGCTGCGGAGGCTACGCGCACGCCGTGGCCTGCAAGGGAGAGGAGACGAACCGCTGTCCCGTCGGAGGCGCGGCGGTCGCGGCGTCGCTCGCGGCCCTCATGGGCCGGGAAGCGGCGCCTTTCGAGAAGCGCATCGCCCGCCTCTTCTGCGCGGGGGGGAAGGACAAGTGCCCGGAGCGCTTCACCTACAAGGGCATCATCTCCTGCAACGCCGCGAACCTGGTCGGCGGCGGCCACAAGCTGTGCTCCTGGGGCTGCCTGGGTATGGGCTCCTGCGCCGACGCCTGCCCCTTCGACGCCATCGCGATGAACGAGCAGGGCCTGCCCGTGGTCGATGAGGCGAAGTGCACCGCCTGCGGCCGCTGCGTGCTCGCCTGCCCGCGCGGGCTCTTCCAGCTGGTGCCGCAGAGCAAGCGCGTGATCGTGGCGTGCAGCTCCAAGGATAAGGGCCCGGAGACGCGGAAGATCTGCAAGGTCGGCTGCATCGCCTGCAGGCTCTGCGAGCGGAACTGCCCCGTGAAGGCCATCGCGGTCGCGGACAACCTCGCGCGCCACGATTTCAAGGCCTGCGAGCAGCACAAGGTCTGCGTGCAGAAATGCCCTCAAAAGACCATCGTCGTCTTCCCGCCCTCCTCCTGACGCCCCTGCTGGCGCTCGCCTGTTCCCGGGCTCCCGAGCCCCGGACCTACGGGCGCCTGCTGATGGGGACGAAGGCCTCGGTCGCCGTCTACGGCCTCGACGAGGCCCGCAGTCAAGTGGTCGCGGACGCCGTGTTCGCGGAGTGGGCCCGCGTCGAAAAGGTCTTCAGCTGGTACGACCCCCAAAGCGAGCTCTCCCTCATGAACCGCGCGGCGCTCCGGGGCTGGGCGCCCGTCTCGCAGGAGCTCTTCGACCGGGTGGCCGAGTCCCTTGAGCTTCACCGCCTCACGGGCGGGCGCTTCGACCCGACCTTCAGCCCGCTCTGGGAACTCTGGAGGCGGAGCGCACGAGAGGGGCGCCTGCCCTCCGCCGCAACGCTCAAGGCCGCAAAAAGCCGGATGGGAGCGGAGCGCGTCCGGCTCGACGCGAAAAATCGCCGAGTGCGCTTCCTCGGCCCGGTCTCAGTCAACCTCGGCGGCACGGTGAAGGACTACGCCCTCCGCCGCGGCCTGATGATCCTGGAAAAGCGCCTGAAGAAGACCCCCGTCCTGCTCGACCTGGGTGGAGACCTGCTGGCGTGGGACTTCAAGCGCCCTCCCTGGACGGCGGGGGTGCGCCATCCGTTCCGGCCCGACGGCCTGCTCGGAGCGCTGCGCCTGCCCGAGGGGGGGCTGGTGCTGACCTCCGGCAGCTACGAGCGCTTCGTCGAGGTCGGCGGACGCCGGTTCTGCCACATCCTGGACGCGAAGAGCGGCCGGCCTCTGGAGGGGATGTCCAGCTTCACCCTCGCCCTGCCGGAGATGACGGCGCATCCGCCTTCCGTCGCCTTGGCGCTCCTGGGCCGGGAGGCGGCGCTGGCCTGGGTCCGCTCCACGCCGGGGGCGTTCGGCGTCTGGGCGGACGAGGCCGGGGGGGTGGAGACCGCCGCGGGGCCGCTCGCGAGCATCCGCTGGGCGGCCGCGCCCTAGTGGGTATGATCCCCAGGAGATCGGGGGGAACCCGCCAGGCCCCGACATCCGTCCGTATTTTTACTCCCTAGGTTCGCGTAGAACTCCGGATAGCCATCCCCCACGGCGCGAAGTTATGATTCATACGGACGTATGCGAAAATCCAAAACGAATCGGAGTCTTATGGCCCATAAGAAGATGTGCTCGATCGCCTGCTGCTGCTGCTCGGTGCAAGACAACATGAAGCTGCTTAAAAAGATCGTACTCGAACCGAAGTTCATCTGTGCCGAGTGCGGGCACGCCGTCTCCAAGAAGGAATACCTCTGCCACCCGAAAAAACTTTGAGAGGCGCTTGTGTTCCCGATCGCAGCGACACCCTGGTGAGGAGGGAGTTCCTCGACGCCACCGGCGGGCTCTGGCTGAAGGGCGCCATGGTGGGCAAGGTCGGCAGCGTCCTGACCAGCTCCGCCACCCAGCACGGCGGGCAGGAATCCACGCTCCTGTCCTTCCACATCACGCTCCTGCACCAAGGCATGGTGGTCGCCGGCTTGCCTTACGCCTTCCAGGGGCAGATGACTACGGCTGAGATGAGCGGAGGTTCGCCCTACGGCGCGTCGACCATCGCCGGCGGAAAGGGAGAGCGGACGCCGAGCCAGAACGAGCTCGAGGGCGCGAAGTTCCAAGGCAGATACGTCGCCCTGTTGGCCGAACGCCTCGCTGGGATGAAGATCAGCTGAAAGGGATGAGTGGATCCCGCCTAAGGGAAACGGGCCTAGCGCTCGTCATGACGACTGGCCTGCTGGCAGGGACTTCAGTCCTCGCCCAAGAGACGAAAACAAAGGGGGAACCTATCATGCTGCAGACAGCGCAAGCGTACAAAGCGGCGGAATATCCGGGTCTTTCCAAGATGCCCGGCTTCAGCGCCCAACTGATCGCCAACCACCTGAAGCTCTACCAGGGCTACGTGACCAATACCAACGCCCTATCGGAAAAGCTGGCGGCGATGCTTTCGGACGGCAAGGAGAAGACGCCTGACTACGCGGAACTCAAGCGGCGCTTCGGCTGGGAATACAACGGCATGCGCCTGCACGAGCTCTATTTCGGGAATATGGGCTCGAACGGCGCACCGCAGACGAGCGCCCAGGTCTATAAAAGAGTGCAGGAAGAATTCGGAAGCTTCGAGGCCTGGAAGAAGGACTTCACCGCCACGGGCTCCATGCGGGGGATCGGCTGGGCCGTCCTATACCAGGATCAGGAGTCCGGCAGGCTGTTCAACGCGTGGATCAACGAGCATGACGGGGGCCACCTGGCCGGCGGCACGCCGCTGCTGGTGATGGACGTGTTCGAACACGCCTACCTCACCGATTACCAGCTGGAGCGCGCCAAATACATCGAGGCGTTCTTCAAGGTGGTCGACTGGGAAGCGGTCGCTGAACGCTGCTCGAAATAGCCCGCTCGCGGCATAAGGAGACCCCCATGCCCTACTTGAATGTCGGCAAGGAAAACTCGGGCGGCATCGACCTCTATTACGAGGACCTCGGCACCGGCAAGCCGGTCGTGCTGATCCACGGGTGGCCGCTGAGCGGCGCGTCCTGGGAGAAGCAGGTCTCGGCCCTGCTGGCCGCGGGACACCGGGTCATCACCTACGACCGCAGGGGGTTTGGCCGGTCCGGCAGGCCTTCGACGGGCTACGACTATGACACCTTAGCCATGGACCTGCACAAGCTCATGACGAAGCTCGACCTGCAGCACGCCGCGCTGGTCGGCTTCTCCATGGGCGGCGGCGAAGTGGCCCGCTACCTGGGCCGCCACGGGGCGGAGCGCGTGAGCCAGGCGGTGTTCATCTCTTCGGTCCCGCCGTTCCTGCTGAAGACGGCCGACAACCCGGAGGGGGTGGATGGCAGCGTCTTCTCGGGGATCAAGACGGCCCTCGCCGCGGACCGGCCGGCATTCCTCTCCGGCTTTTTCGCGGATTTCTACAACGTCGACATCCTCCGAGGCCCTCGCATCAGCGACCGGGTCGTCGAATACAGCTGGAACGTCGCCGTCGGCGCCTCGGCCAAGGCGACCCTCGACTGCGTATCGGCGTGGGGGTCCGATTTCCGCAAGGACCTAGCGCGCATCGATGTGCCCACGCTGGTCCTCCACGGAGATGTCGATAGGATCCTTCCCATAGCCGCCACGGGGATCCGTACGCACAAGGCCGTCAAGAGAGCCCGCCTGGTGGTGGTGGAGGGCGGGCCGCACGGCCTGACCTGGACACACGCGGAGCAGGTGAACCGTGAGCTGGTGGAGTTCCTCGGCCGGAAAGATCGATCGGCGAAAAAGCTCGAGGTGCCTGGCGCTCTGCATTCGTGAATGGGTGTAAGAAGCTTCAGCCTGGTGCTTTTGTTGATCTCCGTTTCTGGATGTTCATCGATGCTGACTTGTCCATGCAGATCGCTGGCTGCTGATGAAAATGGATCCGGCGAACGCCTCTCGCCGGCTGAAGGCGCGTTGGATCAAGAAATAGCCGATCTGAGCGTGGCCAGGCTCGGCGATGCCCGAGGCATCGTGAGCCACCGCTTCGAGCTCTCGGAGATCCTGAAGGCGTACGACACCTTCAAGAACGCCGGGAAGGAACGAGCGTTGAAGGTGGCGCTCAGGACCGCGAGCGCCGGTGGAGGAGCCCACTGATCAGTCCGGAGATCACGGTCGCCGACTACCTGCTGGCACGGCTCAAAGAGGTCGGGGTGGACCACCTCTTCGGCGTGCCGGGGGATTTCGTCCTGGGTTTCTTCAACCAGGTGCTGAAGAGCGACGTGAAGTATGTCGGCACATGCAATGAGCTCAACGCGGCCTATGCCGCCGACGGCTACGCGCGCATCCGGGGCATCGGCGCGTTCGCCACGACCTATGGCGTCGGAGAGTTGAGCGCCATCAACGGCGTGGCGGGGGCATTCGCCGAAAGAGTGCCGGTGGTGGCGATCACCGGCTCGCCCGCGACTATGAATTACCGCACGCGGCCGCTGCTGCATCACACCTTGGGCGATTATCAGGTCCCTTTGAGGATGTATGAAAGGGTCACCGTCGCCTCGACTCAGCTGGCGTCCGGCGAAACGGCCCCGGCCGAGATCGACCGGGTGTTGTCGGCGTGCCTCGCGCATCAGCAGCCGGTCTATATCAGCCTCCCATCGGACGTGGTGATGATGGGATGCGCTCGGCCGAGCGCCTTTGTCTTCCCAGCGCACGCCTCCAGCGATCAGGCCGCGCTCGGGGAGGCGATCAAGGAAGCGCTCGGGATGCTGGGCAAAGCGCAGAAACCGGTCGTGATCGGCGATGTGGAGCTGATACGCTTCAAGCTGCAGAAGGAATTCGCCGGCTTTCTCGACAAAACGGGCTTCCCGTATGTCACCATGATGCTGGGCAAAGCCGTCCTTTCAGAGCAGCATCCGCAATTCATCGGCCTCTTCGAGGGCGAGCGGAGCCGCGACTATGTACGGGATCGGGTCGAGTCCGCCGACTGCATCCTGCAGCTTGGGGCCTTGATGACCGATTTCAACACGGGCGGCTTCACGACAAACCTCGACGACTCGAAGACGATCAGCGCCAACATCCGCTCCGTGAAGATCAAACACCATCATTACGAGAACGTGAGCCTCCGAGATTTCATCCTTGGGCTGAGTGAGAAGCTTTCACGGCGGGATGCAGAGGCTCTGGAGATCCATTGCGCCTCCGGCGGCTGCGTGCACCGGCACACGGAGCCGTACCGGCCGGACGCGCCGAGACCGCTCACCCTCAAGCGTTTCTTCGACCGCATGAGCCATTTTATAGGGACCGATTCGATCGTCATCGCGGAAACAGGCGTATCCCTCTTCAGCGCCGCGGAGATGCTCATGCCGGAGGGAGCGACCTTCATAGGGCAGACCTTCTACGGATCGATCGGCTATACGGTCGGGGCGACCCTGGGCGCCGGCATGGCGGCGCAAGGCCGGCGGCCCGTGCTGTTCGTGGGCGACGGTTCGTTCCAAGTCACTTGCCAGGACCTCTCGACGATGATCCGGAACGGGCTTAAGCCCGTCATTTTCCTCATCAATAATGACGGGTATACGATCGAGCGGGTGATCGTCGACCGCCCCTATAACGATATCCAGCCCTGGCGCTATCACAAGCTCGTGGACGTGTTCGGCGGGGGGCTGGGCCTTGAGGTCCGCACGGAGGGGGAGCTTGAGGACGCGCTGGGCAAGGCCGCCAAGACGGACAGCCTCGCATTCATCGAGATCCACACCGGGCGGCTGGACTGCCCCGAGTCCCTTCGCAGCGCGGGCCGGTCGATGGCTAAGGCGAATCAGCTCGAGTGATGCGGCCGCGGCCGGACGGAAAGGGCGCCATCCATGACGGGCGGGCGGCGCGTCTAGAAGGGGGAGCTCCATGAAGATGAAGCTGAATGCGGTGGTCTTGGGTCTGGCATGCGTCGTCGCGGCGAACGCCGCCGGGCGCGGAGCGCAGCCCACACCCGGCGAGAAGATCAAAGACGAAGTCGACCAGACGGTCGATGACGTGGAGGCGTACGTCAGCGACAAGAAAGCCGACTATGAGAAGCGCACCAAGGCGGGGCTCGACGACCTGGACGTCAAGATCGATCAACTCGACAGGAAGATGTCGGGCTTGAGCAAGGAAGGCAAGAAGAAGGCCAAGGCCCGACTGAAGGAACTGAAGAAAAAGAGAAAGGCCGCCGGGAAAAAGCTCAATAAGGTGAAGGCCGCCTCAGAGAAGGAGTGGGCAAGATTCAAGGCCGGGGTCGACGATGCGGTGAACGATCTCAAGAAGGCCTACGAGGACTTCAAGGCCGACATGAAGTAGCGTCGCCCCGCCCGCGTGGGGCTGCGTAATCGTCATGAAATCAAGGAGAACTGGTATCATGTCCGGGATGGGGAAGAACGCGCGCACCGACGTTCCCTTCGTGCGCCTCCTCCTCTGCGCGGCCCTGCTCTGCGCCTGCGCCGGCCCGCGGAAACCTCCCGCGGACGCGGTCTACCTCGGAGGCCGGGTCTACACGATGGGGACGCCCGCCCGCGCGCAGGCCCTGGCCGTGCGGGGGGGGAAGGTCGTCTTCGCCGGCTCCGACCGGGCCGCCCGCGGCTTCGTCGGCCCCGGCACCCGCGTATCGGACCTTCAAGGGAAGACGGTCCTGCCCGGCTTGATCGACTCGCACGTCCACCCGCTCACGAGCGGCGTCGCGATGGGAGAATGCGTGCTGGCCGGGCTCGAGACGCGGGAGCGGGTGCTCGAGAAAATCCGCCTCTGCGCGAAGGCCGTCCCCGAGGGCTGGGTGCGCGGCGGCGGCTGGGAGCTCCCGATCTTCCCCGACGCCAACCCTGACAAGGCCCTGCTCGACGAAGCGGCTCCGGGGCGCCTGGTCTACCTGGACTCCGCCGACGGGCACTCGGCCTGGGTGAGCGCCAAGGCGCTGGAGGCGGCCGGCATCACAAAAGACACGCCCGACCCGCCCGGCGG
>DMEZ01000080.1 GCA_003450735.1 Elusimicrobiota bacterium | reverse complement strand
AAGCAGGAGAAGCTCAAGATCGACTCCATGGTGAACCTCGACACCCTCGGGGTGGACGGCACCTACTCCTGGAAGAACAACTCGACCAAGAGCCTGCTGGAGATGGTCAAGCGCGTGGCAGCTGAGGCGAAGCTGGGCCTCACGGAGGTCTCTTTCTGGGGAGGCGACGCCGACTCCTCGTCGTTCCGCAAGCTCGGCATCCCGGCCATCACCCTCTTCGGCGCCTCGGAAGCGGTCATCTGGGACGTCATCCACGGGGTGGGCGACTGCCTGAAGTCCTTCTCCCTGCCGGACTACAAGAACACCTACCTGCTGACGATCGCGCTCCTGAACAAGCTGGACGCCCAGCCGGTGCGGCCGCTCGAGCGGCTCGCCCGGTTCGCCGCAAACATCGTGCGCGGGCTATTTTAAGGGCAGGCTGATCTTCGCGACGACGCCTTTGCCGGGACCGCTCTCGACCTGGATCTCGCCCTTGTGCAGGCCGACGACCTTCTTCACGTAGGCGAGCCCGAGGCCGATGCCGCGCGGGCGGGTGGTGAAGAACGGGGTGAAGAGGTTCTCCTTCGCCTCGGGGGCGAGGCCGGGGCCGGAGTCGGACACCTCGATGACGACGGCGCTAGCCGTCGTCATCGTCTTCACACGCACGAGGCCCTTGCCGGCCGCCTCGGCCGCGTTGCGCACCAGGTGGACCACGCACTTGGCGAGGAGCGGCGCGTCGGCCGGGACACTCGGGCCCTTCGAGGCGAGGTCGAGCTTGACCTCGACGCCATCGGGCGCGGACCAGCCCGACAGGGCCTTCTCGACGAGTTCGTTGAGGCTCACGGGCTTCGGGGCCGGCGCGGGCATGCGGGTGTAGGAGAGGATCTCGCCCAGGGTGTCGTCGGCGCGCTTCACCTCGGACTCGATGATGCCGACGTGCTTGGCGACCTTCGGGTCCACGCCGCCCGTCGCCTCGAGCTTGGCCTTGATGAAGTAGGAGGAGTTCTTGATGATGGCCAGCGGGTTGCGGATCTCATGGCTGATGACGGGGGCCATGCGCTTGAAGGCCTGCTCTTCGATCTGCGCGATATCGACGGGATCCATGATGAGCTCCTTTCGCCGGCGTCCAACGGTTGATAGAATAGCCTAGCAAGTCCCATGAGTGGAGTGAAAGCCGTCAAAGCGGTCTTCTTCGACATCGGCAACGTCCTCCTGCGCTTCGACCCGGGGGAGGTGCGCCGCAGCATCGCCGCGGCGGTGCGCAAGCACCCCGCCGTCGTCTTCAAGCTGGCCTGGTCGTCGCGCATCGCCGACGGGGTCGAGCGCGGAACGATCCCTCCGCGCGAGATCTACCGGCTCTTCCGCGAGGTGCTGGGCTTCGAGGGGGACTTCGCGGCCTTCCGCAGGCTCTGGTGCGAGCAGTTCACCCTCAACGAGGGCGCCTTCCGGCTGCTCAAGCGCCTCGCCCGGAAGATGCCGGTCTATCTGCTCTCGAACACCAACCACCTGCACTACGAGCACATCCGCCGCCGCTACCCCTTCTCGCGCCACATCAAGGGCGCGGTGCTCTCGCACAAGGTCGGCCTGCGCAAGCCCGAGGCCGCCATCTATCTGGCCGCGCTCAAGCGCGCCCGCGTGCGGCCCGAGCAGGCGCTCTTCATCGACGACCTGCCCGAGAACGTCCGCGGAGCGCAGAAGGTCGGGATGCTGGCGGTGCGCTACGAGGGGCCGGAGAAGCTCGAGAGCGACCTCCAGGCGCTGGGGCTCCTGTGAGGGGCGCCTGGATGCGCCGCGAGATCTTCGAGCAGCCCGAGACGGTCGCGCGCCTGATCGACCGCGAAACGACCCGGGCCTTCCGGCTGGGCGCGGAGCTGCGCCGCCGCCAGGTGCGCTTCGCCCTCCTCGCCGCGCGCGGGACCTCGGATCATGCCGCGACGGTCGGCAAGTATCTCTTCGGCTGCCGTCTGGGCGTGGCCGCCGGCCTGGCTGCGCCCTCCATCGTCACCCTCTACAAGAGCCGGCTGAAGCTCCAGGGCGCCCTCGTCATCGGCATCAGCCAGTCCGGCCGCTCGCCCGACATCGTGGAGGTCCTGCGCCAGGCGCGGCGCTCCGGGGCGCTCACGCTCGCCCTCACCAACGACGCCTCTTCGCCGCTCGCCGCCGCGGCGCGGCACACGCTCCCCCTGCACGCGGGGCCCGAGCGCAGCGTGGCCGCGACCAAGACCTTCACCGCCCAGCTCGCGGGGCTCTACCTGCTGGCCGCCGGCTGGCAGGGGGGGCGGGGCGGCGAGGAACTGCTCGCGAAGCTGAGGGAGGTGCCCGAGGAGCTCGTGGATGCGCTGGGCCTCGATGAGGACATCGCCGCGCGCATGGGGCACAACCTCGCGCTCGAGCGCTGCGTGGTCATCGGCCGCGGCTTCGCCTATCCCGTCGCCCTCGAGACCGCCCTCAAGCTCAAGGAAGCCGCCGGCGCCTTCGCGGAGGGGGCCTCCGCCGCGGACTTTTTGCATGGCCCCATCGGGATGGCCAAGCGTCAAGCCGGCAAGTCGTTCCGGGCCATCCTCCTCCTCAGCCGCGGCCCGGGCCTGCCCACCACCCGGCGCGTGGCGCGCCGGCTCAGAGACGCCGGCGTGCCCCTGCTCGAGTTCGGCCCGCCGCCCGTCCCCGACGAGCTCTCGCCCTTCCCCCTGGCCGTCTGGGGACAGCTCGCCGCCTACCACCTGGCCCTGGCCAAGAAGCGCGACCCCGACCAGCCTGAAGGCCTCCGGAAAGTCACGAAGACGAAGTAGCCGCTACAGCGAGACCAGCGCGCTCTGCAGGTGGTAGTAGGGCGGGCGCGCGCGGTAGCGCTGCACCACCTCCCGCAGGATCTCCAGGATGAAGTCCTCGTAGTTGAGCCCGATGAGCTCGGCGCAGGCGGGCACGCAGTCGCCCACGTTGATGGAGGGGTTGGGGTTGATCTCGATGATGAAGGGGTTGCCCGCCCTGTCCACCCGGACCTCGATGCGGGCGTAGTCGTGGCAGTCGAAGATGTTGTAGGCGTCCAGGCAGATCTCCGAGATGAGCTGCGTGAGCTTCTGCGAGTACTTGGCCGGGCGCTCGGTCTTGATCTTCTTGTAGACCGTGTCCTCCGCCCACTTGGCCTCGAAGGGGTAGATGCCCCAGACCTCGGAGGGGAGGTCCTCGAAGGTCGAGCGCGAGAGGGGCAGGACCTTCACGCGCTCCTCGTTGCCGAGGATGCTCACGTCCACCTCGTCGCCCTCGATGAACTCCTCGACCAACGCCACGCGGTGCAGCTTCTCAGTGACCTCCGCGACCTGGTCCTTGAGCTCCCGGGGGCTCTTCACCACGGACTTGTTCGAGATGCCGATGGAGTTGTCCGTGTTGCCCGGCTTGACGATGAGCGGGTAGCGCAGGTCGTCGCGGATGGGGTCGTCCTTGTGGAAGGCGTAGTCGAAGCGCGGGGTGGGCAGGCCGTGGTGCTCGAGCAGCTTCTTGACCTTGATCTTGTCGATGCAGAGCGCGAGCGTCAGCGGGTTCGAGCCCGAGTAGGGGGTGCCCAGGCAGTCGAGGATGGCGGCGGCGTGCGGCTCGAGCAGGCTCGAGTTGTTGACCCGCTCGCAGACGTTGAAGATGAGATCCACGTTCGCCTCGGCGATCTTGTCGAAGGGGAGCGGCGTCTCGTTCATGTCGAAGAAGGTCGCCTTGAACCCCTTGGAGGCGAGCGCCTTCTGGATGTTGAGCCCCACCGAGGTGAGGTCGGCGTGGACGGCGGACTCGGCCTTGCCGGTGTCGCCCGCGCTCGTCTCGTCGTAGCGGTTGCAGAGGATGCCCACCCGCAAACCCTTCTTGAGCGAAAGGTCGTAGCCGCGGATCTTCTCCATGCGGGCCGACTGCTGGATGCGCCGGCGCGCCACCTGCGCCGCGTTGAAGCGGTTCTTGCGCCGGGTCTTCCCGATGGAGGAGGTGGAGTCGTAGCGCGCGATGGTGACCTTCACGTCCTGGAAGGCGGTCTCCAGGTTGAGCTCCGCCTCCGAATAGGTGTCGCCCGCGCAGACCACCCAGCCGATCTCCTCGAAGCCTTCCGGCGGCACGAGGACGGCGTCGCCGGGCTCCTTGTGGATGGCCACGTCGTGGACCTTGTCGCGCTTGGGCAGGTCCTCGGGGACGACGATGCCGGCGATGACGCCGGAGCTCTCCGGGATGAGGTACTTGCCCACGAGGTGGACCTTGGGCTGGCGGCTCGGCGAAAGGGAGACGGGCAGACCCAGGGCCGCCCGCGCCGAAGCCTCGATGATGTCCACGCCCCAGACCGTCTCGAACCAGTCGGGGATGTAGTCGCCGGCCAGGCGCGCGTTGACCTCGATGAGGCGCGGGCCTTCGGGCGTGATGCGGGCCTCGACGTGCAGGCAGCCGTCGGTGAGCTTCAGGGCCTCGACGGCCTTCTTGGCGGTCTGCAGGACCTTCTTGAGGTCGGAATCCTCGTGGCGCGAGGGCATGGCGTCGCCGGTCTCCACGAAGAAGGGCTCGGCGGTGGGGAAGTTGTCGGTGAAGGAGTGGAACTTCACCTCCCCGTCCTGCAGGAAAAGATCCACGTCGATCTCGGCGCCGGGGAGGAATCCCTCGATGAGGATCTCGGTGCCGTAGCGGTAGATGGGGTCGAACTTCGGCCCGATGTTGGCCACCACGTACTCGAAGGCGTTCTTGGCCTCGGCGAAGTCGTTGAGCATGACCACGAACTGGCTGTCCGAGCCCCAGGCCGGCTTGAGCACGCAGGGAAATCCGATGCGCCCGGTCTCCTTCTCGAGCTCCTTGACGGTCCGCACCTGCGCCCAGGGCGTGGAGAGGGCCTGCAGGCCGGCCGCGTCGAAGGCCTTGTGCATGCGCAGCTTGTTGCGCGCGCAGAGGGCCGCCTCGGGCTTGTGGCCCTTCCAGCCGAACTTCTCGCAGAGGACGGCGCAGAGGGGGATGTCGTCCTCCCAGAAGGTGATGGCGCCGTCGATCTGGGCGCCCGGCTTCTTGAGGTAGTCCTCGACCTTCGCGACGGCTTCCGCGTGGTCGTAGGTGTCCGCCTCCAGCAGTTCGTCGGCGTAGCGCGCGGCCCAGTTGCTCTCGCGGTTGAGCAGGACGATGCGCAGGTCGAGGGCCTTGAGCTTCTGCAGGAGCGGCTTCTTGGTCGCGGGCCCGGTGCCCACGACGAGGAGGGTCTTGCCTTTGAGGGAGTCGCTGGGCTGGGTCATGGTTTCTGTTGAAGGACGACGGTCCGGGTTGGGAAGGCGAAGGCGATGCCTTCCGTCTTGAAGCGCTCGACCAGTCTCAAGTTGATGTCCTGCTGGGCGTCCATGTAGGTGTTGTAATCCCCGGTCTCGACGAAATAGACCGCCTCGAACTGCAGGGCGGAATCCCCGAACGAGGCGAAGTGCGCGCGGTCGAGGGCCGTCTTCGGCGCCGCCGCGACGGCCTCCCGGATGAACTCCGGGATCATCTTGAGCTTGTCGGGCGGGGTGTCGTAGGTGACGCCGAACGACATCACGATGCGCCGGCGCTGCATCTGCTTGTAGTTGCGCAAAACCGAGGAGGTGAGGTCCTTGTTGGGGACGACGAGCAGCTCCCCGCTCAGGCTGCGCACCCGGGTGGTCTTGATGCCCACCCGCTCGACCGTCCCGCGGATGTCGCCGAGCACGATGAAGTCCCCGATGGCGAAGGGCTTGTCCATGAAGATGACGAAGGAGGAGAAGAGGTCGCCCAGGATCTGCTGGGCGGCCAAAGCCACGGCCACGCCGCCGATGCCGAGCCCCGCCACCATGGCGGAGATGTTGATGCCGAGGTTGTCGAGGATGAAGATGATGGCCCCGGCCCAGACCGCGACGTTGAGCACCAGGTGCAGGACCTGCATGGCCGAGGAGGAGTCGGCCTCCCGCTCGGAGCTCCCCATCGCCTTGCGCAGGCCGAAGGCGATCGCTGCCTGGAGCAAAGTCACCGCCCGGAAGGAGAGGGCGATCACGAAGACGAGATGGAGAGCCTTGTCGACGCCGGCGCTCAAGGCGAGGCTGCGGGTGGCAAGGTATAGGGAGAGGAGCGCCAGCTCGAAGGAGCCGATCTTCTCGAGGAGGTGGATGAAAAAGTCGTCGATGTCCGTCGCGGTCCTCGCGGCGAGCAGTTTCAAGCGCGAGAGGAGGACTCGGCGCGCGGCGTAGAGCGCCGCCAGCGCGATGAGGAAGACGAGGAGGGCGGAGAGCAGGCCCTGTACGGTGTTGCCCGCGTAGGAGCGCTCGAGCAGCGACGAGAATTCGGCGTTGATCATGGCCAGCAGATTATAGAAAAGATGTAGCATTGGGTCAGTGTCCATGAAGACCGCGCTCCTCGCGACGCTCATCGCCGCCGCTTTGGCGGGGGGCTGGTGGCTGTGGAAAGGGAAGCCCGCGCCCAGGGGGGACCCCGCGGGCGTGCTCGCCGCGAAGCTGGAAGGCCGCTTCGCCCAGGGGGAGAAGCTCCTCCTGGTGGTCGCGGACGGCTCCGCGGGGGCCGACCTCCTCAAGCCGCCCGCGCTCTTCGCGCCGCGGGAGGAGGAAAGCCCGCTGCTCGTGCCGATGATGTCGGCGGTCGACCCCGGGGCCGTGGCCTGGACGCTCGGCCAAGACCGGCTCGGGGAAGAGGCCGTCCGGGAACTCTCCGCGGCGCTCATCTCGGCCGCCGAGGCCGGCGTGCGGGTGGACGTCCTGGCCCAGGGCCGCGCGGCGGCCCCCGTCCTCAAGGCGGTCGCGGGCCTCTCCGGCAAGGCGCGCGTCCATCGGCTCGTGGCCCTCGGGATGAATCTCGATCACCTCAAGGCCGCCGACCCCGCCTTCTTCCGGGGCTTCTCCAGGCCGGAGAACCTGGAGGAATGGGCCGGCCTCTGGGCCGACGGCAAGCACCCGCCCCATGTGGAGCTCTTCTTCAAGGGGCGCAGCGCTATCCGCTATCCGGCTTTCCCGCGGGACGCCGACGCGCTCGCCGTCGAGCCCGAGCGAGCCCTGCGGCTCGCGGTGCTGCTGCTGCGCGCGGGTTCGACGATGGAGGATGTCCTCGAGCAGTCCCTCAAGCCGGAGGGAGGGGAGGAGGCGGTGGAAGAAGGGGAGCCGCCCGTGACCTGCGGGGACTACAAGCGCTGCGTCCGGGCCGGGGCCTGCGAGCCGGAGCCCTGCGTGAACCTGGGCGACCAGGACGCGCCCTGCATGTACCGCGATGAGAAGGGGGCCTACTGCAAGTGGCTCAAGGGCGGCCGGGAGTGGTCCAACGTCTCGGCCAGGTGCCGCGCGGCCTTCCGCGGCGGCGTCCGGCCTCAGTTCCGCTTCGACCAGAGCTTCGGTTTCCGCTGCGGCCCGGCCTGAAGCGGGATCAGGACTTCGGCCGCGTCATCGTCGAGGGCAGGCCGGGGAGCTTGGAGGGGGCGCGCCAGAAGGCGAAGGCGCCGAGCAGGTAGGCCGCGGCCAGCAGGCCGAGGAGCGGGGGCAGGACCGGCGAGAGCGCCGCGGCCGCCATCGAGATCAGGCCGTAGCCCACCGAGATGGCCGTGTTCGTGAAGGAGCCCTGGATGCCGATGAGCGAGCCCATCTTCCCCTGGCCGGCGTTCTGCTGGAAGTAGCTGTTCAGCGAGACCTGGCCGGGGCCGAAGAACATCCCGACGGCCAGCAGGCTGAGCATCATGGCGGTCTGCACCGTGAGGAAGGGGATGAGGGCCGGCATCGTCCAGACGAGGAAGGGGAAGAGCACGGCGAGGAAGCCGACGCCGAAGAGCTTCACCCAGCCGCGGTTGGTCAGCTTGCCCGAGAGCGCGATGAGGCCCAGCGAGACCAGGGCCGCGGCGGCGGCCAGCGGGAGGCTGCCGGGGGCTACGCGCAGGTACACCCAGGCCGCGCCCATCGCGGCCACGGCGGCCTGGATGAAGCGCTGGCCGGGGACGCGGCCGATGAGCGGGATGCGGACCTCCGGCAGCTTCGCCTGGGCCGAGGTCGAGATGAGGTTGCCGAAGAAGAGGGACCCTGAGAACTGCCCCAGGAGCATGCCCTTGGCCGCCGCGCCGACCAGGGTCTGGGCCATGAGGGGCAGGAGGAAGGAGGAGAGGGGGTAGAACATCAGGGCGGCCAGCCCGAGGTAGAGCATCGTCGTGCGCAGGCGGACCTGGTTCTTCTTGAGCTCCTTGCCCAGCTCCTTCGCCTCGTCCGGGCGTCCCGCCTTCTGCGCCTCGGCGATCTTCGCCTCGAGGGCCTTCTCCGTTTCCGAGACCTCGCGCCCGCCGCCGTTCCAGAGCGACTTGAACGAGCTGCCGCGCGAGATCCAGTACATCAGGGCCGCGGTCATCGGCAGGGTGGACTTGAGGAGGACGGCGGCCATCGCCGGCATGGTCACGAAGGGCGCGGCGGCCGCCAGCAGAGGGGCCGAGAAGGCGTAGAGCGCGGCCGCGCCCGCCAGCAGGAGAGCCGGCAGCCAGTTCTTGGAGAGGAAATCCAGAATGCGCGACTTGAGCGGGACAGAGGGCTTCTCGGGTGTGGCCGGCGCTTCCCTGCGGATGTTCGGCATCGTGAACCAGAGGATGGGAGCCACGATGAGCGCGTGGACCGCGGCCGAGATGAGGAAGGCGATGTTCGGGTCCCAGGCGTCCACGATCTGCCCAACGCCGAGCAGCAGCCCGAGCACGACCTGGATGGCCAGGTAGTTCATCCACACCAGGCCGTTGACTGTTGAGATGTTCTTCTTCCCCGCGAGGCTCTTGATGTAGGCGTTCTCGGTGGTCATCACCGAGGAGAGCAGCCAGCCGTTGGCGAAAGAGGCGGCCAGAAGCGTCCAGAAGTTCAGGATGCCGGCCGCGGCCATGATCGGTAGGACCAGGTTCATCCCCACCTTGATGACCGCATTCAGCGTCATCGCGTTGCGGGCCGAGAGCCGGTCCACGAGCAGGCCATTCAGCGGGCCGGTGGCGATGGCGGCGAGCGGCCCCAGGGCCATCAGCGCCCCGAAGCCCGCCCAGCCGACCACCGGGACGGCGATGAAGGGGTAGGCGATCCCGGTCAGGATGAAGCTGGCGATGGAGGCGGTGCGCGAGGAGAAGAGGCCGAGGACGGCCTTCTTGTTCATCTCGCTCGGGACGGCCCGGCCCAGAGCGCCCAGGATGGAGAGGGAGCCCGCCGCGCCGTTCTCCGGCAGCACGAAGACGTTGTCGATGCGCGGGTCGGCGGTGCCGCCCACCGAGAGGGCCAGCGCGCCGGGCGCGCCCTTGGTCATGTTGCGGTCGGTCACCTTCGCGCCGAAGAACTGGTCGCCCACGATGAGCGTCTTCTCGGCGGCGACGGGGCGGGAGGGCAGGCGCCGGAAGAGCCCGGCGAGGCGCTCGAGCCAGCGCCCGGAGAGGCCGAGCTTGACCGCGTCCATCATGCGCTCGGCGAAGGCCAGGTTCGAGCGGGTCCAGCGCACGCCGATGGACTTGTCGATCTTGGAGAGGGAGAGGTAGGGCTCGTCCTTCTGGACGTCCTTGGGCATGCGCCCGATCACTTCGACGTCGATGCCGCGCGTCTTGAGCTCGTCCTGCAGGGCCGCGGCGGCGGCCTCGGTCTCGGCTTTCGAGAGCCCCAGGCGCAGGGTGCGGAAATAGGTGTAGGCGGTGAACTCTTCACGGCTGGGCTTGCCGTAGCGCTCGGCCATGACCGCGGCGGCGTCGGTGATGGCCGTCTTCTCGGACTCGGTCCAGGAGACGTCGTTGGAGTCGATGAGGCGGGCCGAGCCGTCCCGGTTGAACACCGTCGTCCGGGTGCCGCGGCTCGACTGGACGATGAGGCCGGCCTTCTGTTCGGCCGACATCGGCTGGAGGGAGTCGAGGATGGTCGTGTCGCCCGGCTTCTGGGCGACATCGGGCCGGTCGGTGAGGATCATCGTGCGCACGCCGGCGTCGTTGGAGGCCTTGAGCGCGGCCGCGGTCTCGGGCGAGATGGGGGTGTTCCACTTCTGCAGAGTGTCGTCGTAGTCGAAGATGGCGAGGTCGGGCTTGTTCTGGGTGAGGCGGGCGAGGATCTCGGCGGCGTGCGTCTTGCTCACCGGCCGCAGGCTGAGGATGACGCCCTTGCCGGCGAGGGCCCGCAGGGCCGCGCGGTGCACCTCGTAGTCGGCCGCTCCGCCTTCGGGGTTGGCGGCGGCTACGCGCTGGAGGGAGTCCTGGACTTCGGCGCCCTCGCCCTGGGCGATGTTCTCGACCGCGCCCTTGCGCTCGGCCTCGGGCCGGGCGGAGTCGACCGCGATGGATTCCAGTTCGCCAAGGGAGGGGAGGGCGTGCAGGCCGGAGGCCTGCGGAACGGAGTCGAGAGAGGAGGCGTCTACGGCGTCGGAAGCGGCGGCCTTGCCGCCGGTGAAGAGGGTCTCGAGGGTCTGCTGGCGGCCGGCGGGGGTCTCGTCCTTGGCGAGGGATTCGGCGCTGGTTTCGAGGACTTCCTTCGCGGTGGCGGCTTGCTGGGCTGGGGGAGCCCTGGTGCTGTTCTGCTCGGCCGGCTGGTAGAGCCGTGCCTTGGGCTGGAGCAGAATCTCGGCCTTGGCCGCGCTGATGGGCGCGCTCAGGGCAGCCGCGTTGGGGGCGGCGACAGCGGTAAGCTGAGTCTTCGCTTGGATGACCGGCTTGGGCAGCGTGGTCGGGGAAAGCGTGGGCAGGACAAGGTTCGTGCCGGTGATGTTCAGGTTCGAGGGGGCCGCGTTGAGGGCGCCGCCGAGGACGGGCACGGCCGGCACGGTCATCCCCGGCGCGGCGGTCGGGCCGGTGCGCACGGTCTGGGCGAAGAGTTCCTGGGTGCCGGGGGTCAGGAGGAGGATGGACGCGCAGAGCCCCGTGCTCAGGGCTTTGCTCAGGGTCCGTCGGAGGCTCGCGCTGTTCATCTTCACTATTAGTGTAGCCCTTAGGCGGTCCGGCCGGCTGGGGCGAAGGGGTATCCTTATATATGTATAAGACCTAGGTGTTTTTGGGCCTCAGGGCCCGGAGCGCGGATTTTTGCCATAATGGCGTCCGTGACCACTCTCCACGCCGTCGTGCTGGGCCTCGTCCAGGGCCTGGGCGAATTTTTACCTATATCGAGCTCCGCGCACCTGGTGGTCCTCCCCAGGCTCCTGGGCTGGCCCGACCAGGGGCTGAGCATGGACGTCGCCATGCACATGGGCACCCTGCTGGCTTTGGTGGTGTATTTCTGGAAGGACCTGGCCGACCTGGCCCTCGGCGCGCTCAAGGGGGAGCCCAAGCAGAGGAAGATGCTTTTGCTCATCCTCGCCGCGACGGTGCCGGGCGGGATCGCGGGCCTGCTCTTGGACGACTACGTGGAGAGCGTGTTCCGCGACCCAGCCCTCATCGCGGGGAC
>DMEZ01000045.1 GCA_003450735.1 Elusimicrobiota bacterium | reverse complement strand
CATCTTGTATTGGACAAGACTGGTGCTGGCTAATAAAGAAGATATATAGTAAAATCCATAATTCCATGAGCGAAAACTGCATCTTTTGCAAGATCGTGTCGGGGCAGGTCAAGTCCCAGAACGTCCACGAGGACGACGACTGCGTGGCCTTCAAAGACCTGAACCCCCAGGCGCCGACGCACCTGCTCGTGGTGCCCAAGAAGCACATCCCGAGCCTGGCGGCGGCCGTTTCCGGAGACGAAGCGCTCCTGGGCCGGCTCCAAGGCGCCATCCGGGCCATCGCCAAAAGCCAGAAGCTCGACAGCTACCGGGTGGTCACGAACATCGGGCGCATGGCGGGGCAGTCGGTGGACCATCTCCATTATCACGTGCTCGGCGGGCGCCGCTTGGGCTGGCCGCCGGGCTGATGTCGACGAGAAGCCGCAAACCAAAGGTGGTGAACTAACGAATGGTTTTCATCAAGATCCGCGACAACGAATCCATCGAGGAGGCGCTGCGGCGCTTCAAGCGCGAGTGCGAGCGCAACGGCATCCTCAAGGAGATCAAGCGCCGCGAACACTACCTCACGCCCAGCGTGAAGCGCAAGCTGCGCCAGCAGGAGTCGCTGCGCAAGATGCGGCGCATGCGCCGCAAGCGCGCCTCCCGAGCCTAGGGGCCCACGGCCTCGTGGCGAGGATCGCTGACTCGACCCTGGAGGACATCCGCCAGAAGGTCGACATCGTCGAACTTGTCAGGGAGTATCTCCCCGGCCTGAAGCGGGCGGGACGCAGCTGGAAGGCGTGCTGCCCGTTCCATCAGGAGAAGACCCCGTCGTTCATGGTGAACCCGGAACGGCAGATCTTCCATTGCTTCGGCTGCCAGGCCGGGGGGGACGTCTTCTCCTTTGTCATGAAGATGGAGAACCTGGAGTTCATGGAAGCCGTCGAGAAGCTGGCCGCCCGCGCGGGCGTGCAGCTCGTGCAGGACGTCCGCGAGGAGCGGCCCGAGCAGAAGGAGCGCCGGCGCCTCCTCGAGGCGACCCTGTTCGCTCGGGAGCACTACCACGCCATCCTGATGACGCAGGACGACGCGGCGGGAGCGCGGCGCTACCTCGCCGGCCGGGGCTTGAAGGCCGAGACGGTGAAGGCGTTCAAGCTCGGCTACGCCCCGCGGGGGGCGGCGTCTTTGCTGCCCGCCGCGGCGAAGAAGGGCTTCGAGCCCGCGCTCCTCGTCAAGGCGGGCCTGGCCGCCCGGCGCGAGGACGGCAGCTTCCGGGACTATTTCTGGGGCCGCATCCTCTACCCCATCCAGAACACCCGCTCCGAGACGGTCGGCTTCGGCGGGCGCGTCCTGGGGGAGGGGGAGCCCAAGTACCTGAACTCCCCGGAGACCCCGCTGTTCTCGAAGGGGCGGGTGCTCTACGGGTTCTTCGAGGGGCTCGCCGGTATCCGCAAGGACCGCCGCCTCGTCCTCATGGAAGGCTACATGGACGTCCTGGCCGGGCACCAGGCGGGCTTCACCCACGCCTGCGCGCCGCTGGGCACGGCCGTCACCGAGGACCACTGCCTGCTCATCAAGCGCTTCGCCGAAGAGGTGGTCTTCCTCTTCGACCCCGACGCGGCCGGCGCCTCCGCGGCCCTGCGCGGGGCCGAGATGCTGCTCGAGCGCGGCACGGCCGTCAAGGCCGCGACCGTGCCGGAGGGGCTCGATCCCGACGAGCTCCTCCAGAAGAGCGGCCCCCATGCGCTGGAGAAATGCCTGAAAGCGGCCGTCGATATGGCCGATTTCCGCACCACCCTCGCGCTCAAGGGGCGCTCCGGCGCCTTCCTGGAGCCCGAGGAGAAGTCCAGGGTGGCCGCCGAGGTCCTCACGACCATCCGGCGCTGCCAGGACGAGGTGCTCAAGCGGGAGTGGCTCAGGCGCCTGGCGGAGCGCCTGTCCATCGGGGAGGAGTCCTTGATGCTGGAGCTGCGCAAGAGCGACGAGAAGCCTCGCCGCGCCCTCCGGGCGCCCGCGTCCCTGCCGGCGAAGGCCCGGCCCCTGCCGGCCTCCGAGCGGGACATGCTGCTCTGCGTGCTCAAGAAGCCCGCCCTCTCCCAGAGCGACGACCTGCTCTCGGAGAGCGACTTCGCCGACCCGCGCTCCCGCGCGGTCTTCGCGGCCATGCGCAAGGGCTTCGGCGGCGCCTCCGGCGCCGTCCCGAGCGTGGCCGCCGCCCTCTCCCCGCTGGAGGGCGAAGACCAGCGCGTCGCCACGGCCCTGCTCTGCGACGAGCGGGACATCGGGGAGCCGGACGCCCACCTGTCCGCGGTGGTGGGCCGCCTGCGCAAGGAGCGGCGCTTCCGCGAGATCGAGCCGCTCGTCCTCCAGATGCGGCCCGCGGAGGCGCAGGGCGAGGGGAGCGGCCTCTACCAGGAGTACCAGACGCTTTTATCCGACCTCAAGGGCACCCGTAAAGGAGAGCAGGAATGACAAGTACGTCGAAGCAGGCGCTGGGCGACCTCATCGAACTCGGCAAGGAGCACGGCTACCTCACGCTGGAGGAGATCAACCGCTCCCTGACGGCCGCGAACATGTCCTCGGAGGAGATCGACGGCCTGATGGCGACCCTCGAGGACCTGGGCATCGAGGTCGTCAACCGCAAGAAGCTCAAGGTGGCCACGCCGGTGGAGAAGGAGGCGTACACCGAGGAGTGGGAGTCGAGCCCGGACGTCTCGAACTCCATCCGCATGTACCTCTCGGAGATGGGCAAGGTGCCCCTCCTCTCCCGCGAGGAGGAGGTCACCCTCGCCCGCAACGTGCGCGAGAGGGAGAAGGAACTGCGCCTCCTCGTCCTCGAATCGCCCATCACGATGCGCGAGATCCGCAACTGGGAGACCCTCATCTCCCTGCAGGAGATGACGCCCAAGGAGCTCATGCCGCGCGGGCGCAAGACCTCCCACGAGCTTTCCGCCATGCGCCGCAAGATGCGCTCGGTCGCGCAGTACATCGCCAAGTCCGAGAAGGTCATCGAGAGGCTGCGGGCCCGCCTGCTCTCGGCCAAGCTCACCGACAAGATGCGCCAGAAGCTGCACAAGGCCGTCGAGGCCCGCAACAAGGACATCGTCAAGCGCATCATCAGCCTGAACCTCAACCAGGACAAGATCAAGCGGCTGACCAACAAGATCAAGAGCCTGGCCTGGAAGATCCACGAGTGCCAGGACGAGCTCCACCACTACCAGAAGCGCTACGGGACGTCCCCCGCGGAGCTGGTGCGCCTCTTCGAGCTCAACGCGAAGGGCCGTCTGCCCAACGAGGGCTTCCGGGCGAAGACCGGCTTCACCCCCACGGCCGTGGCGGCCGCGGTCGAGAACATGAAGGCGGTCGTCGAGCGCCTCGAGCGGCACACGCAGTCCCTGCCCATCCAGACCCAGGAGTTCCTCGACCTCAACAAGCGCATCGTGACCCTCGAGGAGCAGATCCTGCAGGACAAGCTCAAGCTCATCAAGGCGAACCTGCGCCTGGTGGTCTCCATCGCCAAGAAGCACATCAACTCGAACCTCGAGCTCTCCGACCTCATCCAGGAGGGGGGGCTCGGGCTCATGAAGGCCGTCGAGAAGTTCGAGTACAAGAGGGGATTCAAGTTCTCGACCTACGCCACCTGGTGGATACGCCAGTCCATCAACCGCGCCATCGCCGACCAGGCGCGCAC
>DMEZ01000007.1 GCA_003450735.1 Elusimicrobiota bacterium | reverse complement strand
GACCCAGCCCTCATCGCGGGGACGCTGATGCTCTTCGGCCTTTTGCTCGGCCTGGCGGACTGGAAGGGCCGGAAAACGTTCGAGATGAAGGAGATGGACTGGTCGCCCGCGCTCTGGATAGGTTTGGCGCAGGCCCTGGCCCTGGTGCCCGGGGTCTCGCGCTCGGGCGTCACCATCACCGCGGCCCTGGTCCTCGGCTTCAAGCGCGAGGACGCCGCGCGCTTCTCGTTTTTGCTCTCCTTCCCCATCATCGCCGGGGCGGGCGCGCTGCACCTGAGGCATTTGGAGGCGGCCGCCCTCACGGGGCCCTTCTGGACCGCCATCGCGGCGGCCGCGCTATCGGGCGCCGGAGCCATCTGGGTATTGCTTCGCTGGGTCCGCACGCGCAGCCTCGCGCCCTTCGTGGTCTACCGCTTGGCGTTGGGGATCCTGCTGTTCTTCTACTGAGGCTCAGCCGAACTTCACGAGGCAGGTGTCTTTTCGTCCCTTGCGGACCAACAGCAGACGGCCGAAGAGCAGGTCGTCCTTGCCGACCTTCTGCTCGAGCCCCGAGGTCTTGCGGTTGTTGAGGTAGACCCCGCCGCCCTCCACCAGGCGCCGCGCCTCGTTCTTGCTCTTGGCCAGGGAAACCTGCACGAGCAGGTCGACGAGCGGCAGACCCGCGGCGAGCGGCTCGGGGGAGAGGGGGACGCAGGTCGCGTCGGCGCAGATCTCGAGGAAGAGGTCTTCGCTCACGCCGCGGATCTCCTCGCTGAAGATCACTTCCGACGCCCTGATCGCGCGCGCGGCCGCGTCGGCGCCGTGCGCCAGCGTCGTGGTCTCCCGGGCGAGCGCCCGCTGAGCCTCCCGCTTCTCCGGCGCCTGGGCCAGCGCGGCCTCGAGGCGCGCGATCTCCTCCTGCTGAAGGAAGGTGAAGAGCTTGAGGTTCCGCACGACGTCCTTGTCGTCGGTGTTGAGGAGGTATTGGTAGAACTTGAAGGGCGAGGTCATCGCCGGGTCGAGCCAGACGTTCGTGCCTTTCTCCGTCTTCCCGAACTTGCCGCCGGAGGCGGTGGTGAGCAGGGGGAAGGTGAGGCCGAAGGCGTGCTTCTGGCGCAGGCGCCGGATGAGGTCGATGCCGGCCGTGATGTTGCCCCACTGGTCGTCGCCCCCGGCCTGCAGGAGACAGCCGCGGCTGTCGAAGAGGTGGAGGAAGTCGTAGGCCTGCATGAGCATGTAGCTGAACTCGGTGTAGGAGAGGGCCTGCTCGCGCGAGAGCCGGCTCTTGACCGACTCCTTCTCCAGCATGTCCTTGACCGTGTAGCTCTTGCCGACCTCGCGGAGCCACTCGATGCAGGTCATCTTCGTGAACCACTCGCTGTTGTCCGCGGTTCTGGCGGCGGCCGGGCCGGAGAAGTCCAGGAACTTCTCGAGCTGCTTGCGGATGCTCGCGCCGTTCTCGCGCACGTCGTCTAAAGTCAGGAGCTTTCGCTCCTCGCTCTTTCCGCTCGGGTCGCCCACCATGCCGGTCGCCCCGCCGATGAGGGCGACGGGGGGGTGGCCGGCCTTCTGCAGGCGCATCATGCCGATGACCGGCACCAGGCTGCCCAAATGGAGGCTGCGTCCGGTCGGGTCGAAGCCGATGTAGAACGGGACGGCGCCAGCCGAGAGGAGCTTGGCGAGCTCCTCGGGGTGGGTGGCCTGGGCGATGAAGCCGCGCCAGCTCAGCTCGTCATAGATGGGAGTCGGCATGTCCGCGGGCCATTATAACACTTTGGTCTCCGTCGAGATTCGCTATAATCCCTCACTATGCTCGAACCCCGAAAGATCTCCGGTTTCGCCGACTACACCGAGGCGCAGAACGCGGCGCTCTCGCGCTGGATCCGCTCCGTGGAGGAGACCTTCCGCCTCTACGGCTTCACCCGGCTCATCCCGCGCCCGCTCGAGCTGCGCACGGTTTTGACCTCGCGCGGCGGCATCGAGAAGCAGATCTTC
Source organism: Elusimicrobiota bacterium (assembly GCA_003450735.1). Taxonomy (GTDB): domain Bacteria; phylum Elusimicrobiota; class Elusimicrobia; order UBA1565; family UBA1565; genus UBA9639. The sequence goes on along the minus strand of DMEZ01000007.1, from coordinate 6,870 downwards.
GGCGTCTCGCGCCTGCCCGACGACAAGCCCACCGAGCTGGCTTTGCCCTTCGACCGCACCGTCCCGCTCGCGCACTGGGTGGCCCTGAACGCCGGCGACCTGGCCTTCCCCTACAAGCGCTACGACGTCTCCTACAGCTTCCGCGGCGAAAGGGCCCAGGCGGGCCGCTTCCAGGGCTTCTTCCAGGCCGACGTGGACATCATCGGCTTGAACCAGCTCGACCTGAACGCCGACTCCGAGTGCATCGCGGTGCTCTACGAGGCCCTCAAGACCCTCTCCCTGGGCGAGGTGACCATCGCCCTCAACCACATCCGCCTCGCCAAGGCCCTGCTGGCCGGGATGGGGGTCGCGGAGAAAGCTGTGCCCGAGGCCCTGCGCGCGCTCGACAAGCTCGAGAAGCAGGGCGCCGAGGAGACGGCCAAGGAGCTCGCGACCCTGGCCGGCCTCGATGCGGCCGCGGCGTCCGCCATCGTGGAGACCTTCGGCTACCAGGACGCCCTGGGCGGCTTCGTCTCGTCGGTGAAAAGCGAGGAGTACGAGAAGGGGATGGAGGAGCTGAGGACCGTCTGGGACGGCCTGCGCTCGCTCGGCGTGCCGGACGCGGCGCTCTCCTTCCGGCCCGGCGTGGTGCGCGGGCTCGACTACTACACCGGCGTCGTCTTCGAGTGCGTGCTGACCGGCCGCGAGGAGTTCGGCTCCATCGCGGGCGGCGGGCGCTTCGACGACCTGGCCTCCACCTTCTCGAAGCTCAAGCTCCCCGGCGTGGGCGGCTCCATCGGCCTCTCGCGCCTCTTCGACGCGGCCTGCAAGAGCGGCCTGCTCAAGCTCGAGAGCCGCACCGAGGCGCAGGCGTTCGTCGGCTTCCGCACCCCCGAGCAGAAGCCGCTCGCCCAGGCCGTGGCCCGGGCCCTGCGCGGGCGGGGCGTGTGCGTCGACCTCTTCGCCGGCAAGGCCAACGGGGTGGGCAAGCAGCTCGCCTACGCGGGCAAGAAGGGCCTGCCCGTGGCCGTCATGGTCATGGACGAGCAGTCCATCGTGGTGCGCGACCTCCTCAAGAGCGAGCAGAAGGACGTCCCCACCCTGGAGGAGGCTCTCGCCTCCGCGGGGGCGCTCCTGCGCGCGCGCCCTTAGGATCTCAGCGCTTTCCGCCGGACTGCTTGCCGAGCATGATGTCGACGATGGTGCCGTCGACCTTGGCCATGCCGATGGTGGAGATCTTCGCGAGGTTGCGGATGGTCTCCTCGGCGCTGCGCCCCACGAAGCCCTCGACCTCCGTGATGCCGTAGCGGTGGATGCCCATGTAGGCCGAGCGGATGGCGGTGTCGGTCGAGCTGACCACCTTGAGCGCGCAGCCGCTCTTCGCCCCGTCGCAGAGCATGCCCCCGATGTCGCTGATGACGTTGTTGATGGCGAGGCCGATGGCCTTGAGGTCGGCGCCCTTGCGCTGGTAGACGATGGCGGCCGCAGCGCCGACCCCGGCCGCGATGGCGCAGCCGCAGATGGGGGCGAGCGCGCCCGTGTGCACCTTCACGAAGGCGTTGAGCAGGTGGGAGAGGGCGATGCTCCTCAGGATGGTCTTCTCGGGGGCCTTGAAGGCCAGGCCGACCTGCCAGGGGACGAGGGAGGCGACGATGCCCTGGTTGCCGCTCTCGCCGCTGCTCATGACGGGAACCGGCGCGCCGTCCATGCGCGCGTCGGCGGCCGAGGCGGTCAGCAGCTTGGTGGCCGCGAAGACGTCGTCCAACAGGTAGCCGCGCCGGAGCAGGTCCTGCAGGTAGAAGCCGACCTTGTGGAGCTTCATCCCCTCCTTGGCCGCGGCGAGGTTCATCAGGACGCCCTTCTTCAGATAGGCGGCGTCGGCCGCGTCCATGCGCTCGGCCCAGCGCACGAGGTCGCCGATGGACGCTTTGCGCAGGAGGTCCTTGTAGCGCTCCTCGGGCTTCGCCTTGCGTCGGCAGCCCTTCACGAGCGCCCGCCCGTCGCGGCTCAGGGCGGCCACGTGGGTATGGCTGCCCGCGATCAGACAGACGGCGCTGTGCTTCTCGCCGCGGACGCTGACCTCCACGTAGCACTCCTTCTTGTCCGGCGCGACGCTCATGCGCGCCCGGCCGCTCCGGAGCAGCGAGCCGGCCTTCTTGACCAAAGCCGGGGTGGCCTTCCTGAGGATCTCCATGCGCAGGGCCGGCTCGGCGATGAGCAGGCCGAGCGCGCCGGCGAGCAGATTGCCCTTTCCGCCGCAGGCGTTGGGCAGGCTCACGCCCATCCCGTTCTTGTAGGTGCCGGGATCGAGCACGAAGACGGCGTCGCGGACGGGTTCGCCCAGGGCCTTGGCGGCGTGGGCGGCGCAGAGGGCGACGCAGACGGGCTCGGTGCAGCCCATGGCGGGATACACCTGGCGGCGGAGGACTTCCTTTAACAGGTTCATTGGGGGCTATTATAGCCATTTGCTATAACTGGTCTGGATGAAGACAACGGTCGCAGTCATCGGCGGAGGGGCCGCGGGGCTGGCCGCCGCGCTCGCCGCCCTCCGGCAGGGAGCGGCTGTCGTCGTGCTCGAGAAGGGCAAGGCTCTGGGCCGCAAGGTGCTCGCCAGCGGCGGCGGGCGCTGCAACCTGGGCAACGCGCGGGTCTCGGCCGGGCGCTACCACGGCGGCGACAAGGCCTTCGTGAGCGCCCTGCTCGAGGGCTTCGACGTGCGGGCCTTCTTCGAGGAGCTCGGCGTCCCGGTGATGGAGGAGGCCGACGGGCGCCTCTTCCCGCGCTGTGGGCGCTCGCAGGCGGTGGTGGGGGCCCTGCAGGCCGCGCTCAACGAACTGGGCGCCGAGACGAGGCTCGAGGCCGCCGTGGAGGGCGTCGACAAGAGCGGCAAGGGCTTCATCCTGCGCCTGGGCCAGGAGCGGCTGGCCGCCGACGCGCTGGTGCTGGCCTGCGGGGGCTTAGGCTACCCGAAGCTGGGCGGCGGGCGCGAGGGGTACTCTTTGGTCGAATCGCTGGGGCACAAGCTCACGGAGCTCACGCCGGCCCTCGTGCCGCTCTGCGCGGGGGCAAGCTGGCCCCAGGAGCTCGACGGCGTCAGGGTCGAGGCGGCGCTTCGGGTCGAGCACTCGGGCCGCGAACTCGCGCAGGCGCGCGGCGAGCTGCTCTTCACGGACTACGGGGTGTCGGGGCCGGCGGCGCTGGACGTGAGCCGGGAGGCGGCGCGGGCCTGCCTTAAAGGGCAGGTTGAGGGCGTCGTGGACCTCTTCCCGGAGCGCTCCGAGGGCGAGTTCCTCTCCTTCCTCAAGAAGCGGGCTCAGCGCTTCAAGACGCGCTCGCTCAAGGGCTTCTTCATCGGCCTCCTGCCGGAGAAGGTGCCGGCCGTGCTCCTCAAGCGCCTGGGGCTCGACGCGCACGCGCCGGCGTCCACGCTGGATGAGGCCGAGCTCAACCGCCTGGGCGGGACGCTCAAGGGCTGGAGATTCCCTGTCACCGGGCCGCGGCCGTGGGACGAGGCGATGGCGACCGCGGGCGGGGTGAGAGTGCCGGAAGTGGATCCGCACACCCTGGAGTCGAGGAAGGCGCGCGGGGTCTACCTGGCCGGCGAGATGCTGGACGTGGACGGCGACAGCGGCGGCTTCAACCTGCAGTTCGCGTGGGCGTCCGGGATGAGGGCCGGGTCATCTGCGGCTGGATGATTCGCGGAGTTTAGACTTCCGATTTGCCGGGAATCCCGGTATTATTGACAATTACCGGGAATCCCGGTATAATGTGCATTGATGAAGATTCATCTCCCCAATAGCGCATTTTTAGGGAATATCGATCCGTTCATTCGTGGTTTTGACCCCAGCGAGCCGGACCGACTGCAAATAACGGCGAACGACAAGTGGATCGCCGTTCATCCTTCCGTGATCTCCATGGTCGCGGCCTTAGGTCTAAAGGTGGGCTCGAGTAATATCCGATGCCAGAAGCTGGAAGCAGGCTCCAGCCACTATCTTGTCCGTATGGGTCTATTCAAACTCCTGGACATCCCGACCGATATCTCCATAACGGTGCATGAGCCGGCAGGGCGATTCATCCCTTTGACCCGGATCAGGACATCGGAAGAGCTCACTCGTTTCATCGCGGAGATGATCCCGCTGCTCCATCTGGAAGCGGAACAAGCGAAGACGCTAGGCTACATCGTCAGCGAACTCGTAAGGAATGTATTGGAGCACGCCGAGGCCAGTGACGGCGCGATCCTGTGCGCGCAATACTACAAGAAGACCAACTCGATCCGCATCGGCATCGCCGATACGGGCCTCGGGATCCGGGCGACGATCACGCGCTCGCACCCCGCTGAAACTGACCTGGACGCGATCCGCCTCGCGCTCATGCCAGGCATCACCGGCACGACCAGTATGGAGGGAGGAACGGAGCAGAACGCGGGGGCGGGGCTCTTCTTCATCAAGTCCATCGCCAGCGTCAACCGGGAATTCTTCGTGGTCTACAGCGGAGCCGGTTTCTACAAACTGCTGAAGAAGACCGCCGCCCGGAATCTGCGCCTGCACGCCGATCCGTTCGCGGACCGGCACTCCTCCGAGGGCGGGATGCCCGTATGGCCCGGCACCGTCGTGGGCGTGGACATCACGCTCAACCAGACGGAGGAGTTCTCGAGATTGTTGGACGCGATCCGAAAGACTTACGGTTCCGCCGTCAGGGAGCGCCGGAAAGAGCGATATCGGAGGCCGCGATTCACATGAAGCGCATCGAGATCCACGCCCATGCGGGGGCCTTCGCGGAGAACAAGGACGCGGCCAGAGACCTTCGTCTCAAGGAGATCATCCCGGCGCTCGATAAAGGCGAGAGCGTCGTCTTGAGCTTCGAGCGGGTGGACGCGGTCACGCAGTCCTTCATCCATGCTTTGATCAGCGACTTGATCCGCAAGCGCGGCGTCGACGTGCTGGATCGCCTCGAATTCAAGTCCTGCAACGACACCGTCAAGAAGATCATCTCGATCGTCGTCGACTATATGCAGGAAGGCGCGTGAGAGGCGGGATTCCCGCAGCTTTTCCGCCGACTACAGACGCCGCGGGCCGCAATCCCTAGCCTGGCGGGAATCAGACCAGGGCGTGCTTGTTGGCTTTGGCGTACTTTCCGACGAAGCGCAGGGCGGCTAGGTCGTTCAGGACTTCCTGATACTAATGGGTAAAGTATAAGTAAAGTCGTTGGTAAAGCGGGTGCGGCAGGAGCACTACCCCCTATCCTGCGTACAAGTACTCATTGGAATAGCGGCGGCATGGGAGTACCATGAGTAGGGTGCCTCAATGAGTAAGCCCACCGTTCCATCGGATGAAAGGAAGATGAATGCTCGGCCGGCGGAAACCGGGCGGGCCCTGGTCGTCGACGACGACCGGCATGTGCGCGAGGTCTGCGGCCGGGTCCTCGAAGGGATCGGTTTGACGGTGGAGACGGCGGACTCCGCCAAGGAGGCCTGGGAGCGCATGCTTGGCGGCCGGTTCGATTTCGTGCTGAGCGACATCGCGATGAGCGACCCCCGCGCGGGGGTGACCCTGGCCGAGGAGATCAGGAACCGCTGGCCCGAGACCGACGTCGTGATGATGACCGGCGCGCCCGCGCTGGAGACCGCCATCCCCTCTTTGAAGACCGGCGTCGTCGACTATCTCATCAAGCCCTTCCCGAACCAGCAGCTCGAGGCCGTGGCGAGGCGCCTCATCGGGCTGCGGCGGCTGGCGCGGGAACTCGAGCGCGAGAAGCTCCTGCGCTCCGAGCTTGAGGCCGCTTACGCCGAGCTTCAGAAGGTCGAGCGGCTCAAGGTGGCCCTGCTCTCCCGGGTCAGCCACGAGCTGAGGACCCCGGTCACGATCGCGCGGATGGCCGCCGGGATGCTGGAGGCCGAGGTCCCGGGCCCGGCCGGCAAGGGCGTCCTCAAGAAACTCGCCGGCGCGCTCGACCGCATGCAGGGCGTCGTGGAGGACCTCCTCCTTTTCGCCCGGACCAGGGCCGAGCAGCTCCCGTTGGATAAGTCGGAGCTGGACCTTCAGGCCCTGCTGGAGCGGATCGTCGAGTCCCATAGGCCCCTCTGGGAGGAGCGGCGCTTGAGCGTGAAGCTCTCGTCGGAAGGCGAGCGCAGGCTCCTTCTGGCTGATGGCGAACTCCTGGAGGCCGCGTTCACGCGGCTTCTGCTCAATGCGATCCATTTCAACAAGAAGGAAGGCCTGATCGAGGTATCCACGCTCTACAGCCAGGCCGAGATCGTGGTCGCTTTCTCGGACACGGGAGTCGGGGTCGCGTTGGAGGAGAGTGAGAGGATCTTCGATGGCCTCTACCAGGCGGCCGAGCACATGACCCGGGAAGTGGGGGGGCTGGGCGTGGGCCTGGCCGTCGCGCAGCGCATCGCGGAAGCCCACGGGGGGGCGGTCTCCTTCGGCGGCCGCCCGGGCGGAGGCTCGGTCTTCACCGTGCGCTTGCCGGCCCCGCAAGCCGGGGTCCGGGAGATGGCGTCCGTTGGAGCGGAGAGCGACGATGAGCGATAGGGGCATCCGGGGTTTCCCGAGGGATCTAGCCGGCATCGTCGCGGGCGCGGCCCTGGTGCTCGCTCTTGGCGGGTACCTGTTCTATCGCCACGAAGCCCGGGCTATCCGGGCCGAGAAGTACGCGGAGCTCAAGGCCATCGCCGAGTTGAAGGCCGGAAGTTTGGCCATCTGGCAGCAGGAGCGGCTCTCCGACGTCAGGCTGAATGCTTCGGGATATATCAAGCAGCTCGTCGGTCAATGGTTGAGGTCCCCTGGGAGCGCTTCCCTGAAAGAGTCCCTTCTGGCGCGGTTGCGGGAGTTCCGTGACCTGGAAGGCTATCAGAACATGATCGTGGCCGATCCAGACGGCCGTGTTCGG
>DMEZ01000054.1 GCA_003450735.1 Elusimicrobiota bacterium | reverse complement strand
CGGTCACCGTCGACCGCCTGCCCTCGGCCGCCGCCGACACCAAGGCCACCACCGAGGGCGCGGTTGCCACCACCGGCAACCTGATCACCAACGACGACGAGGGGAACACCAACGCGACGGTGACAGCCGCGACCCAGGGCGCCAACAACCTGGTCATCGGCACCGCGTTCAACACCGCCGCGGGTGGTTCCATCACCATCAACGCCGACGGCTCGTATTCCTACACCGCCCCGGCCGCCCTGGGCGAAGGCTCCGTCCTGACCGAGACCTTCAACTACACCATCACCGACAACGACGGCGACACATCGGGCTCGACTTTGACCGTCACCATCGACCGCCTGCCTGCCGCGGCCGCGGACGACGCCGCCGCCAAGGAAGGCGGTTCCGTGGTGGCCGGCAACGTCATCACCAACGACGACGAGGGGATCACCAACGCGGCCGTAACGGCGGCGAACCAGGGCGGAGCGGCCATCACCATCGGCAGCGCCTTCGTCACCCGGGAGGGCGGAAAGCTGACGATCAACGCGGACGGCTCCTACACCTACCTCCCGCCGGAGGTCTTGCTCGGGACCGGCGCGGTCACGGAGACCTTCAACTACACCATCACCGACGCCGACGGCGACGTCTCGTCCTCGACCCTGACGATCTCGGTCGAGCGCGGGCTCTGGCACTGGGTGGGCGAGGCGGGCCCCAACGCCAAGGCCGGGAGCGCCTCATCCTCGGAAGCCTCGTCCTCGAGCGATTCGGCGACCCGGGCGGACGCTTCGGAGGAACTGCTCATCTACCGGACGGACCCCGTGCAGTTCTACCGCGCGCCGATCCTCCCGCTCGCTCCGGTCTTCAGCGGTGAAGCCTCGCCCGGCACGGTCCTGATGCTGACCCTCTACAACGAGCGCGGTGCGCAGATCGGGTTCCAGTGCGTCGTGGCGGATACGGGCGGGAACTGGATGGCCAGCTTCCCGTCCGCGGTCGTGACCGATTTCCCGGAGACGATCCGCATCGTGCAGACCTCCGGGGGCACCGATATGGCGGATGGTTCCTTCAACTTCCGCCCCTATTTCGTGCCGGCTCTCCAGAGCGGGCATTTCTTCACCGAGAACCTCAGCCCGAACGCGGTCTTCGCGTCCCGGGCCGAGCAGGTGATGAACTCGCTGGAGGGCGCGATGCGGCATCCAATCAGTTTCGGCTTGGAGAAATACACCTATGAGTTCCTCTGCTCGGAAGGTTCTGTCGGGAAGACCTGACGCAGCGTCCAAGCGCGTATTCCAACCGATCCTCCAGCCCGCCCTCCTCCTTGCCGCGGCGTTCGCCCTCAGTTCCTGCGCCTCCTACGAGCTTGAGAAAGAGATGCGCGGCGATTTCGGGAAGGCCATCGCTGAGTACAAGAAGCAGGCCCAGGCGGCCGCCCTCCAGGAGACAGCGAGGACCCCCAGCGCCAAGCTCGCACCGCCGGCGCCGGACGACCTCCAGCTCCACTGGCTCAAGGACATCCGGACGCCGCTCGGCGATGGCACGACCACCGCCCTGACCCTTTGCCAGCTCTACATCAGCGCCATCACCAACTCCTCCCAGATCAAGGCCTTCAGCGACATCCCCTTGGTCCGCGAAACCGGCATCCAGGAGGCCACCGGCGTTTTCGACCCCCGGCTTTTCGCCGAGACCAAGTACGAGCACGCAGACGACCCCGTCGGCAACACGCTGACGACCGGCGGGCCTTCCCGATTCCGGCAGGACGACGCCTTCTTCGAGGCCGGCCTCAAGAAGAAGTTCGCTCCGGGCACGGACGTGCGGGCCTCGGGGAAGATCGGCCACACCAACAACAACTCGGTGTACTTCCGTCCCAGCCGCCAGGGCAGCGGGCGCATCAATCTCGCCATCGTCCAGCCCCTCCTCCAAGGCGGCGGGATCGCCTACAACCGCGGGGTCCTCCAGGTCGCCGAGATCGACTCGCAGATCGCCAGCCGCGAGTTCGCCCGGCAGGCGGAGTCCCACCTGCTCGAGGTCACCCGCACCTACTGGAACCTCTTCATGTCTCGGGGCATCTACCTCCAGAAGAAAGCCCAGATGGCCGAAGTGGAGAAGCTCGTCGACGGCATCGAGGCCCGGGGCGGCCTCGACGCCCGGAGGAGCCAGCTGCTGCGCGCCCGTTCGGCCCTCGCCGACCGCCGGGCCGACATGATCCGCACCGAGGCCGCCATCCGCAACTCCCAGGACCGCCTGCGCGCCCTCGTCAACGACCCCGCCCTCACCGAGTACATGGTCGACGAGCTCGTGCCGACCGATGTCCCGGTGGTCCGGGTCTCGGACGCCGAGATCATGCAGTCGGTGGCCACGGCCCTGACGAACCGCTCGGAGATCGACCAGGGCTTCAGCCAGCTTCGCGCCGCGGCCATCCGTGAGAAGATGCAGCGCAACGAGGTCCTGCCCCGGCTCAACCTCATGCTCGACGGCTACCTGGCCGGGCTCAACCGGGGGGACTGGGGGCACACGACCAACAACGGCTTTTTCACCGGCAACCCGGGCTACGGCGCCGGGCTCTCGTTCGAGCTGCCCTTGGGGAACAACACCGCGGAGGCGCGTCTGACCCGCCGGCAGATCGAGCTCCGCCAGCAGTTCGAACAGCTCAAGACGACCATCGAGACCGTCCTGCTCGAGGTCAAGGTCACCGTGCGCGAGGTCAAGACCTCCTACCGCGACCTCCAGGCCAAGTCCAAGAGCGTGACCGCCACCCAGCAGGAGCTCGACGAGCTCATCGCACGCAGGGAGCTCGCCATGGGGTCGGACAGCATCTCGGCCACCAGCTACCTCGACATGATCATCAACGCCCAGGACCGCCTCCTGCGTGCCCAGGAGGACTACCTCCGCAGCCTCGGCACCTACAACGTCGCCCTCCTCACCCTCGAGCGCGCCAAGGGCAACCTCCTGAACTTCCAGCGCATCTCCATGGTCCGCAGCACGGACACGGCGAAGGACCTGCCCGTGCTCAAGCTCGACAAGAGCGCCGAATGCGCCGACCCCTTCGCGGCCGCGGCGGCCGACGACCTCGTCGTCCCGCTCGATTCCGATCAGGACGGCGTCCCGGACAGCCAGGACCTCTGCCCCGGCACGCCCGCCGGCGCCGTCGTGGACAGGCTCGGCTGCGTCGTCGACTCGGACAAGGACGGCGTGCCCGACGCCGTGGACAAGTGCCCCGGCACGCCCGCCGGCAATTCGGTGGACGCGCGCGGCTGCCTCGCCGACGCGGACAAGGACGGCGTGCCCGATGCGCTGGACAAGTGCCCCGGCACATCCGCCGGCAGCGCCGTGGACGGGGCCGGCTGCCTCGCCGACGCAGACAAGGACGGCGTACCCGATGCGCTGGACAAGTGCCCCGGCACGCCCGCGGGCGGCGTTGTCGACGCGCGCGGCTGCCTCCCGGAGGTCGACACCGACGGGGACGGCGTTTTCGACGCAAAGGACCAGTGCCCCGGCACCCCGGCGGGCGACGCCGTCACCTCGATGGGCTGTCCCAAGGAGAAGCGGGTGGACATCCAGCTCGAGATCGTGTTCGACACGGCCAAGTGGGACATCAAGCCCGAGTTCGACCCCCAGCTCAAGAAGGTGGCCGAGTTCCTGCAGGCCTACCCCGACGCCGCCGCCGTCATCGAGGGCCACACCGACAACATGGGCAACGATGCCGCGAACATCGTCCTCTCCCAGCGGAGGGCCGACAGCGTACGCGAGGCCCTCATCTCGCGCTTCGGCGTGGACGGCGCGCGCCTGAGCGCGAAGGGCTACGGCCCCATCCGCCCGACCGCGGACAACGCGACCCGGGAAGGGCGCCAGAAGAACCGGAGGGTGGTCGCGACGTTCAGCACGAAGTAGCCCGTATGCGCGGCCTGAAGTCCTTCTTCGGCGACCGCTGCCTCGGCCTGGCCGAGGCGGCGGACGCGCTCCGGGCTGACGCCGAGGGCTTGAGCGACGACCGCCTGCGCGAAGGCGTCCAGGCGTTCCGCGCGGGGCGCGCGCCCCTCGGGAAGTCCTCCGATCCCCTCGTCGAGCTCTTCGTCCTCATCCGAGAGGCGGCGCACCGGGCCGTCGGCCAGCGCCCCTACCTCGTCCAGATGATGGCCGGCTTCGCCCTGGCGGAGGGCCACTTCGCGGAGATGGCGACCGGCGAGGGGAAGACCCTCGCGACCATCTTCCCGGCCGCCGTCCGCGCCCTCGAGGGCGGCGGCGTCCACGTCTGCACCGTCAACGCGTACCTGGCCCAGCGCGACCACCGCCTGATGGAGCCGGTCTACCGGATGCTGGGCCTGACCAGCGGCCTGCTCCCCGACGGGTGGGACCGCGAGAGCAAGCGCCAGGCGTACGCCTGCGACATCACCTACGGGACCGGCTACGAGTTCGGCTTCGACTACCTGCGCGACCAGTTGGCTCTCGTGGAGCTCGGCTTGCCGCGGCTGGGAGAGGCCCTGCGCGGACGGCTGCTCGGCGAGCCGGAGCGGCAGGCCCTCCCCTGCCAGCGCGGACGGGCCGCCGTCGTCATCGACGAGGCCGACAGCGTCCTGGCCGACGAAGCCCTCATGCCGCTCATCCTGACCCGGGCGGGGGACCGCCCGCACCCGCACCCGGAGGTGTTCCGGGCCGCGCTCAGCCTCGCCGGGAGACTGGCGCCCGAGGACTACCTCGTCGAGCCCGACGCCCACCAGGTGGAGCTGACGAAGGCCGGCCTCGACAAGGCCTACGCGCTCGAGCCCGCGCCCGACCCCCAGGCCCTCGCACGCCCCTGGCACGCCTACGTCGAGCTGGCCCTCCACGCGGGGCTCCTCCTGCGCCGGGACGTGCACTACGTGGTCAAGGACGGGCGCATCTGGCTCGTGGACCAGAACATCGGCCGCCTCTTCAAGGACCGCAAGTGGCGCGACGGCCTGCACCAGTCGGTCGAGGCCAAGGAGGGCCTCGCCGTCACGGAGGAGAGCTCGGCCGCGGTGAGCATCTCCCGCCAGGGCTTCTTCCGGCTCTACGGGCACCTCTCCGGCATGAGCGGCACCTTGGCCGAGAACCGGCGCGAGCTCAAGGCCTTCTACGGCCGCAAGGTCGTGGTCATCCCGCTGAACCGGCCCTGCCGCCGGACGCTCCTCCCGGACCGCGTCTTCAAGACGGCCGCGGCCAAGCTCGAGGCCCTGCTCGAGGACGTCCTGCGCCGGCGGCAGGCCGGCCAGCCAGTCCTCATCGGCACCAAGTCCATCGCCAGCAGCGAGCGGATCGCCGGAGCCCTGCGCCTGCGGGGGGCGGCGCCCGCCCTCCTCAACGCCAAGCAGGACGACGAGGAGGCGGCCATCGTGGCCCGGGCGGGACAGCGCGGCGCGCTGACCATCGCCACGAACATGGCCGGGCGGGGCACCGACATCCCCCTGGGCTCCGGCGCGGCGGAGGCGGGAGGGCTCCACGTCGTCGGCGCCGAGCGCCAGGAGTCGCGGCGCCTGGACAGACAGCTCGCCGGGCGCGGCGCCCGGCAGGGCGACCCCGGCTCGGCGCAGTTCTTCCTCTGCGCCGAGGACGAGGTCGTCGCGCGCTTCAAGCCCGAGCTCAAGCGCCGCTGGCTCGGCCTGCCCTCGGATGAGCGGGGGGAGCTGGACCCGCGATGCGCCGCCGAGGTCGAGCGCCTGCAGGAAGAGCTGGAGAAGCGCTTCGCCCTCATGCGCCAGGACGCGGCCGTCCGGGAACGCTGGCTGGACAGGATGAGGAAGTCGCTCTGACCTCTCGAATAGGTACAATGGGACCCATGGGCAGCCTCCTGCCGGGACGCCGGAGCGCGGGAGCGCTCATCGCTCTGGCCCTGCTCTCAGGCTCCGCCGCGGGTTCGGCCGCCGAGGATTGGGGCTACACCGAGCCCAGGCACATGGTCCGGATGTCGTTCTCCGAGGCTGGCGTCATCGCCTCCGTCAAGGTGGCTGAGGGCGACCAGGTCAAGAGCGGGCAGGTGCTGGCTCACCTCGACGTCGGCGTGCTGGAGAAGGAGATCGAGATCTCCCGGGAACTGCTCAAGCAGAGGCAGTTCAAGGCCGAGAAGCTCGGGGAGCTGGTCAAGGACGGCAAGGCCTCCCAGGAGGAGCTCGAGCGCGCGCAGTCCGACCTGCGCATCGAGCAGCTCAAGATCGAGCGGAGCGAAGCCCAGGTCCGGAGCCGGTCCATCATCGCGCCCTGCGACGGCGTCGTCATCGACGTCCGCAAGGACGCCGGCGAGAGCGTGACGACGGCCTCCGGCATCGTGCTCACGGTCGTCCAGCTCGACACCTTGGTGGTCAACATGCACCTGCCCCGGGAGCGCGCCGCAGGCCTGCGGCAAGGAACGGCCAAGACCCTCTACCTGGCCGGCGGCGAAGGTTCCGTGCGCGCCTCGGTGGAGTACGTTTCCCCGGTCGCCGACCCGGCGACCAAGACCATCCACGTGAAATTCTCTCTCTCCAACCTGGGCGGGCGCGTCCCCTCGGGCGTCCGCGTGACCCTAGAGCCCCCCGCTAAGCGCCCGTAGCGGCGCGCCTGTCCCGAAGGTATCCGATGCGCCGCTCGACCGCCTGGTAGAGCCGCTTCCAGAGGGGGAGCCCCAGGCGGCTGCGGAATCGGACGAAGGCCCTCTCGCCGGCCGCCAGGCCCTCGGGGGCGTCCCCGCCCAGCCGGGCTTTTGCGACGAAGACGGGGGCGATGAGCTCGAAATCTCCTTCCGGCGCGTAGGAACGGCGGGGCGAAGCCTCGCGGCGACGGACGACCGGGAGGGGGCCTCCGGCCAGCGAGCTCAGCGCCGCGTGCGGGATGTCCCGCGCGGCCCGGGGGGATACGCTCTCCAGGACAGCCTCACGGGCGCCCGAGCGCCCCGCCACCTTGACCCGGACCGGCAGCCCCACCTGGGCGCGGAAGTGCTCGACTTCGCCCTGCGGCACGGCCGCCCGGACCTCCCGGGCGGGCAGGACGCCAACGCCGACGATGTCCTCGCCGGTGCGCAGGTAGCGCCCCGGGAGCTCAGCGATGCGGGGGGCGATCACGACCCCGTCCGCGGGAGCGCTCACGCGGAGGGTGGCCAGGTAGGCCTCCTTCTCCGCCAGTTGGGCCTGGAAGGCCTCCAGGGCGGCCATCTCGCCTTTCATGGCCGCGATTTCCCGCTTGGAGTAGGCGTGCCGGGTCTTCACCTCCTGGCGGCTGACCCGGGCCTTCAGCTTGCGCAAAACCAGCGCCTCGTCGGGGTTCTCCAGCTCGACCAGGAGTTGGCCGGCCTTCACGCGCTCGTTGTCGCGCACGAGCACCGTTCTCACAAAGCCGGGGCACTCGGCCCGGAGGACGTGGTGGTCCTGGATCTGCAGGACCGCGGGCGCCTTCACGAGAGGCTTCAGGGGGGCCAGCAAGACGAAGGCCAGTCCCGCGACGGCCAGAGCCAAGCGAGGGACGTAGACCTTGGGGGAGGGGGCTTCCAGCCCGCCTCCGTCCCGGAGGTACCGGTAGAAGCGGGCCGCCGGCGGCACGATCATGGCCAGCACGGCCACGCACGCCAGCGTCAGGCCCGCGCCGCGGAAGAGGACGCTCGCCGCGCTGAAGAGGCTCGCGTAGATGAGGGCCCTCCACGCCAGCGAGCAGACGCCGTAGGCCAGGGTGATCGCGGCCTCCCGGTCGCGCAGGTCCGGCGCGGCCGCGCTGCGCAGGCCCAGCAGGTAGCGCTGAGCCAAGGAGGCCAGGTGGCGCGCTCCGTTCGAGTACAGGTTGGGGATCTCGAGGAGGTCCGAGAGGACATAGTAGCCGTCGAAGCGCATCAGGGGGTTGGCGTTGAAGAGCAGGGTCGTGACGCCCGCCATGATGACGACGTTGTAGGCCATCGAGCGCGCCACCCCCTCGTCGAGGAGGCCCCAGAGGAGGGCGGCGAGGGCGGCCGCGAAGAGCTCGATGCCGACCCCGGCCAGGGCCACATGGATGCGGCGCCACTTGCCTGGGAAGCTCCAGCTCGAGGTCGCGTCCACGTAGCCCAGCGGCACGAACACGATGAAGAAGATGCCGACCTCGCGCACCGTCCCGCCGTAGTGGCGGCAGACCACGCCGTGCCAGAACTCGTGCAGGCACTTGAGGAGGAGCCAGGCCAAGCCGAGCCAGAGCCAGTTGAAGCTGCCCAGGACGCCCTCCGCGTCGTGCACGAACAGGTCCCACTTCGACGCCACGGTGAGCAGCCCCGCAAGGACCGCCGCCGACCACAGGACGAGCCCCGCCGCGCCGCACGCCCAGCCCAGCCGGGGGGCCGCCCACGCGAAGAACGGGTCCGGCCGGCCCAGGGGGAGGCGGAAGAAGAGCAGGTTCAGGAACTTCGGCAGTTGACGGAGAGGGTCGTCGGGGCCGGGTTCCCGGGGGGAGTCGGACGTGGGTGCGGCCTGGCCGAAGGACGCGAGCCCCGTCTCGGAGAGCCAGGAGAGCAGGCGCACCGCATCCGCCTCGCTCAGCGCATCCCGGCCGCACAGCCCGCAGGCCCGGGCGAAGGCCTCGGCCCACGTGGATTTCCCGTCGAGCTGGCGGATGAGGAAGTACTCCGGCAGGCCGACCCGGTAGTGCCGGGAGGTGAGGGGATCCTCGATCATCGCCCAGCGCACGCCGCCGAACTCCTGGAAGGAGAAGCGGAGACCGTCGCGGAGCCGGGGGCGGGCGCCCTCGAGCATCCTTACCGACGGGTCGACGGTCTCATCCATGGACGGTGCCGGCGCCGGGACTCACCAGAACAGCAGGAGGCCGAGGACCTCCCAGAGCCGGTGGAACAGGATCCAGAACAGCGGCCTGCGGCGGCCGAAGATCGAGGCGCGCCCCTTCATCCCGGGGCGCAGGCTGGCGTCCCCCTCGGCGTCGAGTAGGGAGGCCTCCGCCACGAAGACGCTGCTCCCGCCCCGGGCCTCCGACTGCGGGTCGATGCGCTCGAGGCGTCCGCGCCACGTCCGGCCGGGCAGGGAGTCGAGCCTCAAGGAGACCGGCATGCCCGCGGACACGTGGGAGATGTCGTCGGAATCGATCTCCAGCTCCGCCCGCATCCTGTCCAGGGGCGCCACCTCGAAGAGCACCTGGCCCTTGGCGACCGGGATGCCCTCGTATTTGCGGAGGTCTCCCAGGAGCACCACGCCGGGGATGGGGGCGCGAAGCTCGAGGTTCTTGATCTTCTCCTCGATGGCCGCGAGCTCCAGCCCGACGCTCTCCGAGTCGAAGTCCGCCATCCGGGAGACCGCGTACTCCACGCTCTGGTCGGCGAGGGTCTGGTCGCGCTGGGTCGAGGCGCGGTCGCGGACCGCGATGAGTTCGGCCTGCTTCCAGGCCAGTTCCTTGTCGTCCATCCGGGCGAGCAGGGCGCCGGCGTCGACGGCCTGCCCCGGGTCCACGAACGATCTCTTCAGGATGCCGTCGAAGGGCGCCGCCACGACGCGCTTGACGTCGGGCTGGATGCGCGTCGAGGCCCGGATGCGGTGGGAGAAGGGCCAGGCCATGAGCAGGAGCAGGGCCGCCGCCGCGGCGAGGACGGCCCGGCGGGCGTCCTGGCCGAGGCGTACCCAGGCCCGGCGCCGGGCCCGCTCGAGGAAGCCCGGGGAGGCCCGGCGGAGCAGGGAGACCTGGGCCCCGAGATGAGGGCGGGCGGACGCGATGAATCGTAGGGTCTTGGCGTCGGGGCCGGCCCCGCGGGGCCATAGGAAGGAGACGGCGGCTTCGTGGCGGCCCTCCGCGTCCTGCAGCGGCACGGTGACCACCCGCTCGACGTCCAGCAGGCGGCCGAGCTCGTGGTGGGCGGCGTCCCCGGCGTCGCCAACGCCGCCCTCGCGGGGCCAGACGACGGTCTCCCTGCGGAGCAGGGCCTCGCGCATGGCCGCCTCGAGGGCCAGCGCCGTCGTCCCGCGCTTATCAAAGGCCTCCGAGCCGGAGACGGCCGCGAGCGACACGGCCCCGCGCTTCTGGACGCCGATGCAGGCGCGCTGGCACCCCAGGTGCCGCGCCAAGGCGTCCGCCAGCGTCCGGGCCCCCTTCGGGAAGTCCTCGCAGGCGGCGGCGAGCGAGAGGATCTCCATCAGCGCCGTGATTTGGTCGAGCGCCCACGACAGTTCGGAACGCTCCCGCCGCTCGAAGCGGTAGCTGAGGGTGCCCGCCGCGGCCTGGAGGATGACGACGAAGGGGGAGAGAGCCTCCCGGCTCTGGGCGGCCAGAACCGCCGCGAGGCAGGCCTTAACGCGGCCTTCCCGCACTACCGGTACGCAGAGGATGAAGGTCTTCAGGCCGGAGTCGCCCGGCATTTCCTGGATGAGCGCGTCGCTGGAGCCCAGCCGGGCTTCGACGATCCCTTGGACCTGCCGGGCCCGCTCCGGCGCGCGCTCAGCGCCTTCTCCCCATGCTTGATCTAGGAGAACGGCCTTGGCTCCCGGCCCCGGCTCGTATACCAGGACCGCCACGGCGTTCAGAAGGTCTCGGAGGTAAACGGCGAACCGCACGTCCACGGCTCCCCGCGAGGCAGGCGCCTCGGCGAGCGCGGAAAGGTCGGCGCTGATCTTCAGGGGGTCCATCGTCTATCCAGAACTGGCGGCGTCTGCGGCCGCGGGGCGTCTTCCGCAAACGGAGCTCAAATCTTGGGCAGGGACGCCCTGATGCCGCCGCCTTTATCCCCGGCTTCGCCCTTCTTCGACGCCGTGTTCGCGCGGCCCGCGTCGGCCAGGACCTTCCCCAGCGCCTGCAGCAGGCGGTTCGCGCCCTGGATCGTCATCACGATGCGGGAATGCACCGGGAGGACCGCTTTCCCGTCCCTGCTGTCGACGAAGGCTCCCTCGGAGAACTCCAGGAAGACCTCCTCACGCGTACCCTTGACGACGACCTGGCCGGCGAACTTCGCGGCCGTGTCGCTGTACTGGACGCGCAGGTCCATCGGCTTGCCGGGCTGGGGGGGAACGGGTTCCGTGCTCATGAAATCAGATTATCATTCAGGGGCAGCGATTTCAACTCCGAGCCGACGTGCGAGAACGCCGCATTGAAAGGATGCATGCCGGCTTGACTCGCCGAAGCCTACCCGCTACCGGTTTCGCGCCAAGTCGGGGGGTCGCGCGGTCATTTTAAGAAGAATTTACGCGCGCGCCCCCGCCAGTCCCTTGACAGTGTCCGGGGAGCGTCTTATTCTCAGGATATGAGGCTCCTGACGACGGCGCTCGCCCTGCTCCTGCCTTGCGCGGCTCTCGCGGCGGAGGCGTCCGCCCCCGGTGCGAAGCCCGGCAAGGACGAGGTGCTCCCCCAGCCCAAGATCAAGGAGAACCAGGACAAGCTCGACCAGAAAGCCGCCCCGGTGACTAAGGCCGTGGGGGACGCCGGCGCGGCGAAGGCGCAGAACCAGCTCGACGCGCTCAAGAAGAAGTCCAAGGACGCCAAGACCCAGGGCGTCTTCGACCTCCTGCAGGAAAAGGAACTGCAGGGGGTCAAGAAGGACGCCTTCCATGAGCTCAACCCCTCGGCCCCGAAGGAGGCCGGAGCGAGCGACGCCTCGCGGGCGGCCTACTTCGACAAGGGCGGGAAGGCGATGAATCAGGCCGGAAAGGACCTCGCCGGCGGCAGGAAGGACGCCGGTGCGCGCCTGGGCGATGCCGAGAAGCTCAAAGGCAAGCTCGAGGGCTTCGACGGGGGGAAAGCCCAGAAGAGCCCCGGCCCCGTCGCGGGGGAGAAGCTCCCCAAGGACTCCCAGCAGAAGCCGGTGCGCGACTTCGGCCGGAAAGGCGAGGGCAAGCCTCTGACGCAGGCGGCCGAGAAGCCGCTCTCGCCGAAAGTCACGAATTACGCGGCGAAGGCCGTGGCCAACGGGACGGTGAAGCCCTCGGACATCCATCCCATCAAGGAGGGGGACAAGATCTCCCAGTACCGCTCCATGATCAACACGGTGGCCAAGAAATACGGGGTGGACCCACAGCTCGTCGAGGCCCACATGCGCGCCGAGAATCCCTGGGGCGACCCGATGCGCACCTCCCCCGCCGGGGCCAAGGGCCTCATGCAGCTCATGCCGGGAACGGCCGCCGCGCTCAAGGTCGACCCCCGCAGCCCCGTCCAGAGCGTGGACGGGGGGACGCGCATGATCCGCGACCTCTATAAGCAGTTCGACGACGACCCGGTGCTCGCGACCGCGGCCTACAACGCGGGGCCCACCATCGTGGGCAAGCTCGGCCGGGTGCCGAACTACCCCGAGACCAAGACCTACGTCGGCAAGGTCTTCATCTACTACTCGCTGCTGAAAGGCGAGACCGTCCCCGGGCTCTAGCAGGTCCGCCTGAAGGCTAGGCGATCTTCTGGTACTTCTCGGCCGGCAGCCCGCAGATGGGGCACTTGCTCTTGGGCTGCCCGACTTCCACGTGCCCGCACACCGGGCAGAGGTACACTTCCTTCCCGTCGAGGTCCTTGCCCGCCTGCACGGCTTCCAGCGCCTTCTGGTAAAGATCCGCGTGGACCTCTTCGGCCTTCACGGCCCAGGCGAACATGCGCTTGGCCTGGTGCTGGGTCTGCTGGGCCCGCTCGAGCATCGGCGGGTACATCTCCTTGAACTCGTAGGTCTCGCCGGCCACGGCGGCTTTCAGGTTCTCGGCGGTGGCTCCGATGCCGCCCATCGCCTGCAGGTGGCCATGGGCGTGGATCGTCTCGGCCTCGGCGGCGGCCCGGAAGAGGCGGGCGACCTGGGGGAAGCCGTCCTTGTCGGCCTTCTTGGCGAAAGCGAGGTACTTCCGGTTCGCCTGGCTCTCGCCCGCGAACGCGTTCTTCAGGTCTTCCATCGTGTCTGCCATAGCCTTCTCCTCCCGAGGTTCTACTGCATGAAGCCGAACACGACCAGCGCCGCGAGCAGGACGCCGACGAGGCTCTCGCCCGCGATGAAGCCGGAGCTGACCGGGACGATCAGCCGGTCGGCCGCCTTGGCGTCGCGCTTCTCAAGCCACAGGGCGATGGCCGCTCCGAGGAACATCGAGATGGTGTTGTTGGCCGGCGTCGTGAAGGCGAGCCCCAAACCCGCGGCCGAGGGGATCAGCCAGCGGTGCTTGGGGAAGGCCTTCTCGAGCAGGACGAGCCCGATGCCCAGCGCCCCGCCGATGAAGAGCGCCCACTGCGCGGTCGGGTGCAGGGTGCTGAAGCCCTTGGCCAAAAGCTCGGCGACGCCCTTCCAGGTCTGCGCGCCGGGCGCCGGCCAGCGGTCGCTGCCCAGCACGTCGGCGGTCGGGATGAGCATGCGGTAGGCCGGCACCACGAAGCAGGAGCCCGCGAGCACCCCGAACATCTGGGCCCAGAACTGCTGGCGCGGGTCGGCCTTGAGCAGGTAGCCGCTCTTGAGGTCGGTCAGGAGGTCGGCTGAGTGCAGGCCGATGCCGCCCGTCACGTTGGCGGTCATGAGGTTCGTCGTGGTGTTGCCCGGGTCGAGCACGCCGAAGGTGATCTGCGTGATCTTGCCCAGCGCCCCCGTGGGGGTGGTGTC
>DMEZ01000078.1 GCA_003450735.1 Elusimicrobiota bacterium | reverse complement strand
ACGGCGGGCTGCGGCGCGTTCTCCTTGAGCAGCTTCGCGGAGTACTCGAAGGCCGACCAGACGTTGATGAACCCGTCGCCCACCTCGTTGGCGGGCGCGACCTTCTCCGCCGTCTGCGTCATGGCGTAGCGGGCGAGGTCCATCGCGAACTGCGTCAGCTCGGGGCCCGGGAGGTTCGGCAGGGTGTCCCTGAACAGGACGAGGATGCCCCGGGTCAGGAGCAGGAAGCCCCCGAACACGCCCGGGTTGCTCATGGAAGTCCCGGACATGGACGCGCCCGGCCCGCCGAGCTCTTCGACGGTCTTGCCGGAGGGCACCGGCGCGACCAGGTTGACGCCTACGCCGCTCTCGTCGGGCTTCTGCGGGTAGTCCTTGTACTGCTCCGGGCTGCGGGAGGTGATGCGGCTGCCGGGGCCGCGGGAGGAGAAGTACGCGGTCTTCTTGTCCGCGTCCGAGGCCGCGACGGCCTTGATGCGCTTGACCTTGCCGATCACCTTGCCGTTGAGGACCAGGTCGACGTTCTCGTAGGCGATGGCGGGGCCGCCGATGGTGTTCTTGCCGGGGCCGGCGTTGCCGGCGGAGATGCTGTGGTGCATGCCCGAGGCGGCCTGCTTCACGAAGAGCTTCTCGATGGCGCCCTCGGGGTTTCCCGAGCCGTCGCCCCACGAGTTCGTGGTCGCAAGCGCCCCGTCCTGCTGCGCCATGTTGAGCTTGAAGAGGATGTCGCCCTCCGAGGCGCTGCCGTTCGGGAAGATGTTGTAGTTGCGGCCGTGGAAGTTGAAGATGTCCACGCCCACCACGGTGCCGCCCGTGTGCGTGCCGTGCGCCTCGCCGTCGTCGTCGTTGGCCACGCTCTTGAGGAAATGCCCCTTCATGAAGGGGTGGTCCACGAACGACCAGCTGTCGAGCAGGGCCCAGGGGAGGATCGGGTTCTCCGGCGCCACGCCGAGGAGGTTCTGCTTCACCCAGGCCTTGGCGCGCTGGAACAAAGACGGCTTCGCGCCGGCCTCGGGGGCCGGGGCGGCCGGCTCGCCGAGCACCTTCTTGAGCTCGGCCTGGAGCTTGTCGGCGCCGATGACGGCGTTCATCTCCTTGAGGCCCACGGTCTTGGCGGAAGGCTCCGCCTCCATCGGCTTGGGCGTGGAGAAGACGCGGCCGACCTGGACCTGGAGGCCGAGGGCCTGGAAGGTGCTCTTAAGGGAGTCCGCGTCCTTGGCGGACACCCGGATGACCGCGGTGTTGATCTGCGCGATGGTGCCCAAAGCCTGGGCGCCGTGCACCGAGAGGAGGGAGCGGGTGATGCCGAAGGTCATGAGCTGCTTCGTGAGCGCGGTCTCGAGCGCCTGGACGCCGAGGCCCTTTTCCGAGAGGTAGGCCGGGTACACGTCCTGGGTGATCTGCCGGCCGGAGCCTTCGGCGGCCGAGACGAGGAGCTCGACGGAGCCCGTCGGGTCCGCCGCGGGGGCGGCGGAGACGTTCGAGCCTTCGCCGATGCGGGCCGAGAAGTCCTGCTGGGCCGTTTCCTTGGACGCCCCGGCGCTCATATCCTTATAATCCGGGGTCTTCTCGGAGAGGGCCTGCATGGTCTGCGCGAAAGGCGTCGGCTGGCCGTCCGGGGTCTGGAAGGCTTTCTGCGCCACGGTGCCGGCAGCGCTGATGTTCGCCTGCGGAGCCTGGAGGACGGCCTGAACCGGGGCGAGAGCCTGGACGGCCGGCAGGGCCTTCAGGGCCGGGGCCTGCGGAAGGGAGAGGCCGAGGCTCGGAGCGATGAGGTTCGTCCCGCTCAGTTGGGAGCCGCCCAGGCTGATCGGGGCGACCGGCACGATGGGGGCCGAGGGGGCCGTGCGCAGGGACGCTCCGGTCACCATCTGGGCGTAGGCCGGTGCGCCGGGCCCGAGAGCCAGGAGCGACAGGGAAAGCAACGCGGACAGGGTACGCTTCATGCGGGATACCTCTCTGGGACTGTGTGCGGCTTCCATGAGGGCATGATAGCGCAAGGCCGAGCCTGTCCCTGAGAGCCGAAAGGCCGGATTTCAGTCAGGCATTGTGCCTAGGCCGTTTGGGACTTTGCCGGAGGCGCGATACGGACCAGGGGCCTAGGTTGCTTCAACCCAGGGCGAAGAGGCTGCGGATGCGGGAGAGGAAGTCGTCCTGGGTCCTGTCCAGGCGCTGCCGCTCGGCGTCCTGGGCCAGGCCGCCCTTGGCCGCCTCGAGCCCCAGCTTGCGCTTGGCGAGGAGGGCCGAGATGCTCTCGGCGATCTCGGGGCGGCGCGCGAGGACGTCGGCGAAGCTGTCCCGGTCGAGCCGGTAGCAGAGCACGTCGGAGAGGGCGATGACGGTGGCCGTGCGCGGCTCGCCGGTCATGAGCCCCATCTCGCCGAGGAAGTCCCCCGGCCGGAGCGTCCCCACCGACTGGAAGGCTTCGCCCTCCGGTGCGTAGAGGCGCGCCTCGGCCTCGCCCTTGACCACGATGTAGAGCCAGTGGGCGGCGGCGCCCTGCCGCGTGATGGCCTCCCCCTTGGCGAAGGGGGCAGGCCTGAGCCGCTCGCAGAGCACGTTGATCTCGGACTGATTGAGCGGCTGGAGGATGTCCACCCCGCGCAGGGCCGCGAGGCGCCGCTCGGCTTCGAGTCGGCGGCTGCGCTCGACCACGTCCTCGTCCTTCTGGTTGACGACCACCGCGTGGACGGGGACGGAGAGCTTGATGCCCGCCCGGGAGAGGGCATAGTAGACGCGCACCCGGACGGCCGAGCCGACGCTCTCTGGGGCGGTCAGGTCGGTGAGCCAGTAGCGGATCGCGTAGACCGAGCAGCTTTCCTTCATCTCGATGAGGACGCACCAGGGCTGAGGCGAGGCGGCCACGCCGGGCGGCGGGTCCTCCCGCAGGGCTCCCTCGACCGCTTCGATGACTTCGTTGGGGGCCCGGTCGTAGTAGACGTTGAAGGCGACCTTCATCAAGCGGCGGAGCGTCCCGTCGGGCGAACGCCCCGTGACGCTCACAGTCCCTTTCATGAGCGCGCTGTTCGGGATGATGATGCGGCGCCCGCTCGGGGTGACCAGCGTGGTATGGCGCCAGCGGATCTCCTTGACGAACCCTTCCTCGGGGCCGATGTTGAGCCAGTCGCCGGGGCCGAAGGAGTCTTCGAACTGGAGCACCATGCCGCCCATGATGTTGCCCAGCGTGTCCTGCAGGGAGAAGGCGATGACCGCCGTCACGACCGCCGAGGTCGCGAGCAGGCCGGTGAGGTTGGCGCCGGCGCGGGAGAGCATCGCGAAGACGGCCAGCAGATAGGCTCCCGCCAGGATGAGGTCGTGCAGCAGCACGGGGATGTTGAGCCGCAGGACGGGCAGGAGGAGGTCGAAGGCCAGGACACCCGCGACGTTCACGGCGCTCAGCGCGAGCAGGAGGTAGGAAGCCCCGTCGATGACGCGGAAGGCCGTGCTCTGCCCCGCCCCGAAGCGGCAGAGCAGGGCGCAGAGCAGGATCCCGAGCGTCCCGCCCACCGCCATCAGCCCGACGGCCGAGAGCCTCTTCCGGGAGGCCGGCGCCGCCGCGTAGAGCGCGCCGATGGACCCGAAGAGGGCCAAGAGGGTGAGGAGCTTGCCTAGGCTGAAGAAGCAGGCCATCAGGGGGATTCTACTTTTTCAGGAGCGC
>DMEZ01000069.1:150150-153033 GCA_003450735.1 Elusimicrobiota bacterium | reverse complement strand
ACAAACGCCCCATTGCCGTGCTGATCGCGCGAAGCGACCCGCAACGCTATCTCTACCCGCTCATCCAAACCTGGCCTACGGCGAGCCGCACCGCGGAAACCTTGCTCGTGCGCCGAGAGGGCGAGGGCGTCCTGTTCCTCAATGAGCTCAGGCACCGGCAGGAACCGGCTCTGAGTCTGCGCATTCCTCTTTCGCGCCAGGATTCTCCGGCTGCTCAGGCCGTTCTAGGCAGGGTCGGCGGCTTCGAGGGCCTGGATTATCGCGGCGTCAGAGTGCTCTCTGATGTCCGGCCCGTGCCCGGTACGGATTGGTTCTTGGTGTCCAAGGTGGACGCAGGCGAGATATTGGCCGAAGTCCGCTACCGGGGGGGTGCCATCCTGCTCTTCACCATCATGGGCATCCTGATGGCCGGTGGGATGGCTGTCCTCTTGCAGCATGTCAGGCAGCGGCGGCTGTTTCAGGATCTGGCCTATACGAGGAGGGAGCGGGACGAATCCCGTGATGAGATCCGCGCCACCCTCTACGGCATCCACGACGGCGTCATAGCCACGGATCGGGAGGGCCGCGTCACTCGGATGAACTCCGGAGCCGAGCGCCTCACCGGCTGGACTGAGGCCGAGTCCCTGGGCAGGCCTTTGACTCAGGTCTTCGCGATCATCGATGAGAAGGCTCGCATGCCGATGGAGAACCCCGTCGAACGAGTGCTGCGCGAAGGGGTGTTCGTGGGCCTTGCCAGCCACACGCTGCTCATCGCCCGGGATAAGACGGAGCGGCCCATCGCGGACAGCATCGCTCCCATCCGCGGTAAGGATGGAGGAGTCACCGGTGTCGTGCTGGTGTTCAGGGACCAGAGCGATGATCGCGCCAAGCGGAAATCGCTGCAGGCGTCGGAGAGCCGTTACCGTCGCCTCTTCGAGTCGGCGAAAGACGGGATCCTGATCCTGGATGCCGAGACTGGGAGGATCGATGACGTGAACCCGTTCCTGGCCGATCTGGTGGGACATTCTAGAGAACACCTCATCGGCAGAGAGGTGTGGGAGATCGGCGCCTGGAAAGACCTCTTCGCCAACAAAGAGAAGTTCCTGGAACTCCAGCGTAAGGGGTACGTCCGCTATGAGGATCTGCCTCTGCAGGCCGCGGACGGCCGGAAGATCGACGTGGAATTCGTCAGCAACGTCTATCAGGTCGATCAGCATGATGTGATCCAGTGCAACGTGCGGGACATCACCAATCGCAAGCGGGCGGAAGAGGTGCTGAGGGTGACCCAGCGTCAGCAGAAAGCCATCCTCGATAGTATCCCCGATATCGCGTGGCTCAAAGACAAGGATGGGCGGTTCATCGCAGTGAACGAGGCTTTTGGAAAATCCTGCGGCCTAGCCCCGGATGCTTTGCCCGGGAAGACGGATTTGGACATCTGGCCAAAGGAGATGGCGGAAAGATATCGCGCCGACGACCAGGAGGTCATGCGAACCGGCATGCGCAAGCGGGTAGACGAGCCCCTGGCCGACAAAGAAGGGAAGATCCTGTTGATCGAGACCATTAAGACGCCGATCCTCGACGTTGACCGCCGAATCATAGGGACGACAGGCATTGCTCGCGACATCACAGAACGCAATCGAGCGGAGGCGGGTATCCGTGAGGCCTATGAGATGCGAGGGGTCATCAATGCGATGCTTCAGCGGTCATTGACCAATGACACGTTGCAAAAGAAGCTGGCCGATCATCTAGCTGGGTTGCTCGACATCCCGTGGCTTTCCATCGAGCCCAAGGGCGCCGTTTTCCTCCTGGACGAGGCGGGCAAGGCGCTGGCATTGACGGCTCAGCAGGGACTGGCGCCTGCTTTGCTGATCTCCTGCGCGAACGTCCCGGTGGGGAAATGTCTGTGCGGCAAGGCTGCACAGCTCCGGCAGGTCGTGACGTCCGCCAGCGTCGATTCAGGCCACGAGATCACCTATGAGGGGATCCTGCTGCATGGCCACTATTGCGCCCCCATCATGGCCGGCGGCAGGGTGCTTGGGGTTCTCAATCTCTACTTGAAGGAGGGAATCGTTCTTACCGGGAAGCAGGAGGATTTCATTAAAGCCGCCACGGATATCCTCGCGGCGAACATCATCCATTCGCAGGTCGAGGGGCAGCTGGGTCAATCACAGAAAATGGAGGCCGTGGGCCGACTGGCCGGGGGTGTGGCGCACGATTTCAATAATCTGCTCACCGCCATCAATGGCTACGCCGGGTTCGTGCTGGAGGGGCTGCCCAAGGACGATCCCAAGCGGGAGGACGTCCAGGAGATCATGGCCGCCGGCGATCGGGCCGCGGGGCTGACCAGGCAGCTGTTGGCCTTCAGCCGCAAGCAGGTGCTTGCTCCCCAGGTTCTGGATGTCAACGCGGTCGTGGGCGCGACGGTAAAGATGCTCACGCGGCTCATCGGTGAAGACATCAAGCTTGAGACCAAGCTCGCGGTGCAGCCGTGCATGGTCAAGGTCGACGCCGGACAGATCGATCAGGTGCTTATGAATCTTGCGGTCAATGCGCGCGACGCCATGCCAAAGGGAGGGACGCTGACCCTGGAAACGGGGCTGCTGAGCGCCGATGCCGATTTTTCATCAAGACATCCGGACAT
This sequence comes from Elusimicrobiota bacterium, assembly GCA_003450735.1. Taxonomy (GTDB): domain Bacteria; phylum Elusimicrobiota; class Elusimicrobia; order UBA1565; family UBA1565; genus UBA9639. Next base: position 150,413 of record DMEZ01000069.1, on the reverse strand, counting down.
TCCGAGTGGCCCCTTGGTGTGTTTGAGCGTGCGCGACACGGGCTGCGGCATGGGCGATGATGTCCGGGAGCGCCTGTTTGAACCATTCTTCACTACGAAGGAAAAAGGCCAGGGCACGGGATTGGGGCTTGCCATGGTTTTCGGGATCATAAAGCAAAGCGGCGGCGAGATCGAGGTGGAGAGCGAGTTGGAGCGCGGCACTACTTTCCGGATATACCTCCCGCAGGTAGACATTGCGTCCAAGGACAAGGACAAGGACAAGG
>DMEZ01000069.1:101099-150034 GCA_003450735.1 Elusimicrobiota bacterium | reverse complement strand
GACAAGGACAAGGACAAGGACAATAGTGTCCTGCTTCGAGGCAATGAGACCGTCCTGTTCGTCGAGGATGAGGACATCATCCGCCGACTCGGGGAGCGTGCTCTCACCGCCAGCGGGTACACGGTTCTGGCCGCGGCCAACGGGCCTGCAGCGCTCAAGGTCATCGAGCGGCATGGCAGACCCGTGGACTTGCTGATCACGGACGTGGTGATGCCTGGCATGAGCGGGCGTGACCTGGCCCAGTCGCTCGGCAAGAAGAACATGGTCCGCAGGACGCTTTTCATCTCCGGATACACGGATGATGCCATCGTGCGGCATGGGGTCCTGGAGCCCGGCCTGGCTTTTCTCTATAAGCCTTTCGCTCCCAGCGCCCTGCTGCTCAAGCTGCGCGAAGTGCTCGACGGTCCCGCCGATCAGGCAAGGGCGTAGCGCATGGCTATTACGGGCATCGCTCGCGAGATCAAGCAGCGGACCAGCCGGGCAGTGTCCTCCCTGAGTCATAAGCAAACCTGTTCCGCAAATACTAGAATCGTAAAACGGGCTCCGCATGGACTTGAACGAAGCGCAGACAAGACATCGGATCATCGACAAGCGGCTGGCACTGGCCGGCTGGGATGTCGATGACGCCTCCCAAGTCACACAAGAGCTCGACATCGACCTGCGGCAGACCCATTCCGCGACCGGCAGCCTGATCGGACATGCCTTGGCCGCCGACAACCCTTTCGCCGGGCACCGGTTCGCGGACTATGCCTTGAGCCTTCACGGCAAACCCGCCGCGGTCATCGAGGCCAAGCGCACTATGCGCGACGCCGAGCTTGGCCGCGAACAGGCGCTCCAATACGCCAAGAACATCCAGCGCCTGCACGGCGGCAAGATGCCGCTCATCTTCTACACCAACGGCTACGACAGCTACTTCTGGGAGTACGAGTTCTATCCGCCGACCAAGGTCCACGGCTTCCCCACCAGGGGCGATCTGGAATGGCTCGTCCAGCGCGGCGGCGAGCGCAGGCCCTTGTCGGTCGAGATGATCAACACGGGCATCGTGGGCCGCGACTATCAGATCGCCGCGATACGCGGCATCCTCGAGGGCATCGAGGCCAAGCGCCGCCGGTTCCTGCTCGTCATGGCCACGGGCACCGGCAAGACCCGGACGGCGGTCGCTCTATTGGATGTTCTGGCGCGGGCGCGGTGGGCCAAGCGGGTGCTCTTCCTGGTGGATCGCATCGCTTTGCGCGACCAGGCTCGCGAAGCCTTCAAGGAGTTCATGCCCGCCGAGCCGCGCTGGCCCGAGCAAGGCGAAAAAGAGTTCGCCCGGGATCGGCGCATCTACATCACCACGTATCCGGCCATGCTCAACCTCATCCAAGCCGGAGAAGATCCGCGGGATTGGATCTCGCCCTACTTCTTCGATGTCATCGTGGCCGATGAGAGCCATCGGAGCATCTACAGCACCTACAAGCAAGTCCTCGACTACTTCAACGGCGTCAAGATCGGGTTGACCGCAACCCCCCAGGACAAGATCGACCACGACACCTTCCAGCTTTTCGAATGCGACGCCCAGGACCCGACCTTCGCCTATACCTACCAGGAGGCGGTGGACCATGTGCCGCCCTATCTCAGCCGCTTCGAGGTGTTGAAAGTCCGGACCAAGTTCCAGCTTGAGGGCATCCATGGGCGGGCCTTGTCCGGCGATGACCAGCGCCGTTTGTTGGCGGAAGGCAAGGACATCGAGGACGTCGATTTCGAGGGCACGGACATCGAACGCAAGGTCACGAACTCCGGGACCAACGGCTTGATCGTGCGTGAGTTCATGGAGGAGTGCAATAAGGACTCCTCGGGCACGCTTCCCGGCAAGAGCATCATCTTCGCCATCTCCAAGGCCCACGCCCGCAGGATCGAGGAGCTCTTCGACAAGCTCTATCCGGAGCATGCCGGCAAGCTCGCTCGGGTCATCGTCTCGGAGGACCCCCGGGTCCACGGCAAGGGCGGGCTCCTGGATCAGTTCAAGAATCAGGATATGCCCCGGGTGGCCATCTCCGTGGACATGCTGGACACCGGCGTAGACATACGCGAGGTGGTCAACCTGGTCTTCGCCAAGCCGGTCTTTTCCTTCGTCAAGTTCTGGCAGATGATCGGCCGCGGCACGCGCTTATTGGACGCGGATCCGGCCAAGCGCAAGCCCTGGTGCATGGATAAGGATAAGTTCCTCGTCATCGACTGCTGGGGCAACTTCGAGTATTTCAAGATGAACCCCGAAGGCCGCGAGCCGGGCGCGCTCGTGCCCATGCCGGTTCGGCTCTTCAAGGCTAGGCTCGACAGGCTGGAGGCCGCGGCCCATGCCGGCCGGCAGGACATCGTCGAGGCGGTGAAGGGCGATCTGCGCCGCGATCTTGGCGAGCTGCCCAAGAACAACGTGGTAGTCTTGGAGAACGGGGCGGATCTCGCCCGCGCCAAGGCCGAGGAGTTCTGGCCGCACCTGTCCACGGAGGGCATCGGCTTCTTGCGCGCGGTCATCGCGCCCATCCTGCGCGCCCGCTCCGGCGCGGATTTCAAGGCGCTCCGATTCGAGACCGAGGTCGTGGAGCTGGGCACGGCCGTCTTGGCGGACAACAAGGATGCCTTCGAGGCCATCAAACAGAGCCTGCAGGCGCAGGTCGCTGAACTGCCGCTGGCGGTCAACATCGTGGCCAAGGAGCGCGAGCTCATCGACGCGGTCCAGTTCGATGATTGGTGGCTCACGCCGACGGAGGAGAAGCTGCGCTCCCTGAGCGAGCGCTTAGCTCCGCTCATGAAGTATCGCAAGGCCCGCAAAGGTTCCATGGTGCACCTTGATTTGGACGATGTGTCCTTCGTTAAGGAGTGGGTCGAGTGCGGCCCCGGGCATGAGCGCGTGGCGGTCTCGGTCTACCGGGAGAAGGCGGAGGCGTTCGTCCGGGAGCTCCTCGATAAGAGCTTCGTCCTGCAGAAGATCGAGGCGGGCGAAGCGGGCACCGAAGAGGAGCTGCATGAGCTGGCCGATGAGCTCGAGCACAGCTCCCTTCACGTCAACGAGGACATCCTGCGCCGCGTCTATGACAACAAGCGGGCGAATTTCATCCAGTTCATCCGGCACATGCTCGGCCGCGAGCGGCTTGCGCCGTGGTCTTTGACCGTGACCAGTGAATTCGACGATTTCATCGCCAAGCATGATACCTTCTCCTCCCAGCAGATCCTCTTCCTGCAGACCCTTAAGACCTTCATCATCCAGACCGGGGAAGTGAACCGGGAGTGCCTGATCTCCCAGCCCTTCACCAACATCCATCCGCGCGGAATCCTGGGGTTGTTCCAGTCCCAGGAACGCCAGGAAATAGAGAGCTTCATCCAAGGAATGGGGTATTATCACCAATAAATAGGGTAATATCTGTTTGCTATTACCCCTATTTGTCTGGTATTATACCTACATGAAATCCTTGGACATCCGCTACCTGAACCGCCTGCATTTCTCCGCGGAGCAGGCCTCATCCCTCAAACGCATCGGCGAGTGCAAGGGCCGCCAGGACCTATTTGTCCGGCAAACTCCCGAGGCCTTGGAGACCTTGAAGCAGGTCGCGCTCATCGAGTCCAGCGAGTCATCCAACCGGCTTGAGGGCATCGTGGCTCCGCATGAGCGGGTGGAGGCCTTGGTCAAGAAGAGCACCAACCCCCGCAACCGGCCTGAACAGGAGATCGCGGGCTACCGCGACGCGTTGAGCCTCATCCATGAATCGGCCGAGCATATGCCGTTCACGGAGAACGTGATCCTTCAACTGCATGCGACCATCCACCGCTACCTGCCGGTGGACGGAGGCAAGTGGAAGAAAAACGACAACGCTATCGTTGAGAAGAATCCTGACGGCACGGTGCGCCGCATCCGTTTCGACCCGGTGAAGGCCACGGCCACGCCGGATGCTATGGCCGCGCTGGTGTGCGAATATCAATTCCAAGCTGATCTTGTTGGATCGGAGCCGTTGATAATAGTTCCTGCAACCATACTTGATTTCCTCTGCATCCATCCGTTCTCGGACGGCAACGGCCGCACCGCGCGGCTATTGACGCTTCTCCTGCTTTACCACTTCGACTATCAGGTGGGGCGCTACATCAGCCTGGAGCGCATCTTCGAGGAATCCAAGGAGAGCTATTACGAGACCTTGGAGGCGAGCTCCCAGGGCTGGCATGAGGGCAAGCACGATCTGATGCCGTGGATGGACTATTTCTGGGGGACGCTCATCAAGGCCTACCGGGAGTTCGAGGTGCGGGTTGGGAGCATCAAGACCGGCCGGGGATCGAAGACCGACCAGATCCGGCAGGCGGTGGAGCGTAAGCTGGGGCCTTTCGCCATCTCGGACATCGAGAGCGACTGCCCGGGCATCAGCCGGGACATGGTCCGGGTGGTTTTACGGCAGCTGCGCGACGACGGCGTCATCCTTGCCCAGGGCAAGGGCCGCGGGGCGAAGTGGATCCGAAAGCAGTAGGAGAGTGAGATGCTGAATCAGAATATCGGCGCGAAGATAGACCAGCTTTGGGATAAGTTCTGGTCCGGCGGCATCGCCAACCCGCTGACGGCCGTGGAGCAGATCAGCTACCTGCTCTTCATGCGGCGCTTGGATGCGATGGACCGCAAGCAGGTTGAGGACGCGGAGTATCTTAAGCGGCAGTATAAGTCGGTCTTTAAGAAAGAAGATCTGAGGTGGAGCCATTTCAGGCATCTGCCGGCCGAGGAGATGCTCTCGCATGTGCGGGACAAGGTGTTTCCTTTCATCAAGACCCTGGGCGGGGCGGGGCAGTCGTTCTCGGTCTATATGCAGGACGCGGTCTTCATGATCCCGAAGGCTTCTTTGCTGGTTGAGGCGGTGGGGATCATCGACGAGATCTATACGGAGATCGAGCGTGAGACGAAGGAGAGCGGGCAGACCTTCCATGACACGCAGGGCGACCTTTACGAGTATCTGCTCTCTGAGATCGCCACGGCGGGGAAGAACGGGCAGTTCCGTACGCCGAGGCATATCATCCAGATGATGTGCGCGCTGACGGACCCGAAGTTGGGCGAGGAGGTGTGCGATCCGGCCTGCGGCACGGCGGGGTTTTTACTCGGGGCGTTCCAGCACATCCTCACGAGGCATACGAGCGCGAAGCTGCGGCATAAGGATGTGAACGGTCTGGAGCGCGGGCTTGTGGGGGACAAGCTGACGGATAAGAGGCAGTGGGCGGTCTTGAAGGAGAAGACGTTCTACGGCTTCGAGTTCGACACGACGATGGTGCGCATCGGGCTGATGAACCTCATTTTGCACGGGATCGATAGCCCGAATCTGGTCTATATGGACACTTTGTCTAAGCGGTTTACGGAGAAGGATCGGTTCGATGTGGTGTTGGCGAATCCGCCATTTAAGGGGAGCATAGATAAGGGGGATATCAACGAGGAGTTGAGTCTTAAGACGACGAAGACGGAGCTTTTGTTCGTGAATCGGATCGTGAACTTGCTTCGCATCGGTGGTAGGGCCGGGGTGATCGTGCCGGACGGGGTTTTGTTCGGGTCGAGCAATGCGCATAAGGCGTTGCGGGAGATTTTGCTGGATAAGTGCGAGCTTCAGGCGGTGGTGAAGATGCCTTCGGGGGTGTTCAAGCCGTATGCGGGGGTGAGCACGGCGGTGTTGGTGTTCGTGAAGGGGGGGAAGACGGAGAATGTGTGGTTTTACGACATGCAGGCGGATGGGTTGTCGCTGGATGATAAGAGGCAGAGGGTTGAGGAGAACGATATACCGGATGTGATTAAGCTGTGGGGGGGGCGGGACCCTCGAAAAGATACTGATAGGAAGGCGAAAGCGTTTTTTGTGGGGGCGGAGGAGATACGGGGGAATAAGTATGACTTGTCGCTGAATCGGTATAAGGAGATTGCGTATGAGGAAGTGAAGTATGACCCGCCGAAGACTATTATTAAACGGCTGAGGGGGTTGGAGGATGAGATAAGGAAGGATTTGGACGAGTTGGAGAGGATGGTGGGATGAAGACGGTCTCTTTACGCAGTGTCTGTGATGTCATCATGGGCTCAGCTCCAGTTGGTGAGTCTTATGGTGAGCTCGCTTCTGGAATGCCGTTGATTGCGGGAGCTGGCGATTTTGGGGAAGATTTTCCTTCGCCAAAAAAGGCGACTAATCAACCGACGCAGGTTACCTGCAAGGGTGATATTATCCTTTGTATTCGGGCGACAATTGGCGATTTGAATTGGGCAGACAAACAGTATTGTTTGGGCCGTGGTGTGGCGGCTTTGCGACCGCACAAGGAACAGCTTGACCCACGATATCTGTGGTATTGGCTCTCAAGAAATAAAAATAAGCTTTCGCGATTGGCACGAGGCTCAACGTTTAAGCAGGTCGGGCGTGGTGATATCGAAGGCATGTCGCTGGACTTGCCTCGGCTCGACGAGCAGCGTCGCATCGCGGCCATCCTTGATAAGGCGGACGCCATCCGGCGGAAGCGGCAGCAAGCTCTAGAAGCTGGAAATAGTCTGGAGCGAAATGCATTCTTGGAGTTATTCGGCGATCCGGTCGTAAACCCAAAGAGCTGGCCGGTAAAACGTATTGGGGATATGTTGGTGTTTTTGACAAGCGGATCTCGCGGATGGGCGCAATACTATTCTGATAGCGGGAGCTTCTTCCTCCGCATTCAGAATGTGGGACGTGATCAGCTGAATCTTAAAGAGGTTATTCGTGTCCAAGCCCCAAAAAATCCGGAAGCTGAGCGAACGCGAGTGCAGGCGGGAGATGTCTTGCTCAGCATTACTGCTGACTTGGGACGAGTCGGTATAGTGCCGAGTGCGCTGGCTGGCGCGTACATAAATCAGCATCTGGCGATTATTCGAGTGCGGCCGAATGAAATTGTCCCGGACTATCTTTCATCCTATCTCGCATCTCATGCTGGGCAAGCGCAAATAACGAGGCTCAATCGGCAAGGGGTAAAGGCGGGGCTGAATTTTGACGATATCCGAGGATTAAAAGTGCTGCTTCCGCCCAAGACAACTCAGCTGAAGTACGCTGCTATGAAAGCAAAAGCTCAGGAAATACGGCGCGTTCATGAACAAGCAATGACGCAAAATGAAATTTTATTCTCTGCGCTAAGCAATCGGGCATGGAGCGCGTGAGACGCCACTTATGTGTGCGCTATCGAGCGATTCGGTCGGAAGGTGCGAATAATTTATGATGTTAATCGGTGTGTTGATTTGAGAAGCCCATGGATGCCGATTTGCGAGTGCATGGGGGAGAGATGACAGAGCCCAAAGAACCAAATTCAGCGGCACGACGTCGAATTATGGATAACATTTTGATTTGTTTTCAAAACAATGGGGACTATCCGAATGCGGAAGATTTCCGCCATGCACAAGAAGATTCTGATCTTGCAATTATTGACGATTTGGCGTCAGAGGGCGTGCTGAGGCGAGATAATGGCAAATATTATTTCCGTCTAGTTGACTATGTCGAGAGTGAGCATTGGGGACGAGATGAGAAGATAATCAGCACCCTATTCCCAAAACTTCGGAGCATTCGACAACAGTATCGCGAGAAAAGCTTCCCGATAGAAATCCTCCAAAATGAATTGCCAGAGAATACGACTTCCGAAGATTTGACTCGAGTTCTAATCATTCTGGAGAGATTGAATCTTATCGATGGTCGGATGCGCGATCAGAATTGCCCGCCTAATCGATATTCCACCTATAGTGTGCCCGAACGAATTAGATACTTTAAGAATGTGCCTGAAGCAATTGCGCGCGCACGCCAAGAAGGACACCATGAGTTTGTTCGGAAAAGCAAAAACACGAATTCTCCCGCATCACCGGCAAGTCTGTTTGGCTCGAGGTTATCATGGTTCGGGCAGTCTGTTGACCATGCCGAATATACGCTACACCAAGAGGTCTCTCAGGTTAGTGTACAACTCTATAGGAACGGGCATTATGCCGAGGCCGTGGAAGCGGGATTCAAAGCTGTGATTGCGCGGGTCAAGGCCAGGCTAATCGCTGCAGGAGTAGACACGGGTGATGGCGGAGACGGCATGATGGGTGTTGCGTTTGCGTGCGATAAGCGCGTGCCCCCGATTCGCTTTAACGCGCTCTCAACTCAGGAGGAGTTGGACGAGCAGCGGGGCATCTTCTTCCTCTTCAAAGGCATAGTTGGGATCAGAAATCGCAAGGCTCACGAAAATGTTGTCCTCAAGGACTCGCATCGAGCTGCCGAGTATATCTATCTCGCTAGTTTGTTGATGAGATTGCTTGATGTGTCTGAGACCTTGCCTGCATCAGCAACGAAACCATTGCCCTAACTCCCCAGCAAAGCCTCGGCGTTCTTGTGCAGGATCCGCTCGAGCTCGTCCGAGCTCAGCCCCGCCGAATCCAGCCAGCGCAGGTCGTCGGCCGGCTCGAACCACGGCGAGTCGGAGCCGAAGAGGATGCGCTCCGTCCCGTGCTTGCGGGCCAGCTTGAGGAAGGCCTCCTTGGGGAGGTGCTGCATGACCGAGGACGTGTCGAAGAAGATCTGGAGGGCGGCCGTGTGCCGGTCCACCTCGTCCCACGCCTGCCAGCCGCCCATGTGGGCGAGCACCATCTTCAGGCACGGGAAGCTCAGGTGCACCGTCTTGAACGCGGGCGGCAGGCCGTGGTCGCTCGTGAAAGGCCCCGGGTCATTCCCCGCGTGGAACACCGTGATGAGGCCCGCCGCGGAGAGCGCCTCGTACATCGGGAAGACCTTGCGGTCGTCCACGTGGAAATCCTGGAACTCCGGGTGCAGCTTGACCCCGCGGAGGCCGCAGTCCTTCAGTCTGCGGATGTCCTCATCCATCGTTACGGAAGCCGGATGGAGCGAGCCGAAAGGCATGATGTCCGGCGCCAGCCAGGCTTTGCAGGCGTCCGCGATCTTCGGGACATGCGAGGGCTTCGTGGCGATGGAGAGGAGCACGGACTTGGCGATCCCGTTCTTCTGCATGGACGCTCTGAGCCCCGCGACCGTCCCGTCCGTGTGCGCCTGGCCGCGGTCGACGCTGTCGAGGAGCGTCTTGAGGGCCCGCGCGGCGAGGTGGTCGGGGTAGGCGTGCGCGTGGAAGTCGATGATTCTCATCCGGCGCGGCACTCGCAGGAGAGGTCTTTGAGGGGGCCGTAGTCCTGCGTGCCCGAGAAGGCCCGCAACGCCCTCGTTATCCGCTCGTCGCACTTCCCACAGTTCATGAACGAGCCGATGCAACAGGTTGGGGTCGTGGCGTGCGGGGCAACCGGCAGTCGCAGGACAAAACGGTGGTTACCGCGGGCGGGGTGTGGATCAATGAAGCCGATAAGTATGTCCTCTGTTGGGATTCGATAAGCGTATATGATAAAATAAATTTGCTTCGTGATTAGCATCCAGCCAACGGACGCATTTCAACAAATATCAAAAAAGACGGGCAAGCGCTGGCCAGCAATTCTTTCCGCCAAAAAGGAAGCAAAGGCAATAAAGAGCACTCTTCATGGCCTTTTACAAAAAGAGAATCTGATTTCTAGCGATACGGAGATGGTCGTTTTTGGATCATTGGCTAGGAATGAGTGGACAAAAGGAAGTGATGTTGATTGGACACTACTTGTTGATGGCCAAGCTGACCCGGCACATCTTAAGATTGCACAAACGATTGGGAAAATACTCGAAGAAAAAGGTTATAAAAAACCTGGTCAGACCGGAGTGTTCGGGAGCTTGGCCTTTAGCCATGACATTATTCACAAAATCGGAGGTGAATTCGATACCAATCGCAATATGACACGACGTATTCTGTTGTTGTTGGAATCTGATTCTATTGGTGCCAATGGTGTTCGTGATCGTGTAATCCGAGCAATTTTGAGTCGCTATCTTGAAGACGATCCTAGTTTTTGGGCAACTCCCCCGAAGCGAAAGAAGATACCGAGGTTTTTGTTAAATGATGTTGTGCGGTTCTGGAGAACAATGGCCGTTGATTACGCGTGCAAAAGACGAGAGCGCTCGGGGGCAGGATGGGCAATACGAAATATTAAACTTCGTCTTTCAAGAAAATTGATTTTTGTATCTGGTGTGCTCATGTGTTTTAGCTGTCTTATTCGCGCACCAGGGGGAATAAAACAAGAAAAGTGTGAGGATTATGAATCATTTGGTCCGCTAATTAATCATCTAAGGGATTTGGTCAGGATGAGCCCACTAGGTATTGTATGTCAAGTCTTAACTGATTACGCAACGCCGAAAACGGCACGCGAATTGCTTGATGCCTATAATGAATTTCTTGATTCAATAAACAAGCCAAAAGTCCGGAAACATTTGGAATACTTGTCATCAGACAAGGCGACAACGGACTCAGTGTTTATCGAAATGAAAGAAGTGAGCCATAAATTCCAGAGGGCTTTGACTGATCTTTTTTATAAAGACAAACAATTGAATAAATTACTATGGACGTATGGAGTGTTTTGATATGCGACTCATTGGATTCTCAACGGGGGCATTGGCGCGGAATGATTTCATGTCGGCAATTGCTTTGTTGAAAAAAACCGAAGCAAAAGCCATCGAGTTATCAGCGCTTCGGGAGTCAGAACTCCCATCCCTGATTGATGCACTGCCAAATCTTGCTTTAAGTAAGTACGATTACGTTTCTGTGCACGCGCCAAGTCGAATCGCTTCTTGTTCAGAAGAGGAGATGGTTCGTAAGTTAATGTTCTTTGCAAGAAATAAAATGCCGATAATTGTGCATGGCGATTTGATTAATAATTTCGCTTGTTGGCGATTGTTGGGGCGATATTTGTGTATTGAGAATAATGATAGTCGGAAATCTGACGGTCGGACAGAACATGAAATTAGGCGACTATTTAAAGGGTTGCCAGATGCGAGTTTTTGCTTCGACGTGGCACATGCAAGGCAAATAGATCCAACAATGAGTCAAGCAAGTCTTATGCTTAAACAATTCGCAGACAGGCTATGTCAAATACACATTAGCGAGATAAATAGTCGTGGAGAGCATGGCCCGATAACTTACACAACCGCTCATTGTTGTAGGGAAATCGCACGGCTGATACCGCAAAACATACCAATTATTATTGAATCGGTAATGCCAGCCGGAGTGCCAGTCGCAGGTGTTGCGTTAGAAATGAGGCGGGTAAGAGAAGCTTTGAAATGCGAGTTCGCCACACGTGCGCAAGCATATACAACAATTTATACGCGAAAAATGATTATTTCACGGCAAGATGTTGGAAAGGCGAAGATTGCGGTTCGGTAGTTAATTGATGTGTCGTGATTTTGATTAAGAATAGCTGCGTGTATTAGTATTTGTTACGGCGTGCTTTCGTCGCGGGTATTATCTTCTTCTAGTCCCTCGGGATCATCTGATGTGGCGTTTGCTATGTCTGAGGGTGATGTATTGGGTAGGATATCTTGAAGTCTGTTTAGCGCCTGTATAACATCATTGTGAATTTCAGTCGAACGGTAAAGGCGCGCGAGTATAAAAAGATCTCGTTTCGGCAAAGGACGCGATGTCGCACCGAGTACTTTTACGAGGAACTCGCTAGCTTTAATATCGCCTAAGGATTGCACTTCTGATAAATAATCAATTCCGGAAGGGAAGTTTTGCAGGAAGGCATTTTCGATTATCGCAGTATCTTTTTCAAGAACACTAGCAGAGAAAAGATCCAACTCGCTGTCTAGATATCTAAGTAATATCGTTGGATTTAACAAATAGTTTTCAATTTCGTACCGTTGCCACCGATGAATCGTCATGCCAGGTGGAAGGTCTGTGGCTTCGGGCCCCTTGTGTAAATCTCGATCTAAAATACACAGGGCTTTGATTTCGGGGCGAACCAGGGCAATGCATCGAAAATGTTTTTTTGCGCGACCGAGATCATTCCCCTGAAGCGAAAAGATGAATGGAAAGGAGAGAAAACTCTTTGTTGTATGATTTAATACTATCGCCCACTCGCGGAGGAGTTTGTAGTCGGATTCGTTCTCAACGTAGAGTACGGCGCCAACATGATCGGCTTGCAGAAGATCCAAGCTTTTTAAAGAATGTAGGGCTTCGGTTAGGTCGGATTTTTGTTGCGGCGTTAGAAGTCTTCGGGGACGTTTGCCGACGAAGGATAGTATTTGCTCAGGCTCTGCCTCTTTGAGAAGAGCTTCGGCGTGTGTGGTAAGAATTAGTTGGCAGCCTCGTCGAGATGCTACGCTGCGGAGGTAATCGCAAATTTCTCGCTGGAGAATAAAGTGAAGATGAGCATCGGGCTCATCTACGAGCAATACTGATGATGGGCGTGCATAAAAGAAGGCAAGAAGAAGTAGCGTCTGGTGGAACCCACTGCCAGCATTCGCTATGTCAAGCTTTGGGCCCCGTTTGTTCCCCCCTAGTGTGGGCGGGCGGTATTCGCACATAATGTAAGTTTGTTTAAGTCCATGAACTGGGGGGAGAATTTCGTATTGAAATAGCTTGCTTATGCTATCTGATAAATCTTTCCAAGGCTTGTTGTTTTCATTGTGTTTTGATTCATTCCAGATATCAAGAACCAAATTACGTACTATTTCTCCAGCGCGGCCCTCACCGATTAATTTGTCTCGAATGCCTTCTGAGTGCAATGGCTCTGACGTTTCAATGCCTGAAAATGATGGGATATGAACAATTTTAATATTAGAGACAAATTCGGGCAAAGTAGAAAGTGGGCTTGGATTATCTGGGCTCTGGACTGGTCGGGCATAAACGAGTTTTTGGCTGCCATAAATAATTTCCATGGTCAACGATTCGGTTCCTAAAAGCGATTCGACTTCTACCTGTATGTAGATTGGTGCTTGTTTCGGGGTGCTGTCGGCGGATGGCTTCTTTGCCGTGTGACGGTTTAGCCACAGAAGATTCATTTCTCGTAATGGAAGCGCGGTAAATTCATCGAGAACGATACTGATTCTCTTAGTCCGGCCATTTTCGCCAATTTCGTTTTGCCATAATCGGAGAGCGAGGTTCCATACCGAAATTGCATGAAGCAATGTCGTTTTGCCCGAGTTGTTAGGGCCGGCAAGCATTATGGTTTGGCCAGATAAGTCAAAAATCTCATCTTCAAAACCTTTGAAGCGCACGATGCGGACTTTCTTAATCATGGAGAACCCCCCTGTGTTCATAATAGGGTTTTTTGAAGGCTTGGTATGTAGGAAGTTGATGTGGGGATTTCCACTTCACCATAACTGACTAAAGTCTATTTCCGGCACTCGCACGAAAGGTCTTTGAGCAGGCCGTAGTCCTGCGTCCCCGAGAAGGTCTTCAGCGCCTTCCTGACCGCCTCGTCGCACTTCCCGCAGTTATGGAACGAGCCCTTGCGCACGGCCAGGCCCTCGGTGTGCAGGCCGACCTGCACCGGCAGGCCCGCGGCCTCCGTCTTCAGCAAAATGTCCACCACCGACCACAGCCGCGGCGGCTCGTAGCTCTTCGCGCGGAACTCCTTCTCCAGCAGGGAGCCTTTCGCCACGTAGGTCGGGTTGAGGTGGACGCTCACGCCCAGCCTCAGCTCCTTGCCCAGCGCGGCCAGCTTCTGGAGGGTCTTCACGGCCTCCTCGACCCCCTCCGCCTCGCTCATGGCCGGGTCCGGTTTGACCAGCACGTACGCCTTGAGCCGCACGCCCTTGGAGGCCAGCAGGGCGCCGAGCCGGCGGAAGCTCTCCTCGCTCAGGCCCTTTCGCAGGACCTGGTTGCGGATGCGCTCGTCCTGCGTCTCGTAGCCCACCGCGAGCTCGAGCTTCACCGCCTCCAGGCGCTCGAGCATCCCCGCGAGCTCCCACTCCTCCACGTACTCCGCGCGGGTGTCGAGCGCGACGAGCTTGAGCGAGGGCAGCTCCTTGAGGCGGCCGAAGAGGTGCCAGAGCGCCTCGGAGGGGAGCGTCTGCTGGTCGAGCACCGAGCCCGCGTTGTACACCGAGAGCCTCTGGACGCCGGCCAGCGTCTGGGGGGAGAGGTCCTTGAAGACGTGGTCGATCTGCGCCTTGACGTCGTCGACGCTCACGGCCTCCTGCCCGGAGGAGAGGGAGGGCAGGGCGCAGAACGAGCAGGCCGCGAAGCGGCAGCCCCTCGTATAGAGCGAGAGCACGAGCTCGGAGCCCTGCGGGGTGGCCTGGACGTAGTGGGCGACGGGGAGGCGCTTGTCCTGGCTCATGGCTTGACGAGCAGGCGGTCCTCGAGCACCAGTGCGTCGAGCTCCGTCCTCAGCCAGGTGTCCACCGCGTGCTGCGGCGTGCCGACCACCGGCTCGCGGTCGTTGAAGGAGGTGTTGACCAGCACCGGCACGTCCGTGAGCGCGCCGAAGGCGCCTAGCAGGGCGTGCAGGCGCGGGTGGACGGCTTTCGTGACCAGCTGCGGGCGCGTGGTGCCGTCTTCGTGCGCCACCGCCGGGATGCGCTCGCGGGCCTCGGGCCGCACGGGAACCGCGGCCAGCATGAAGCGGCAGGGCCCCATGGCGGAGGCGGGGATGTCGAAGTAACGCAGGGCGTCCTCCGCGCGCACCACCGGGCCGTAGGGGCGGAAGGGGAGGCGGTGCTTGATGCGCGAGTTGAGATGGTCGCGCATCTCGGGCTTGCGCGGGTCGGCCAAAATCGAGCGGTGGCAGAGCGCGCGCGGGCCGACCTCGGAGACGCCCTCATACCAAGCCACCGTCTTCCCCTTGGCCAGCAGGCGCGCAACCTTCTCGACGATCTGCTCGTCGCTCAAGGGGATGGCCTTGAGCCGGCGCGCGGCCAGGGCCCGCTCGACCGCGCCCGGGCGCTCCGAGGCGCCTTTGTAGGCGTGGGCCCACTCCTCGCGCGGGAGGGGCCCGTGCTGCTCCGCCCAGGCCAGGCAGGCGGCGCCGAATGCCGTGCCGCAGTCGGCCGCGGCGGGGAAAGCCCAGAGCTCGTCGAAGACGCCGGCGCGGGCGAGGTTTCCGTTGGCCAGGCAGTTCAAGGCGACTCCGCCCGAGAGGGCCAGGCGCGGCAGGCCGGCTTCCTCGCGCACGCGCCGCGCGAGGTTCAGCAGGACCTCCTCGGTGAGCTCCTGCAGGGCGGCCGCGGCGTCGGCGTGGAGGCGGTCGCCGGTTTGGTACTGGAGCGGCTCCTCCGGCAGACGGCGCGGTCCGAACACCGTCTCGAGACCGTCCACGTCCTGGGCGCGGAAGCGCGCGAGTTCGGGGTCCACCGTGAAAGTTCCGTCCGGGTTCGGACGCAGGAGGGCGCGCAGGGCCTTGGCGAAGCGCGCGGGGTCCCCGTACGCCGCCAGGGCCATCACCGTCCCCTCCTCATGGTTCGGGGAGAAGCCCATCCACTGGGTGACCTTCTCCCACAGGAAGCCGAGCGAGTGCGGGTACTCTATGCCGCCGAGCCGGACGAGGCGGCCCATCATCCCGCGTCCCCAGGAGCAGGTGTCCGTCTCGCCGATGCCGTCCACGCTCAGCACGGCCGTCTCATCCCAGGGGCAGGAGCAGTAGGCGGAGGCCAGGTGGCAGGCGTGGTGCGGCAGATAGCGCACGGGCTTGGCCGTCCCGTAGCGCGCGCTCAGGAGAGGGCCGGTCATCATCGCGAGGTCCTTGAAGCGGCGCTCGCCCTCGGAACTGCCGTAGTCGCCTTCCGGCACGCCGAAGTCCTTGGGCAGCCGGGGGAGCGCCGCGGAGCGGGCCTCGGGGTCGTAGCTGTAGGCGACGAGGTCGAGCTCCTCGAAGCGCAGGCCGGCGGTGCGCAGGGCCTCGTCGATGGCGCGATAGGGCAGGATGGGCGTGTGGTCGATGCAGGCCTTCTTGCCGTGGCGCACGCGCGAGAAGCGCTCCTCCTCGACCAAGGCGGCGAGCTTGCCCTCGACGATAAGGGCGGCGGAGGATTCGTGGAAGACGGAGTTGAGACCTAGGAGGGCTTTCATCCGGCGGAAGTACGGTACGAATTCAACGGGCCGGAGGCAAGACTTCGACCTGGCGCGGCGGCGAGAAGGGCTCCTGCGTGCCCAGCAGGTCGATGGGCGCGGCGCGGACCCAGTAGCGCCCGCGCAAACCCGCGGCGGCCAGGTCCACCTTCTCCTCCACGTCGTAGACCTTCTCGTAGGCCGGCTTCGTGAAATCCTGCGTGCGCGAGGCCTGCACGCGGTAGGCCGCGACGGGCATGCCGGGCTCCGGGTTGCTCAGGTCGATCTCCTCGGGCGCCGGCGCGGCCGGGGAGCGCGGGATGCGCCGCACGATGACGATGGGCTCGGGCGCAGCGGCCTCGGCCTGGGCGACCTGGGTCTGGAGGCGGCCGAAGTTCGGGATGCGGGCCGGCCGGGTCGGGCCCTCGCCTACCGGCACCTTCGTGTAGTCGCCCGCCTTCACCTCCACCGTGCGGCCCGTGCCTTTCACCTCCGCGGCGCCCTCGAACACCTGGACGCTGGTGCTCAGGTCCTGGTTGACCCGGGCCGAGAAGCGCGAGCCCTCGCCCTTGGGGGTGATGAGGGCGGAGGGGGTGGCCACGCGGGTGCGCGCGGCGTGCACCGAGCCGCTCATGAGGCGGATGTCGTGGTCCTCCTTCTTCGGGGCCTTGAGGATGGCCATCGAGTTCGGGTCCACGCTCAGCCGGCCGCCGCCGTAGAAGCGGACGCGCGCGCGGGATTCGGAGAGGGTGCGCAGGCTGTCGCCGTGGTAGAGGTCGTCCTGGACGAGCGCGTCCTTCCAGTCCGCCGTGTCCTTCTTTCGGGAGAGCACGTCGCGCACCACGATCTCGAGCGCGGCGGAGCGGAGGTCCTCCTTGATGAGCTCCTTGGGAACCAGCAGGGTCTTCCCAGGCAGGGCGATGGTGGGGTCGCCCGGGAGCTTGTTGTACTGCAGGATCTCGTTCCAGCGCTTGGGGTCCTGCAGGTAGCGCTGAGATAGGCTCCAGAGCGTGTCGCCCGGCTGGACTCTCACGCGCTGTAGCTCGACCTCGGCGGCCGGGGCGCAGAGGGCGAGCAGGAGCGCGGCGAGGAGGCGGATCATGGCTCGGGGATAGTTTAGCCGGCGCGCGGCAAAGCGCAATTCACAGCGGTGTTACATTAGGTAACAACAGTGCTCAATCAGAGAATTGATATCATGCCTCACCGATGGCCCTCCACATCTTTGGTGATGAAAGCGGTCAAGTCGGCGGCGGCCATTTTCTCATCGGCCTGCTCTTCATCGACTCGAAATCCGTTGCCGGGTATGAGAAGCAGTTGAGAGAGCTGAAAGTCTCGCAAGGCTTCCTCGAAAGCGAGCTGCACTACAACGCCCTTAGCCCCCATAAAGTCGTTCTGGCGAAATCGATCATCGATTGGTACTTCGGCGCCACGGAGGCGGTATTCAAGTGCACGGTGGTGCCGGCCGCGGCATTCGATGTCCGGAAATACCGCGACAACCTCCGGTTCATCTCGGCGGATGAGATGTCTTACAACATCATCTACAAGAGCGCCATCGTCTACCATTTGGAGACAGAGGAGAGGGATCTCAACAAAGTCCTCATCGTGGATCGGAAGGACAAAGCGCGGCCGGACGAATTCAAGGATTTTCTATGCACCAACATCCCGTCCGTGGCGGATATGCAGGAAGCCGACTCAAGGGACCACAATCTCCTGCAGGTCGTCGATCTTCTCGTCGGTTGCGTGAACGGGGATATCAACGGCGTGCAGAAATTCGCTAAACGGACGGTCATCGACCATCTCAAGGTACGCCTTGGGGTCACGGATTTTCGACAGCGCAACGCCTACACGAAAGAGAAGTTCCGCGTCGCTTTCTGGTTGGGTAAAAAGCTGTAGCCCAACTTCAGCCTAGTGACCCCTTCTAGGGTCGCGGCCGAGGCAAACACCTCGGAATTCGGCTTCGTCGGGCTACTACCCTAATTATATAAGAATTCGACGGCGTTTCAAGAGGCCTTGGGCTTCTCTTCGAACGCCTTCCCCGGCAGACCCGGCATCCGCTTGGGCGCGTTCCAGAAGATTAGCGCCGCGACGGCGTAGACGATCCCGATGGGGAGCAGGAGGGTCGGGAAGGCGGTGGAGAGCAGGCCCGCGGCCAGCGAGAGCGCGCCGTAGCCGAAAGAGTTGAAGGTGTTGAAGAAGGAGCTCGAGACGCCGAAGACCTTCCCGAGGTCGCCCTTGTTCGTGTTCTCCTGCTGGTAGAGGCTGAAGGAGAGCGCGGCGGGTCCCGTGAACATCCCGTAAACCAGCATCGTCAAAAACAGCGCGTTCTGCACCGTGAGGAAAGGCAGGAGGGCCGGCATGGTCCAGACGAAGTAGGGCAGCCAGATGGCGAGCAGCCCTAAGCCCAGGAACTTGATCCAGCCGCGGTGGCTCAGGCGCGAGGCGAGCGCCATGAGGCCCGCGACAAGGGCGGGCGCGGCGGCGGCGGCTAGCAGGCTGCCGGGGACGAGGCCCGTGAACACCCACGCGGCGGCGAGCGCCAGCACGCCGGCCTGCACGAGGCGCTTAGCCGGCACCTTCCCGACGAGCGGGAGCGTCACGTCGGGGAGCTTCGCCTGCGAGGAGTTCGAGATGAGGTTGCCGAAGAATACCGCGCCGGTGAGCTTGCCGAGCAAAAGCGCCTTGCCCGCCGTCCCGACCAAAGCCACCGCGATGAGGGGCAGGGCGAAATTCTGGAGCGGGTAGGTCAGCACCGCCTGCAGGCCCGAGTAGAGGATGGAGACGAACTGCCGTCGCCGGTAGAGCTTGGCCTCGGCCTGAAGGGCCTTGATCTCGGCGGGATCGCCGCGCTCCCCGAGCTCGGCCAGGCGCGCCTCGATCTCCTTCTCGCGCGGGGCGACCTCGCGGAACTTGCCCTCTCGCAGGTCCTTGACGGTGTCGGAGCGCCACACCCAGAAGAACAGCGCGGCCGCGATGGGGAGCGGGGAATGGAGGAAGAAGTACGAGCCGATGCCCGCGGCGAGGAGGGCGACCTCCTTCCAGTACTTCTTGGCGAAGGTCTTGGCCCCTTCGAGCGTCCGGGTGAGGCGCTCCTTGAGCGTCCCGGCCTCGGCCTGTTCGCCCGCCTTCGCCGGCGGCTTCTCGTTGGGCATCGTGAACCACAGGATGGGGACGATGACGAGGCCGTGCACCGCGGCCGAGATGAGGAAGGGGAGCACCGGGTTCGCCTTGTCCACGAAGGAGCCGATGCCGAGCAAAAGGCCCAGCACGACCTGCATGGCCACGTAGTGCACCGAGCTCAGCGAGTGCACCGCCTGCACGTGCTTGCCGGCCAGGCGGCGGATGTAGGCGTTCTCGGTGGTCATCGTGGCCGAGAGCACCCAGCCATTCGCGATGGAGGAGAGGAGCAGGGTGCCGAAGTTCATCACGCCGAAATACGAGAAGGCGGGCAAAGCCAGGGTGAGCAGGGCGCGGATGGCGACGTTGATGACCATCGAGTTGCGCGCGGAGAGCTTGTCGGCGAGGCTCCCGTTCAAGGGGCCGGTGGCGATGGCGGCCAGGGGCCCCAGGGCCATCAAGGTGCCGTACACCGCCCAGCCCACCGCGGGGCCGGCCACGAAGGGGTAGGCGATGGAGGTCAGGATGAAGCAGGAAATGGACAGCGTCCGGGTGAGGAAGAGGGCGATGACGGCTTTCTTGTTGAAGCCGGAATCGTCCTTGGCGGTTGTCCCCGGGGTCGGGACAGCATCCACGGCCGCGGTTTTCCCGAAGAAACGGCCCAGCAGAGAGGACTTCGGCGCTGGCGCGAAGTCGGAGACGACCGGGTCGGCCGGAACGGCCGAGCGCCGCGCGCCGGTGAAGAGCGAGCCGAGGAGCGAGCGCTTCTCGGAGGCCGACTCGGCCCGGCCGAGCTGTTGGACGCTGGTCTCGAGTGTCGTCTGAACGGTTTCAACAGGCCGGGTTTCTGGCGCCGCGATCACGGGCTTGGCGAGAAGCGGCGCAGCAGCGGCTTGCGCTTGGAAGCCCTTCGACTCGATGGCGGCAGCCGGAGCCGGGACTTGGACTGATAGAGCGGCCGGGGCCGTGAGCCTGACCGGGGCCTGGACAGTGGGCAGGGCCGCCGGAGTCAGGCCGAGGGCGAGGGTCCCAGAGAGCGTGGCGAGCTTGAAAGAGGAGACTCCGGCCTGAGCGAGCGGGACGACCGGGGCGATTCCGCCGGCTTGGACCGGCACCGTCCGGCCGACCGTCTGGGCGAAGACCGTGAGGGCGCCGGGCCCGGGGGAGAGGACGAGGATGAGCGCGGAGAGGAGGGCGCTGAGCGTCTTCACACCATGATTATAAGCGCACGGGGAGGATTGGGGTTGGGCCTTAGAGGGCCGTTTTCGACCCGCATCCGGCCCATCCCCCGCTGGGCCCCCGGGCCCGCCTGGAACGCTCGCGCCAGCGCGCGCGTAGTATATCTCTATCACTAGTGCTTGAATCCGTAACAACCATCTGCGATAATCTTACTGCCGACCTGGGCGCCCGCCGGATGGGGGCGTGCCGGGAGACGCTGTTTTAGAGGGAGAATCCATGAGCAACCGCTTCACCGAACGCGCCCAGCGCGTCATCCTCATCGCGCAGGAAGAGGCCAAGCGCCTCAATCACGACTACGTGGGCACCGAGCACATCCTGCTCGGGCTCATCGCCCTCGGCGAGGGCGTGGCCGCCCAGGTGCTCGCCAACCTCGGCGTGGACCTCAGGCGCGTGCGCTCCGAGATCGAGAAGATCGTCGGCACCGGCGACAACGTGATGCTTTTGGGCGAGATCCCCTTCACCCCGCGCGCCAAGAAGGTCCTCGAGTACGCCGTCGAGGAAGCCCAGCACATGGGGCACTCCTACGTCGGCACCGAGCACCTCCTGCTGGGCTTGATCCGCGAGGAGGAGGGCGTGGCCGCGCGGGTGCTCGAGAACCTCGGGCTCAGGCTCGACGTCGTGCGCGAGGAGGTCCTCAACCTCCTAGGCGAGGGCGGCCAGCAGCCCCAGGTGGGCGGCCCCCAGGGCGGAAAGGAGTCGAAGACCAAGTCCAAGACCCCGACCTTGGATGAGTTCGGCCGCGACCTCACCCAGATGGCCCGCGAGGGCCGGCTCGACCCGGTCATCGGCCGCATGAACGAGATCGAGCGCGTCGTGCAGATCCTGGCCCGGCGCACGAAGAACAACCCCGTCCTCATCGGCGACCCCGGCGTGGGCAAGACCGCCATCGTCGAGGGCCTCGCCCAGAAGATCATCAGCGGCGACATCCCCGAACTGCTGGCCTCCAAGCGCGTGCTGACCCTCGACCTCGCCAGCGTGGTCGCGGGCACCAAGTACCGCGGCGAGTTCGAGCAGCGCCTCAAGAACATCATCGAGGAGATCCGCCGGGCCAAGGGCGCCATCATCCTCTTCGTCGACGAGCTCCACACCGTCATCGGCGCCGGCGCGGCCGAGGGCGCCATCGACGCCTCCAACATGCTCAAGCCCGCGCTGGCGCGCGGCGAGCTGCAGTGCATCGGCGCGACGACCCTGGACGAGTACCGCAAGTACATCGAGCACGACGCGGCCCTGGAGCGGCGCTTCCAGTCGGTCATGGTCGACCCGCCCTCCGTGGAGGACACCGTCTCCATCCTCAAGGGCCTGCGCGACAAGTACGAAACCCACCACAAGGTGAAGTACGAGGAGGACGCCCTCAAGGCCGCCGCCGAGCTCGCCGACCGCTACATCACCGACCGCTATCTGCCCGACAAGGCCATCGACCTCATCGACGAGGCCGGCTCGCGCGCGCGCCTGCAGACCACCCAGGCCCCGCCCACCTTCAAGGAGAAGGAAGTCGAGATCGAGAGCGTGGTCAAGGAGAAGTCCGGGGCGATCGCGGGACAAGAGTACGAGAAGGCCGCCCGCCTGCGCGACAAGGAGAAGGACCTGCGCAAGGGCCTCGAGGACATGAAGAAGAAGTGGCGCGACAAGCGCGACCAGACCGTCCCCGCCATCACGGCCGACGACATCGCGATCGTCGTCAGCAAGTGGACGGGCGTGCCGGTCCAGCGCCTGACCGAGAGCGAGACGCAGAAGCTCGTCAACATGGAGGAGCTGCTCCACAAGCGCGTCATCGCCCAGGACGAGGCCATCAAGGTCATCAGCCAGGCCATCCGCCGCTCGCGCACGGGCCTCAAGGACCCCAAGAAGCCCATCGGCAGCTTCCTCCTGCTCGGCCCCACCGGCGTGGGCAAGACCGAGCTCGCGCGCGCCCTGGCCGAGGCGCTCTTCGGCAACGAGGACGCGCTCATCCGCATCGACATGTCCGAGTACATGGAGAAGTTCGCGGTCTCCCGGCTCATCGGCGCCCCTCCCGGCTACGTCGGATACGAAGAGGGCGGCCAGCTCACCGAGGCCGTGCGGCGCAAGCCCTACTCGGTGGTCCTCCTCGACGAGATCGAGAAGGCGCACACGGACGTCTACAACATCCTGCTCCAGATCATGGACGACGGCATGCTCAACGACAACCTCGGCCACAAGGTGTCGTTCAAGAACTGCGTCGTCATCCTGACCTCCAACATCGGCGCGCGGCAGATCTCCAAGGGCAAGACCATGGGCTTCGCTCCGGCCGCGGCCGACACGGAGCGCGACTACAAGTCCATGAAGGACCTGGTCATGGAGGAGGTCAAGCGCGTCTTCAACCCCGAGTTCGTCAACCGTATCGACGAGATCCTCGTCTTCTCCTCCCTCTCCGAGGAGAACATGAAGTGCATCCTGGACCTCATGCTTGGCCGCGTGCGCAAGAAGGTCGAGAGCCAGGGCTTCAAGATCGAGTTCACCAACGAGGCCAAGAACTTCCTGGTCAAGACCGGCTTCGACCCGAACTACGGGGCGCGCCCTCTCCAGCGGACCATCCAGCGCTGCGTGGAGGACCCGCTCGCCGAGGAGATCCTGCTCAAGAAGTTCGACACCGGCGGCACGATCTATATCGACCATGACGAGGCCGGACAGAAGCTGACCTTCAGCAAGCAGCCCGCGGAAAAGGTCAACTAGGAGGCACCCAGCCGTGGCCGGACGCCTGCCCTCGCCCTCGAAGCGCAGCTGGCTGCCCGTGGCCATCGCCTTGGCCGCGGCGCTCGCCTGCGTCGCGCTGACGCGCAACGGCGACCCCTCGCCGCTGGCCCAGCGCCGGCCGGCCCAGGCGCCCGCCGCGCTCATGCCCTCCCCCACGCTCGCCCCCGTGACGCCCCCCGCCGAGGGGCATACCTCCGAGCCGGCGGCGGACCCCTTCCAGGGCCGCTGGGACCGCATGAACGCCCAGTTGGAGACCGAGGCCCGCCGCTTCCCGGGCCGCATCGCCATCTTTACCAAGGACCTCAAGCGCGGCTGGGAGTGGAGCTACCACTCCGACGACCTCTTCCCCTCCGCCAGCCTCATCAAGGTCCCCGTGATGATCGGGGTCTTCGAGAAGATCAACCGGGGGGAGATGGCTCTGGGCCAGCAGCTCCAGCTCAAGCGCCGCCTGCGGGCCGGGGGGTCGGGCAGTCTCAAGTGGTCGCGCGACGGGATCAAGCTGACCGTGCGCCAGCTGCTCGACCACCTCATCATGGAGTCCGACAACACGGCGATGCGCATCCTCATCGACGAGGTCGGGATCGGCTACCTCCAGCGACAGTTCCAGCGCATCGGCCTGGTCTACACCGAGATCTACCCCGAAGGTTTGAGCCTCTCGAGCAGCCGCGTGCGCTACGAGAACTTCACGACGGCGCGCGAGATGAGCATGCTCATGGAGAAGATCTACCGGGGCGAGATGGTGGACCGCTTCTCGAGCGGGCTCATGCTCGAGATCCTCAAGCAGAAGAAGGCGCCCTCGCGGCTGGCCAAGCACCTGCCGATCGGCTGGCAGATCGCGCACAAGACGGGCCTGCTGCGCCGGGCCTGCCACGACTCGGCCGTCATCTTCTCGCCCGAGGGCGACTACCTGATCACCGTTTTGACCGGCCAGAACACCGACTACTCCTCCGCGAAGGACCACATCGCCCGGCTCGGGGCCATCACCTACGACCACTACAAGGGCCGGCGCGACCTCTACTACGCCAAGGCCGGCGCGGGCCATGCCAAGGGCCGTTAGCCTCCTCGCGCTCCTCCTCGTCCTGAGCGCCGTGCCGGCCTCGGCGGCCCGCATCCAGCGCCTGCTGGCCGACCTCCAGCTCGGCGACACCCGGGACATGGTGGAGAAGGTCTACCCGCCCAAGAAGACGTGGAAGGTCGTCAAGGACAAGGCGGGTTTTGAACGCATCACCCTCGTCCCCGGCGACGCCAAGGGCTTCCCGGAGACGCTCGCCGAGCTGCGCCTGACCCTCCGGCGCGGGCGCCTCGTCCTCATCCAGTTGGTCTACGACGAAGACGCCTCCCGCAAGACGCCCCTCAACGAGCTCGTCGGCGAGCTCTCCTTGGCCTACGGCGAGGCGCGCCGGGCGGGCCAGGCTTATTGGTGGAGCGGCTCCGGCGCGGTCGTGCGGGCCAGGCAGGCCGAGCTCAAGGCCCCGGGCAAAGAGGAGCGCGTGGAGCTGAGGACGAGCCTCGAGCTCATGGACCGCGACCTGTTCGGGCGCTGAGGCGGCCGCCGCTTCCCGTTCGTGATTGTGCTCTGGATATATCGTAATGCACGAGTTCGCGCAGAATCGTGCAATACGAACTGGATGGGACAACGCCCACGCCTTTGGCAAAGGCGTTCGCGGACAAGTCGGATGCGGTGGTTTGGACGCACGAGGGGTTCTCGATTAACGACGAGCGCATGACGCGCGAGATCGCGAAGGCGGTCATCAAGGCCCACGACGCGGGCGCTGAATTGAACGTCGTGGCGCAGGGTCGGTCCGCCGCGCCTGTGCTCAAGGCTCTGAAGGCGCCTGGACGTGTTCCGGCTGAGATGACGCGGCCGCTACTCCCGCTCCAGCGCCTCGGCGTCCGCCCGGTCCTGGGTGCGGCCGGTCGCTTTCTTGTTCTCGATCAGGCGCTCTTTGGACAGGAAGCCCGCAGTCTGGCCCAGGAAGCTCCCCATGACGCGCTCATCCCAGGCCGCGTCCGCATCCACCCCGTCGATGGACATGAGGAGGTCGATGCGGTTCGGCGGCCGGCCGAGCTGGATGATGTTTCCGGGGCGCACGTCCGATTCCTTCAGGCCGAGCCCGCCGAAACCGAATCCCTTGAGCGCCGACATCAGCCGCTTCGCGTTGCGCGGAGTCGGCCGGACGAGGATGTCGATGTCTTTCGTGAAGCGGACGTGGCCATGGAAGACGACGGCATAGCCGCCGACGATCACGTACTCGACGCCCTGGGCGTTCAGCGCGGCGATGAAATCGGCGAAGTCCTTCTTCTCTCCTCCGGTCATGGCGCCCCGCGGACGACCGCGCCTTCGAAAACGATGCCCGGCAGCCCGTTCCCGCCGGTCTGCAGGGAGTATGCGAGCTCGCGCAGCCGCTCGACCTCCGCCAGCCGCTCCTCGGCGCTGCGCGCTCGCCAGTAGGACCGGCTCTCGCGGTCATCGGCCGCTTCGCGGGCCTTCCGGACCCGCGCCACGGGCGCGATCTCAAGGCCGTGGAACCCTGTCTCGGGGGCTCGCGCGGCCAGACGCTGACGGAGGAGCCAGGAGATCTGTCCGGTCACGGAGCGTCCCTCCCGCCGGGCGAGCTCCTCGAACAGCGCCCACTCCTCAGGGGTAAGGCGGGCCGGTATCTTGATGGAGCCCGAATCCGTGCGGATGGTGAGCACGCGGCGCTTGGTGGACATTGGTACTACATAATGTAGCACATCTGTTGGAAAAATCAAGACCCGCAACATCCCGCCGCTTCCTGGCGTTGTATCACATGCCTCTTCGGTCTCCTTAATTGGCGGCCGGGCCCCCGGGCGCTTCCTAGCGCGCCCAGGGGCCGTGCGTCCCGAACTTCCAAACGGCGTAGGTTCGGGACGTCCCAAACCTACGGATTTTGGATGTTTGGGACGAAAGGAGAACGGCATCGCAAGGGAACTTTTTAGGGCCCACATACGTACTTGTGGGTGGGCGAGAGCCCAGTTTGGTACAATAACATCCGGCGGCGGTAAAGACACCGTCGGGGGAGAAAACAAAGTGACCACGAACGAAGACAACGGGAAGCAGAAGGCGCTGGAACTGGCTTTGACGCAGATCGAGAAGGCGTTCGGCAAGGAAGCCGTCATGCGCCTGGGCGACCGGGAAGCGAAGGCCAAGGTCGGGGCCATCCCGACCGGGGCGCTCTCCCTGGACCTGGCCCTGGGGATCGGCGGCCTGCCGCGCGGGCGCATCGTGGAGATCTTCGGGCCCGAGGCCACCGGCAAGACCACCGTGGCCCTGCAGGTCGTCGCGCAGGCTCAGAAGCTGGGCGGCATGGCCGCCTACGTGGACGCCGAGCACGCGATGGACCCGGGCTACGCGCGCGCCATCGGCGTGGACGTGGAGAAGCTGCTCATCTCCCAGCCCGACTCCGGCGAGCAGGCCCTCGAGATCACCGAGCGCCTGGTGCGCTCCGGCGCGCTCGACATCATCGTCGTCGACTCCGTGGCCGCGCTCGTGCCGCAGGCCGAGATCGAGGGAGAGATGGGCGACCAGCACATGGGCCTGCAGGCCCGGCTCATGAGCCAGGCTTTGCGCAAGCTCACCTCCTCCATCGCCCGCACCCAGACCTGCCTGATCTTCATCAACCAGATCCGGCACAAGATCGGCGTGATGTTCGGCAACCCCGAGACGACCCCGGGCGGACTCGCCCTCAAGTTCTACTCCTCGGTCCGCCTCGACATCCGCCGCATCGAGAACCTCAAGCAGGGCGACGAGATCGTCGGCTCCCGCTGCCGCGTGAAGGTGGTCAAGAACAAGGTGGCCGCGCCCTACCGCCAGGCCGTCTTCGACATGATCTACGGCCACGGCACCTCGCGCGAGGGCTGCATCCTCGACATGGGCGTCGACGGCGGCCTCATCGAGAAGTCCGGCTCCTGGCTGCTCTACAACGGCGAGCGCCTGGGCCAGGGCCGCGACAACGCGAAGGCGACCCTCCAGGGCGCGCCGAAGCTGGCCGACGAGATCGAGAAGGCCCTGCGCGCCAAGTACCTCAGCGTGCCGGCCGCGCCCGAGGCCGTCCGCCCCGAGGTCCAGCCGGAGCCGGAGCCCAAGCTCGAGCCCAAGGCCGAGGCCGCGTCGGCCTCGCTCAAAGCGCACCGCAAGGCACACGCCTAACGCCTTGAACGGAGCACCGGACGCGGAGGGGACGCCCGAAAGGGCGTCCCCTCTGCTTGAGGAATACGCCCGGCACCTCTCGCTCGAGCGAGGCCTCTCGCTCAACACCTGCGGCGCCTACCGCCGGGACGTGGCCGAGTTCCTGGCCTGGCTCAAGGGCCGCGACCCGCTCAAGGCCGACCCGCGCCTTCTTGCGGACTACCTCTGGGCCCTGAAGGAGAAAGGCCTCGAGGCGAGCTCCATCTTCCGCAAGATGGAGGCCCTCAAGTCCTTCTACCGCTTCCAGTCGGCCGAGGAGCGCGTGGCCGAGGACCCCACCCGCAAGTTCCGCGCGCCCAAGCTGCCCAAGCTCCTGCCGGACTGCCTGAGCGCCGCGGAGATGGAGACCCTGCTCCGGACTCCCGACGGGGGCTCGTATCCGCTCCTGCGCGCGAAGACGATGCTCGAGCTGCTCTACGCCACCGGCGTGCGGGCCAGCGAGCTGCTCGCGCTCAAGCCCGAGTACGTGAACCTGGCCGAAGGCTGGATCCGCGTGTTCGGCAAGGGCTCCAAGGAGCGCATGGTGCCCGTGCACGACCGTGCCCGGCGCTCGCTCGAGCGCTTCCTGCGCAGCCGCGCGGCCGCGTTCTCGGGGAAGGCGGTCGACCCGCAGGTGTTTTTGGGCCGCGGCGGCAAGGCCCTCTCCCGCGTCGGGCTCTGGCGCGACCTCAAGGCGCTCGGCCGCCGCGCCAACCTGGGCCGCGAGCTGCACCCCCACCTCCTGCGCCACACCTTCGCCACGCACCTCCTGCGCGGGGGCGCCGACCCGCGCGCCGTGCAGGAGATGCTCGGCCACGCGAGCCTGACGACCACGCAGATCTACACCCACCTCGACGCCTCGGCCCTCAAGCGCGCGCACGAGAAGCACCACCCGCGGCCGTGAGGCTCCTCCTGGCGCTCGCCCTGCTGGCTTTTCCCGCGTCCGCGGCGAAGAAGGCCCAGCTCCCGCCCACGGCGCAGCAGCTGCTCGTCGAGCTCTTCCTGACCACGCCGACCGCCGACCTGCCTCCCGAGCGGGTGGAGGAGTTCCTCGCGGTGGACCCGGCCGGGTTGCCTTCGGAGATGCGCGAGGGCTGTCTCGCCAAGAAGGAGGAGCTGCGCGCCTTCAAGAAGATCTCGGACGGGCGCCGGAAGCCGCCCGTGCGCCGGGTGGACCTGCCCTCGCCTTCCGAGAAGGACTGCCAGGCGCTCGAGGGGGAGCGGGGGGTCGGCATCATGAGGATGGCCGGCTTCGCCTCGCTCGAGGAGACGGAGGTGCAGTTCATCACGGAGCAGACCCAGTGCACCGAATGCGAGATGATGGTGGAGTTCACCCTGCAGAAGGTGGTGGTCAAGCCCTCCAAGAAGGCCCGCAAGAAGGGGGAGACTCCGAAGGTGTACTACTTCCTGCACCCCAAGGACCCGCTGTGGAACCTGGTCGCGGTCTATCGCACAGGCAAGCAGAACGCCTTCGGCACGAACTTCTTCGGCCTCGGCCACCCCACCTGCCGGCTGAAGTAGACGCACGAATTTATTGTATAGTCATAACGATTCTGACCGACTTTAACCGACTATTGCGAGGTTTCGATGGTGTCACGATGGTTTTCCGCTGAGGAAATAGCACAGTATCTCGGCGTTGCCGAGGATACGATTTACCGTTGGATCGACCGCCGTCGGCTGCCGGCCCATCGCGTCGGAAAGCTCTGGAAGTTCAAGACGGAAGAGGTCGATGATTGGGTGAAGAGCGGCAGGGCTGATGATGCGCGGCGACCAGTCGGGCGCAACCTTGGACGACGAGGCGGCCGCCAATCTGGCGCTCCAATGCCGCCTGAAGACCATTTGAGGCGCCCATGACCAGCGAACGGATACCCCACAAGCTCGAAGCCCACCTGCGGGACATTAACCCCTGGTGGCGGGGCAAACCCAGCCCCGAGCCGCCGCGGTTCAGGCGCTGGGCCTTCGGGACCGTCCTCAAAAAGATGGACGCGGGCCTCGCCCCCGCCGTTGTCCTGCGCGGGCCTCGCCAGGTGGGAAAGACCACGCTCCAGTTCCAGATGATTGACTACCTCATGAAGGAGCGGCATGTCGACCCACGCCGCATCATGAGGGTCCAGTTCGACGAACTGCCGTCCCTGGAAGGGTTCGGCGACCCATTCCTTTCCATCGCCAGATGGTTCCAGGAGCATGTCCTGGGCCGCACGTTCAACGAAGCCGCCAGGGACAAGGAAGCCGCGTACCTGTTCTTCGACGAACTGCATATCCTGCCCTCCTGGGCCCCCCAGCTCAAGGCCCTGGTGGACCACCACACCGTCAAGGTTTTCGTGACCGGAAGCTCGGCTTTGCGCATCGAGGCCGGCCGGGACAGCCTGGCCGGGCGCCTTACCACGGTCGACATCGGCACGCTGCTCCTTCGCGAGATATCCGCCCTGAGCGGCGGTCCGGAGATCGCGCCGCATCTGCCGCACAACGGCCTGGAGCCTCTGCTCCATTTCGAGTTCTGGCAGGCTTTGCAGGCCCACGGCGAGAGCCGCCGCGAGGCCCGCGACCGGGCGTTCAAGGCCTTCTCCGAGAGGGGGGGCTATCCGGTAGCCCACGGCCAGGCGGCCATGCCCTGGGCGGAACTGGCCGACCAACTCAACGAAACCGTGATTCGCAGGGTCATCCAGCACGATCTTCTCACCGGCGGCAAGTCCGCCAAGCGCGACCAAGCCCTGCTTGAGGAGGCTTTCCGCCTGGCCTGCCGTTACGCCGGGCAGGCGCCGGCCAAGGCCTTTTTCATTCGCGAGGTCAAGAACGCACTGGGCAAGGACGTGAGCTGGCAGCGCATATCGCGCGCCTTGAACCTGCTGGACGGCTCGCTCTTGCTCAAGCTCGTCCATCCCGCGGAGCTTCGCTTGAAGAAAACCGGAGGGCACGGCGACAA
Organism: Elusimicrobiota bacterium; assembly: GCA_003450735.1. GTDB lineage: Bacteria > Elusimicrobiota > Elusimicrobia > UBA1565 > UBA1565 > UBA9639. The sequence goes on along the minus strand of DMEZ01000069.1, from coordinate 119,990 downwards.
GCTTTGCCTTTGCGACCATGGCCTGCGGGCGAGCTGGCTCCAGGAGGTCGTCCCACTGGATTCGGAGGGCCTGGAGCGGGCCCCTCACCTTGCCGACCTGGCCGGCCACCTGGCCGAGAGCGTCGCCGGTTACTTCCTGGCCGGCCTGCCGCACCTGGACCTGGCCTACTTCCCGGCGCGGTCCGCAGAGCCGGAGGTGGACTTCATCCTGAGTGTCGGCGACCGCCGCATCCCGCTGGAGGTGAAGTACCGTCGGCGCCTGGATGAACTGGAGGATACGCAAGGTTTGCGGGCCTTCCTGGAGAAGAGGGCCAACAACGCCCCCTTCGGCATCCTGGTGACCATGACAGACGATGTCCGTGTCCGTGATCCGCGCATCATCACGGTATCTCTGCCCTCCTTGTTGCTGTTGCGCTGAGGCATCAATGCGGCAAAAGCCCAAGACATCCCTGCGGGAGTTGCTGGATCGACGCGCCATCAAGGAGCTGGCCGATGCGAGGTCGTTCTCCCGAGGAGTGGAATACCAGGCCGGCGGCCTAGCATCGGACGAACCGATGATGGACATAGAAAAGCTTTCTCAGCGGGAGCTGAACGAACTGAAACGCCGGATAGACCAGCGCTTGCGCAGGGTGGAAGGCGACGGCCGACGGACCCTCGTCGAAAGGCTTGCTGACGCGAAAAGCGTCGAGCTGGTCGTCTTCGCGGTCAAAGGACAGGCGATCCGCTGCCGGACTCTCGACCAGGGCGAGCCCGTGACTTTCCGCCCGGGCGCCGGCGTGCGGTCCGAGGCCGAAGCGCATATCCTGACGGTGCGGCCCAGGAAAGCCTGGGTCTACGGGAGGACCACCTATCTCTCCGGCCATGTACTCGGTATGCGCCTGGACGTCGCCACCCTCAGGCTGGCCCCGCTGAAACTTCTGGACGAATGGACATGGGAACCCCGGGAGGAAGGCTGGGGAGAAGACGACGGGCCGGTCATGGAATGCCTCAAGCCGGTCATCGCTGCGGGGCCGCGGCCCAGCTTCGAGATGGAGCAGATATTGCCCGGCCTCGATCCGGATGACCCGGACTCCGACCCCATCGGGCAGGCCGTCGGCCTCTATGAGGCCGGCGACGTCTCACAATCCTTCAAAGTCCTGCATCAATGTCTGGAAGAAGACCTCCGCGTCCTGGACGCTCACGCGCACCTGGGCAACTGGGTCTTCGGCGACCCGCCGCGCGACTGGCAGGCGAAACTGGCCCAGCGCCACTATGCTGCCGGCGTGGCCATAGGGGAGCTGTCGTTGGGTTGCGACTTCAAGGGAGTCCTTCCCTGGAACCGCATCGACAACAGGCCTTTCCTGCGCTGCCTGCATGGGCTGGGGCTAAGCCATTGGGCTCAAGGCGATTTCGAGGCCGCGGGGAAGATATTCGAACGCATGCTCTGGCTCAATCCGAACGACAACCAAGGGGCCCGGTTCTGTCTCCTGGAGGTCGAGGCCAGGACGAGCTACAGAAAATCCAAGTCATGACTGGCTCAGAGCCGGAATCGATGAATCCCACGCCCCCGAGCCCTGCGTATTCGGAGCTGTCCGATGAGGAGCTGGTCCGCCTCATGTTCTCCGAAAGCGACCGGCTTCCCATGGAATTTGCGCGAGAAGTGATCTCTCGCGGCAGGCGCATGATCCCGGCGCTGGAAACTATCGTACAGGATCGTGCGAACTGGACCCACACCGACTCCGGGTGGTGGGCCGTCGTCCATGCCTGTTTCTTATTGGGATCCATCGGCGGGGAGGAGGCGGTCAAGCCGCTGACGGAGGCGCTCTTCCACGCGACTGAGACGGACCACGATTGGGTCGGCGAACCGCTTCCGTCCATTTTCGGCGCGCTGGGCCCATGCGCCTTGGCCGGCCTCAAGGAGATTGCGGAAGACCCCATGTGGGATTGGCGCATCCGCGAGCGCGCCATGGGAGGCATGGCGGCCGTGACCTTGCGCCACCCCGAGTACGAAAAGGAGATATTCGCTCGCATCGCGAAGATCATGGAAGACGAGGAGGATGACGACGAGGCTCGGACATGGGCGGGTCATGTGCTCCTGGACATGGGACGCAAGGAATATAAGGACTCCATTCTGAAGCTGGTGGAAGCCGGGGTCACGGAAGGGCACTATGACGCAGACGACGTTCGCCGCGCTTTCAGCAAGGGCAAGGATCTCTATTGGTACCAGAAGGACTGGCTGGATTTCTATTCGGCAAAGGAGATGGCCTGCCGGCGCGAACGATGGGAGAGGGAGCGGCTCTCCGAAGGGCAGGCATGGGCGCAAGCCATGAACCCCCGGCACGAGGACGATGATGACTCCGAAGGCGGCCCTCCGCTGTCCCGCAAAGGAGCCCTGGAGGCCCTCGGCCCTGACGCCGCCATGGCACGGAAGATCAGGGATTTCCTGGGCACGGACGAAGAGGAAGACGCCGACGCCAGGGAAGTGCTTCGGCGGTACTATGCCCTGGCCATGGAACTCCATGCGGCGATCGAAAAGCGGGACTCGGACCGGTTGAGCGCGTTCCGGACTTTCGACATTGCCATTGGCCGCGGAGACATCATGGACTGGATCCTCGACCTGCCTTCCAGACTCGCCGAGGAAGGCCTGACCGACGAAGGCGAAGTCCTAGCCAAGGCTTGGTCCGAAATCGCGGAGCCGGAGAACCTCTTGGCCGACCGGGCCCTTATCCTGGCAGAGGCCGGCCGGGAAGGCGACGCGCGCGCTCAGGTCCAAGAGAACCTGAACCGTTATCCGGATGATGTGTGGGTCCAGATAAAGGCCGGCGATGCTTATTACGCCCTCAAGGACTTTGCGTCCGCAGAGGGCCGATTCCGGAAGGGCTTGGAAATGGCCGAGGATGACTACGACAGAGACGGAGCCGTGGAACGCCTGATCCCGCTGCTTAGGGAATCGGGCAAGACCGCCGAGGCCGACGCCCTGGAAGACGCGGAGGAACGGCGGTGGGAGGAAGTCAGGGCGCGTTTGGCGCCCCATGTCCGGACGGGGCCCAAGATCGGCCGCAACGACCCTTGCCCATGCGGGAGCGGGAAGAAGTACAAGAAGTGCTGCCTCGCCAAAGAGGCGGCATAGAAGACTAGGCCAGCCGTTCGAAGACCATCGCGCCGCCCATCCCGCCGCCCGCGCAGGCGGCCGCCATCCCGAGGCGGGCCTTCGGGTCGTCCGCCAGGGCGCCGAGCAGGTTGAGGACCAGCCTCGCCCCGGTCGCGCCGAGCGGGTGGCCCAGGGCGATGGAGCCGCCGTTGGGATTGAGCGCGCGGGCCTCGTGCTGGGCCTGCCAGTCGTGCCCGAAGCGCTCCTTCCCGACGGCGAAGATGGAGAGGACGGTGGCCGCGAAAGGCTCGTGCAGCTCGATGCGGTCGAGGGCCTCGAAGCGCAGGCCGGCCTTCTGCAGGGCGGAGGCCGCGGCCAGGGCGGGGGCGATGCCCATCTGCGCCGGGTTGTTGCCGTAGAACTCCCAGGCCTTGATCTCCGCCAGGAGGGGCAGGCGCAGGGCCTTGGCCCGCTCGAAGTCCGCCACGACCAGGGCCGCCGCCCCGTCGGAGCGGGCGCAGGAGTTGAACAAGGTCACCGTGCCGCGCATCCCCTCCGCGTACGTTCGTCCGGGCATGTGGCGCCCGAAGTCGCGGTAGAAGTCCTTCAGTCCGTAGGCCGAGTTGTCGAAGAGGGCCGGGGCCTTGGCGAACTTCTCGGGGCGGGCCGCCAGGTCCTCGCGCAGGAAGGGGTACTCGTCCTTCTCGAGCTGGGGCAGGGGGGCCACGTGGGCCGCGTAGAAGCCCCGCTTCCAGGCCTCCAGGCAGCGCCGGAGGCTCTCGCAGGCGTAGGCGTCCTGCGCCTCGCGGGACACGCCGAAGAGCTGCGCGCAGACCTCGGCGGTGGCGGCCATGTTGATGTTCTCGACCGGGTCCACGAGGCCCCGCTCCATGGAGTCCACGAGCGAGACCCCGGCGCAGTGGGCGAGCTCGGCCCAGCGCGCCTTGACCGTCTCGAGCGAGCGCAGCTCCTTGGCCGAGCGCGGGCCCATGAGGGAGTAGGGCAGGCGCGACATGCTCTCGACCCCGCCCGCGACGTACGCCTCGCCCTCGCCGGTCAGGATGCGCCGAGCCGCCTCGGCGACGGCCTCCAAGGAGGAGACGCAGTTGTTCTGCACCGTCACGGCCTGGGAACGTTCGGGCAGGCCGCAGCGCAGGAGGGCCACGCGGGCCAGGTTGGGGGCGTCCGAGTCCTGCCCCACCCAGCCGCAGACCAGGCCGTCGACTTCGCCTTGGGGCAGCCCGGTCCGCTCGAGGGCGGCGTTGACGGCATGGACCATCAGGTCGGCCGCCTTATGCTCCGAGAGCGAGCGCGCGATGTGCCCGATGGGCGTGCGCGCGCCCCCGCAGACGACGATCCTCCGGCTTTCAGCGTGCATGGATCCTCCCGCCTGCCTGGATTCTACAATGTGTTATCATTCCACTGCTTGAAGAACCTCGTTTTCGTCGGCAGCCACCTCGGCTATCCCATGGACCGCACCCCCCTGGGAGGGGGAGCGATGGTGGGTTTGCAGCTGCTGAGGCACTGGGCCCGCGCGTCGGGAGGAGTGCGCCTCATCGCGCTGGGCTCGGGCCCCGAGGCCCCGGCGCCGGGGGTGGAGTACCGCCGCGTCGCGGGGGAGAAAGAGCCCGACCTCGTGCGGATGTCCGAGTGGGCCTACGGGCGCTTCTGCCGCGAGTTCGAGCGGGGCACGACCGCCTTCCTGAGCGAAAGGGTCGAGGAACTGCCGCCCGCCTCGACCGCCGTGGTGGTCAACGACGTGGCCGAAGCTCCGGACATGGGGGCGCTGGCCCGGCTGGGCTACCGGCAGACCACGCTCTGGCATGTGGACGTGGTGGACTTCTTCAACCGCCTCTATCTCGGGAGGATCGTTCCTCCGGAGAAGCTCACGCGGGCCTACGACCGCTGGGAGCGCCTGGGCCTCGGGGGGCTTCTGCCGGAGATCCTGAAGCTCGTCTTCCGCAAGCAGAAGGACGCCGTGCGCTTCTCCGGGAGCCTGGTGGTGCCTTCGCGCGGGATGAAGGAGAACCTCCTGCGCTGCTACGGCGAGCCGAAGCTCGAGGAGCGCATCGAGGTGGTGCCCTGGGGGGTGTGGGACGAGGGGGGGCTCTCCGAGGGCGGGGCGGAGACGGAGGCCGGCCGGCTGAGGGCGCTGCACCGCATCGGTCCGGACACCCGCGTGCTCATGACCCTGAGCCGCATCTCCCCCGAGAAAGGCATCGACCTCCTGCTCCGGGCCCTGCGCCTGGTCGAGCAGAGCCTCGACGCCGACCTGTGTTTGTTCGTGTGCGGCGAGCCCGCGTTCATGCGGGGCGCCTCCTACGCCGGAAAGGTGCGCGCCCTGGCCGGCCGCCTGCGCAGGACCCGCGTCGTGTTCCCGGGCTACCTCGGCCCCGAGCGCAAGAAGGCGTACTTCCGGCTGGCCGACCTCTTCGTCTCGCCCTCCATACACGAAAGCTACGGCCTGAGCGTGGTCGAGGCCATGAAGGCGGGGCTGCCGGTGCTGGCCAGCGACCATTACGGCGTCCGGGAGGCGCTGGCGGAAAGCTACGGACGCGTGGTCTCCTACGCCTCCGGCCGGCCCGAGGCCGAGCTCGCCCGGGCCCTCCAGGAACTGCTGGGGGACCCCGCCCGGCTCGAGCGCATGGGCGCCTTGGCCGCGCAGGCCGCCCGGGGCATGGACTTCGGACGCTCCGCCGAAAAGGTGCTCTCCTCCGCGCTCGGCCTGCTCTGACTCGCGCGCGCGTACGCGCGCATACGGGCGAGGTTTGAATCCCCGTCTGAAAATCGTAGAATCGGTAAACACCATGCCCGAGCGGGAAGAACCGGTTGCGTCGAAGGAACTGCCCGGCAAGCGGGTCCGCTTGCGGCCCCTCCGGGCCGAGGACGCCGAGCCCCTCTTCGAGGCCGTCGAGTCTTCCCGGGAGGCGCTCAAGCGCTGGCTCGCCTGGGTGCCCGGGGCCGCCGCCGCGGCGGACGAAGCCGCCTTCCTCCGGCGCGTGGACGAGGAGGATTCCCGCGGCGAGTCCTCCGTCTGGGGCCTGGTGGAGGCCCGGACGGGGGTCTTGGTCGGCGTGGTCTCGCTGGGCTCCCTCGCCCCGGCCGAGCGCGCCCGCGGCCGCCTGGGAGTCTGGGTCCGCGCCGATCGCCGCAGCCGGGGCTACGCCACGGAGGGGGCGCGCATCCTCGTGGAGCACGCCTTCCGGAAGCTGGGTTTGCACCGGGTCTTCTCGCGCATCGACCCGACCAACCGGGCCGGCCGCCGCGTCCTGCGCAAGCTCGGCTTCCGCTACGAAGGCCGCCTGCGCGACGACTGGAAGATCAACGGCCGCTGGATCGACCACGAGTGCTGGGGACTTTTGAAGACCGACTGGAAGAAATAGGAGCCGACCGTGCCCAAACCCAAGATCAACCCCAAGCGCATCCTGGTGGCGGACGACGACCCCGAGTGCCTGTCGCTGCTCAAGGACTTCCTCACCGAGCGCGGCTACGAGGTGACGATCGTATCGGACGGAGCCCAGCTCTACCATATCACGCCGCAGCTGATGCCCGACCTCATCATCTCCGACCTGGAGATGCCGGGCCTGAGCGGCGGGACCGCCCACGCCCTGCTCAGGACGTCGGATAAGACGCGCGGCATCCCCATCATCTTCATCACCGGCCAGCCCGCCGAGCGGCAGGCCCGTCTCGTGGAGTTCCGCCAGGACACGCCCATCCTGCGCAAGCCGCTCAACCTGCGGGAGTTGGCCCTCGCGGTCGAAGACGCGCTCGAAGCCGGCCCGGAGGTCCTATGAGCCGGCGCAAGGCGGCGGTCGTCGCGGCCATCCGCACCCCCGCGGGCAAGTACGGCGGCGCCCTCGCGCGCGTGCGTCCCGACGACCTCGCGGCGCAGGTCCTCAAGGCCGTGCTCGCCCGGGTCCCCCAGGTCGAGCCGGCGGCGGTGGACGACGTCATCCTCGGCTGCGCCAACGGGGCGGGCGAGGACAACCGCAACATCGCCCGGATGGCGGCCCTCCTGGCCGGCTGGCCGGATTCGGTGCCGGGCGTCACCGTCAACCGGCTCTGCGCCTCGGGCCTGGAGGCCGTCAACCTCGCGGCCCGCGCCATCGTCGCGGGCGAAGGCGAGGTGTTCGTGGCCGGCGGGGTCGAGAGCATGAGCCGGGCCCCGTGGGTGCTGGCCAAGCCGGAGAGCGGCTTTCCCTACGGCAACCAGACCGCCTACGACAGCGCGCTCGGCTGGCGCTTCCCCAACCCGAAGCTCAAGGAGCGCTTCCCGCTCGAGAACATGGGCGAGACCGCCGAGAACATCGCAGGTAAGTTGGGCGTCCCGCGCGCCGAGCAGGACGCCTTCGCCCTGCGCAGCCACCAGCTCGCCGTCGCGGCGCGGGCGGATTTCGCCGCGGAGATCGTCCCCGTCCGGGTCCAGCCGGCCAAGGCCAAGGCCCCGGAGGCCCTCGTGGACCAGGACGAGCCCCCTCGTCCGGACGCGAGCCTCGAGGCGTTGGCCAAGCTCAAGCCGGCTTTCCGGGAAGGCGGGAGCGTCACGGCCGGCAACAGCTCGACGCTGAACGACGGGGCGGCCGCTCTGCTGCTCATGGAAGCCGGCCGGGCCGAAAAGCTGGGGCTCAAGCCCATCGCCTTCTGGCTGGGTTCGGCCAGCGCCGGGGTGGATCCCCGCCTGATGGGCTTGGGGCCCGTGGCCTCGACGCGCAAGCTGTTCTCCCGCCTGGGCGTAAAGGCCGACGGAGTCGGCCTTTACGAGATCAACGAGGCCTTCGCCGTGCAGGCCATCGCCTGCGCGCGAGAGCTGGGCATCCCGCTCGACAAGCTCAACGTGCGCGGCGGGGGCATCGCGCTGGGGCACCCGCTCGGCTGCAGCGGGGCCCGCATCGCGACCACGCTCGTGCACGAGCTCGGCCGGCGGGGCGGAGGCCTCGGCTTGGCCAGCCTCTGCGTGGGCGTGGGTCAGGGGGTCTCGACCCTCTTCGAGGTCCCCTGAGGCTTGTAACAAGTATGTGCTTGATTCTGCCGGGAACTGGGCTTAAACTCAATCGAGCCTCACGCCGAGGGCCCATCCTTGCGGACCGGGGGAGGGCCGTTCCCGTTTTCTGATGGCGAACCTACAGCAGCTCGTCGCCTACATCAACCAGTACAAGGCCCGCTATCCCGCGGCGGCCTTGAAGGCGCAGCTGCTCAAACAGGGCATCCCGGAGGCGGAGGTGGACCAGGCCCTCCGCTTCGCCTACGCGGCGCCGGCAGGGCAGGGCCCCGCGACCATCCCTCCCGGGGGCATGCCGGCGCGGCCGCCCCAGCCCGGCCAGCCGTCCATGCCGGGCCTGCAGGGGCCTGCGACCATCCCTCCCGGGAGCATGCCGGTCCGGCCGCCCGGCCAGCCGGGCGCGGCCGGACAGGCTCCGTATCCGCAGGGGCCTGCGACCATCCCGCCCGGGAGCATGCCGGCGCGGCCGCCCGCCCAGCCCGGCCAGCCGGGGGCCCGCCCGCCCGGCCAGCCGTCCATGCCGGGGGTCTCCGGCCCGACGCCGTTCCCGCAGAATCGGACGGCCCCGCCCCAGCCCATCCCGGGCCGGGCGCCCGGGACCAATCCCCCCGGCGCCGTGCCGCCGGGCCAGCCGGGGGCCCGACCGCCGGGCCAGCCGTCCATGCCGGGGGTCTCCGGCCCGACGCCGTTCCCGCAGAATCGGACGGCCCCGCCCCAGCCCATCCCGGGCCGGGCGCCCGGGACCAATCCCCCCGGCGCCGTGCCGCCCGCCCAGGCCGCGCCGCCGCCCAAGCCCGCGCCTTCTCCGCCGGGGACGGTCTCCCTGCCGGGCCAAGCCCAGGCCGCCACGACCCCTCCCGCCGCCGGGCAGACCCCCGCCGGAGGCCCCGCCAAGCCTCCGCCGGGGCGCACCTATATCCTCGTCGTCGATGACGACCAGCTCATCCGCGACATGATGGTCCAGAAGCTCGAGGGGGCGGGCTACCGCGTGACCTGCGCCGAGGACGCGGCCCAGTCGGTCATCCAGGCGGAAGGCATGCGCCTGGCTCTCATCGTCTCCGACATCGAGATGCCCGGATTCGGCACCGGCGTGGACGCCCTCAAGAAGCTGCGAGCCTCCTCCTTCATCCGCAAGAACCTGCCGGTCATCTTCGTCACGGGCATGCCGCCCGCCGAGGCGCGCAAGATCGTCCCCAAGACCGACCCCTACGTCCGGCTCCTGCATAAGCCCGTGGACTGGAAGCTCCTGCGCCAGTACATCAAGGACTTGACCGGCTTGGACAACCCTCTCGACTGATGCCCCAGCTGACCTTCTGGGTGGTCCAGCCGGAAGCGGCCCTCCACAAGCGCTGGGAGTATCTGCTCAGCCGCGAGGGGTGGAGCGTGCGCCTGGAGGGGGACTTCGCCGCCTTCTGCTCGGCCGCCGGGCAGGAGCGGCTCGGCATCGCGCTCGTCGCCCACGCCGCCCTGAAGGGCGATGCGGAAGCCCTGCGGCGCTTCAAAGCGAAGGCCCCCGGCATGTCCATCATCCTGACCTCCCCGCCGGGCCTCGACCCCGACAAGGTCATCGCCGCACTGGACGCGGGGGCGGACGACCATTTCCTGGACACCTTGGACGACCGCCTCCTGCTGGCGAAGCTGAAGGCCCACCTGCGGCGCATCCTGCCGAGCATGGCCTCGGCTCTGGACGTGCTGAAGTCGCCGGGCGGAGAGCTCAAGCTCGACCGCTCCAAGCAGACCGCCTGGGTCAAGGACGGCAAAGGGCGCTGGAAGGCAGTGGAGGACCTCACCCCCACCGAGTTCCAGCTGCTGGCTTTGTTCCTGGAGCGGGCGGGGAAGGTGCTGGAGCGGCGCTTCATCGTCGACGCGATCTGGCACGGCGAGGGCGAGCAGATCCGGCCCGGCACCGTGGACAAGCACATCGAATCCTTGAGGAAGAAGCTCGGCCGCTGCGGCGCCATGGTCCGCACGGTGTACGGTGTCGGATACGGACTGAGAGAGGACTAGCATGAGGACCGTTCTGGTCGCCGACGACGACGCGATGTTCCGGGAGCTCGTGACCGAGATCCTCAAGCAGGGCGGCTACAAGGTCGCCGCGGCCGAGGATGGGCTCGCCGCGTGGAACCTGATGCAGAAGCAGAAGGTGGACCTCGCCGTCCTGGACCTCAACATGCCGAACATGGACGGGCTCGAGCTCACCCGCAAGATCCGGGGGGACGCCCGCTTCAAGAGCCTGCCCATCCTCATGCTCACCATCCGGGCCATGATCGAGGACCAGGTGGCGGGCTACGACAAGGGCGCCGACGACTACCTGACCAAGCCCTTCGACAACAAGCTGCTGCTCGCGCGGGTCCGGGTGCTCGAGCGGCGCATCCTCAAGTAGGCTTCGCCCTTCAGGATGTCTTCGTGATTCTCCGGGATTATAGGGTAAGCTAACGGTGTGAGCGGGCAGAGCGCCTTCCGTCGTCTTCTCCTGACGCTGGCCGTCGTCTTCTCAGCCGCCTCCGCCCGGGCCGGCTGGACGGACAACATGAACGCGTCGCTCATCCTCGGGCAGAGGGACGCGGCCACCGCGCTCGCCGACGCCTACGACTTCAATACCAGTTCCATCGGCTTCTCGAGCCCCGCCGACGTCTTCGTGGACTCCACCAACCTCCGGATGATCGTCGCGGACCGGGACAACAGCCGGGTCCTGGTCTGGAACTCCAGCACGCCCGCGTTCGACCAGCAGCCGAACCTCGTCCTCGGCCAGCCGGACTTCAACACCCGCGCCTGCAACTACGGCGGGAACGTCTCCGCTCAGACCCTCTGCAACCCGCGCAGCGTCTGGACGGACGGGACGAGGCTGGTCGTCGCCGACCAGGGCAACCACCGCGTCCTCATCTGGGAGACCTTCCCCGTCGCCAGCCAGCAGGCGGCCGACCACGTGCTCGGGCAGAGCGCCATGACCACGAACGCCGCCAACGAAGGCGGCCTTTCCGCGGCCACGCTGTGGAGCCCGGCGGGCGTCCACAGCGACGGGACGCGCCTGCTGGCCGCGGACTGGGAGAACGACCGGGTGCTCCTCTGGACGACCTTCCCCGCCGCCGACAAGCAGGCGGCCGATCTGGTGCTGGGCCAGCCGGACTTCATCTCCGGGACCGAGAACTTCGCGGGCATCCAAGCCTACACGCTCTACCGGCCGGCGGACGTCTGGAGCGACGGCACCCAGGTCTTCGTCGCGGACGCCGGCAACCACCGGGTGCTCATCTGGAGCGTTTTCCCGACCACCCACACCGTCGCGGCGGCCTATGTGCTGGGGCACGCCGGCTTCACCTGCGGGCAGGCCCGCGACAACGGCGGCTGCGCGGATTCCGGCGGCGCCAACGCCTTCAACCTCAACAGCCCCTACGGCGTGCACGTCTCTTCGGGGGAGAAGCTCTTCGTCTCGGACCAGGGCTCGAGCCGCGTCCTCGTCTGGGACGCCCTTCCCTCGACCAACACCGTCGCCGCCAGCGTCGCGGCCGGGCATCTCGGCCTGGACGACCAGACCGCCAACAGCTCGGCCGACCCCACCGGCCTCTCGCGCGACGGCATCACCGCCAGGTCGCTCTCCGGCGCGTACTCCGCCTGGGCGGACAAGAACCGGCTCTTCGTCGCGGACACCGGCAACCATCGCGTCGTCGTCCACCACGCCGTCCCCGCCTCCCACGGCCGGGCGGCCGAGACGGTTTTGGGCCACGGCTCCTACGACGCGCAGTTCTACTCCGGCCTGCGCAACGCCGCCCCGCATAGGGCCGGCTTCGGAGACGGCGCCCTGCGCACGGTCGTGACCGACGGCCAGCGGCTCTTCGCGGTGGACGGCGCCAACCACCGGGTGCTCATCTGGAACAAAGTCCCCGCCAGCGCGATGGCCCAGGCCGACTTCGTGCTCGGCCAGCCCGACCTGCGCACCAACACGGCCAACTACGGGAGCAGCAACACCGTCCCCTCGGCCTTCAGCCTCAACTCGCCCTACGACCTCTGGACCGACGGCGCACGCCTCGCCGTGGCGGACGGCGGCAACCACCGCGTCCTGCTCTGGAACACGATCCCGTCCACGAGTACGGCGCCGGCCGACCTGGTCATCGGGCAGACGGGCTTCGACGTCGGCTCGGCCAACACCCCGGACCGCGAGAGGGGGCTTTCCAGCCCCCAGGGCGTCGCCTCGGACGGCAAGCGCCTCATCGTGGCGGACACCGGCAACCACCGGGTGCTCCTCTGGAGCAGCTGGCCCACCTCCAGCGGGCAGAAGCCCGATTCCGTGCTGGGGCATCCGAACTTCGTGAACAGCGCCTATCGGGATGACGGCGCGAACGCCAACGGGGCCTCGACCGCCTGGAACCTCTACGCTCCGCAGTCGGTCCACACCGACGGCGTCCGCCTGTTCGTCGCGGACACCTCCGACCACCGAGTCCTCATCTGGAACGCGCTTCCCTCGACGAGCGCCGTCTTGGCCGACCGGGTGCTCGGCCAGGCCGATTTCACGGGCAATTCCGCCAACAACGGCGGCCTCAGCGCGTCCAGCCTGAGCAGCCCGAACCGGGTGTTCAGCGACGGCCGGCGGCTCATCGTGGGCGACGGCCAGGCCCGCGTGCTCATCTGGGACAGCCTCCCCGCGGCCGACGGGGCGGCCGCGAACCGGGTGCTCGGCCAGCCCAACATGGCCTCGAACACCCCCAACAACGGCGGGGTGAGCGCCTCCTCCCTCAACAGCGGCTGGCTGCCGGCCCACTCGGACGGTGGCCGGCTCTTCGTCGGGGACTCGGCGAACATGCGCCTGAAGGTCTATCAGTCCACGGCGACGGCGGCGAAGACCATGATCGTGCGGGTGTCCACCGTGACGCCCGGGACGGCGGTCCAGGGGACCCCGGCGGCGTTCCTGCGCATCGACGCCGTGACCGGCGGCAGCAACGTCCTGCTGAGCGGTCTGCGCGCTTTCAACACGGGCACCGCCAAGGACGAGAACATGGTCCTGCAGTGGTATCTCGACGACGTGAACAACGGCGGACCCTACGATCCGGCTGTGACCTTCAACCCGGCCGCGGACACGAACCTCATCGAGGAGGCGGTCTTCTCCTCCTCGCAGGCCCAGATGACCACGGAGTACCCCATCATCGGCTCGACCTACACCTTCTGGCTCGCGGTCAAGGTCCAAAACTGGGACTACCCGGCCGCGGCGCCGGCGCAGGTGGGCATCCAGGTGGCGCAGAACTACGCCAGCTTCCCGGTCTACGGCGAGGGCGAGCTCGGCCTGGTCCTGCCGCCCATCCATTCCGCGCTGACCGCCGGCCAGAACACGGCCGATACGGCCGTGGTCTCCCAGGCTTCCAGCCCGCAGGCCCCCGGGACGCTGGCGCTCAACACCACCGGCCATGCGATGATCAAGCTCGGCCTCAAGACCTCCACCCACCGAGCGCTCCTCGACACGGTCAAGGTCTATAAGGTCGGGACCGCGTCCAACGAGCACCTGCGCGGCGCGGCGCTCTACAAGGACGCCAACGGCAACGGCACCTTCGAGCCCGCCGACACACGGCTCTCGGCGGATGCGCCGTTCACGGGCGGCGGGGTCGCCTCCATCCGCCTCGATTCTCGGCAGACCCTGAAAACGAGCGAGGCGGTCTACTTCGTCGTGGTCGCCGTCAACGACGTCCCGCTCGACTCCAACAGGACCTTCGGGGTCTCGCTCGACGCGGCCTCTTTCGTTTTCGACGACGCCGGCGGCCCCGGCTGCGACGTCATGGGAGAGGCGCTCCTGCCCTACCAGAGCCCCACGGCGACGATCCTGGCCTCGTCCTACGGCTCCGGGCCGGCCGTTTCGACCCCCACGGCGGCCGGGTTCTCGACCTACCAGAACGCGGCCATGACCCTCGGCCAGCGCTCCGAGGTCGCCTACGAGCGCAACAACTACGGGATCCACATGGACTCCGTCGGGTTCAACGGCGCCGCCCGCGTGCACGCCGCCGCCGGCAGGCTTTTCGTCTCCGACACCGCCAACAACCGTGTGCTGGTCTGGAACAGCGTCAACCCGGCTCACGGCACGGAGCCGGACCTGGTGCTGGGCCAGCCGGACTATCAGAGCTCCGTGGCCAACAACTCGCAGGCCAATGGGTACAACATGGGCCCCTCGGCGCGCACGCTCTCGAGCCCCATGGGCCTCTGGTCGAACGGGACGAGGCTCTTTGTGGCCGACACCGGCAACCATCGCGTGCTGGTCTGGAACGCCCTGCCTACCTCGAACTTCCAGCCGGCCGATCTGGTGCTCGGCCAAGCGGGCTTCACCTCCAACGGGTACGCGGCCGCGGCTTCCAGCTTCCATAGCCCCATCGACGTCCATTCGAACGGCGTGAAGCTCTTCGTGGCCGACCGGGACAACCACCGCGTGCTGATGTGGAACACCCTGCCGGCCCAGAGCGGCCAGGCGGCCGACCGGGTGCTCGGCCAGCCGGGCTTCACGACCAGCGACGAGAACTCCCAGGGGATCTCGTCGTCCACCCTCCGGTACCCCCAGGGGGTCTTCTTCGGCGGCCAGGCGCTCTTCGTGGCGGATGCCGGCAACAACCGCGTCCTCATCTGGACGAGCACCCCCTCGCTCAACAAGCAGGCGGCGAACCTGGAGCTCGGCCAGGCGAACTGGACAGCGAACGCGGCCGCCCTCGGCTCCCAGGGGCTTTCCAGCCCGGTCTCGGTCTCGACCTCCGGGACGACCCTGCTCGTCGGCGACCAGGGCAACCAGCGGGTCCTCGTCTGGACGCCCATTCCCACGGCGAACCAGGAAGCGGCCGACTGGGTCGCGGGGCAGGCGAACATGACCTCCAGCGCCAGCGCGGCCACGCAGGCCGGCCTATCCGACCCCGGCGGCATCTCCACGGGGACCGCCGGACGCCTCTTCGTGGCCGACTCGGGGAACCACCGCCTCCTCGTCTTCAACAGCATCCCCGGCTCCAACGGCGTTTCGGCCGACTCGGCCCTCGGCCACCGCGCCTCCGCGGCCCAGTTCCGCTCGAACGCCGTCAACGGCGGGCCCTACCCGGAGAGCTTCTATGGGATCCGCGGGGTCTGGAGCGACGGTCAGCGCCTGGCCGTGGCCGACGCGGGCAACCACCGCGTGCTCCTTTGGAACAGCGTCCCGATGAGCAGCCAGACCCCCGCCGACGTCGTGCTCTGCCAGGCGGACGCCTATGCCATGGGCTCCAACATCAGCGGGATCAACGCCTCCTCTTGTCATAGCCCCGCGGACGCGTACTGGGACGGGGTGAAGTTCTACGTGGCGGACTCCTCCAACAACCGCGTCCTCGTTTGGAACTCCTGGCCGACCCAGCACGGCCAGGCCGCGGACGTGGTTTTGGGCCAGCCGAACAAGACCGTCAACACGGCCGACAACGGCGGGCTCTTTGTCGGGCTCCAGGCCCCCACCGGCGTGTATTCGGACGGCCAGCGTCTTTTCGTGGCCGACCAAGGCAACCACCGGGTGCTGGTCTGGAACACCCTGCCCGTCACGGACCAGCAGGGCGCCGACCTGGCCGTCGGCCAGCCGAACCTGAATTCGGAGAGCCCCAATAACCCCAGCCTTTCATCGGCGACGCTGAAAGCGCCCTACGGAGTGCGCGGAGACGGCTTCCGGCTCTTCGTCACGGACCACGGCAACCACCGCCTGCTCATCTGGAACAGCCTCCCGACGGCCACCGGACAGGGCGCGGACCTGGTGCTCGGCCAAGCCGATCACGTGAGCGGCGCCTGCAACGAGGGGCTCGCGGCCAGCGCCTATTCGCTCTGCAGCCCGATGGGCCTGCACAGCGACGGCACCCGGCTCGCCGTCGCAGACCACGCCAACCACCGCGTGCTCCTCTGGAGTTCGATGCCGCTCGCCAGCCGGCAGGCGGCCGACCGGGTGCTGGGCGAGCCCGACTTCACGACCAGCGCGGGCGACGCGGGGAGCCCCACCCTGGCGACCCTCCACGCTCCCTACGGCGTCCACGTGGACGGCGCGCGGATCTTCATCGGGGAGGGGGAGCGCAACCGCGTGAAGGTCCACCTCTCCACGGTGCCCGCGTCCCAGTGGCTCACGGTGAGCGTGACGAGCCTCGCCGCGCCCGGCACCGTGACCCAGAACAGCCCGGACGCGTTCTTCCGGGTGGACGCCTACACGGGAGGCGGGTACGTGAGCCTCGACGGGCTCACCGTCCGGAACACCCTGCCCATCGAAGACCGCGCCCTCGCCGGCAAGTGGTTCATAGACGACCAGAACAGCGGGGCCGAAGGCTATGAGCCGAACCCGACGTTCGACCGGGCCTCCGAGAGCCTCATCGAGACCGCCGTCTCGAGCGGCGGCATCATCGCCTTCAACAGCCATTTCTCGGTCGGCCCGGCGACCGTCACCTTCTGGGTCGCGGCCGATTTCCCGGTGCTGCCCTACCAGGGGGTCTCGATGCCGAGCATCGCCCTGCGCATGGCCCGCAGCCGCGCCTCCTTCCCGATGGGAGGGGCGGGGGAGCTCGCGGCGCGCTCGCAGCCGGGCAGCGGCGTGCCGACCGGGACCTCCCTGGTCGTCGATTCCCCGGATGGGGTGGTGCTCTCCAGCGTCACCTACAACCAGTTCCCCTCCCGCCTGCTGACCGGCACGACCGGCTACGCTCTCGCGACGCTCGAGCTCAAGACCCTCCAGGACTACGCCTACCTCACCAACATCAAGGTCTATCGGGAGGGGACGGGCGACAACAGCTACAAGCGGGTGGCTGCGTACGCGGACACCAACGGCAACGGCGTCTACGACACGCCGGCCGACGCGGCCCTCTCCTCCCACTTCTCGTTCACCGGGGCAGGGACGGCGACCCTCGTGCTCAGCCAGTACCTGGAGCTCTCCACGACCCCCCTCAAGGTCTTCATCATCTCGAGCATCACCTACAACAACGCGGTCTCCAACACGGACTTCGGCATCCGGCTCGACCCCTACTCCTTCACCTTGGACCCGGGCAGCGTGGACAGCATGACGCCGACCAACCTGCCCTTCACGGGGCCGCAGGCCAAGATCTACTGCGCGCTGCTCGACCTGGTCCAGGTCAGCACGAACGTGGGGACCTGGCCCCGCAACAACGAGTACATCTTCGCCGCGAACTTCGGGGTCCACGGCGTCCACCATCTCCGCACCGTCTGGGACCAGAACCCCACCCATGCCTGGTCCGACACCGAGACCTCCTGGACGACCGGCTACGCCACGATGACGGCGAGCGTGGACGGCCTGTGGTACTTCCACGCCCGCGCCTACAACGACACCGACGGCGCCGGGCAGCAGTACGACCTGGGGCCCTTCCGCCACGACGTGACGCGTCCGAGCGCCGTCGAGTTCGGGACCAAGAACTCCTCCGGCACGGTCGTTCCCGAGACCTCCTTCATCGACCTGCAGGATGGGGTGACGGTGCAGCTCACGGTGCAGGACACGCTCTCCGGCGTCGCGCTGGCTCCCTCCGTCCAGCGCGGCCTGGTCGGGGCGTGGCACTTCGAGGAGGGGCGGCTGCTGAGCGCCGGCGACGCGACGGGGAACGGGCACGACGCGGTCTTGAACAACGCCGGCATCTGGGATCCGGGCATCGCGGGGAGCGGCCTCGAGGTGAGGGAGGGCTACACCGTCGAGGTCGCGACGATCACCCAGTCCTGGACGGCCTGGTCGGTGAGCGCCTGGGTGAAGCCCGATTCCGACGGGGCAGCCCGGACGGTCTGGGCCTCCAACCGATTCCGGCTCGTGTACGGCCAGAGCGGCGGGAAGGCGGATTTCAGGGTGGAGGCCATCCCGGGGCAGGGCTGCAGCACCGGGACGGCGCGGAGCTACGTCGCGGGCGGCTGGCACCACGTGAGCGTCGTCGTGGACCCCGCCAGCGGCCATCACGTCTACGTCGGCGGCGAGCTGGCGGCGACCTGCGCGACAGGCGGCTCGCCGGAAGACACGCGGCTGCGCTTCGGGTTCGACGGCCTCACCGGCCTCGGGGGAGAATCCTCCCTGAACGGCTGGCTCGACGAAGCGAGGCTGTTCAACGCGGCGCTGACCCCGGCGGAGGCCCTCGGCGAGAGCCGCGGGGCCTGGGCCTTCTTCTCCACGACCACCGCCAACCAGTGGAACCGCATCGCCTCGACGGTCTCCGGGAGCGGCCCCTACCTGGCCTTCAGCGCGGCCGTCGGCTCGCAGGCGCCCGAGATCCTCTCCATCCAGGGTCTCGGCATCGCTCTCTCGACGAACCCGCAGACCTGCGGCGGGATCGCTCCGTGCGGCGCGATCAACCAGGCCAAGTTCTTCTTCCGCGACGCGGCGGGCAATTATAAGGAAGCGGGGCCCTACGCCGTCCTTTACGCCACGGCGGTCCCAGGCGCCATCACGGACCTGAGCGTCGCGGCCCAGGTCTCCACCGGGCTGGGCGCCTCCACGATGTCGGTGACCTTGACCTGGACGGCGCCGGGCTACGCCGCCTATTCCGGGGACATCGTCAACGGTCAGTTCGACATCCGCTATTCCTCCCTGGCGCCCATCCGGACCATGGCCGAATACGAGGCGGCGCCCTACTCGACGCTGGTCGCGACGAGCGTCACACCCGGGCAGGGGCAGACGTGGGTCTTCCAAGACCTGTCCGCGCTGGCGACTCACTATTTCGGCGTGACGACCCGCAACCAGGACGGCATCGCCTCGGCGCTCTCCGATCCGACGACCGCCGCGAGCTATGTGGAGGTCGTGCCCGGCACGGAGGGCGAGAACTTCGACCTCGCCTGGGGCGATTACGACAACGACGGGGACATCGACCTGGCCGTGGCGGTGTAC
>DMEZ01000069.1:100729-101014 GCA_003450735.1 Elusimicrobiota bacterium | reverse complement strand
GACTCCTACCTCCTGCGCAACGACGGGGGCGGCGCTTTCACGAAGGCCGCTCTCGCCGGCACCTCGGACAACACCCGGGGCATCGCGTGGGGGGACTACGACAACGACGGGCGGCTCGACCTGGCCCTCTCCAACTATGCCGGCGGGAACGTGCGCGTCCTGCACAACGATGGCGGCGGGGCGTTCACGGTCCACGCGCAGGGCGGCACGAGCGGGAACAACAACGGCATCGCGTGGGGGGACTACGACAACGACGGGGACCTCGACCTGGCCGTGGCGGTGTAC
>DMEZ01000069.1:90239-100589 GCA_003450735.1 Elusimicrobiota bacterium | reverse complement strand
GACTCCTACCTCCTGCGCAACGATGGGACCAGCAGCTTCACGAAGGTCGCGCTGACCGGGACTTCGGCCAACTCCCGAGGCCTCGCCTGGGGCGACTACGACAGCGACGGACTGCTCGACCTGGCCATCGCCAACGCGGCCGGCCAGAACGCGGTCCTCGCGCATAACCTCGGGCGCGGGCTCTTCTCCATCCTCAGCGTGGCCGGCAGCGCCACCGCGGCCGACGGCCACGGCATCGCCTGGGAGGACTACGACGGAGACGGGGACTTGGACCTGGCCGTGGCGCAATACGGAGACGACCAGGTCGTTCTGCGCAACGACGGCGGCGGGAGCTTCACCAAGGTCGCCTTGTCCGGGACGGCGAGCAGCGCCCGGGGCCTCGCCTGGGGCGACCCGGACAACGACGGCCTCATGGACATCGCGGTGGCGAATTTCGGGCCGGAGAAGACCCTGCTGAAGAACTCGGGCGGCGCCTTCTCCCTGCGGAACCTGGGCGGCTCGGAAGGCAAGTCCTACTCGGTCTCCTGGGGCGACTATGACGACGACGGGGACGTCGACCTGGCGGCGTCGTTCAACACCGGCCAGGCGCTCTCCCTCCTGCGCAACGACCTGGCCCTCGCCCACGCCGTGCCGAACCCGCCCGCCGCGGGGTTCGGGGCCTCTTTCGCCGAGTACGGCGCGGCCTCCAGCTCCGGCGTGCTGACCCTCTCCTGGGGGAACGGCTTCGACGTGGAGACGCCGACGCAGACGCTCAAATACCACGTCAGGGTCGGCACGACGGTGTCGGGGAGCAGCACCACCTATCGGTTCCCGCCCCGCTACTCCCTGGACGGCTACTCGGGCGGCGGCTCCCTCCTTTACAGCACGAAGGTCTCCTCCGCCGCCCGCGGCGTGAAGCTCGTGCTGCAGAAGGAGACCACCGTTTATTGGGCCGTGCGGGCCGAGGACAGCGAGCAGGAGCGCAGCTCGCCCTCAGGCGAGCAGACGACCTCCCTCGCCGCGCCGGGGCCTGTCACCGACCTGGTGGTCGCGGCCATGGCCTCGACCGGGCTCGGAGCGTCCTCCGTCACCGTGACTTTGCAGTGGACCATGCCGGGGGACAGCGGCTACGCGGGCGCCATCGCGGGCGGGGCCTTCGAGATCCGCTGGTCGACCCTCTCGACGATCTCGACCGCTCTGGACTACGCCAACGCGCCCTTCTCCGTGTCCGTGACGACCTCGGCGAGCCCGGGCGAGCGGCACGCCTACAGCATCCCGTATCTCAACGCCGCGGTCACCAACTACTTCGCCATCACGGTGAAGGACGCCATCGGGGTGCGCTCGGCGCTCTCGAACCCGGCCACGGCGCAGAACTTCGTGCGGCCCCTGGCCGGCACGGGAGCCAACACCTTCGGCGCCGCCTGGGGCGACTATGACAACGACGGGCGCCCGGATGCGCTCCTCGCCGTCTCCGGAGCCGACAAGATCCTCCTCCACAACGACGGCAACGGGGCGTTCAGCCAGAGCGCTATCCTCGGCACGAGCGGCGACGCCCGTGCGGTCGCTTGGGGAGACTACGACAACGACGGCTGGCTCGACGCCATCGTGGCCAATAACTCCAATGAGAACGAGCTGCTTTTGACCAACAACCGGAACGGGACGTTCTCGGCGGCCCCCTTGGGGAGCGCCGGGAACTCCACGGCCGTCGCCTGGGGCGACTTCGACAGGGACGGGAAGCTCGATGCGCTCGTGGCCAACGACGGGACCAACGCCGTGCTCCTCCATAACGACGGGAACGGGGTTTTCACGCCGAGCGCCGTCGCGGGCACCAACAACAACGCGACCGGCGTCGCCTGCGGCGACTACGACAACGACGGCGACCTCGACGCCCTGGTCTCCAACAGCGGGCAGAGCGCCCTGCTGCTGACCAACGACGGACGGGGGAGCTTCACGGTCGCCGCCGTCCCCCTCACCAATGCCGACAACACGGCTGTGGCCTGGGGCGACTTTGACAACGACGGCGACCTCGACGCTCTTCTGGTCGCATCCGACCAGAACAAGATCCTGGTGCGCAACAGCAACGGGACGCTCAGCGGGGAAGTCCTGAACGACACGGCCAGCGACGCAACGGCGGTGTCCGTTGGAGATTTCAACAACGACGGCTGGCTCGACGCGCTCGTGGCCAACGGCTCGAATCAGGACGAAGCGGTCCTGCTCAACAACAGCGGAACTTTCAGCTGGTCGGCCCTGCCTGGGAGCGGCGGGAGCTCCCAGTCGGCGTCCCTCGGGGACTACAACGGGGACGGCCGGCCCGACGCGCTCATCGCTAACTTCGGGCAGGATGCGGCCCTCCTGCGCAACGACTACGCGCTGGCCCGCGCGACCCCGGCGGCCCCCTCCCACCTCTTCGCGGCGGACATCGCGGAGTACACGGTGTTCTCCGATTCGGGCGTCCTGACCTTGTCCTGGGGAGATTACGATCTGCAGGCCCCCACGGCGTCCCTGCGCTATCTCGTCCGCGTCGGCACCACGGCGGAGGGCAGCAGCACCACCTACAAGGTCCCGCCGCTCTACGGCCTCGATGGCGCCTCGGGCGGCGGCTCGTTCCTCTACAGCACCAAGGTCTCGAGCGCCGCCCGAGGCCTCAAACTCGTCATGCAGAAGGAGACCACCGTGTACTGGTCGGTCGTGACCGAGGATGGGGCCTGGATGCGTTCCCCGGAGTCGGCCGAGCAGGTCGCCCGGCTGGCCGCTCCGGGCCCGGTCACCGACCTGCGCGTCTCGGCCGTCGTCTCCACCGGCCTCGGAGCCTCCTCCACGACGGTGACGCTCCAGTGGACCATGCCGGGCGAGGACGGCTACGACGGGGCCATCGCGAACGGCTCCTTCGAAGTGCGCTACTCGACCCTCGTCCCCCTGACGAGCACGTCGGCCTACGCGGCCGCCCCGTTCATCGTCTCCGTCGCGACGACCGCCTCGCCCGCGACGCTCCAGACCTACAGCCTCCCCTTCCTCGAGGCCAAGGCCACCCATTACTTCGCCATCACCATCAAGGACGCCTCGAACGCCCGCTCGGCGCTCTCCAACCCGACGACGGCCCTCGCCTACATCCTGACGGTGCCGGGCATGGCCAACAATGCCGCCGGCGTCGCGTGGGGCGACTTCGACCGCGACGGCGACCTCGACCTGGCCATCGCGAACGCCGCCCAGGACGCCGTGCTCCTGCGCAACGGCGGCGGCGGCGCCTTCTCCTCCGTCGCCCTGCCCGCGACGGGCGGGAACGCCTACGGCATCGCGTGGGGCGACTACGACAACGACGGCTGGCTCGACCTGGCCCTCGCCAAGGACGCGGCCGGCGACGAGGTCCTCCTGCACAACGAGCGCAACGGGACCTTCAGCCTGATCACGCTCACGGGCTCCGCCGGCGACTCCCGCGGCATCGCCTGGGGGGATTTCAACAACGACGGCTGGCTCGACCTGGCGGTGGCCAACGACGGGAGCGTCTATATCGCGAGCCAGAGCTGGGACGGCTCGTTCTCGACTTTCACGCTCACCTCCGCCGGAGCTCCCAGCGCCATGGGCCTCGCGTGGGGCGACTTGGACAACGACGGCGACCTCGACCTGGCGGTGGCCTGCACGGCCGGCCAGGACGAGTTCGTTCTGCGCAACGACGGGGCGGGCGCCTTCACGAAGCTCCCCATCGCGCTGAGCGGCGGGAACACCTACGGCATCGCCTGGGGCGACTACGACAGCGACGGCTGGCTCGACCTGCTCCTCTCCAACGAGGGCGCCGGCAAGACCCTGGTGCGCAACCTCTCGGGCCTCTCGTTCAACCAGGCCGTTTTGCCGGGCACCGCCCAGGCCTCGCGCGGGGTCTGCTGGGCCGACTTCAACGACGACGGAAGGCTGGACGCGGGCCTGGCCAACCACGGAGGACAGGACGAAGGCGTCCTGCTCAGCGCCGGAGGCGGGACGTTCACCCGCGCCGCGCTCGCCGGGACGGGCGGGAACACCCAGGCGGTCTCGTGCGGCGACTTCGACGGGGACGGGGACGTGGACATGGCCGCCGCGCACGACGCGGCCGACCCCATGGTCCTGCGCAACGACGTCGGCACGGTCCACACGGCGCCCGCCGCCCCCTCGGCGGGCTTCGCGGCGTCCTTCCAGCCGGTCACGCTCTTCTCCAGCACGGGCGTCCTCACGCTCTCCTGGGCCGACGGCTCGGACTCGGGGAACTCGACGGCCTCCCTGCGCTACTTCGTGCGCGTGGGCACCGGGGTGGCCGCCAGCAGCGGCGTCTATAAGGTCCCGGCCCGCTACGCCCTGGACGGCTTTTCGGGCGGCGGCTCGTTCCTCTACAGCACGAAGGTTTCGAGCTCGACCCGGGGCATCAAGATCGCGCTGCAGAAGGAGACCACCGTGTATTGGGCCGTCACGACCGAGGACGGCGCGCTGCTTCGCTCGGCCGAATCGGCCGAGCAGGCCTCGAACCTCTCCGCGCCCTCCGCCTCGAACGACCTGTCGGCAGGCCCCGAATGGACCATCGAGACCTCCTCGCTCGCCTGGGCCCGCTTGTTCTGGACGGTGCCCGGGGAGGACGGCCTGCAGAACGCGCTCCAGAGCGCGGCCCGCTTCGACCTGCGCTGGAGCACCGTCTCCGCCATCGCGACCGAGACGGACTACCTCCAGGCCGCCAACCAGCTCCTCATCCAGCCGGGCGCCGGCGACACGCCCGGCGCGACCCGCGTCCAGCTATTGGGCGTCGTCCCGGGCAAGAGCTACTACTTCGGTTTGACCACCCTCGACGCCAACGGCGTGCGCTCCGGCCTCTCCAACGCGGCCAGCTACTACGTGAACGTGATGATGCGGGAGGTCCTCTACGACGTGGCCCCCTCCACGGCCCTCCAGGGCGAGACCACGGCTTTCCTGAAACTGAGGCTCTGGTCGGATTCCGGCCAGCTGGACTGGCTGAAACTCAACGTCCGCAAGGTCGGCAGCCTCCCGGACGCCTCGGTGAAGCAGGTCGCCCTCTACCGCGACGTGAACACCGACGGCATCTTCATCTGGGACGACGACAAGTCCGGCCTGGTCTCCCAAGCCGCGGTCTTCGCCTCGAGCGCCGCGGCCCTGACCATCTCGCCCGTACAGCAGATCTACGGGACCACGCAGACCTACTTCCTCACCCTCCAGTTCGAGCCCTCCTATCTCCTGCAGGACAACTCGACGGTGGCTTTGCGGCTGGATGGGGAGGGATTCAGCGTCCGGGGAGGCGGCGTGAGCGGGACGGACTTCCCCGCCTTGATGCTGGACGGCGCCGACGACCGCGTCCGCGCCAACTCCGTGCTCACCAGCAAGACCCGGTTCACCCTCGACGCCTGGGTGCGCACGACGGACCTCGGCGCGGACCGCTCCCTGGTCACCCATTCGAACGCGGCGAAGACGAACGGCTACCGGCTCTGGCTGGGCGGCACCGGGGGCGCTTACAGCTGTCAGCCGGGCGTGCCCTCCTTCTACATGAACAGCCAGCTGCTCTGCGCGAACCGCGACGGAGTCCAGATCTCGGTGGCCGACGGGCTCTGGCACCACATCTCGGCGGTCTACAGCATCAGCGGCGGCATCGGGCAGCGCCTGTTCGTCGACGGCGAGATGCTTTCCACGGGGCCCATCAACGGCACGCCGAGCTTCACCGACAACGACTTCGCCATCGGAGGCCCCAACGCCTACGCGGGCAGCTACCTGAACGGCGTCATCGATGAGATCCGCCTTTCGGACATCGAGCGCTACACCGCCTCGTTCACCCCCTGGAAGCGGGCCGCGGTCGACCCGAACACGGTCGCCCTGTATCACTTCGACACGATGGGCGCGACCGGGACGGTGGTCCCCGACGAGTCGGGCAACGTGCACGGCGTCCTGGACGGCGGGGCCGGCGGCTACGGCCGATCGACCAACACGGCCGTCCTCGACGCGCAGGACCTGCTCGTCTCGAGCGGCACCGACCTTTTGCCCAGCACCCTCTACCGCAACGCCACCTACGTCCCGGTGCTCAAGCTGATGCTGTGGACGAACCAGGACTTCGCCACCCTGAACCAGCTCTCGGTCAAGCATGCCGGCACGGGCTCCCAGGGCGGCGTGGCGAACCTCCGCTTCTACCTGGACAACGGGGACGGGGTCTTCCAGAGCGGGCTCGACACGAGCCTCGTCACCGTGCCGAACTATACGGTGGGCAAAGCCACCTTCAACCTGGCCGGTCTCGGCAAGACCCAGCTCATCTGGTCCTCGACCAAGACCTACTTCGTCGTGTGGGACGTGGGCGGCGGAGCCGACACCGGCCAGACCCTGGGCATCACGATCTCGACCGACGATTTCGTGCTCTCCGGCTCGACCGACGCGGTCTCGACGGCGAACTTCCCGATCCAGACCGCCCTCGTCCCCGTCCTGGCGGCGCGAGCCTTCGTCACCGCCGAATCGGCTACGGGCACCTGGGTCAACGTCTCCTCCGTCGTCTTCTCGGCCGATTTCACCCTCGGCAACGTCAACCACTTCCACTACGCGTTCGACCGGAGTCCCCTCACCCCGATCCTGGGCATGGAGCAGCCCGAGCCGGGCTGGAACATCGGCAAGACGACGTCCACCGCGAGCCAGGACGCAAGCGACTGGTATTTCCACGTGGAAGCCTACGACGCCAGCGGGGAACCCGGCACCCAGCAGGACATCGGTCCTTTCCAGATCGACCGCACCCGGCCTTCCGGCTCGGATTTCCGTCACTACGACTCCACCGCGGGGCCGCTCGCCGAATCCCAGATCAGCGATCTGGCGAACCCGGTCACCGCCCAGCTGAGCGTGCAGGATCCGGTCTCGGGGCTCAACGTGAGCGGGCCCGCGCCGCTGGGGCCGGGCCCCGGGACGCTCTCCCTCTGGCACATGGACGAGACCTCCGGCCTGGTCTGGAAGGACTCGGGGACCGCGAACATCAGCCTGTCCAGCGTCGGGGTCGTCTCGCGCGGAGCCGGGCGCTTCGGTGCGGGCGCCCTCTTCAGCGGAGTGGGAGACCTCCGCAGCGCCTCCCCCGCCGGTCTGCCGACGGGCGCCGCGCCGAGGGCCGTCGAGGCCTGGATCCACCCGGTCTCCACCCAGGGGATGACCGGCATCGTGACCTGGGGGACGGCGGGAGCGGCCGCGCTCATGCGCTTGTGCCTCAACTCGGGCCGCCTCACGGCCGTGTTCCAGGATGCGGTGTCGTCCATGACCGGAGGCGCCGTGCTGAGCACCGGCGCCTGGCAGCACGCCGCTTTCAGCTACGACGGCAGCATCGCGAAGCTCTACCTGAACGGGACGGAGATCGCGAGCCAGATGCTGCCGCTGTCGACCGCCCTGGGCACCCTGTACGTGGGTGCCGCCGAGTCGGGAGGCCGCTTCAGCGGAAGCATCGACGAGGTGCGCATCCTCAACCGGGCGCTCGCCGCCGGGGAAGCCCGCGACGACTACGCGCACGGGCATCCCTACTACGTCGCCTTCAGCTCCACCGCGGGGAACGCCTGGCAGGTGGTCGTCGCGACGAGCGCGGCCGCGCAGAGGGTGGAGCTGGACGGCGCGCACGGCACGACGGCCCCGCAGACCCTCAAGGTCTACGGGATGCCGCTCTCGGTCTCGACGAGCTCGGCGGCGGGGGCGCTCGCGACCAATCAGGTCCTCTTCTACTATGCCGACGCCGCCGGAAACGTCGAGCGCTCCGGGCCTTACGGGATCCTGATCGACACCAACGCGCAGGTGGCTGTTTCGACCCCGGTGTCCCCGGTGCACGGAGCCTTCACCGGCGCGCGCCCCGACTTCATGTGGACGGGTCCGAGCACGGCGATCGTGGCGGGATTGGCCGGGCCGAGCGCGCTGGGCGGGAGCTTCTATGTCCAGGTCTCCTCGGACGACCCCGCCTTCTCGGAGGCCAGCCTGCTCCTCAGCATCTCGACCCAGGCCGTCCTCAGGGACAACACCCTGCCCAAGACCGTGGGGGTGTACATCTCCACCCGCACGCTAGGGGAGGGCGCGACCTTCTACTGGCGGGTGCGCTCCCGCAGCTCCCTGGGGGTCTTCGGGCCCTGGGGGCCGGTCCGAAGCTTCACGGTGGAGGCGACGACGCCGAGCGCGGGGGCCTACCGCCACTTCACTTCCACCTCGGGGGTCCTCTTCGAGTCGCAGTACACCGACCTGCTCTACGGCGCGACCGCCCAGCTCTCGGTGAGCGACGACCGCAGCGGCTTCTCCGACCGCCTGCGCTTCGAGCCCGCCGCGGGGACCATCGCCCTCTGGCACTTCAACGAGCGGGACGGCGCCTTCCCTCAGGACGCGAGCGGGAACGGGAACACGGGCGCGCTCGGGGGCAACTACTCCTCGGCCACCTACCGGGTCTCTCCGTTCGGGGCGGGGCTGAACTGCGATTACAACTTCCTCCAGGCCTTCCGCGTGCCGAATGCCGATTTCAACTTCCCGGCGAACAGCACCTTCACCGTCGAAGCCTGGATCCTGCCGCAGCTCCTGGACTCGGAGAGGGTCATCGCCGGGATCGGGACGTTCGGCGGGAGCGTGACCAACTGGCTGCTCCGCGTCTGGAACGGCAAGCTCGCCTTCACCAACGCCTCCAACGGCGGGTTCGCCAGCCCCGACGGCTTCCTGCGGGAAGGCGTCTGGCAGCACGTCGCGATGACCGTCCGGGCCAACCGGATCGCCTTCTATCTCAACGGAGTCCAGATCGCGGCCGGGGTCTCCACCGCGGGCGGAGGCGGCAACAGCGGGCCCGTGGACAAGCCCTTCGCTCTCTGCGCGGGCGTGCAGGACAACGGCAACTATGAGAGCGGCTTCCAAGGCATGATCGACGAGGTGCGCATCCTCAACGTCGCCCTCGACCACGAGCAGATCGCCGCGGACTACGCCGCGACCGCTCCCGGCGTCTTCGGGGTCGAGTACTCCACGACCGCCGGCCGCACCTGGACCGTCGTGACCTCGACGACCCCCGCGGCCGGCTGGGCGCATCTGGCCTTGAGCGGGACGGAGGGGAGCGTCGGCCCGGAGGACTTCTCGGTCAGGAACCTCCAGCTCGCCCATTCGACCAGCACCGCGCTGGGCGCCCTGGCGACCAACCAGCTCCGCTTCAGCATCCCCGACCGGGCCGGGAACGTCCTCACCGCCGGGCTCTACGCGGTCATCTCGGACACCACCGCCGCGGCCGCGGTCTCGACGCCGGCGTGGCCGGTCAACGGAGCCTTCGCCCCGCAGCAGCCGAACTTCCTCTGGGACGGCCCGAGCACCCGCACGGCCCTGGGGATGGGGGCCGGGGCGGACACCCTGCTCGAGGTCGACGACGATCCGCTCTTCGCCAGCCCTCTCGTCAGCGTCTCGACGCCGGTGAAGGTCCAGAGCGAGTCAGCCCGCGCCGTCTTCGGCGTCTACCTCTCGACCTTCACCCTCGCCGAGGCGACCACCTACTACTGGCGCGTGCGCGCCCGGGACTTTTTGGGACAGTTCTCGCCGCCGTTGACGGTCGCGAGCTTCGTCACGGACATGACGGTGCCCGCCGCCTCGCAGTTCCGGAGCGTGAGTTCGACCGGCGGAGCCACGACGGAGGACGTCGTCAACGACCTCGCCCTCGGCGTCACGGCCTATGTCACCCTGCAGGATGGAGGCTCGGGCCTCCAGGTCACCGCGGCCGGCGGCAGGACCCCCTACGGGGCCGTGTATTCCAACGACGGCGGCACGAGCTGGGTGGACGGCGCGATGTCGGAGTCCCTGTGGGTTCCCGCCGTCTCGACCGTGACCGCGCTCGCCTTGTTCCAGAGCCGCCTCTACGCCGCCACGGCGGGCCCGGGGAAGGTCTATCCGTACGACGGTACGAACTGGCTCTCGCCTGCGGCTTTCGCCGCGGACGTGCTCTGCCTGAGCGAGTACCGCGGCAAGCTCTATGCCGGGCTTGGGGACGGGACCGTCCAGCAATTCGACGGAGCCAGCTGGACGCAGGCGGGAGCCTTGTCGGCGGCGCGCGTCAACGCGTTGGCCGAGCACGGCGGACGGCTCTACGCGGCGACCGGCGATGAGGGAGGCCTCTTCGCCTACGACCCGGCGGTGAGCGGCTGGTACCAGGTCTTCCGGTCGACCGACGCGGAGTTCCGCGCGCTCGCCTCCTACAACGGCCAGCTGTTCGCCGGCACCAACCAGAACCTCTACGTCTTCGACGGAAGCACCTGGACGATCTCGCATTGGATCGGCGGGCCCCGCCAAGGCTTGCCCGGCATCAACAAACGCCCCCACCCGGCCCCCAGCAAAAGCGGCATCCCCCCCCTCCGCCCCCCCCGGGGGGGCCCCCCCCGGTGGGGGGGGCCCCGC